>NZ_LQPW01000178.1 GCF_002116635.1 Mycobacterium szulgai | reverse complement strand
GGCCACCCCGCCGTTCCCACCGACCCCGCCGCTAACGCCAAGGCCACGGCCCCCGCCGAAGCCGCCGATGCCCCCGTTGCCGATCAGCCCCGTCGTCCCGCCGACACCGCCGGCACCGCCGGTTGCCGCGGCCGCCGTGGCAAGACCGCCGGCACCGCCGGTTCCGCCATTACCCAACAACCAGCCACCGCGACCACCGGCCCCGCCCGTGGCACCGGATCCGGCGATGCCGTCACCGCCCCTGCCGCCGGTCCCCCCGTTGCCGAACAACCCCGCCGAGCCGCCAGCACCGCCGACCTGTCCGGCCGCCCCGGACCCGCCGTTGCCGCCGTTGCCCAGGAGCAGGCCGCCGTCACCACCGGGAGCTCCGGTCCCGGCAGCGCCGTTGGCGCCGTTGCCGATCAGCGGACGCCCGAACAACACCTGGGTTGGCGTGTTGATCAAACCCAGCAGGTCCTGCAGCGGCGATGCGGCGGCAGCCTCGGCAGCGGCATACGCGCCGGCCCCGGTGGTCAGGTTCCGCACGAACTGTTCGTGAAACGCCGACACCTGCGCACTGAGGGCCTGATATTCCTGGGCATGCGTCCCGAATACGGCCGCCACCGCCGCTGACACCTCATCGGCTGCCGCGGCCAGCACCGTCGTCGTCGGCAGCGCGGCCACCGCGTTAGCCGCCGTGAGGGCCGACCCGATTCCCGCCAAATCCGTTGCCGCGGCTGTCACCGTCGCCGGTACCGCAAACACAAACGACATCTGAGACCTCCCGCACCGGACAAGCCAATAGTCGCCGCGAAGCATCGAGCACCGGGCAGCAACAAATCCTATCCCCGCTGCAGACGCGTCGAAGAGCATTTGACCAACCGCGTGTCGTTCGTTATCCGGTTGCAGATCCTAGGGTTAACGCCTGGATATCGGCCCATGATCGACGCGCGCGAGCACGACGCGGTTGCGCACGAAATCACCAGCACAGCAAACAATTAGCCCGGCTGGCCAGAGGAGCCCTGGCCACCGTTGTCGCCGCCAGCGCCTGGCAAGCCCGGCTGGCGTGAAGCGTCGCCGCCCGGGCCCCCTGTCCCGCCGGTGCCTCCGGACCCGCCCTGGCCGCCGGCACCGCCGCCACCGCTGGCACCGCTGGCACCCGACAGCCCGATGAGCCCGCCGGCGCCGCCGCTACCACCGGCGGCTCCCTGACCGCCGTTGCCGCCGGTGCCGCCGGTGCCGCCATCAGCCCCCGCGCCGCCCGCACCTCCGAAACCGGGGCCGTTGAACGAGAAGCCGATGTTTCCCGCTCCGCCAGCGCCGCCGGCGCCTGCGGAACCGCCGACTCCGCCGATGCCGCCCAGGCCGCCCGCACCGCCGACGCCGCCGTTGCCCAGGAGCATCCCGCCCGCGCCACCGGTCCCCCCGACTCCGCCGGCGCCGCCGTTTCCTCCCTTGCCACCGTTTCCGCCGGTACCGGCGTCCCCGCCGATGCCGCCTTGAGCCGTACCGGAATCGGCCACTCCTTGCCCGCCGTGCCCCCCGTCGCCACCGGCACCGCCAGCCGCACCGACACCACCGCCACCGCCAGCACCACCGAGTCCGCCGGCTCCCCCGTCGCCTGCGATAAGTCCACCGCGGCCACCATTTCCACCGGCCCCGCCCTTGCCACCGTCGAGACCGTTCACACCGGCGCTTCCGGCGCCGCCGTGGCCACCCGCGCCGCCGCTGGCTGTCCCGCCGTTGTTTTGGGTCTGAGCATTTCCGCCCGGCCCGCCGGTACCGCCCGCACCGCCGAGCGGCCCGCCGGCATTCCCGTTTCCGCCCGTACCCCCGAAGGCAGTACCGCTGCCACTGACACTGAAGGAGTCAGCATTGCCGCCAACGCCCCCGTTGCCGCCGGCACCCCCGCCGAACGCCTGGCCGCCGGCGCCGCCTGCACCACCGGTGGCTGTGCCGCCGGCTACCGAGATCGCGGTTCCCCCGTTCCCGCCGGCGCCCCCACCACCTCCTGCCGGACCGGCGGCCCCGGCGTCGCCAGGCCCCACGATGACGTTTCCGGCGAAGACCTCGTCGAAGCTCGCGTTGCCGGGCTGCCCCGTACCGGTGGACGGCGGGTTGACGCCATCGGCGCCGCCGTAACCGGCCCCGCCCAGGCCGCCGTTGCCGCCGTTGCCGAACCAGCCGGCGTTGCCGCCGTTGCCGCCCCGTCCGGCCTCACCGCCGTTGAGGCCGACCGCAGCCGACCCGCCCTTGCCGCCGTCACCACCGGTGCCCCACAGTTGTCCGCCGGCGCCGCCGTCACCCCCTGCCGCCCCGAGGCCGCCTGCCCCACCGGCGCCGCCATGGCCGAATACGCCGCCTGCCCCGCCGGCGCCACCCATGCCGCCGGAAGCGGTGACGCCGCTGCCGGGGGCGACGATGCCCTGCCCTCCTGCTCCACCCATGCCACCTGCGCCCCACAGGCTGACAGCTCCACCACTTCCGCCGTTCCCGCCGGGGACAACTTGGAGCGTCACCGGGTCAATGGCGCCCGAACCGCCCAGTCCGCCCGCGCCGCCGCCGCCCCACAGAAGTCCCCCTCGACCACCGGACCCGCCGACCGCCCCGATCCCGCCCGGTCCGCCAGCCCCGCCGTTGCCCAGTAGCCCGGCTGCCCCGCCAGCACCACCGGGCTGCGCAGCGGCGCCGGAGCCGCCCTTGCCCCCGTTACCCCACAGGATCCCGCCATCGCCGCCCGGAGCCCCGGTCCCAGCCATACCGTCGGCGCCGTTACCGATCAGCGGACGCTGAAACAACGCCAGCGTCGGCGCATTCACCACACCCAGCAGCTGCTGCAGCGGCGACATATTGGCGGCCTCGGCGATTCCGTAAGAAATCGCACCCGCAGTCAAAGCCCGTACAAACTGTTCGTGAAAGGCCGACGCCTGCATGGTCAGCGCCTGGTAGCCCCGGGCATGCGAACCGAAAGCCGCCGCAATCGCCGCCGACACCTCATCGCCGGCGGCTGCCAGCAACCCGTTGGTCGGCGCGGCCGCCGCTGCATTGGCCGAAGCGAGCCCGGAACCGATACTCGCCAAATCCGAAGCCGCCGCGGACACCAACTCCGGCGTTACAACCACAAGAGACATCTGCGCGCTCCTCACCGGTAACGACAGTGGCTACCGAAGCGTAACGCTGCGACAACCCGCTACACCTCGATATTTCGGTCGCTCGACGTCGGGGTTGCGATACCCTCCGACACCTATGGCGGGTTTCACAACAGGCAAGCTCATCCTGCTCAACGGCGGATCCAGCGCCGGAAAGACATCGCTCGCGCGCGCTTTTCAGGATCTGGCCGGCGAATGCTGGGTGCACATCGGCATCGACCTGTTCTGGTTCGCGCTGCCGCCTGAACAACTCGATCTGGCCCGGGTGCGGCCGGAGTACTACACCTGGGACAGCATCGTCGAAGCCGACGGCCTGGAATGGTTCACAGTGCACCCGGGTCCGCTGCTGGACCAGGCCATGTACGCCCGCTACCGAGCCATCAAAGCCCACCTGGACAACGGGATGAACGTCATCGCCGACGACGTGATCTGGAAACGGGAGTGGCTGATCGACGCGCTGCGGATCTTCGAGGGCTGCCCGGTATGGATGGTGGGTGTGCATGTGTCCGACGACGAAGGCGCCCGCCGGGAGGAAGAACGCGGCGACCGCCACCCCGGTTGGAATCGGGGCAGCGCCCGAGCGGCCCACGCCGATGCCGAATACGACTTCGAGTTGGACACCACGTCTACCCCAGTCTCGGTGCTGGCTCGCGAGCTGTACGAGCGGTATACGAACTGCCCGGAGCCCAAAGCTTTCGAGCGGCTGCGCGCGCGTTTTCTGTACTAGAGGTCGCGAAACTCCAGCTTTTGCAGACCGTCCGCTGTACCGTTTTTCGTCTAGCGGACAAAGGGGTGCGCGCAATGAACTTTTCAGTCTTGCCCCCGGAGATCAATTCGTTGCGCATTTTCAGCGGAGCGGGTGCGGCCCCGATGCTGGAAGCGGCGACGGCCTGGGCCGGGTTGTCCGACGAGCTGGCCTCGGCAGCGCGATCGTTCGGTTCGGTGACCTCGGGGCTCACGGGTCAGGCCTGGCAAGGGGCGGCCGCGGCGGCGATGTCGACCGCGGCCGCACCGTACACAGCATGGTTGCAATCCGCAGCCGGCCGGGCCGCCGGAGCGGCACGCCAGGCCCAGGCGGTCACCGGCGCGTTCGAGGCGGCACGGGCGGCCACGGTTCACCCGCTGGCGGTGGCGGCCAACCGAAATGCCTTCGTGCAGTTGGTGTTATCCAATCTGTTCGGCCAGAACGCGCCGGCGATTGCCGCCGCAGAGGGCAGCTATGAACAGATGTGGGCCGCCGATGTGGCGGCGATGGCCGGCTACCACGCCGACGTGTCGGCGGCCGCGGCTCAACTAGCGTCCTGGAACACCAGCATCGGCAACACCGGCGCCTGGAACCTGGGCATCGGCAACCTCGGCGATCACAACTTCGGCAGCGGCAACTGGGGCAACGCCAACCTGGGCAGCGGCAACGACGGCAACGCGAACCTGGGCAGCGGCAACCTCGGCAACGCGAACCTGGGCAGCGGCAACTGGGGCAACACCAACGTCGGCAGCGGCAACGCCGGTGTCACCAACTTCGGCAACGGCAATATCGGCAACCTCAACTTCGGCAGCGGCAACGGGCACTCGGACCAATACTCGTTGCAGTCCTACAGCGGGAATGCCGGCTTCGGAAACCACGGCGACGGCAACCGCGGCAGCGGAAACATCGGCAGCACCAACTTCGGCAGCGGAAACATCGGCTCATTCAACTTCGGCAGCGGAAACATCGGCGATTACAACCTCGGCTTCGGCAACAACGGCAGCTACAACTTCGGCTTCGGCAACCACGGCACCAACAACGTGGGCTTCGGGCTCACCGGCGACAACCAGGTCGGAATCGGGGCGCTGAACTCGGGTACCGGGAACTTCGGATTCGGCAACTCGGGCAACCACAACATCGGCTTCTTCAACTCCGGTGACAACAACGTCGGGTTCTTCAACTCCGGCAATTCAAACTTCGGCTTCGGCAACGCCGGGAACACCAACACCGGCTTCTGGAACGCGGGCTATGTGAATACCGGCTTCGGAAACGGCGGAGACTACGACTTCGGTTACGGCAATGCCGGCAGCAACAATGTCGGCGCCGGAAACGCCTTCTTCAACAACGTCGGCTTCGGCAACGCCAGCTCGGGAAACACCGGCGTCGGAAACAGCGGCTACTTCCCCGACGTGGCCCCCTACGACACCGGCTACGGGACCAACACCGGCTCCTTCAATTCCGGCTACTTCAACACCGGCATGTTCAATGCGGGCAGCGTCAATACCGGCCTGTTCAACTCGGGCAACTTCCACACCGGCACAGGCAGCTCGGATACTCCTGCGGGCGTGGTCAATTCGGGCTTCGGCACCGTGGGCACGTATGTGTCCGGCTTCTACAACACGGGCAGCGACATGTCGGGTTTCCAGAATGTCACGGCGGACTCCTTCGGATTCACCTCAGGCGTGCACAACTTCGACGGCCGGGGCAACGCAGGTTTCTACAACACAGGCTTCGCGCTGGCGGGCTTCGGCAACTCGGGCTCGTACAACTCCGGTTGGTTCGACTCGGGCGTTAACAGCTCGGGCGTGAGCAACTCCGGAGCAGGCAGCTCGGGCGGCTTCAACAAGGGCAACGACCAGTCGGGATTCTTCAATTAGCCTGTGTCACTTGAGCTTTAGCCCATCGATAGTCGGCCTTGCCGGACGGTGAACGCTGCACCTTGGCGCAGAAGATCACCTCTTTGGGCAGCTTGTAGCGCGCAATGTGCCGCGCCGCCTCGGCGACGATGTCCTCGGCCTCGGCCTGCGCGCCGTCAACCAACTGGACCAGCGCGACGACTTCCTGACCCCACTGCACACTGGGACGGCCCGCGACCACCACGTCGTAAACCGCCGGGTGCTCGGCAATGGCAGCCTCGACCTCTTCGGCGAAGATCTTCTCCCCGCCGGAGTTGATGGTGACCGAATCCCGCCCCAGCATTTCGATCTCGCCGTCGGCGTCCCAGCGTGCCCGATCCCCGGGAACCGAATGCCGGATCCCGTCGATGACCGGAAACGTGCGCGCCGTCTTCTCCGGGTCACCCAGGTAGCCCATCGGAATATTGCCCTGCTGGGCCAGCCAGCCGATCTCCTCGTCGCCGGGCGACAGAATCCGAGTCATGTCCTCGCTGACCACCACGGCCCCGGGGCCGGGGGCGAACCGGCCCGTGGCGCTCTGCAGCCGGTTGGAGACCTGGCCCATCTGTGTTCCGGACTCCGACGAGCCGCCGGCGTCCAGGATCGTAACGTTCGGCAGCAGTTCGAGAAACCGCTGCTTGATCGGTGCGCTCAACGCGGCCCCACCCGTGACCACCACAAATAGGCCAGACAAGTCGTAATCGCCGGACTCGAGGGCATTGACCAGCGGCCGCCCGAACGCGTCGCCCACGAACGACATCGACATCACCCGCTCCCGGCTGGCCAGGGCCAGGGTTTCGGCGGCGTCGAAATGCGTGGTAGTCGGCGCCATCACGAACGGCTTTGCGCTGCAGAGGTTTACAAACGCGGCCCACTGCGCGGCGCCGTGCATGAGTGGTGCCGCGGTCAGCGAGCCGGGCCCCTCTGGACGCGACCGCTCGACGATCTCCTCCAGACTGGTGGCGATCTCGGCGCCCAGAATTCGTCCGCTCATGGCGTTGAGGTAGATGTCGTGCTGGCGCCACAGCACCGCTTTAGGCATGCCGGTGGTGCCGCCGGTGTAGAGGATGTAGAGGTCGTCGGGCGAGGGCAACACGCCTTCCCTGTCCAGCGGCTCGTCAGTCATGGCAGCCAGCAGGTCTTCGTAGCGCACCGCCCCGGGCAGTGGGTCGTTCCCGGATCCGTCGTCGACGTGGATCAGCCGCGGCTGGCGATCAAGCTTTTGCGCAGCCTTCTCTAAAGCCTCTGCCAATGTCGGGGCGAACCGCGCGTGGTACATCACCGCGTCCGCACCGGCATTGTCGAGCAGGTACACCAGTTCGTCGGCAACGTAGCGATAGTTGACGTTGAAGGGGGCGACACGGGCTTTGTATGCCCCCAGCATCCCCTCGAGGAATTCGTTGCAGTTGGCCAGGTACAACCCCAGATGGCTTTGCCCCGACTCGTAGGGCGCCAGTTCGGAACGCTCCCGGTGCGCACCGAACCCCCACGCGTGCAGCGCCCGGGCGAACCGGGTGGCGCGTTCGTCGGTTTGCGCGAAGGTGAAACGCCGATCCCCGAATACGATGCAGTCCCGGTCGGGATTGGCCGCGGCCACCGCCGTGAATATCTGGGCGAGGTTGAATTCCACTAACCCTCCAATGCTGTCCTTGTGACGACAGTATCGGGCCCGTTGTGACGCACATTCAGCCTGTGTCAGGCATTCTTATTCCATGAACGTGGAGGCCCTGCTGCAGTCAATTCCGCCGCTGGCGGTCTACCTGCTGGTCGGCGGGGTGGTCGGGATCGAGAGCCTGGGCATTCCCCTCCCCGGGGAGATCGTGCTGGTCAGCGCGGCGCTGCTGTCTTCGCATCACGAGTTGGCGGTCAACCCGATCGGCGTCGGAATCGCCGCGGTGATCGGCGCGGTGATCGGCGACTCCATCGGTTACTCGATAGGCCGCCGGTTCGGCATGCCGCTGTTCGACCGGCTCGGCCGGCGCTTCCCCAAGCACTTCGGCCCCGGTCACGTCGCACTCGCCGAGCGAACGTTCAGCCGGTGGGGCGTTCGCGCGGTGTTCTTCGGTCGCTTCATCGCTTTGCTGCGCATCTTTGCCGGACCGCTGGCCGGCGCACTGAAAATGCCGTATCCGCGCTTTTTGGTGGCCAACGTCAGCGGCGGCATCTGCTGGGCCGGCGGCACTACCGCACTGGTCTATTTCGCCGGCGTGGCCGCCGAGCGGTGGTTGCAGCGGTTCTCCTGGATCGCACTCGTCATCGCACTGGTCTGCGGCCTAGTGGCGGCGATCCTGTTGCGCGAACGCACCTCTCGCGCCATTGCCGAACTCGAAGACGAGCACTACCGCAAGACCGGTACCCCCGCCGCCTGACTCAGGCGGTCGCCTCGCCCTGTTCTGCCGCGGCTTGCGGGCGGTGCGACTCGATGAGAACGCGCGCCATCTTCTGGGCCCGCCGGGCGGCTTGGCAGTCCCCCACCGCGGCAAGGATGATGGCGCCCTTCATCAGGATGTGCCAGGACCACGCGAAATCCTCGACGTCCTCGAGACCGGCGGCCACCGCACGGCGACGCACAATCTCGCGGACCTGATCGATATGCGCGACGCAGGCTTGCCCGACGGGATGATCGGCCCCCAACTCCAGCAACACATTGATGAACGAGCAGCCTTCATATCCGTCGCGTCGCTGGAACCACTCGTGCAGAACATCGAAGATCGCCAGTAACTGTTCCTCCGGTGTGGTGCCGCGCTGGCGTGACTGCTCCTCGATCAGGCCGTGCGTCCACAGCTCTTCGCGACGATCCAGCACCGCCAGCACCAGGTCGTTCTTGGTCGCAAAGTGGCGGTAGAGCGTCGCCCGAGCCACCCCGGCCCGCTCGATCACCTCGTCGGTGCCGACCGCCCGGATGCCCCGGCGACTGAACAAGCCGTATGCCGCGGTCAAAATTCGTTCGCGAGCAGGCACGACCGTCACGGAATCATCGCTGGACATAGCGAGCCTCACCATACTCTTAAGCCAGCCCTATAGACAGACCGCCCTGTCTCGTTATACAAATGAGATTCAGATCCGCAATTAGTCTGTCTTCAGACACGCAGGACGGGCATCCATGGGCGGCGCTGTAGCGCCGGCCGTTTAGGAGTGCACGATGAGCCTGGTTATTGCCGAGTCCGTATCCACCCACCTGACACTCAGTACTCGACTCGTCTACGAGCTCGGCGACCCGCGCAGCACACTGCGCGCGACGACCGACCGCAGCGGCGACGCGGTGCTGATCCATGCCGGCGGCGAGATCGATGCCTGCAACGAGGACACCTGGCGCCACCTGGTGAGCGAAGCGGCGGCCGGGGCCACCGCACCGGGGCCCTTCGTCGTCGATGTCACCGACGTCGACTTCATGGGCTGCTGCGCCTTCGCCGTTCTAGCCGATGAGGCCGAACGGTGCCGTCGGCGCGGCATTGAACTGCGTCTGGTGAGCCATCAGCAGATCGTCACGCGAGTCATTGACGCGTGCGGATTGAGCGGCGCGCTTTCCGTCTACCCGACCGTGGACTCCGCCCTGGCGGCAGACACCGTCCGCCGGTGATTTCTCGGAACTAGTTAGGGCTGCCGACGGGCGTCGAGTTTCGGCGAGGATCTCGTCGGTGTGCTGGCCGAGGCGCGGTACGGCAGAGCTCGGTCAGGTCAGTTTCAGCAGTATCTGAGCAAGACTCAGCAGCCCCGAGTTGCCGGTCCCGGTGTTGAGCAAGCCAGAGTTGAAGCCGCTCAGCGCGCCGCTCGGGAAGGGGCCCATGGCGGCGGTGATGCCGATGTTGAAGAAGCCAGAGCTAACCCCGGTGTGCCCCGCCGGGCTGGCCGTGTTGAAGAAGCCCGAAATCCCTTCACCGTTACCGCTTGTCGTGTTTCCAAAGCCCGAGATGCCGCCACCGCTGTTGCCGAACCCTGAATTGTCGACGGCGCCGATGCCGACTTCACCAGCATCGGTGGCGAACCCGAATCCGGTGTTCACATTGCCCGCGTTGCCGAAGCCGGTGTTGACGTGGCCGGAGTTGCCAAAGCCGGTGTTCGCCTCGCCCGAGTTCCACAGTCCCGTATTGAGGTTGTTTCCGTTCCATCCGCCGGTATTGATCGAACCCGCGTTCCCCCACCCCGTGTTGAGCAGACCAGAGTTGAAGAAGCCGACATTGCCCGCACCCGAATTGCCGAAGCCGAGGCTGCCGGTACCCGAGTTTGCGAAACCAAAGCTGTTGATATGACCGGGAAACACTGAGTTGACGCCCGAGCTGAAGATGCCGATGTTGCCGCTACCGGAGTTGAAGAAGCCGACGTTGTGATCGCCTGAATTGAACAAGCCGATGTTGCCGTTGCCGAGGTTGAACAGCCCGGCGAGGTTGATGCCCACCTGGCCGTTTCCGACAAGCCCGATTCCGATGTTTCCGTTGCCGCTGTTCCCAAAGCCGAAGTTGCCGACGCCGGTGTTTCCCGCTCCGATGTTGCCGGTTCCGGTATTCCCGCCGCCTATGTTGCCGTCGCCAAGGTTCCCGAGGCCGACGTTGTTGCTACCGGTGTTACCCATGCCGACGTTGTTGTTGCCCAGCGCTGGGTGGAAGGCGAACACGTTCGGATTGGACAAGTTGGTCGGGCCGCCGTTCCCAAAGCCGATGTTCCCATTGCCGAAATTGCCGAATCCGAAGTTGTTGTTCCCGCTGTTTCCGCCACCCACATTGTTGCTGCCGTTGTTTCCACCGCCGACGTTGTAATTGCCCGCCTGTGGGGGTACCAGTTCACTGTTGTCGGTGCCGCTGTTGCCGATGCCGATGTTTCCGGTGCCGGTGTTGCCCTGTCCGATGTTCGCATTGCCCTTGTTGCCGGCACCCAGATTGGGCAGGTTCTGCAGGAACAGTTGCAGCTCGCCCGGCAACTGCGCCGCCGCGGCCGCTACGCCGGCGTGATAGCCCGTCATCGCCGCCACGTCCGCAGCCCACATCCGCTCGTACCGCGCCTCAGCGGCCATGATCGCCGGCGCATTCAGCCCCAGCCAATTCGCGCGGATCAACTGTGCGAACGCGGAGCGGTTGGCCGCCACCTCCAGTGGATGGACAGTCGACGCTCTCGCATCCTCGAACGCACCGGCCACCGCGCGCGCTTGTTCAGCGGTGCCCGCCGCGTGCGCGCAGGCGGTACTCAAGAAATCCGCATAGGGGGCAGCGGCGGCCGTCATCGCGGCCGAGGCCGCTCCCAGCCACGACGTGGCGGCCAAGTCGGTCGTAGCCCGCGAGAACAGTGATGCCGCGGTCGCTAACTCCGAGGCCAGGCCGTCCCAGGCGGTCGCCGCGTTCAGCAACGGAGCCGAGCCCGCACCGCTGAAAATCAGCAGAGAGTTTATTTCCGGCGGCAAGGTCAGGAAGTTTGCCACAATAGACCCCTTGTCGATATCAGCCCGACCCGCAGACTACGCTTACACCGACGCAAACACGCGTTTTCGCGAAGACTTCAGCCCCGCGATGATTGATTTCGCGACTGCTTACTAGCAGAAGCTGGGGGCCATGCCGTCCCGTGGCGGGCGGCTATGCCGCTCCGTGACGGGCGGCGCCCGACGCCACTTCGCTGGCCGCTACTTCCTGTCCGGCGCCCTGGGGCGGCGGACCCACCTCGAGCACCGAGCGCACAGCGGCGCGCAGGTAATCGCGCAAAATGGGCATGCTGTAGCGCTGACCGCGCAGGGCGATCCATTTCGGCAGATCGACGATGCAGGTCGCGATCAGGTCGACCGCGCTGGTGTCGCTGCGATCCCACAGGTCTTCGGCCAGCCGCGCCATGGCGTTGGCCAGTTCCTGCTCCGAAGCGCGCAGTTGATCGGCGATCTCGCGCGGCATCGGTTGGCTTACCACCTCTTCGCGCCGCACCGTCATAAGCAGCGCCGACGATCCCGGATACATCTCCGGGTAGAGCAGTGATGTTTCGGCCGCCGCGTACACCGCGTCCAGCGGGTCGTCGGTGGGTTGCTTCTTGGCGTCTTCGACAAGGCTGGTCAGCAGGTCCAGGAAACGGCGTTCCGCGCGGATCCAGACGCGGCCGAGCAAGCCCCCGCGTGACTCGAACGTTCGGTAGATCGCGCCGTTGGAGACGCCGGTCGCCTTGGTGAGCGCTCGAATCGTCACGGCATCTATGCCGTCCTGCGCAACGAGCTCTTCCGCAGAATCGATGACAAGGTCGGAATCATTCAACCGAGGACTCGACACAGCTAAACCGCTCCTTCATAACCACGCGCGAGGTGATGCACGTTGATCCCAGTGAAATGCTCCGCGTGCCCGAGATCGTCTCGGCTTCTCATCTAGGGTTTGTCAACTAGCCTTCTAAACTAGCCATTCTCCCGAAGAGTATCGGGTTCAGACAAGCAAATCGCTGACATGGCTAAAGATTCCCTGGCAGACCAGAGGGTTTTGACCTCCAGGCAGGGGGTAGCTTGCGGATATGAGCGCGCAGCGCTCGGAGCGCGAACCTCCGACCGTCGGCGTCGAGGAGGAATTCCTCCTCGTGGACCCGCAGAACGGCGAACCGGCGCCGCGCAATGCCGCCGTTGCCGCCGAGGCCGGACACCGTGGCGCCACACTGCAATTGGAGTTGAGTAGTTGCCAGGTGGAGACCAGCTCCGGCGTGGCCACGACAAGCGCGCAACTTGGCAAGGAGCTACTCGAGCTGCGACGGACTGCGGCCGATGCGGCCGAGGCGTGCAGGGTACGGCTCTTGGCCCTGGGCCTTCCGCCTGCCACGCCGCATGATTTCCCGGTCACCGACACTCCGCGCTACCAACAGATCGCGGCCCGGTTCGGCATGATCGCGCATGAGCAGGGCATCTGTGGGTGTCATGTGCATGTGCAGGTGCCCGACCGCGCCGCTGCCATCCACGTCAGCAATTGGCTGCGGCCCTGGCTGCCCTCGCTGCTCGGTTTGTCGGCCAATTCGGCGATCTATCGCAACACCGACTCCGGCTATGCGAGCTGGCGCAGCGTCCTGTGGCGGCGCTGGCCGGCGGCCGGCGCACCGCCTTACTTCCCTTCACTGGACGACTACCAGCGCACGGTGCACATGCTGGTCGACACCGGGGTGATCCTGGATCCCAAGATGATCTATTGGGACGTGCGCCCGTCGGCGAACTTCCCGACGGTGGAGGTCCGGGTTGCCGACGTGCCGGCCACCGTCGCCGAAACGGTCCTGCTAGCGACCCTGATCAGAGCTGCGGTGATGACCGCGCTGCACGAGTGCGCCGAAGGTGAGGAAGCCAAGCGGCTGCCGCCGGGCGCGCTTCGCGCGGCCTACTGGATGTCGGCACACGACGGGCTATCGGGGCGGACGCTGAACTTGATCGATGGATGTGCGGCGGTGCAGGCCCGCGAGCAGTTGTGCGCTCTGGTGCGGCGGGTGCATCCGGCGCTGGATGAGCTCGGTGAATACGAAAGGGTCGTCTGGGAACTCGAACGCATCGCAGCCGAAGGCAACGGCGCGATGCGTCAGCTGCGGGCCTGGCGGCAACGAGGCGACGTGATGGACGTGATCAATGAAGCAGCCGCTAGGACGCTAAGCGGGTGAACGGACACTCGCGCCACATCCGCGCGACGAGGAGCAACGCAACTACCGGGTAGGGCAGGTTGTAAGCGATGGACAGGCCGGCGTTGACGAACTTGTAGTCGAAGGTGGATCCCGGTCCACAGGCCCGCTGAAAAAGCGGCGCATCGCCCAGGATTCCAACAGCCAGGTACACGCCGGCGCTCATGACCACCATCCCCGCGAAGAAGACGGCGGGCAGCCGAATCCAATCCCGGCCCCGCACAAAGGCATAGATGAGCACCAGGTAGAACAGGCCGAACAACAGCGCCGACACAAATCCGACGGAGACCTGAACGAAGCGAGGGTTTTGCAGAATCAGCGTTTCGTTGCCGTTGGCGAACATGAACCTTTCCACGAAGTACCACGAGTTGGCGCTCGGCTGAGTCAGGTTGATGGTGTCGGTGACCAACGAGGTCAGCGCGAACAACGAGAACATGACGATGAAAAACCAGTCGCGTCGCCGCTCTCGCAGCGGGATTGGTGTGGCGGCTCGCGCCACAGAAGTTTCCGTAGCCATGGTCCGCATCGTATGTCCCCGGCTTTCAGGTGTGCGGCGCTTCGGGACCGCGATCCACCCCGGCGCGCAATTTGACCGACGCCGAGTAGGCCAGGGTGCGGAACCGAAGCACCGGATCCTCGGACGGCTCGATGCCGTCGGTCACCCGCATCGGGTCGAATACGACGATGTCGTCGCCGTGCTCGCGTTCGGTGTCCAGGCCGGTGATGTCCAGGGTGCCGACGGAAACGGTGTCGTTGCGTTGCCACGGCGCCGACGGGTCGACGGTGGAGTCATTCGGTCCGGCGATCTGAACGCGGTAGTCGAACCGCACCGGTCCGGCATCCAGTCGGGCGTTCAGTTCGTCGGTGAGGAAGTCCGGCCCCTTTGCCCGGGCGGCGAGCGGCGAAAGATGCTTCGCGCCGGCTGACGGAATCAGATGGTAGCGAACGTATTTGGCGCTGCCGTCGGGGCCGACCCAGCGGAAGGCGTGTAATCCGTGGTACTCGGCGGTGGCGTAGCTCGCCGGCACCCGGCCGGCGGCGCCCAGCACGGGCAGGGCAGCGAGTAGCCGGGGGTGGGTGGCGAAGTAGGAAGCCAGCCGCACCGGCGTGGTCAGGCCGGGCCGCAGCGCCCGCAGCAGATCGACGAATCCCTCTGGCGTGCTTGAGACGAACAGCCGAGCCGTCTGCGTCGACACGTCGGTGGTCTTGCCGTCGGGCAGGGTGAATTTCACCGCCATGCCGCGCACGCCCGGTGAGCCGTCGCGCTGGTCTGGCTTACCGGATCCGTTGGAGAACCGGATCAGCGCGGGGATTTGCGAGCCGTCGAGATGCTGGGCCCGCGAAAGGCCGGCGGCCTGCGGGGTTGCGGTGAAGGTGCCACGGTAAAGGGTGCCTTTGGCGTGCAAC
Organism: Mycobacterium szulgai; assembly: GCF_002116635.1. Classification (GTDB taxonomy): domain Bacteria; phylum Actinomycetota; class Actinomycetes; order Mycobacteriales; family Mycobacteriaceae; genus Mycobacterium; species Mycobacterium szulgai. The sequence goes on along the minus strand of NZ_LQPW01000178.1, from coordinate 146,230 downwards.
GCCCGATAACCGGGACAGGCTCCCCCGGTGCCCCGGATCGCTTCGATCGCGTCTTCAGGAGAAACCGGCATGGGCGAATAGTAGGGCCTCGCACCGCCGCTCACACAGTGAGCAGCCGGTACAACCCGATCACGCCGACCACCACGATGGTGGCGCGCAGCGCGTTCGGCGAGAGCCGACGTCCGTAGCGCGCTCCGATCAACCCACCGGCCAGCGAGCCCGCCGCGATCAGCCCGGCCACCGGCCAGCTGATCCGGCCGAATGCGACCAACGTATAGCCAAGTGCCGCAACGATATTGACCACCAGCGCCAGCAGGTTCTTCGCCGCGTTCATGCGCTGCATCGACTCCGGCAGCAGGGCACCCATCACGCCGACCAGCAGAATGCCCTGCGCGGCAGTGAAATAGCCGCCATAGACGCCAACAGCGAACGTGCCGAGCACCAGCGCGGCCATGCGTGCCGGCGTGATGTGTTCGGCGGAACGGCCGGCCACCTCGGCCCGCAGACGCGCCCAGGACTGGATCCGCGGGCCGATCACCACCAGAACCAAAGCCAGCACCAGCAGCGCCGGCACGATCTCGGCGAAGACCTTTTCAGGCAGATGCAGCAGCAGGAAGGCGCCCAGCACCGCGCCGGCCAGCGACGCCGGGATCTGCCAGCGCAACCGGTCCCACTGACCGCCCAGTTCATTGCGATAGCCCCAAGTGGCCGAAACACCGCCGGCGACCAGACCGACCGCGTTCGACATGGTCGCGGTGACCGGCGGATAGCCCAGGGCCACCAGTGTCGGAAAGGTGATCAGGGTGCCCGAGCCGACGAGCGCATTGATCGCGCCGGCGGCCAACCCGGCCAGGCCGATCAAAATCATGTGGGAAACCGACACTTTCGACAACCCTAGGCCGCGGGCGGGCCTAGCCGTAGGGCAAGGTGGCGATCGCCGAGGTTGCCGACGGGTCTTCGAGCACGGCACGCAATTGGTTCTGCAAGGAAGCAGTGGACTCGGCCACGGGTTTATCGCAGAAGCGGCAATGCGCCTTGAACAGCGGCTGCTCGTCTTCCTGCGGCCAGAACCGGCGTGGTCCGACCTGGGCTCCGGGATCGTATTGGACCGCCTGATGCGGCACGTCCTTGAGAACCCTGCCCACAGGATGGCCTTGGGGGCATTCGAATTTCAGGTAGCCGATGCCTTCGCTGCTCATCGTCCGAACGTATGCCATAACGCCCGGTTCGGCCCGCCAACACCGAGCGCCGGTCCCCTACCCGGTGCCTAGATAGACATTGGCCAGGTTGGGCAGGCTAGACAGCGACGGCATGGGTCCGCCTTGCTGGAACAGCGCCGTCGCCGCGTCCGGCCCGTTGGTGCTGGCAACCAGGTCGCGTACCTGAACGTAGAGGTCGGTGGTGGCCTGGGTCGCCAGTCGGGTCGCAAGATCGTAGTTGGTCAGGTTGGTGCCCGGGACGGCCTGAGCGCCGCGGATGGCCTTGGGGCCGTCCTTGTTCAGCGTCGTGTGGCACTCCTGGAACCCTGGCGGCGGGCCTGCCGGCGGGCAGCCTTCCAGGGGGAATTGCGAGGAGAGATCGATGTTGAAGTATCCGGTGTGCAGATCGGGGGGAAACGCCGCCGGGTTACATGCGGGGAAGATCGGCGGGGCGAGCCGATCCAGCTGACCTACGGCGATGTTGTCCTCAACCCAATTGGAGTGGGCGTAGAAGTCCTGCTGGGTATGCACAAGGGCCCCGAAAGCCGCGCGGGCCGCCGGTCCATTCGCCTGCCCCGCCGGGGTGAGCACCGAGCCGCTGAGCACGACGGGTGAAAAGGTGTCCCACGCTTGTTGAGCCCGGTTGCAAATGTCCACCGGCGTAATCGAGTTGTCGAGATGCCGGAATTCGTCGGTGGCAAATGCGTCGCTTCCCATCGCACCCGCTCCCGGCGGCGGACCGATCAGTATCTGGTTGACGGCCAACTGGCTGACCTGGTCTGCCGGCAGCGCCGCGCGCGTGATCGTTTCATGGTTCGTGACGTAGAACGCCTGGGCTCTGGGGGCGAACAGGCCAACGGCCCAGACGAAAGCGATGCTCGCCACGATCACGACGAAGGTGGCCAGCGAGCGCCGGCGGGAAAGTGTCATGACACCCCCAAATCAGTAGGGACCGAAATTGCGCGGCTTCCTAGACGTTTCCGTAAGAGTGGCGTGAAAGCAATAAAACTGCTTGAAATGGTTGACAGTTGCATCGGCGCAGCTCAACGCATATGTAGTTCAGTCGGGCGCATGGCCGATGAGCATCGGTATTTCATGTGATTTTGCTTTGAGTAATTCGGGTCACCGGGGAATGTCATTGCTCGTACCCACCGGCACGACACTTTCAGCTCACGCAACGATTTGGTCGAAACAATCTGCTAGACGCGATACTCGGCGGCTAATGAGACTGACAGGCAGCAGCGGCGCTCCTCAATCAGCTAGGAAACCAGTTTGTCGTTCGTCAACGTGATGCCTGAGCTCGTGCTGGCGGCCGCGGCCGATGTGGCACGCATCGAAACCACACTGACTGCAGCGAATTTGGCCGCCGCAGGACCGACGGCGGGGTTACTTGCGGCCGGCGCCGATGAGGTCTCGGCGGCGGTGGCGGCGTTGTTCAGCGCGCACGCGCAGGCATATCAGACCCTTAGCGCCCAGGCGACAGCCTTTCATCGACAGCTTGTGAACGCCCTAACCACCGGCGCGGCATCGTATGCCCACGCCGAAGCCACCAATGTCGCGCAAAGTCTGCTCACCGCGATAAACACGCCCACCGAAGCGTTGCTGAGCCGCCCGCTGATCGGCAACGGCACCGCCGGAGCGCCGGGGACCGGTGCCGACGGCGGGCCTGGCGGGATCTTGTACGGCAACGGCGGCAGCGGCGGATCCGGCGGCCCAACGCACCCCGGCGGCGGCAATGGCGGGGCCGCCGGATTATTCGGCGACGGCGGCGCCGGCGGCGCCGGCTACAGCGTCACAACCGGCACTGCCGGGGCCGGCGGCAACGGCGGTGCCGGCGCCCTGCTGGCCGGCCGCGGCGGGCTCGGCGGCCTCGGCGGCAACAGCGGCACCGGCCCGGCCGGAGTCGGCGGGGCCGGGGGCAACGCCCTCGGCCTGTTCGGCGACGGCGGCGCCGGCGGCATCGGCGGACTGGGCCAGAGCGCCGGCCTCGGCGCGGCCGGCGGCGACGGCGGCCATGGTGGCCTGCTGCTGGGCAACGGCGGGGCCGGCGGCCCCGGCGGGGTCAACACCGGCGCCGGGGGCATCGGCGGGACCGGCGGGCACGGTGGCCATAGCGGCCTGATCGTCGGAACCGGCGGCGCCGGCGGTGCCGCCGGCGGCAGCGCCGGCGCCCCAGCCCATGGTGGGGTCGGCGGAATCGGCGGCGCCGCAGGGTTATTCGGCGACGGCGGTGCCGGCGGCGCCGGGGCGAGTGGTTTGTTGTCCGGTGGCGCCGGTGGGGCCGGCGGCACCGGCGGCATGCTGGCCGGCAACGGCGGCGCGGGCGGCCACGCCGGGGTCGCCGCCGATACTGCGGTCGGCGTCGGCGGGGCCGGCGGGGCCGGCGGCAACGCCATCGGGCTGTTCGGCAACGGCGGTGCCGGTGGAACCGCCGGGTTCGGTGCCGCCTTCGGCGGAGCCGGCGGCGCCGGCGGTGACGCGGGTCTGCTTGTTGGCCGCGGCGGCAACGGCGGGCCCGGCGCGGTCGGCGGCCAGGGCGCCGGTGTTGGTGGCCTTGGCGGTAAAGCTGCGCTGATCGGTGACGGCGGCAATGGCGGGGCCGGTGGGCAGAACCTGAACACCACCGGAACCGGGGCCAATGGCGGCAACGGCGGCAACGCAGTCCTGATCGGCAACGGCGGCGCCGGGGGCAGCCCCGGCATCGGCCCCAGCGGCGACGGCGCTCGCGGCGCCGCCGGCACCGGCGGGGTCTGCCCGGCGCAGCAGGATCTGCTCAAGGTGATCAACGCGCCCACCGAAGCGTTACTGAACCGCCCGCTGATCGGCAACGGCATCTCAGGAGCGCCGGGGACCGGTGCCGACGGCGGGGCTGGCGGGATCTTGTACGGCAACGGCGGCAGCGGTGGATCCGGTGGGCCGTCGCACCACGGCGGTGGCAATGGCGGGGCCGCCGGATTATTCGGCGACGGCGGCGCCGGCGGCGCCGGCTACAGCGTCACAACCGGTACTGCCGGGGCCGGCGGCAACGGCGGTGCCGGTGGGCTGTTGGCCGGCCGGGGCGGGGTCGGCGGCCTGGGCGGCAATAGCAGCACCGGCCTCGGTGGGGCCGGCGGAATCGGCGGCAACGCCATCGGACTGTTCGGCGACGGCGGTGCCGGCGGCATCGGCGGACTGGGCCAGAGCGCCGGTCTCGGCGCGACCGGCGGCGACGGCGGCCACGGCGGTCTGCTCCTGGGCAACGGCGGCAACGGCGCTGCCGGCGGGGCCAACGTCGGCGCCGGGGGTACCGGTGGAACCGGCGGGCACGGTGGCCATGGCGGCCTGGTCATTGGAAATGGCGGCGCCGGTGGCCCGGGCGGGCCCAACGCCGGCGCTGCCGCCAACGGCGGAACGGGCGGAATCGGCGGCGCCGCAGGGCTATTCGGCGACGGCGGTGCCGGCGGCGTAGGTTCGGGTGGCTTCTTGTCCGGTGGCGCCGGTGGTGCCGGCGGAACCGGCGGCATACTGGCCGGTAATGGCGGCGCCGGCGCCCACGCCGGAGTCGGCGCCGAAACCGGCATGGGCGTCGGCGGGATCGGTGGGGCCGGCGGCAACGCCATCGGCCTGTTCGGCCACGGCGGGGCCGGCGGCAACGCCGGCTTCGGCGCCGCCGTCGGCGGAGCCGGCGGGGCCGCCGGCAATGCGGGGCTGCTTATCGGCTCCGGCGGCACCGGTGGGGCCGGCGGAGCCGGCGGCGTTGGCGCCGGTGTCGGCGGCCACGGCGGCAAGGCGGCGTTGATCGGCGACGGCGGCGCGGGCGGGGCCGGTGGCCAGAACCTCGACGCCACCGGCGCCGACGGCGGCAACGGCGGCAACGCCGTCCTGATCGGCAGCGGCGGTGCCGGCGGCAGCCCCGGCTTAGGCCCCAACGGCAACGGCGCACACGGCAAGGCCGGCAGTGGCGGGATACTGTTCGGCGCTGCCCCGGCGTTCGACTGGTTGACGTGAAAAGCCCACCGCGCCAACAGCGTTGCGGCTCAGTTCGCGGTGTGTGTTATTACTCGGCTTACATTGTCGAGCCGTCCGTTTCGCGTACGTCGCAGGTCGGTGACGATGTTGACGCGCTTGAGCCAACGATCGGTTCCATCGAAGCGTGGTTGGAATGGGCGCCGCCCATGGACGACGTTGTTGTTGTTCAGGAATACCGCTTCGCCCGGATCGAGCGGCAAATCGTATAAGCGGCAGTCGAGGTGATCGATAATCCACTCGAGGGCCATCTCGGCAACCACATCTCCGGGCTGAGCCTCGGTGAAGTCGCGATCGATTCGCAGCACCGGACAATCCGCAGGACCGCTGAGAATGGCGACTCTGGGCGGCTCCTGATAGATATTCTGCAGCTGACCGAAGCTGCTGTCGCGATAGTGAGAAACGTTGAATTGCCTGGTGTGTGAAGAATCTGGGCGGATGATGAATCGCTGTTCGTGCAGGATCTCTCGGATATCGCTCGGGATCCGGCTGGGGTCCACCCCGGAGACGGTAGTGGCGACCCTGCTCGGCCGTCGCAAGCACAGCAACCCCACGTAATCCGCACGATACGGCGAGAAGGCGTCCTCGGTATGCCAGCCCAGCTCCGTGAGACTCGAGGAACTCACCAACGAGTCCTCAAGCCCTTTGATCGGGAGAACGTCGGTGACGAGCCGACCGTCTTGCTGAGTCTGCCAGCCGATGGTGTCGCCGAGAAGTGAGGCAATCAGAACCAGCGCCACCGATTCTGAGCTACTGCCGTCGGTCTGAGCTTTCGCCCAATGCGTGGGCGTCGACTCCAGCTCTGGATTGATTACGACATTGCTCACCACAAAGGCATGCAGCCGATCGCTACAGCGTGCGTTGTTGGCCGCCGCACGAAGAGCGCGTGGCAGTTCTGCTGCAATGACCGGTGCGTCGGCGTGCAAACGCTGATTTTCCGCGCTGCCATATTGCTGAACACACTCGTGCGAGAGGTTGCGTAACGCTACGGCCTCGTCCCGATCCAGCGCGTAAGTGACTAGCGAGTCTTCTGACTGCTGACTTTCCGCTGTCCATAAGACGGCGTTGGAACGCATCGTTGATGACCTTTCGTAGGCGGCGAGGTTGCCGTGCTTGATCAAAACCGCCGACGCTGGGATATGGCTGTACACATTCTGGTGTTCCTGCAATTTTCCTGAAGAATGGCTGTGGCCGGTTTGCGGTTTTGGCACTTCGGGGCCGTTGATAATTTTCACGTATTGATTGATTGACGCATTCGATTCGCTTGCCACGATGACATGATTCGACGGATTGGGCGTGCACGCTAGGGGCTGCGGTTCGACCCGCAGCACGGCACGCCGAACGGCGAGCACGTCGATGACGCGCAATTCCAGCGTCCCGAATCACGTTATCTAGCAGTCGCTTTGACCCGAAATCTCGAGGTCAAGCTGGCACCTCGAGGACCGGTCGGCCTCCTGCGCTGAACCACTTCCGCGGCAACCGGAGCAGCGTTCCATCGAATGTCGGTGAAATTCCCCGGCGAATTCATTTCCGATTATGGGACACGAATATTCCTGGTCAATGTGATATCACGCACAGACTACCGTGAAGCATCTCACATACGCGAAAACCCATTTATGCCCGAGAATAGGTCCAGCTTCCCGTTTGGCGACCACCATTCCCAGCGGTTTGTCTTACTTAATTAATCCGTCCGAAGGGGCTTTTCTTGTCGACCGATTCGCGCGCAGAGCGGCTCGCTGCCCGCATCGCGCACTTGTACGCCACCGACGAGCAGTTCGCTGCCGCCAAGCCCAGCGACGCGATCACCCGGGCGGTCGAACGGCCCGAAATGCCTCTCCTGCAGATCATTCAGACGGTCATGGAGGGTTACGCCGACCGCCCGGCGCTGGCCCAGCGAGCGGTCCAAGTCAGCACCGATCCCAACACCGGACGCCAGACACAGCAGCTACTGCCCCACTTCGAGACGCTCACTTACCGCGACCTGTGGGACCGCGCTGGCGCCTTTGCGATCGCGTCGTCGACGGAAGTCGGTGTCGGTGACTGCGTCTGCCTGCTCGGGCGCGCCAGCGTGGACTACACGATCGTCGACCTGGCCCTGATTCGACTGACCGCCTTGCCCGTTCCGCTGCCGACCAGCGCCCCGATCAGCCAACTTCGGGCGAGGGTCACTGAGACCGCGCCGGCAATGATCGCGTCGAGCATCGAAAACCTTGCTGAGGCAGTGGAATTAGCGCTAACCGCCCATGCCCCGTGTCGGCTGATCGTGTTCGACTACCGCGGCGAGGCCGACGACGATCGCGCCGCTCTTGCCGACGCGCGCACGCAACTGGCCGACTGCGGGGTGATCGTCGAAACGCTTGCTGAGGCGATTGAGCGCGGGAAGATTTTGCAGCGCATGCCTACTGGCGAGCCGTCCGACGATCTGCCGGCGCTGTTGATCTACACGTCGGGCAGCACCGGCTCATCCAAAGGCGTCGTGTACCCGCGCAGTCGAGTCGCGAAGTTCTGGCGCAAGTCGGATGCCTATATCGCCCAGAGCAGCCATCCGTCGATCACGCTCAACTTCATGCCGATGAGCCACGTGATGGGACGCGAGGTGCTGTACGGGACGTTAGCCAACGGCGGTACCGCATATTTCGTGGCCAAGAATGACTTGTCGACGCTTTTCGAAGACCTCGCGTTGGTGCGGCCTACCGAGCTCGACTTCGTGCCACGCGTGTGGGAAATGATCTGTGCCGAGTTCCAGACGGAAGTCGACCGGCGCCTAGTCGGCGGCGGCGAGCGATCGATTATCGAGGAACAGGTCAAGGCCGAGCTGCGGCAGAACCTGCTCGGCGGCCGGTTCGTGGCAGCGCTCACCAGCTCTGCGCCCAGCTCCGCGGAATTGAAGGCGCGGCTGGAGTACTTGCTGGAAATGCATGTCGCCGACGCCTATGGCTCCACTGAAACCGGAATGATCTGGATGGACGGCCAGGTGCAGCGTCCGCCGGTGCTCGACTACAAGCTGGTCGACGTGCCGGACCTGGGTTACTTCCTTACCGACCGGCCGTATCCGCGGGGCGAGTTGCTGGTCAAGACCGAAAGCATGTTCACCGGGTACTACCAGCGCCCAGAAGTCAGTGCCGACGTATTCGACGCCGACGGCTTCTACCGCACCGGCGACGTGATGGCCCAAGTCGGCCCCGACAACCTGGTCTACCTCGACCGTCGCAACAACGTACTGAAACTCTCGCAGGGCGAGTTCGTCACCGTCGCCAAGCTGGAGCCGTTGTTCGCCGACAGCCCGCTGGTCCGGCAGGCCTACATCTACGGCAACAGCGCCCGCGCTTACCTGCTGGCCGTGATCGTCCCCGCCGAGGAGGCATTGGCACGCTTCGACCTCGACGAGCTCAAGCCGCGGATCATGGAGTCGCTACAACAGATCGCCAAGGCGGCCGGCCTGCAGCCGTATGAGATCCCACGCGATCTCCTCATCGAGACCACGCCCTGGACGCTGGAGAACGGCATGCTCACCGGTACCCGCAAACCGGCACGGCCGCAGCTGAAAACGCAATACGGCCAACGTCTGGAACAGCTCTACGCCGAGCTGGAAGACAGCCAGGCCACCGAGCTCCACGCGCTGCGCCGGCGCGGCGCCGACACGCCCGTACTGGAAACCGTCAGCCGCGCCGCCGGAGCGCTGCTGGGCAGCTCAGCTGCCGACGACCTGCAGCCGGATACGCACTTCACCGAGCTTGGCGGAGACTCGTTGTCGGCGTTGACATTCGGCAACCTGCTGCAGGAGATCTTCGACGTCGAGGTACCGGTAGGTGTGATCGTCAGCCCGGCAAACGACCTGCAGGCCATCGCCGATTACATCGAAGCCGAGCGCAAGCCCGGAGCGATGCGGCCCACCTTCGCCTCGGTACACGGGTCAGGTGCCACCGAGGTGCACGCCGGCGATCTCACGCTGGACAAGTTCATCGACGCCGCCACACTGGCCGCGGCTCCCGCCCTGCCGGGACCCAGCGCCCAGGTGCGCACCGTGCTGTTGACCGGAGCCACCGGTTTTCTGGGCCGCTACCTGGCGCTGGAATGGCTGGAGCGAATGAACCTGGTCGACGGCAAAGTGATTGCCCTGGTGCGGGCCAGGTCCGACGAAGAGGCGCGGGCGCGGTTGGACCGTACCTTCGATAGCGGCGACCCGAAGCTGCTGGCGCACTATCAGGAGCTGGCCGCCCGGCATCTCGAGGTCGTCGCCGGCGACAAGGGCGAGGCAAATCTCGGCCTGGACGCACAGACCTGGCAGCGACTCGCCGACAACGTCGACCTGATCATCGACTCCGCCGCTCTGGTCAACCACGTGCTGCCGTACAGCGAGTTGTTCGGCCCGAACACGATGGGCACCGCCGAGCTGATCCGAATTGCCTTGAGCGGTAAGCAAAAGCCCTACATCTACGTGTCGACGATCAGCGTCGGCGACCAGATCCAGCCTGGCGCGTTCATTGAGGACGCCGACGTCCGGGAAATCAGCCCGACCCGGCGGATCGACGACAGCTACGCCAACGGCTACGGCAACAGCAAGTGGGCCGGCGAGGTATTGCTGCGCGAAGCCCACGATTTGTGCGGCCTGCCGGTCGCGGTGTTTCGCTGCGGAATGATCCTGGCCGACACCACCTACGCCGGTCAGCTCAACGTGCCCGACATGTTCACCAGAATGCTGCTCAGCCTGGTTGCCACCGGCATCGCGCCCGCATCGTTTTACGAACTGGACGCTGAGGGCGCTCGGCAGAGCGCACACCACGACGGCCTACCGGTGGAGTTCATGGCCGAGGCGATTTCCACGTTGGGGGCCACCCTGGGCGAGGTTCGGGACGCGCGGGGGCTGAGCGGGTTTGAGACCTACCACGCGATGAACCCTTACGCCGACGGCATCGGCTTCGACGAGTTCGTCGACTGGCTCATCTCTTATGGCTGCTCGATCGAGCGGATCGACGACTACGCCGAGTGGCTGCGGCGGTTCGAGACCAGCCTGCATGCGCTGCCCGAAAAGCAGCGCCACGGTTCACTATTGCCGCTGCTGCACAACTACCGGCTGCCCGAGACGCCCTTCAACGGGGCGGTGATACCTACCGACCGATTCCGCGCGGCGGTCCAGGACGCAAAAGTCGGCCCCGATAAAGACATTCCACACCTCACGCCGCAGATCATCACCAAGTACGTCACCGATTTGCGACTGCTCGGACTGTTGTGACAACCGGGCAGCTTGCGGCCAAACCGGTGGTGGGACGCCCCGGTGCGGTGTTATTCACCGCCTGCGCCGCGCTGTTTCTGGTCGTGGTCGACGTCACCGTGCTACATGTCGCCGCCCCGAAAATCGCGGAGGGCCTGAATCCGTCAGCGAATGAATTCCTCTGGATCGTAGACATTTATCCCCTGGTGATGGCCTCACTGATGCTGATCGCCGGGGTCGCCGGGGACCGATTCGGCCGCAAGCGGCTCCTCATGACAGGCCTGGCGATCTTTGCTGTGGTGTCGATCCCGGCGGCGTTCGCGACCACGCCGTTGCTGCTGATTTTGGCCCGCTCGGTGATGGCGGTTGGTGCAGCGATGATCCTTCCTGCGACGGTGTCGCTGCTGCGGGTCGCGTTTCCCGACCGCAGGGAAAGGCTGCGGGCGATCGGCATCTGGTCGGCGGTATCGGCCGTTGGCGCCGCGATCGGCCCGGTGATCGGTGGGTTGCTGGTCGAGTACTTCTATTGGGGCGCAGTGTTTCTCGTCAACGTCCCCCTGGCGCTGCTGGTGCTGCTGTTGGTGTGGCGGCTTGTCCCCGAATCGCGCTCACAGGCCCGGCTGGTGCTGGACGGACTCAGCGTCGTCTTGTCGATCGTGGGTGTGCTCGCTTTTGTGCTGGCGATCAAGCAGGTGACTCGGCACGGGGTCGACGCCGCTGCATTCACGTGCCTTGCCGTCGCCGGCGGCGGGCTGTGGTGGTTCATCCGCCGCCAGTTGAGTAGGCAACGCCGCGGGATCGAACCGCTGCTGAACGTGCGCTTGTTCACGCGAGGGTCATTCAGCGTTGCGGTCCTGTCGGTGGTGCTGGCGGTGTTTTGCATCGTCGGGTTGAACCTGGTGTTCGCCCAGTATCTGCAGAATTTCCTGGGTCTGACGCCGGTAGCAGCGGCCCTGCGACTGACGCCGATGGCCGCGGCGACGGTCCTCGGTTCGCTCTCGGCACACCTGATCGTGGGCCGCTGTGGAAGCCGGGTCGCGATCGGGTGCGGCCTGGGGCTTGCGGCGCTCGCGCTGATTCCGTTGCTGACCCTGGGCGCGCACGAACAACTCTGGGTATTCGCCGGCTCGCTGGCCGTAGTGGGGTTCGTCCTCGATGTCGTGGTGGTCGCCGCGAACGACGCCATCGTTTCCGCCGTCTCCCAGGACTACATCGGCCAAGCCGCCGGCGTCGAAGAGGTCGCCTATGACTTGGGCGGCGGGCTGGGTATCGCGGTGCTCGGTTCGGTCCTCACGGCCGCCTACACCGGCGCGTTCCGGCCTATATCCGGCTTGGCGGCGGCACAGCTGTCAACCGCCCGAGAATCCATTCGTAACGCCCAACACCTCGCGGACACGTCCGCGTTGGGCGGACAGATTCGCCTCGAAGCCCAAAACGCATTTCTGGCCGGGTTTCACACCACCATCGCGGTTTCGATCGCGATTCTTGCGGTGGCCGCCGTCGCTACCGTCCTGCTCGCGCGTGACTACCCAGCAAAGCCGCCGACGGCGGACGCCAGCTGTCGCGGCGCGTAGCCCAGCAGCGCGGGAAGCAGGCCGCTGACTTGGACGCCTCCAGTGGCGACCAGCTGATAGGTCCCAAGTCCCGACGTAATCGTCGCAGTAATGGGCTGCGGCGGCGCTAGCAACCCGCCCATCGGAATCTCGATCACTACCGAATGCAGCAGCGGCACATTCGAAACCGGCACTGACTCCGAGAGCATGTACTGGCCGTTGAGGAACCCGTCGGCGATGATGGCCGGAGCGGCAACCAGAGCTTCCAACGTCCCCGTCGGGCTTCCGCTTTGCACCGCATCGAAAATGGCCCGGCCGGCGTCTTCCATCGCGAACGCCGCATTGACGGGGGCACCCAGCGCATCAACGAGCAAGGTCACCGGCAACCCGGCTTGCACCCCTACCGACGGGGTGAACGGAAGCGCGGGCGGTACGTGCACCGAAACCCCCATCGACGTGTCACTGAGCGTCGTCAGTACTTGGGCGAAATTCGTCACCATCCGTGGCCCAATGGCCACCAGCGGCAACAGATCTCCCACCGGCCCCCGAAGCCCGACGTTAAGGTTCACCGTCGCACCCGTGAGGTCCAGGCTGGTGCTGGTGCTGGTGCTGGCACCGGTGACGAATAGCGGGCGCAGCCCGTCCTCCACCTCGCCCAACCCAGCGCTCGAGTCACCCGCGCTGAAGTATCCGTATGCGGCTTGCAGGTGCGACGGCAGCTCGGACAACCCAGCACCCAGGTCTCGCCCGGCACTTTGCAGGCCGCCGCTGATGATCTGGACGTATTCCTTCTGGTTCGCGATCACCTGATTCGCAAATGGCATCGGATCGGCTTGCCAGGTGCTGTTTAGCGACTGCAGGTTGTGGTTGGAATTGACACCGAGCTTGACATACGGGCGGACCGAAGGGGGCAAGACCGTGTCGGTGGACTGCGGCACCCCGCCGGCAACGCCGGTTGTCCCCGAGGCTCCGAGGCCGCCCGTAACCCCATGCGCGCCAACGTTTCCCAATGCGCCGGTTGCACCGTGAGACGACCCCGAACCGCCTACGCCGCCGGCACCCCCGGCGCCCCCTGACCCGCCGGCGCCGCCGGCACCGGCCACCCCGCCACTGCCCGGATGCCCCCACATGCCGCTTGCGCCACCATCACCGCCAGCTCCGCCCAAGCCGCCGACACCCCCGGCGCCGCCAAGGCCGCCTTGCCCACCCGATCCGCCGACACCGGCCGCCGCGCCGGTCCCTCCCGCCCCGCCGGCACCTCCTGGACCGCCCATCGCGCCGACGCCGCCGACACCGCCGACGCCGCCGGCGCCACCCGCGCCACCCGCGCCTCCGTTGCCCGAGTACAGCCCGCCGTGACCGCCGTTACCGCCCTGGGCGCCGGTGCTGCCATGGCCGCCGGCACCTGCCGCAGCCCCGGTACCTCCGACGCCGCCGTTGCCACCCGCCGCGCCGGGGCCGCCGACTCCACCGGCGCCGCCCGCGGCGCCTTCCCCGCCCGTGCCTCCGGTGCCACCTGGACCACCGATGCCGTCGGGGGCGTCGGAACTGCTGGTGCCACCGACACCCGAGTGATGACCACCGGGACCCCCGTCGCCACCGGTGCCGCCGTTGCCGCCGGTTCCCCCCGGTGCGCCGGCACCGCCGGTACCGCCGGTGCCGCCCGCACCACCATTGCCTCCGGCGCCACCGTCCGCATCGGGCAAGCCGGCCACGCCGCCGATGCCGGCGCCCCCATGGCCGCCGTCACCGCCATTGCCTCCGTCACCTCCCGGCGCGCCAGGACCACCGGAGCCGCCGTTGCCGCCCCCACCGCCGGGACCACCGACGCCCCCATCGTCCCCAGTAGCCGAGAAGCCCTTGCCGCCGGCGCCCCCGTTACCTCCGGTCCCGCCCGTTTGGCCGATCTGGGTGCCATTTGCGCCGGTCCCGCCGTTTTGACCCGGACCGCCGTCCGCATCGTCGAATTGGTTGGTGCCCTCTGCGCCGGGACCGCCCGGAGTCCCGGAACCAGCCACACCGTTTGGACTGGCGGGAGTGGGGTTCACCCCATCAGCCCCAAGAACGCCAGCGCCTCCCGCGCCGCCCTGGCCACCCGCCCCGCCGTTGCCAAACAGATAGGCGTTGCCACCGTCACCGCCGCGACCGGGCTTTAACCCATCCAAGCTATCCCCGCCCTGGCCGCCAGCCCCGCCATTGCCCGACCAGTGACCGCCGTCGCCGCCGGTCCCGCCGGACGAGCCAGCGCCACCGGCACCGCCGGCGCCGCCATTCCCGATCCAGCCGGTCGATCCCCCGTGTCCGCCCGGACCGCCGACGGAGACAACTAGGCCGCTGCGTCCGCCCGAGCCGCCATCGCCACCGTCGCCGTACCAGAGCCCGCCGGCACCACCGTTGCCGCCGGCGCCACCTACGCTGGGAATTACGTTGCTTACCCCGCCGCTGCCGCCCGCGCCGCCGTTGCCGACAAGTCCTGCCGCACCGCCGTGCCCACCGTTCCCGGCATGGCCACCGCCCAAGCCGCCGCCAGTGTCGGCACCCGACCCCGCGTTTCCGCCGTTGCCGTACCAACTTCCCCCGGCACCGCCGTTACCGCCGTTGCCGCCGGCGCCGCCGCTTAGCATGCCGAAGCCGCCGACAGCACCATTACCGCCGGCACCGCCGGCGCCGAACATGCCCGCGGCACCGCCGTCGCCCGCCGCCCCGCCCGAACCACCGATGCCGAAGCCGGTGGCCTTGCCGCCGGCGCCGCCGTTGCCGCCGGCACCCCCACTGCCGAATATCCCGCCGGCACCGCCGCGACCGCCGGCCCCGCCGGCCTGGGCGGTGTGCGACGCGATGACGGCATCCGCTCCGGCGCCGCCGCTGCCACCGGCACCTCCATTGCCGGACCACTGGCCACCGGCCCCACCGTCGCCGCCGGCGGCGCCGGCGCCGCCGGCCCCGCCATTACCGCCGTTGCCGAAATACCCTGCCGCGCCGCCGTTGCCGCCGCGCTGGCCTGCGGCTCCCGCCGCACCGTTGCCGCCATTACCGGACAGCCACCCGCCCGCTGCGCCGTTGCCGCCCGGCTCAGTGGCGTTGCGGCCATCACCGACCAGCGGTCGACCCGTCGCCGCAAAAATCTGCGCATTGACCGTGTCGAACAGAGCCTGCTGAAAGTTGCCCACCTCGGTCAGCTGATAAGACTCCGCCGTGGCGGTCAGTGCCTGGACAAATTGCTGCTGAAATTTCTCCGCCTGTGCGCTGATAGCCTGGTAGTCCTGCGCGTGGTTTCCGAACAACGTCGCTAAAGCCGCCGATACCTCGTCGGCAGCGGCTGCTGCAATGCCTTCTGTCCGAACGGATGCCGCAAGATTGGCCGCTGCGAGCGATGCGTGAATATCCGTGAGATTCGCCGCCGCTGCCGACACAATTTCGGGCAACACTATGACCATTGACATGACCCATCCTCAATAATGATCAACCGTTTGTGTGTGGCGTCATCGTCACAGGTGATAGGGCATTTTAAGGCTGTCGAGCGATGACAACCAGTGTTTCCGCGAAAAATGTGCTGCGCTGAAATAGCGCTATAATTCCATTGTGCTGCAGTGGCCCTTAAGACTAAAAATAGAGCACCGGAATATCGGATCGCGCTCAATTATTCGTTAGCTAGCGAAGCGAAATAACCGCCTTAGCCTGCGGAGGTTGCGCGAATTATTCCGGCCCGTCAATTAATGCTTCTAATGTGAGATCCGCCGGTCCCAGATTCACAGCCGGAGGTGCTCCCGGTCGAGCGGGAGTGCTGAAGTTAGAAACGAATAGCCGCCAGAACCGGCACTCCAACGGTCGAAATCTATCGTGACGCCGAGCCAGTGAAACGAGTTCTCGCCGAACCCATCTGGGACGTCCAGGAGCTTCTTGATGCAGTCGGTGCAGCGGTCCTCGGCGCCGCCGGCTGCCACAGCGGCCGCTGCATCGAACGAAATGGTCCGGATCTGGCAAAACACCCTGTGACCTTGTGGTCCCGGCTGGGATCGAACCAGCGACCTTCCGCGTGTGAAGCGGACGCTCTTCCACTGAGCCACGGGACCGCGCCGAGAGGCGAACGAGGTCGAACACTAGCACGACTGGCGGCACCACCGAACGCACTACCTGGGCGAGCGCTAACCTAGACACGCAACGTTCCGAGAAATTTGTGTGCGCCCGCTCACGTGGACTATCGTCGTGCTTCGCACCGGGCGACGATCTCGCCCGTTGCGCGCGGACGTAGCGCAGTTGGTAGCGCATCACCTTGCCAAGGTGAGGGTCGCGGGTTCGAATCCCGTCGTCCGCTCGAAGGTGCAAGTGGCATCAATCCCCAGCGGTGGAGTGGCCGAGTGGTGAGGCAACGGCCTGCAAAGCCGTGCACACGGGTTCGATTCCCGTCTCCACCTCCAGCTTGAATCCCCACAGCGCGATTAGCTCAGCGGGAGAGCGCTTCCCTGACACGGAAGAGGTCACTGGTTCAATCCCAGTATCGCGCACCACGTTTTACGCAGTTCAGATAGCCCGTCCTGAATCTTTCTTGGCGCCTATGCCCAATATGTGCCCAATGGAAGCCCGCGACACGCCCCGCTGTGAGGCTTTGTAGGTTAAGTGCCCGCTCCCCTCCTTGAGACAATGATTCGCACCGTGACCCCCTGGGTTCCGGTGTCAAGCGACGTCTGGTGGTAGGCCGCTGCTAACAAGCAGCCGGCCGTGGCCAAGGAGCAAGAGTGAGCGAGACCAAAATTCGGTCGTCGGCGGGCACCTCGGTGCATCGCGTCGAACTGGCCGACGGACAGCTGCCCGACATGGCGTGCGGCGTCAACGGAGTGGCGCAGCCGAGATGGTTTCGGCCCACTCACATTGATGTGGAGTTCGATCCGAGAGGCGTGGTGGAGACCCGCATCTATGGTCTGCAGATTAAACAAGACGGCTCCCTAAGTGAGCGCGAGCTGGATCACCGCTGGCGTCGGCAGTAAGCGAAACAATGCCGGCATCGACCGCCTAGGCCCTAACGCTGCAGAGGTTAAGGACGACCATCAGGGAAATCGGCGAGCGTGGCATCCGCTTCGCTCACTAAGGGAAGGCATCGACACTTCAAGTGCCGTAGGCCGCGTGGTGGCCGGCGTCCTCGCCAGCCTGGCCGAGCGGACCCCTCCAACACCGCCTACCGCGCCGCCAGCTGATCAGCGCGACACCCTGAGCGGGATCGCCTCGGCAGCTCCCCCGGGGGGCCCTAAGAGCTCGTCCCGGCAACAGAGGATTTCGACGAAGGATGCCTCATTGCCTGCCTAGCAAGGCTCCAACTCGTGGGGCAAGTCCTTGTAGTAGATGGCCGGACGGGAGGCAGCCGGGTGCGCAAGCTCCGCAGCCCACGAATCTCGTCGGGATCGACGCCCAGCGTGCCGTCGCCCTCCTAGCTGAAGTCCAAGCACTCACCCACGCATGTGCGGTCCATCACGTCTAGACACGGTTCCCGATTAACCACGCCAGGCGTAGAGTTTATACAAACCATGTTTGTACAAACTAAGGCGACGAGATCCGATGGCCGGCAATATATTCCACATTCACCACTCCCCCAATAGCAGCCGCAACGCCAACACATGCGTCGATTCCCCAAAAACCGTAACCGCCGCGCACGACACTGAAAAGCTCAAGTCAAACAACCGCGCCCACAACGCGCAGCAGGCTGTGGGCTATCGCACCGAACTGCACCTTGCCGAGGACATCGTCAACCCAGAAACCTGGGCCGGCGGGTTGGAAGACAAGCGGGCCATCGCGCCGCGACTGCGCGTTGGGCGCGATAAATGGCTGAACCTGCTGTGGCTGATTCCCATCGGGTTCGCCCTGCTGATCGCGGCGGTGGCGATCGGTAAAGGCCTGCACAACGTACCGGCGGTGCAGGAGTTCATTCAGCGCCACCCCGGTACCCATGTGCCTTCCGGGGTCAGTCCGGGCATACCCGCGTGGGTCGGCTGGTCGCACTTTTTCAACCTCTTCTTGATGATGTTCATCATCCGGTCGGGGATTCAGATCCTGTGCGATCATCCGCGGCTTTACTTCAGTCGCAACGCCACTCCCGGCAAAGACGAATGGCTGCGAGTGGCCAAGCCGGTGCCCGAAGACCCGCTGTGGACGGCCAAGGACGATTCGGTTGGCCTGCCTGCGCAGTTGGGGTTGCCGGGGATTCGCCATTCCATTGGGCTGGCGCGGTGGTGGCACCTCGGCGTTGATACCTTGTGGCTGCTCAATGGTGCGGTCTTCTACGTGCTGTTGTTCACTACCGGCCAATGGCGACACATCGTGCCGACCAGCTGGGACGTTTTCCCAAATGCTATATCGGTTGCGCTCCAATATCTTTCGCTGAGCTGGCCGACAGACAACACCTGGGTGGCCTACAACGCGCTGCAGTTACTGGCGTACTTCGTCACCGTCTTCATCGCCGCACCGCTGGCCGTTGTCACCGGTCTCGGCATGTCGCCGGCCCTGTCGATGCGGCTGACCGCAATCAGTAAGCGACTGAGCATCCAGGCCGCACGCTCGCTGCATTTTCTGGTGCTGGTGTACTTCCTGTTCTTCATCGTCGTCCACGTCACGTTGGTCTTCGCCACCGAAGCTTTGCGCAACCTCAACCACATGTTCGCCGCGCGCGACGACAACAGCTGGGTGGGGTTCGCGATCTTCACCGCGGCCATGGTGGTGGTGGCCATCGGCTGGGTGGCCGCCACACCCTTCACCTTCCGCCACCCTCGCGTGGTGCAGCGCGTCGGTTACGCTCTCATCGGGCCGCTGCAGCGGCTCTTCGAGTACACCAACCCAAAGCCGGGCGCATTCACCGAAAAGGATGTGTCACCATACTTTTGGCACAACGGCACCTACCCGGAGACCGTCGAATACAAGGAGTTGGAAAAGAACAATTTCGTGGATTGGCGGCTACGGGTCTACGGCCTGGTCGAACACCCGACAGCGTTCTCGCTGGCCGACCTGCATGATCTGCCATACCACGAACAAATCACCCAGCACTTCTGCATTCAGGGCTGGTCGGGTGTCGCCAAATGGGGTGGCGTGTCGATGCAGACGATCATGGACATCGTCAAGCCGCTACCCGAGGCGAAATGGGTGGTGTTCTACTCCCTGGGTCCCGGCGCCGATGGCGGAATCTATTACGTCGCACACCCGATAGAGCAGATGAGTCACCACCTGACCATGCTGGCCTACGACATGAACGGCGAGCCGGTGAGCTATGGCCACGGCGCGCCGCTGCGGCTACGCAATGAACTGCAACACGGCTTCCGGCACGTCAAGTGGATCAAGGGCATTGAGTTTGTCGCACACTACAGCGAGCTGGGCAGCGGCTACGGCGGTTACAACGAGGACCACGAATTCTTCGGGCGCCACCAAACCATCTGAGGCGCCCAGATCGGTTCTGACGGTTCAGTTTCGACTCAAGTGCGCATGTGTTGGCAATCGCGGCGCAAGACGAGACAGTGCACCACCTTCGGATTCCCATCGGCTCAATGCAATGAGGGCATTCTGGCAATCTATGGCGCCGCCTCCGAGGAATTCATCGCGCACCGTCGCATCCCCAACGCCGGCAATGTGTTCCGTGATTGCAGACATGTGCAGCCTTTCTAACCTTGTTGTTCAACGTAATTCGCTACCTTCGTCCGGCAACAACACCCATGACCAGGAAGTACACCGCCATGAGAAGCAAAATCATCGCCGCCGGCTCAATCAGGTCAAACATCGTCCGTCTCCCCCCTCGTCCCTTAAATTGCCTGTGTGCGTGGGCAACCCAAGCGCACTACACCCCACCAGCCGTGTGAACGCCGCACGGACCGGCTTTGAGCAGGGTTATGGTGACGTCAGCCCCGCTGGGCAGGGTGCACATGCGGCGTACGCCAGCGCGTGCGTCCTCAGTGGCAGCCCCCAGCGGGGATCGGTTCGAGTAAGTCTGCACGTCGCCATGTTCGGCGCCGCGCACCCGGAGTAGAAAGACCTCAGTGTCGGCAGCGCCGTCGTAGGGGACGGTCAAGACCATGCCCGGCTCGATCCCGTCCTCGCCAACCACGGCGTTAACCAACAGATCCTGGATCCGTTTGATCCGCAAGAGCCAAGCCCGTTGGACAGCGGCCTTGCGTTCGTCGGCATCCTCGAAAGCCATTGGACCCGAATACATCTGCCGCAGCGTGGCCAGTTCCCTTTTCAGCCGCTCGTAGGCTTGCGGCGAGATCCGCGCGCGTTCGGTGTTAGCCATTTCCGCTCCCTTCATGGCACCGCACAGCCACCCTGGCCCTCGCTGACGGCCGCGTTGTTCAGCACATCTCGAAGCTCGCGGATACGCGCTCGTCGCGCCGAATAGCAGGCTCCGACACTCGCGTGGTAATCCATCAAGTCGTCGGGCACCTCAATGCTGGGCCGCGAACGCAGCTCGGCGAGTTCGTTGTGCAGACGGGTGTAGTCCTGCCGCGTCATCCAGATGCGTTTGCTGTTGGTCATTTTGAATGAGTTCCTTACGTATCGAGCGGAGTGTCGTCAGAGGCCGCAGCACGGCCCGGTCGGGCTACCGGGACGTGCTGCGGCCGGTCCTGCGCAATGGATCGAACTCGGCCAGGCCCTGGGGTTGCTTGCCGGTGGTGATCTGTTCGGCCAGCAGCCGACCGGTCACCGGCCCGTGCGCCAATCCCCACATGCCGTGACCGCCGGCCACGTAAACATCACGCGCCACTTCGCCGATCAGCGGCCGGCCATCGGGGGTGACCGCGCGCGCTCCAACCCACAGATTGCTACGCACGTCCCAGCGCACCCCGTCCAGCATGGGGCGCACCGCGGCGACGATGGCGTCCACCCGAAGGGTTGCGCGGGGTTCATGCGGGTGGCGGAATTGCACGGTGCCCGAAACCCGCAGTGCGCCTTTGTAGGGCGTGCACGCCACCCGCGCGTCCGGAAGGTAGATGGGCCCCGGTATGGGGCGATCCACCGGCACGGTAAACGAGTAGCCGTGACCGGCCGCCACCGGGACGCGGAACCACCGGCCCGCGAGCCGCGGCAACCGCGCCCCGGTCGCGATCACGGCCGCGTCGGCGCTCAACGGGTCGCTGCGGCGCGCGTAAACCACCGCGCCGTTGCGTGAGCTCACGACATCGTCGACTTCCAGCCTGCGCACCACCGCCCCACGGGCCACCACCGAGCGGCCCAGGGCCTCCACAAATCGCCGCGGGTCGACGAAACGCTGACCATTGATGTTCAGCCCGGCGGTGACCGCCGGCGATGCCAGGGGCACCTGCCCGCGCAACGCCTCACCAGCTAATTCGGTCACATCCATTGTCTGGCCCGCCTTTTCGAGCTGACGCAGCATTCCCATCAGCCGCTGCGCTGACGCGGTGTCGCGAAAAACGGCGGTGACCGGTGTGTCGGTCACCGGAGCATCGACCCCGTTGGCGATCAGCACGTCGAATGCTTCGATGCAGTCCTCGTTGAGCGCTACATTGGCCCGCAGCGCCCGCTGCCACGACGATCGCCGACAGTTTGCGACGAAACGCATCAAGAAGGCCCCGAGGTCCGCGTCGGTCGTCAGCGGCATGTGCAACGGTGCGGTCGGGTCGAACAGCGAACGCAGTCCACCACGCAGCACCGACGGGGAGTTCAAGGGAAGCGTCAGCCCCGGAGCGATCCAGCCGGCATTGCCCCAGGACGCACCGGCCGCAACGCCGGTGCGGTCTACCACCGTGACGTCGACCCCGCGCTCCTGCAGAAACCACGCCGTTGACAATCCGGCAATGCCCGCACCGATAACGATCGCCGACCTGGGTCCGCCGTCAATTCGCTCGACGCCGCCCATCAGACACACACCTCCGCAACTGAACTTTGGATTGGTAATTCCATGGTCGTGTGAGCGGGCGCCGAGTTGTTTGCCGGAAACCGACAACTGCGCCGCGCAAGATTGTCCCGGCCCGACAACGCCGTCACCGCGACCTATGTCGCCGAAACACCTGCACCCGACGGTCCGAACATGAGATCGGCTAGCACTGACGCTCGTCGCCGGCCACTCGGCGAAGTGAGCGGCTCGACCCGACAGCTTGGTGAAAGCGGTATGACGCGGCCGGATACCGAACCGCCTTCACACGCTCCAGCGAATCCGGCAGGCAGATTAAGGCGTTAATCCGTTATAGCGCTGTTTAATTCGGTCCCCACTGCGCCGCCGGCGCCAAAGCCTCACGTCAAACGCTACCGCCCAATTACGCCTCGAAAGTGCCAAGATAGACCGCATGAGCATCCGCTTACCTCCCAATCACATTGGGCTGTTCTGCACGCATTTGATTACTGATTAGAGCCGAGGGCATGATGTCGCTGTTGGTCGTGCTTCCCGAGTTGTTGTTATCTGCGGCAACGGATTTGGAGAGCGTCGATGCTGAGCTGAAGTCCGCGATTGCGGCAGCTGCTAGTCATACCACCGGACTGGCGGCTGCCGGCGCCGATGAGGTATCTGCGGCCATGGCGGAACTGCTTGCTGAGCATGGTCAGCAATTTCAGGCGCTCAGCACGCAAGTCAGCGAGTCTTACCAACAATTTCTGGAAGCGCTCAGCGGTGGGGCGTGGTCGTATCTGGGTGCGGAAGGGGTTAACGTCTCGCCATTGCAGATCGCGGAAAACGCCTTGCTGACTGTGATTAATGCTCCCACCGAGGTGTTGTTTGGGCGTTCGCTGATCGGTGATGGAGCAAACGGAACGGCCGCGAGTCCGAATGGCGGAGCTGGTGGGCTCTTGTATGGCAGCGGTGGCAGCGGTTACTCACCAACGGCGTCGGGGGCAGCCGGTGGGGCCGGCGGTGCTGCGGGGTTGATCGGCAATGGGGGGCCCGGAGGCGCCGGCGGAGCCAATGCTTGGGGTGGGGCCGGTGGTCACGGCGGGTGGCTGTTCGGTAGCGGCGGGGCCGGTGGGCAGGCCGGAGCCGCCGGCACAACCGGCACGGTCGGTGGAGCTGGCGGTAATGCGGGTCTGTTCGGCGCGGGTGGGCCAGGTGGTGCCGGCGGCATCAACGCAGCTGGTGGGGCTGGCGGGCTCGGCGGCTGGTTGTATGGCAACAACGGGGCCGCGGGCGTTGGTTCACCGGTCAGCGCAACCGTCCCGCTCCAGTTAACGGAGCGTGGCATTGAGCCGGTGACGTACGCATCCATAAACGGCGGACGACCCGTGCAACTGGAAGTCGACACCGGATCCGTTGGTCTCATTGCCCCGTTCTGGGACATCGGGCTTCGGCACCTCGGCTTGCCCACGGGGATTGGTCTCGCCGCTTACGGCTCGGGGGTCAACTGTCTATACCTCACCTTTGACACGACGGTGGATTTCGGGAATGGAGCCATCACCGCACCGACCTCAGTCGGCGTCGGCGTCGTCTACTTCCCAACGTCGCCCTATGCCCTTTTGACGTTGGCCTTAGGTCCCGTTGGCCCTCTTATCGGCCTGGGCCCTTTCGGTACGGCCGACGGCATCCTGGGCATTGGGGTTAATACCGGGGGCTTTCCGACTGCGGGAGCCCCACCCCCCGGCAATGTGATCACGGCGTTGCCGGGGGATCTCAATCAGGGTGTGCTGATAAACGCACCCCACGGTCAGATGCAGTTCGGTGCCAACCCGCTGAGCCCACTCCCCAACGCCTCGATTTCCGGAGCACCGGTTGCCCCCTTGGCCATACAGATCAACAACGGGCCACTCGTACCCGTTGTCGCGGTTATCGACTCCGGTGGTGCGAGTGGATCCATCACTGCGTCCGCACTGGGGACCGGTCAGGTCTCCGGAACGGTTCCACCGGGAACGACCATTTCGGTCTACACAAGCAATGGCCAGACCCTGCTGTATTCGTATACGACGAGCGCAACGGTAGGCCCGTTTCAAGGCCCAACGGTTATGTCAACGCCCACCTCGTTGGGATACGACATGATTACCGGGTTCGCTCCTTTCGCGCTGGGGCCGGTGTACATCTCGACCAGCCCCAACGGTGTCGGGACGACAATCTTTGACACATGACATGGGCACACACCCGATACCGTGGCCCACACGTGAGGCGTTGAGGCACGATCTTCCATGGGTTGTCGCGAACTAGTGAGCGCAATTTTGCCGGGTAGGTCCCGGCGTGTGCGAGGTGAGATGTCGTGGACTTTTCGGGGGTGCCCCCGAGGTCAGCTCCGCGCTCATCCATGCCGGCTGGGCTGACAACGGTTGGCTTGAAAGGAGACCACGACCCCAGCAACGTCCTTCTATGATTCGACGGAAAACGCCTGACCAGACCGTCCGAACATGAGATCGTCTAGCACTAGCGCTCGTCGCCGGGCAGTTGGCGAAACGAGCGGCTCGACCCGACAGCTTGGTGAAAGCGGTATGACGCGGCCGGATTCCGAACCCCCACTGGATTCACTCCTGGCCCCGCGCATCCGCGAGCTGCTGGAGCAGAACTACTACTCGAAGGTCAACGCCAGCCTCACTCTCGAAGAGGCGGCAACCGATCCCGGCTTCCTCAAGGATCCGCTGAGCCACCTGGCGCTGTTCACCGATCACGGTGTCATTCACGCGCGCGACATCGCTAACCGCATCGTCGGCGTGATCGGAAATGTGTTGGGAGTCAAGATTTCTGAGCGCACGCCACTGCGCCGCCAACGCATGACGAGCTACGGCTGCCTGCTCGCCTACGTCCACGACATCGGGATGTCCGACGTGAATCCGTTCGGGCGAATAGTCCACGCGGAGTTCGCCGCCCAGGAACCTTTCGGGCCCGCCTTCGACGAGATCGTCGACATTCTCTGGACGGAGAACACCGGGAACCTGGCCTGGCACGTGCTACGGATGACCAGCGCCGGCATCATCGAAGGGCCACCGCAGCGGATCCTGCGCGAGCTCACCGCGCTGGCCTACGCGCACAGCAAGAGCGCCGTGCCCGCCGCCAAGCTGGACGACACCACGTCGCTGCGCGACCTGATGCGCTTCGTCTTGAGCCATCCGCTGGAGGCCCTGTACCACCAGAAGCTCCGCAACAAGGCCCGGACCGAGGACGAACGAGCTCATCACGAAGCCGCCTTGCAGCAGGTCGGGGGCGCCTCGGCGCTCCACGAGCACCGTAAGGCCTTGCTCGACCGCCATTACGCCGACTTCGACGGCACCGCCTTTTCCTGGTTGCAGGCCACCGACCCAGAGGCCCGGGAATTCGTTCTCGACGTCATCGACACGATTCGCTGCCTGCGCTGCGCCGACGCGCTGCGGCAGCGGGGCACCCATCTGCGGACCTCCGGTAGCTACCAGATCTTCATCGACCAGAAAACCGCCAACGCCGTCTATGCCCTGCACGATAGGGACGGACGGACTTTCCTGCTCGAGGCAGACAACGCGCTGAATGCGGGCGAGGCCAACATCGAGATATCCGAGATCACCCCCGAAGGCGATCTGCGCTTAGCCTTCTTTCACGGCAGCTTCGGATCCGACGAGGCGATGCGCCGCGCGGTGCGCAACGCTGCCGTCGTCGTCGACGACATCCAGTCCGACGTGGTCGAAAGCTTCGCCGGCGTGGCGGGTGCAAACCACACCCGGGTGCTGCTGGAACACACCGACGACAATCCTGATTTCGCACCGTTGGTCGCCGACATTGTTGTTGCCCGAAGCCCCGGACTCACCGGCCGCGTGCTGTGCGTTCCATCACTGCGCAGCGCCCCCGAGCCCGAACGCCGACGCTTTCTCGCCGCAAGCGCGATCGAATGGGACCGCGAGCAGCGAATCACCTTGCTGCGCAACGTCGCAAGGCGCGGCTACAAGACCGACCACATCGATCCCGATCTCGGCTTCTGCAACGCGCGCTTGGGACACCTCTCACCCGGCGAGTGCCTGACGGAAGTCGGCGCAAGGGCGACGTTCGTCTACATCCCGTTGGCGCCCGGGCTCTGCGGCCACCCTTCGGGAGGCTACGACTCCTTTTGCGTCCATCCCTGGGAGCCGCTAGGCATCACGGGGGTAATCCGGGGCGACGTTCGAAACGCCACGGTCGTCGCAGAAAGCGACGTCGACGTCCTCATCCTCCCCAAAGACGTGTACCTCGATCACTGGCACCGCAACTACACGGCTGCGGAGTTCTGCGATCTCATGCGCACGTTCAGTGACGCGCAGCCCTAGCCGCTTTTGCTGCTGTCGGGCAGTTGATCCGGGCAGTACACACCGGCCGAGATCGCCGTGAATTTCGCGGCGTTGGTCTGGCTGAGCCCCGGGTTCTCGTCTTGCAGGACCTTGACGACGTCGATGGCGGGCTTGCCCGACTTCGCCATGTCGCACACGCTTTTGCCGGCTTTCACGGCATTTTCGGCGCTCTGGTAGGTAATGCCGGCGCTGCCCAGTGCCACCAGAAATGCTTGATCTTGGTTGGCGTCGGCGTGCGCCGGTGCGGCCAAGCCGATCACCGCGGCGACGCTGGCCACTGTTAGCAGGAGCTTCATGACCCCGTGATTGTTCCAAAGCACTGCTGAGCACGCGTCTCCTGCGGCGAACGGCGTGTGAATTTTGCCGGAATATCCGGCCATCAAGCTCGCGTCAACCCAGGGTTGACACCGTCGGGACCGTCAACTTAGTGTTGACGCCATGGTCGAACCGACGAAGATCGCCTACCCCGTCCGCCTCGACGAGCTGATCAACGCGATCAAGCAAGTGCACCCGAACGCGCTGGATCAGCTTGCCGACGCCGTCTTGGCGGCCGAAAGCCTGGGCGAGGTCGCCGACCACCTGATCGGGCACTTCGTCGACCAGGCACGCCGCTCGGGAGCCTCCTGGACCGAGATCGGCAAGGCCATGGGCGTCACCAAGCAGGCCGCGCAGAAACGCTTCGTCCCCAAGGCTGAGGCCACCACCTTGGACCCCAATCAAGGCTTCGGACGCTTCACTCCACGGGCGCGCAACGCCGTCGTCGCCGCCCAGAACGCCGCGCACGAAGCGGGCAATACCGAGATCACCCCCGACCATTTGGTGCTGGGCACGCTCAGCGATTCCGCCGCGCTGGCCACCGTGCTGTTGCAACGACAGAAGATCGACACCGAAGCCCTGCGGGCCGCCGTACAGCTGCCCCCGGCCGGAGCCGAAACCCCCGAGCTGATCCCATTCAGCGGCCCGGCACGCAAGGTGCTCGAGCTGACCTTCCGCGAGGCACTTCGGTTGGGCCACAACTACATCGGCACCGAACACCTGCTGTTGGCGCTGCTCGAACTCGAAGACGGAGCCGGGCCGCTACACCAATGCGGCGCGAACAAAGAGCAAGTCGAGGCCGACCTGATCGCCGCGCTGGAATCGATCACCGGCGGGAGCGGAACCGCTCACTGAGTTGCGGATCGTTCTCCCACCACAGCGTCGATTGCGTCGTAGTCGCCACCGCCTGCGCGCTGTCCAATTCGGCGTCCACCTGAACCGCCTGCTTCTTTTCGTCATGGGATAGCGCACGCATCAGCAGCAACACAAACGGCAGCCCGACGAAGTCGCCGAGAATCCATAGGACGCCGGCGCCGATCGTCTGATCCAGCCGCGGATCGGGACCCCAAAGCCGATGCAGCCCTGAGTAATACGCCGTCGCGATCAACGGGCCCTGCCAAACGACCAAACCCAGCACCCCGTCACCCAGCGTCTCGCCGACTGAGATCAGCAACGAAATCAACTGGGAGTACCTGCGCGGCACCGGGTCTGCCTGCAGCCGGGCGTAGAAGTAGCCGAACCCGATGACTACCAACAGAATTCGGGTTGCAGCGCCGATCCACTCATGCTGCAGGGCCGCGGTGTACCAGGGTGTCATGTAGAGCAGCCACGGCGTAACCAGCATTGCCAGTGAGGTGGTCACCGGATGTAGCAGTATCCGCGCCCACCGGGTGGCCAACACCCGATCAATGCGGTCGCGGCCACCTACTGCATCGCGCAGCACGGTGACCGGCCGGCCCTGCGCCAGCAGGAACGGCACCACGAAAAGCAGCAGCAGCACCTGCAACGCGCGCACCCAGAACAGGAAGTACGCATACTCGCCGATCGCACTCAGCGTGGCGAAAATCCACAACACGATGCCACTTCCCCAGCACCAGGCCTGGCCGCGGGCAACTGTGACGCCGCGCCGGTAAGCCCATAGGTAGCCGGCGGCCAGTGCCAGGATGACGGCGGCGGAGCCGGCGTCCAGATGCCAGGTGGAAACGGCGGAAACCAATGTCAGCGGGCCCGGGTCGACGTGCATGGCGATCAGCCTGGCAGCACTTCCTGGGAGCAAGGTGTCAGCCAATCCCCTCGTAACCCCTCACGACCCCTCCCCTTGGCGTTACCGCATGTGTAATCATGCGAAGATGCGCCGCTGGCTGATCGTGCTGTACACCTTCCTCGTCGCCGCCGCGGGGGTTTTGGCCGTCGACGTCGCCGCGCCGCGCGCGTGGGCCGGCGACGCGCCCATCGGCCACATCGGCGACACGCTGCGGGTGGACACCGGAACATACGTCGCCGACGTCACAGTCAGCAATGTGGTGCCGGTGGACCCGCCACCCGGCTTCGGCTACACCCGCAGCGGAGTCCCGGTGAAAAGCTTCCCCGACAGCTCGGTGGCCCGCGCCGACGTGACGGTCCGCGCGGTCCGGGTGCCCAACTCCTACATCATGGCCACCAACTTCAGCTTCGACGGGGTGACGCCTTTCGCCGACGCCTACAAGCCGCGGCCGTGCGACGCGCCCGATTGGCTGGACGCGGCCTTGGGGAATGCCCCGCAGGGCGCCATCGTTCGCGGCGGGGTGTACTGGGATGCCTACCGCGATCCGGTCTCGGTTGTCGTGCTGCTGGACCGCAAGACCGGCGAGCACCTGGCGCAGTGGAATCTCTGACCTGACCGTCCAGCTCGCCACGACGGAATCCGTCGACGCCGAAGAGCTCGCCGCCGTTGCCGCACAGGCCTTTCCGCTGGCCTGCCCCACGTCGACGACACCGGAGAACATCGCCGCGTTCATCGACGCGAATCTGTCCGCGGCGCGATTCGGCGAGTTTTTAAACGACCCGCACCGCGCGATCATCACCGCACGCCGGGACGGGCGAATCGTCGGCTATGCCATGCTCGTTCGCGGCGCGTCCGGCGACAACACCGCTGAGCTGTCAAAGCTCTACGTACTGGCCGACTTTCACGGCCAGGGCGTCGCCACAATGCTGATGGACGCCGCGCTGGCCGTCGGCGCCGACTGGGGCCTGGACCACATCTGGCTGGGCGTCAATCAGGAAAACGCACGCGCACAACGCTTTTACACCAAGAGCGGCTTCACCATCAGCGGCACCAGGACGTTTCGGCTCGGCGAGAGCCTGGAAAACGACTACGTCATGGTTCGTAGGCTGGGCCGGCCGTGAGAGCCAGCAGCCGGGAAGTGGCCCGCAGGTATTTCTTCCGGTAGCCGCCGGCCAGCATCTCTTCGCTGAAAATGGTGTCCAGCTTGGCCCCGGAGGCCACCACCGGGATGCCGGCGTCATAGAGCCGGTCGGTGAGCGCGACCAACCGCAACGCGACGTTCTGGTCGTCGATGCCGTGCACACCGGTGATGAACACCGCGGTCACGCCCTCGATCAGACTCAGATAGCGCGACGGATGCATGGTCGCCAGGTGTGCGCACAAACCGTCGAAGTCGTCGAGCGTCGCACCTGCTACCGCAGCGGCGCGCCCGGCGACCTCCTCGTCGGACGACGGCGGCGGCGCCGGCGGCAGGTCGCGGTGCCGGTAGTCCGGCCCTTCGATCCGCACCGTGGTGAAAATCCTTGCCAGCGTGTTGATTTCGCGCATGAAGTCCTGCGCCGCAAAGCGTCCCTCACCAAGCTGCTCGGGCAGCGTGTTGGAGGTGGCGGCCACCGACACACCCCGCTCGACCAGTGACGACAGCATCCGCGAAATCAGCGTGGTGTTGCCGGGATCGTCGAGTTCGAATTCGTCGATGCACACCGCGGTGTAGCCGGCCAGCAGATCGATGCACTCGGCGAAACCGAACACCCCGGCCAGCTGCGTCAGCTCGCCGAATGTGGCAAACGCGGTGGGATGCTCGGGCCCGTCAGGCAACTGGTAGTAGGCCGAGGCGAGCAGGTGTGTCTTGCCCACACCGAACCCACCGTCGAGATACAGCCCGACACCGGGCAGCACCTCCTTCCTGCCGAACAGCTTCTTGCGTCCTGCCCGCAGCTCGACGGCCTGTCGGCAAAAGCCCTGGCAGGCGCCTACGGCCGCGGCCTGGGTGGGCTCGGCCGGGTCGGGCCGGTATGTCGCGAAGCTGACCTCGGCGAACGTGGGCGGCGGACGCAGTTGGGCGATCAACCGCTCCGGCGATACCGACGGATGCCGATCAACCAGGTGGCCCACCCCATGCATGCACGCACTGTAGCGGCGTGCTGCAATCGAGTTCATGCCCGACTTCGAGGCCGGCATCGCCGCCGGCCTGGCCGCCGAGACCGCTCTGACGCTGCTCGGCTCGGATCGCGAGCTGGCCAACCACGAACTTCCCGGGTTTTACGCCTACCCGGCTGATCTGGACGGCACATGGTTGCGGGCGAATTTCATCACCAGCCTGGACGGCGCGGCCACCGTCGAAGGCCTCAGCGGCACGTTGGCAGGCCCCGGTGACCGCGCCGTCTTCATCGTGTTGCGTGAACTGGCCGACGTGATCGTGGTCGGCGCGGGCACCGTACGGCTCGAGGGTTACTCGGGTGCGCAGCTGAGCGTCGCCCAGCGCCAGCAACGGGTAGCGCGAAACCAGGGCGAGCTGCCGCCGCTGGCCATCGTCACCAAGTCCGGTCGCCTGGACCGGGACCTGGCAGTGTTCACCCGGACCGAGGTGCCGCCATTGGTGCTCACCTGCACGGCAGCCGCCGACGACACCCGCCGTCGGCTCGCGGGCCTGGCAGAGGTGATCGACTGCTCCGGCAGCGATCCACGCAGTGTTGACGAGGCCACCGTCCTGGTCCGACTTCAGGACCGTGGCCTGAGCCGCATCCTGACCGAGGGCGGCCCGATGCTGCTCGGCGCGTTCATCGAGCGCGGCCTGCTCGACGAGCTGTGTCTGACGATCTCGCCCTGCGTGGTCGGCGGCCTGTCGCGCCGGATTGTGACGGGTCAGACCCAGCTGCTGACCCGGATGCGCTGCGCGCACGTCCTCACCGACGACGCGGGTTATCTGTACACCCGCTACGTCAAGGCCTGACACCGGAGCGGCGCCTAATGGCCCGCTACTGTGGTCGGCATGAGTCGGCGCATCAGAGCTGCCACGATCGTCGTCGCAGCCACCACCGTGCTGACCGCCTGCGTCCCGGCGTTCGGTGCCGACCCGCGCTTTGCCACCAACTCCGGCGCAAAGCCGCAGGGCGTACCCACCACGACGCCCAAACCCAGCGGTCCCCCGCCGATCGCGGCACCCAAGAACGACTTGTCCTGGCGCGACTGCACCTCACGGGTCAATGCCGACGCCGGTGTCCAGGCCGCCCCGGGCGTCAAGCTGGAATGCGCCAGCTATGACGCCGACCTCGACCCCGTCAACGGCGGTTCTGGATCAGTCAGCATCGGCGTGGTTCGTGCCCGCTCCGCACAAACCCCGAAGGACGCGGGACCGCTGGTCTTGACCACCGGGTCCGACCTGCCCTCGTCGACCCAGCTGCCGGTCTGGCTGTCACATGCGGGCGCCGACGTTCTCAAGGGTCACCCGATCGTCGCCGTCGACCGCCGCGGCATGGGAATGTCGAGCCCAATCGACTGCCGCGACCACTTCGACCGCGAGGAGATGCGCGACCAGGCCCAGTTCCAGTCCGGCGACGACCCGGTGGCCAACCTCTCCGAAATCTCCAACACCGCCACCACGAACTGCACCGACGCGATCGCCCCGGGCGACTCCGCTTACGACAACGCGCATGCCGCCTCCGACATCGAGCGACTGCGCAACATCTGGGATGTTCCCGCGCTCGCCCTGGTGGGCATCGGCAACGGCGCCCAGGTGGCACTGACCTACGCCGGGTCGCGTCCGGACAAGGTGGCCAGGCTGATCCTGGATTCACCGGTTGCGTTGGGGGTCAACGCCGAAGCCGCCGCCGAACAACAGGTCAAGGGTCAGCAGGCCGCACTCGACGCCTTCGCCGCGCAGTGCGTCGCCGTGAACTGCCCGCTGGGCCCTGATCCCAAAGCCGCCGTCAGCACGTTGCTCAACGCCGCCAAGGCCGGCAGGGCGCCCGGGCGCACATCGGTGGCGTCTATCGCCAACGCGATCACCACCGCATTGGGCTTTCCGGCCGGCGACCGCGTCAACAACACCACGACCCTGGCCAGCGCGCTGGCGGCCGCCAACTCTGGCGACATCAACCCGCTGTCCAACTTGATCAACCGCGCCGATGCTATGCAGGACACCGACGGGCAGTTCGTCAATGTCTGCAGCGACGCGATCAACCGTCCGACCCCGGACCGGGTTCGCGAACTCGTGGTCGCCTGGGCCAAGCTCTATCCGCAGTTCGGGACCGTCGCCGCGCTCAACCTGGTCAAGTGCTTGCACTGGCCCAGTGGCTCGCCTGCGCAAGCACCCAAGCAGCTCAAGGTCGACGTCTTGCTGCTGGGCGTGCAGAACGACCCGATCGTCGGCAACGACGGTGTTGCTGCGACGGCGGCCACCGTCATCAACGCCAACGCCGCCAGCAAGCGGGTGATGTGGCAGGGCATCGGCCACGGCGCCAGCATCTATTCGGCGTGCACGGTGCCGCCGATGGTCGGCTATCTAGACAGCGGCAAGCTGCCCGGCACCGACACCTACTGTCCCGCCTGAGAGTTCGGGCGGGGTACGGTGCGCTGGTGACGGCAGCTGACTCGACCCGAACCGGCCCCCCGAGCACCGCATCCATCCTGCGGGCAGTGCTGTGGCCCGCAGCCATTCTGTCGGTATTGCACCGCAGCATCGTGCTGACGACCAATGGCAACATCACCGACGATTTCAAGCCGGTCTACCGGGCGGTGTCGAACTTTCGGCACGGCTTGGACATCTACAACGAGCACTTCGACTACGTCGACCCGCACTATCTGTACCCTCCGGGCGGCACGCTGCTGATGGCGCCCTTTGGCTACCTGCCCTTTGCGCCGTCGCGCTACCTGTTCATCTCGATCAACACCGTGGCCATCCTGGTAGCCGCGTATCTGCTGCTGCGGATGTTCAACTTCACCCTGTCCTCGGTGGCCGCGCCCGCACTGATCCTGGCCATGTTCTGCACCGAAACCGTCACCAACACACTGGTGTTCACCAACATCAACGGCTGCATTCTGCTGCTGGAGGTTTTGTTCCTGCGCTGGCTGCTGGACGGCCGCGCCAGCCGTCAGTGGTGGGCGGGCCTGGCCATCGGGCTGACGCTGGTGCTCAAACCCCTGCTCGGCCCGCTGCTGTTACTCCCGCTGCTCAACCGCCAGTGGCGGGCATTGGTGGCCGCCATCGGCATTCCCATCGTCGTCAACCTGGCGGCGCTGCCGGTGGTGCCCCACCCGATGGACTTCTTCACCCGCACGCTGCCTTACATCCTGGGCACTCGCGACTACTTCAACAGCTCGATCCAGGGCAACGGCGTGTACTTCGGCCTGCCCACCTGGCTGATCATCGGGCTGCGGTTGCTGTTCACCGCGATCGCCGTTGGCGCGCTGTGGCTGCTATACCGCTACTACCGCACCCGAGACCCGCTGTTCTGGTTCACCACGTCGTCGGGCGTGCTGCTGCTGTGGTCGTGGCTGGTGATGTCGCTGGCGCAGGGCTACTACTCGATGATGCTGTTTCCGTTCCTGATGACGGTCGTGCTGCCCAACTCGTTGATCCGTAACTGGCCGGCTTGGCTGGGGATTTACGGCTTCATGACGCTGGACCGCTGGCTGCTCTTCAACTGGATGAGGTGGGGCCGGGCGCTGGAATACCTGAAGATCACGTATGGCTGGTCGCTGCTGCTGATCGTGACGTTCACCGTGCTGTACTTCCGCTACCTGGACGCCAAGGCGGAGAACCGACTGGACGACGGCCTAGATCGCGCTAGCGTAGACGCATGACCCCCAAGCTGCGGCTCACCGACGACGAGTGGCGTAAGAAGCTCACCCCGGAGGAGTTTTCCGTGCTGCGCCAAGCCGGCACCGAACGCCCATTCACCGGTGAGTACACCGACACCAAGATCCAGGGTGTCTACCAGTGCCGGGCCTGTGGTGCCGAATTGTTCCGCAGCACAGAGAAATTCGACTCGCATTGCGGCTGGCCGTCGTTCTTCGACCCGGCGAAATCCAGCGCGGTATTCCTGCGCACCGACTACTCGCTGGGCATGAAGCGCATCGAGGTGCTGTGCGCGAACTGTGACAGCCACCTGGGCCACGTCTTCGAAGGCGAGGGCTACCCCACACCAACCGACAAGCGCTACTGCATCAACTCGATCTCGCTGAAGTTGGTCCCCGGCGCTGTCTAGCCGCGAGCCTGTAGTTAGCGCGGCCCGCACTCGCACTTTCCCGCGCTAACTACAGTTTCGACGCCAGCTAGTCGACCCGCGTGGCGTGCACTTCCCAGAACGGGGCGTGCACCCGACCGTCCTTCAGCCACGGTTCCATCACCCGGAACCGTTCCAGCAACTCCTGTGCCCGGTCAGCCAGATCGGGATTTCGCGCCGCCATCATCTCGATCGACTCAATGCTGACGTTGACTTGGTAAGTGGTGGGCCCCAGGTAGGTGATCTCCCAGCCGCCGGCGGGCAACACCTGGTGAAAATCGTCCTCGGACAACGACCGCAGCATCCTGAACCCGTTGACGTCGTGCGCGCCGAACTCGAACATATACAGCCGCGCTCCGGGCTTGGTGGCCTGCCGCAGCGCCTGCACATAGGACTTCTGCAGGTCCGGTGCGGTGCTGAAAGTGTGGAAGAAGGCGCAGTCGACGACGGTGTCAAAGCGCCCCTCGAACCCGTCCAGCTTCGTTGCGTCGGCCACCTGGAAATCCACCGAGACACCGGCCTTGCCCGCGTTGGCGTGCGCACGCTCGATGGCGGCCGCGGAACCGTCGATGCCGGTGGCCGAAAAGCCCTTGGAGGCGTAGTAGATCGCGTGGTGACCGGGGCCGGTACCCGGGTCGAGCACTTCGCCCTTGATGGCGCCGACGGCGACGAGTTGCTGGACCACCGGCTGCGGGCCGCCGATATCCCACGGCGTGGCCACCGGCAAGCCGTGCGCGACCCGCGCGTCGCGGTACATCTCCTCGAAGCGGGTGGGATCGGTGGGATCGAAGGCGGTCATGGCAGCGAGTTCACCAGCTGCTCGACCGGCACCCGCGGACCGGTGAAAAACGGCGTCTCTTCGCGGGTGTGGCGCCGCGCGTCAGTAGCCCGCAGTTCCCGCATCAGGTCGACGATGCGATGCAATTCCGGGGCCTCGAAGGCCAGGATCCATTCGTAGTCGCCCAGCGCGAAGGCGGGCACCGTGTTGGCCCGCACATCCTTGTATTCACGGGCGGCCATGCCGTGTTCGGACAGCATGCGGCGGCGTTCCTCGTCGGGCAGCAGGTACCACTCGTAAGACCGCACAAAGGGATACACGCAGATGTAGGCCCCGGGCTCTTCGCCGGCCAGAAACGCCGGGATGTGGCTCTTGTTGAACTCCGCCGGCCGATGCAGCGCCACGCTGCTCCACACCGGCGTGCAGACCTGCCCCAGCGTCGTGGTCCGCCGAAAATCGGCGTAGGTGGCCTGCAGCGCTTCGACGCGCTCGGCGTGGGTCCAGATCATGAAATCCGCGTCGGCGCGCAGGCCCGCGACGTCATAGAGGCCGCGCACCACGACGCCGCGCTCTTCCTGCTGTTTGAAGAACGTGGCGGCATCGTCGACGACGGCCTCACGCTGATCGCCCAGGGCGCCCGGCCGCACCGAAAACACCGAAAACATCAGGTAGCGAATGGTCGAGTTGAGAGCATCGAAGTCGAGTTTGGCCATGAAACCTATCGTGCCACTTCCGCTTCGAGGGCTTCGATCGCCCGCCCAGCAGCCCCGACGCAGGCGGGTACGCCGATTCCGTCCAGGTAACTGCCGGCTACCGCCAGGCCCGGCGGCAGGCCGGCGCGCACCTCTGCAACCAGCTCCGCGTGGCCGGGCCCGTACTGCGGCATCGCACCGATCCAGCGTTGCACGCGAGCGTCGACCGGGTCGACGGCCAGATCGAATACATCGACGAGGTCGCTCAACGCCCACCCCAGCAGTTCGTCGTCCGAGGCGGTCGTGGTCAGATCATCGCCAAATCGCCCAAACGACAGTCGCAGCAGCTGCACGTCCCCATGCCGCCCCCATTTGCGCGACGACAACGTGATCGCCTTGGACCGCAACGGCTCGCCGCTTGCCGCCAGCACCCCCGAACACTGCGGGAAGGCGGTCTCGGCGGGTACCGCAAGAGCCACGACCGCCGACGAGGCGCTCACCACCCGGTTCGCGGCGGCACAGGTACGCGGAGCCAGCTCGCCCAGCAGGCGCACCAGCTGCGCCGCCGGGACAGCCAGGATCACCGCGTCAGCGGGCCAGCGTGCACCGGTGTCATCGCGCAGGACCCAACCGGGCTCCACCCGGGCTATCGCGGCGCGCTGCCACTTCAGCCGGCTGCGCGCGACCAGCTCGTCGACCAGCACCTGGTAGCCGCCGGCCACTGCGCCGAACACCGGAGCCCCGGTAGCGGACGGCAACGCCTGGCGCACCGCATCCGTCAAGGACGCCGCCCCGCGATCGAGGGCCGCCGCCACACCGGGGGCCGCCGCACGCAGCCCGATCGTCGCCGCCGAACCCGCGTACACCCCACTGAGCAGCGGGTCCACCGATCGGGCCACCACCTGTTCGCCGAAGCGGTCGGCCACCAACTCGGCGACCGCCGGATCACTACCCGGTTGCCAGCTGAACGGACGCGCGGGCTCGGCATCGATGCGCGCCACCGTGGCGTCGTCGACCAGCCCGGCAACCGATGCCGCCGACGACGGAATTCCCACCACCGTCTCCGACGGCAGCGGGTGTAGCCGCCCCTGGCTGTAGATCAGCGGCCGAACGCCGGTGGTGTCCAGTTGCAACCCCGATAGCCCCAGCTCGGCCAGCAGCGCCGGGACCTCGGGGCGGCGCCGCACGAAGGCTTCGGCGCCGACATCCATGGGCTGGCCGCCGACGATCTCGGTGCGCAGCACCCCGCCGAGCCGGTCGCCGGGATCGAACACCGTGATCGACGCGTCGTCCCCGACCGCCATGCGCAATCGGTAGGCGGCCGCCAACCCCGAAATGCCGCCGCCCACAACACAATACGAGCGTGCGGTCATAGCGAGTGGACCAGCGCCACCAGATCGGTCAGCACACCGGGATCGGTCTCCGGCAACACACCGTGGCCAAGGTTGAAGACGTGACCGGCCGCCCCTGAGTCCACGGCCCGGCGACCGTCGTCGACGACGGCGCGCGCGGCGCGTTCCACCGCCGGCCAGCCCGCCAGCACCACCACCGGGTCCAGGTTGCCCTGCAGCGCGGTGCCGGGCACCACCCTGGCGGCGGCGTCGGTGAGCGCGGTTCGCCAGTCGACGCCGACGACTGTGGCACCCGCTTCCGACATCGCTCCCAGCAACTCCGCGGTGCCCACGCCGAAGTGGGTCATCGGCAGCCCATGTTCGGCCAGCGCGCCGAATACCCGTGCACTGTGCGGCAGCACGTACTGCCGATAGTCGGCCAGCGACAGCGTGCCCGCCCAGGAGTCGAACACCTGGATGGCGTCCACCCCCGCGTCGATTTGGCCACTTAGGAACGCAATGGTGAGGTCGGTCAGCTTGGTCATCAGCGCATGCCAGCTCGCCGGCTCGGACAGCATCATCGCCTTGGTGCGGGCGTGGTGGCGGCTCGGCCCGCCTTCGACCAGGTAGGAAGCCAACGTGAACGGCGCACCAGCGAACCCGATCAGCGGCACCTCCCCCAGCGCGTCAACCAACAGCCCGATGGTCTGAAAAACGGGCTGAATCGCTTGGGGATCAAGAGGTTTCATCGCAGCGATGTCGGTGTCGGTGCGCACGGGCTGCGCGATCACCGGACCGACGTCGGCGACGATGTCCAGATCGACGCCGGCGGCGCGCAGGGGCACCACGATGTCGGAGAACAGGATCGCCGCGTCGACGTCGTAGCGGCGGATCGGCTGCAGGGTGATCTCGCAGGCCATCTCCGGCTCAAAACAGGCGGCCAGCATGCTGCGCTGTTGGCGCAGTGCCCGGTATTCGGGCAGGGAACGTCCGGCCTGGCGCATAAACCACACCGGTACCCGGCTCGGTTTACGGCCGCCGACCGCGGCCAGATAGGGCGACTGGGTAAGGTCGCGACGCGTACTCATCGACGTCAATGCTGCCACGGGCGCCGCGCGGACCTTGCGTAACATCGATCCGATGCCGGTCAGCTACGACGACTTTCCCAGCCTGCGCTGCCAAACCCAGGACAACGGCGTGCTGGAACTGGTTCTCGATGCCCCCGGGCTGAACTCGGTGGGACCGCAGATGCACCGCGATCTTGCCGACATCTGGCCGGTGCTCGATCGCGACCCCGCGGTAAAAGTGGTCCTGGTCCGCGGTGAAGGCAAGGCGTTCTCCTCCGGCGGCAGCTTCGATCTGATCGACGAGACCATCAATGACTACGAGGGCCGGATCCGCATCCTGCGCGAAGCCCGCGATCTGGTGCTCAACCTGGTCAACTTCGACAAACCGGTGGTCTCGGCCATCAAGGGCCCCGCCGTCGGCGCTGGTCTGGTGGTCGCATTGCTCGCCGACATCTCGGTGGCGGGCCGGACCGCCAAAATCATCGACGGACACACGAAACTCGGGGTCGCCGCCGGTGACCACGCCGCGATCTGCTGGCCGCTGCTGGTCGGCATGGCCAAGGCCAAGTACTACCTGCTGACCTGCGAGGTGCTCTCCGGCGAAGAAGCCGAGCGCATTGGCCTGGTCTCGACCTGCGTCGACGACGACGAGGTGCTGGCCACCGCGACCCGGCTGGCCGAGAATCTGGCCGACGGCGCCCAAAACGCCATCCGCTGGACCAAACGCAGCCTCAATCACTGGTACCGGATGTTCGGGCCGGCCTTCGAAACGTCGCTTGGCCTGGAATTCATCGGGTTCGGCGGCCCCGACGTGCGCGAAGGTCTGGCTGCGCACCGCGAGAAGCGCCCCGCGCGATTTGCTGACGGCTCGGACAGCTGACCGCAATTCGGCGCGCCTGATTTCGCGTGTCGGACGATAGGTCTACCGTCGGAAACTGTGAGTTCTTCGCCGACGACGATGCAGAGCGCAGCGATGCTGAGGAGTGGCGCATGATCCCGCCGACGACGATGCAGAGCGCAGCGATGCTGAGGAGTGGCGCATGACGGCAGCAGAACCGGCCCCATTCCGAGACGCAGTAGCGGCGATGAACGCCGTCACCGTTCGGCCGGAGATCGAGCTCGGCCCCATCCGCCCACCGCAGCGGCTGGCGCCGTACAGCTACGCCCTGGGCGCCGAAGTCAAACATCCCGACCTCGACATCGTCCCGGAGCGATCAGAGGGCGACGCATTCGGCCGGCTGATTCTGCTGTACGACCCGGATGGCTCCGATGCGTGGGACGGCACCATTCGCCTGGTCGCCTACATCCAGGCCGACCTGGACTCCCACGAGGCCATCGATCCGCTGCTGCCTGAGGTGGCGTGGAGCTGGCTCGCGGAGGCGCTGGAGGCGCGCACCGAGCATGTGACCGCCCTGGGCGGCACCGTCACCGCGACCACCTCGGTGCGCTACGGCGACATCTCCGGACCACCGCGTGCCCACCAGCTGGAACTACGGGCCTCATGGACGGCCACCAACCCCGACGTGAGCAGCCATGTCGAGGCCTTCTGCGAGGTACTGGAGCACGCCGCGGGCCTGCCGCCGGCCGGGGTCGTCGACCTCGGCTCGCGGTCACGCGCTTGACATGAGCGAACCAGAGGCCGATCTGGCCGAGGAGGACGACCCCGAACCGACTCCGTTGCTGCATCCGGCCAGCGGGGTGCCCCAGGTCTCGGTGAGCCCGCGCCAGATCAAGGCAGCCGCAGAACTGCTGGCCGGCGGGCATGGACCATTTGCCGTCGACGCCGAGCGGGCATCGGGGTTTCGCTACTCCAACCGCGCCTACCTGATCCAGATACGCCGGGCCGACGCCGGCACCGTCCTCATCGACCCGGTCAGCCACGGCGGTGACCCGCTGACCGTGCTGCGACCAGTCGCCGAAGTCCTCAGCGAAGACGAATGGATTCTGCACTCCGCCGATCAGGATCTGCCGTGTTTGGCCGAGGTCGGCATGCGGCCGTCGGCGCTCTACGACACCGAGCTCGCCGGCCGCCTGGCCGGTTTCGATCGGGTCAATCTGGCCACCATGGTCCATCGCCTGCTGGGGATGGGGTTGGCCAAGGGCCACGGCGCGGCGGACTGGTCCAAGCGACCGCTGCCCGCGGCTTGGCTCAACTACGCCGCCCTGGACGTGGAGTTGCTCATCGAACTGCGCGCGGCGATCTCGGACGTACTGGCCAGTCAGGGTAAAACCGATTGGGCCGCAGAGGAATTCGAGTACTTGCGCACCTATGAGGATCGGGCCCTCCCGGCTCCGGGTCGGCGAGACCGCTGGCGACGCACGTCGGGCATCCACAAGGTGCACGATCGGCGCGCGCTGGCGGCAGTCCGCGAGTTGTGGACGGCGCGCGACCGCATCGCCCAGCGCCGCGACATCGCACCCCGGCGCATCCTGCCGGACTCGGCCATCATCGACGCCGCCATTGCGGACCCCAAAACGGTCGACGACTTGACCGCGCTGCCGGTGTTCGGCGGGCGCAACCAACGCCGCAGCGCCGCAATGTGGTTGGCAGCACTGGAAGCGGCGCGCGAAAACCAGGATCTACCCGAAGTGGGCGAGCCGCCCAATGGGCCGCCACCGCCGGCCCGCTGGAGCCGGCGCAAACCTGAGGCCGCCGCCCGGCTGGAGGCGGCCCGCTCGGGGTTGGCGAAGGTATCCCAACGGGTGGGGGTGCCGACGGAGAATCTGGTCGCCCCGGACCTGGTGCGACGGCTGTGCTGGGACTGGGAGGGCGCGCGCGCCCCGGTCGAAGTGGTCGATAACTATTTGCGGACCGGCCATGCGCGGACTTGGCAATGCGAACTGGTGGTCGAGGTGCTGGCGACCGCGGTGACGCACCCGGCCCAGCCCGATCCCAAAGCCGATAACGCCTAGTCCAGCTGCTCGCGGATTTCGGCTACTGCCCGGTTATCCGATGCACAGGCTCCCAGCGCGGCAACCCATCCGGTGATCCGGCGCGCCACGTCCTGATCGGTGAGCCCCAACTCGGCCAGCACCTCGCCACGCGAGCCATGCTGGTAGAACTCCTGCGGCAGCCCTACATCGCGGCAGGGCACATCGATCTCGGCCTGCCGCAGCGCTGCCGACACCGCCGAACCCACACCGCCGGCCAGCCCGTTGTCTTCCAGCGTGACCAGCAGCTTGTGCTGGGCCGCCAGTTCACGCACCCCGTCGGACACCGGCAACACCCAGCGTGGGTCGATCACCGTCACGCCGATGCCCTGGTTGTGTAACCGCTTGGCCACCTCCAGTGCCATCGACGCGAACGCGCCGACCGCTACCAGCAGCACATCATGGCTCAAACCGCTGGCGGGCACCGCCAAAACATCTATGTCCGAACGCCGCTCCAGCGCTGGAATATCTTCTCCCACATCGCCTTTGGGGAAACGCAACGCCGTCGGCCCGTCATTGATGTCGAGCGCCTCACCCAGCTCCTCACGCAATCGGGTGGCGTCGCGGGGCGCGGCCACCCGGATGCCCGGCACGATGCCCAGCATGGACAAGTCCCACATGCCGTTGTGGCTGGGGCCGTCCGAACCGGTGATCCCGGCCCGGTCCAAGACCATGGTGACGGGCAGCTTGTGCAACGCGACGTCCATCATGATCTGGTCGAACGCCCGGTTCAGGAACGTCGAATAGATCGCCACCACCGGATGCATCCCACCCATCGCCAGCCCGGCCGCCGACGTCATCGCGTGTTGCTCGGCGATGCCGACGTCGAACAGCCGGTCGGGAAAGCGCTCTCCGAAGGCCGTCAGCCCGGTTGGTCCGGGCATGGCGGCGGTAATGGCCACGATGTCGCGGCGCTTCTCGGCGTAACCGATGAGCGCGTCGGAAAACGTCGTCGTCCAGCCCGGGCCCGCGATCTTGGTCGCCGCTCCGGTGACCGGATCGATCGGCACGGTGGAATGCATCTGTTCGGCCTGGTCGGCTTCGGCCGGCGCGTAGCCCATCCCCTTGCGGGTGACGACGTGCACGATCACCGGGCCCCCGAAGCCGCGGGCACTGCGCAGCGCGACCTCCACCGCCCGTTCGTCATGGCCGTCGACCGGACCGATGTATTTCAGTCCGAGGTCGGTGAACAGCAGCTGGGGTGACAGCGAGTCCTTGAGGCCGGCCTTGACGCTGTGCGCAAAGCGGTAGAAAACATCGCCCACCACCGGCACCG
This sequence comes from Mycobacterium szulgai, assembly GCF_002116635.1. Classification (GTDB taxonomy): domain Bacteria; phylum Actinomycetota; class Actinomycetes; order Mycobacteriales; family Mycobacteriaceae; genus Mycobacterium; species Mycobacterium szulgai. Next base: position 103,698 of record NZ_LQPW01000178.1, on the reverse strand, counting down.
ACAGCATGGCGTCGCGGCCTTTTTCCAGGAACTTCTCGTAGCTCGGCTGCAGTCGCAGGGTGGCCAGGTGATCGGCCACACCACCGATCGTGGGCGCGTAGCTGCGGCCGTTGTCGTTGACGACGATGATCACCGGCCGGCGCGAGGCGGCGATGTTGTTCAGCGCCTCCCAGCACATGCCGCCGGTGAGCGCGCCGTCGCCGACGACGGCGACCACATGCCGGTTGCGGTGACCGGTCAGCTCGAACGCCTTGGCTAGGCCGTCGGCGTAGGACAGGGCCGCGCTGGCGTGGCTCGACTCGACCCAGTCGTGTTCGCTCTCGGCGCGGCACGGATAGCCCGACAGGCCGCCCTTCTTGCGCAGCGTTTCGAAATCCTGACAGCGTCCGGTCAGCATCTTGTGGACATAGGCCTGATGACCGGTGTCGAAGATGATCGGATCGTGCGGCGAATCGAATACCCGGTGCAGCGCCAGCGTCAGCTCGACCACACCTAGATTCGGCCCCAGGTGCCCGCCAGTGGCAGCCACCTTATGAATCAGGAATTCACGAATCTCGGCAGCCAGGTCCCGTAACTGCTGCTGGGAGAGGTGCTGCAGATCAGCGGGCCCGCGGATCTGTTCCAGCATCCCGTCAGTCTACGCAGCAACCGCGGAATCACACCCCCTCGGCGACGACCAAAAAACCGCGCGCGATTGGTACGGTGAGTGCCGGTGCGCCGGGAAGCCTGGTCGGCAGTCATTGCCGCGCGACCCCTGCGACCCCGGAGAGCCGTTGAACCCTCAATGCCGACCACGCAGAGCGGCCACTTCAGACGTATCGTCACGGTATGCGCGCCGAGGAGTTCGCCGAAGAATTTCCCGTTGTCACGATCGATTCGAATGCGCTGGATGCCGCACGCACCCTAGCCGAACACCAGCTGCCCGGACTATTGGTCACCGATGCTTCCGGAAACCCGTATGCGGTGCTACCTGCCTCTCAGGTGGTGCGCTTCATCGTCCCCCGATATGTCCAGGACGACCCCTCACTTGCCGGCGTACTCAACGAATCGGTGGCCGACCGGGCCGCCGAGAAGTTGGGCGACAAGAAAGTCCGCGATGTATTGCCCGACCACCTGGTAGACGTTCCTCCAGTCAATGCCGACGACACCATCATCGAGGTCGCTTGCACGATGGCGCGGTTGCGCAGCCCACTGCTTGCGGTTGTCAAAGATGGGCGCCTACTTGGCGTAATCACGGCGTCACGCCTGCTCGCGGCAGCACTGTCGCGTTGATCGACCCCGAACCGACGCCGACTCGAATCGTCCACTAGCCGATGGACGTAGTCGCGGCTACTGTCTTCGTGCTGGTCTTTGCGCTGATCACCAACGATCGCCTCAACAAGACCCTGATAGCTCTGGTGGGCGCGGCGACAGTCATCTGCCTGCCGATCATCAGTTCCCATGACGTCTTCTACTCCCACGAAACCGGAATCGACTGGGACGTAATCTTTTTGCTCTTGGGGATGATGATTATCGTCGGCGTGCTACGACAGACCGGCGTCTTTGAGTACACCGCGATCAGGGCCGCCAAGCTCGCACGCGGTTCGCCGCTGCGCATCATGATCCTGCTGGTGCTGGTGACCGCCATCGCTTCGGCACTGTTGGACAACGTCACCACGGTCTTGTTGATTGCCCCGGTCACCTTATTGGTCTGTGACCGCCTAACGATAAGCGCCGCACCGTTTCTGATGGCTGAAGTGTTCGCTTCCAATATCGGCGGCACGGCTACGTTGGTCGGTGATCCGCCCAACATCATCATCGCCAGCAAGGCCGATCTGACCTTCAATGACTTCCTGGTCCATGTAGCGCCGATCGTGTTGATCGTGATGGGCGTGCTGATCGCGATGTTGCCGCGTCTGTTTCCGGGCTCATTTCTCGTCGATCCGGCGCGAGTCGCCGACGTCATGTCGCTGGAAGAGCGCGAAGCCATCCGCGATCCTCGGCTGCTGATCAAGTGCGGCGCCGTATTGGCAGCGGTTTTTGCCGCTTTCATCGCACATTCCGCGATACACCTCGAGCCGTCCCTGGTGGCGATGCTGGGCGCGGGCGTCCTGATCGTGATTTCCCGGCAAGAGCAGTCGGAATATCTGTCCAGTGTCGAGTGGGAAACGCTGTTGTTTTTTGCCGGCCTTTTCATAATCGTGGGCGCTTTGGTCAAAACCGGGGTGGTCAAGCAGCTCGCTCAGCTGACTGTGACAGCGACAGGCGGACACGCGTTGCTGACCACAATGGTTATTCTCGCGGGGTCGCTGGTGATTAGTGGCGTGGTCAACAACGTGCCTTATGCCGCGACAATGACGCCGATCGTTGCTGACCTCATCCCATCATTGATTGGCGACGTCAGCCACGACGCAGCGTGGTGGGCCCTGGCCATTGGCACTGATTTCGGTGGCAACCTCACCGCCGTGGGAGCCAGCGCCAACGTCGTCATACTCGGGATCGCCAGACGTGCCGAAAATCCGATCTCCTTCTGGGAATTCACCCGCAAAGGCGTCGTAGTGACGGCAATGTCGTTCACGCTGGCGGCGGTCTACCTCTGGCTGCGCTACTTCGTTTGGAGTTGACGGATGATCGCTAGCTCACCTTTAGATTCGGCGCCCGCTACATGAGCGTGATCGCCATTGCAGTGTTTGTCATTGCCTACGTACTGATCGCCAGCGACCGCGTCCATAAGACGGTGGCGGCACTTGTGGGGGCGGCGATCGTTGTCACCCTACCGATCATCAGTTCTCACGACGTCTTCTATTCGCACGAGACCGGAATCGACTGGGACGTAATCTTTTTGCTGCTCGGCATGATGATCATCGTGAGCGTGTTGCGGCAGACCGGAGTTTTCGAATACGTCGCGATCTGGGCGGCCAAACGCGCCCGCGGCTCACCGCTGCGCATCATGATCCTGCTGGTCCTCGTGATGGCGATCGGTTCCGCCTTGCTCGACAATGTCACCACGGTGCTGCTGATCGCGCCGGTGACTTTGTTGATGTGCGATCGACTGGCGATCAACCCGGCCCCGTTTTTGATGGCTGAAGTCTTCTCGGCGAACATCGGCGGTGCCGCGACGCTGGTCGGCGACCCCCCGAACATCATCATCGCCAGCCGGGCGGGCCTGTCGTTCAACGACTTCCTGCTAAACATGGCACCGATCGCGATCATTGTGTTGGGCGCTCTCGTCGCGTTATTGCCGCTGCTGTTCCGCGGATCTTTCAAGGTCGCGGCCGACCGTGTGGCCGACGTCATGTCGCTGAACGAGCGAGAAGCCATCCGCGACCCGAAATTGCTCATCAAGTCCGTCGGGGTGCTGTTACTGGTGTTCGCGGTCTTCGTAGCGCATCCGGTGCTGCACATTCAGCCGTCACTTGCCGCCTTGCTGGGCGCCGGCGTCCTCATCTTGATCTCGGGGCTGCACCACTCGGATTATCTGTCCAGCGTCGAGTGGGAGACGTTGTTGTTTTTCGTAGGTCTTTTCGTCATGGTCGGGGCTTTGGTCAAGACCGGCGTGATCGATACGCTTGCCCGGGCAGCGACCGAGCTCAGTGGCGGCAACCAGCTTTTCGCGGTGATGCTGATTCTCGGTGTATCGGCACCGGTTTCCGGCATCATCGACAACATTCCGTATGTCGCCACCATGACTCCGATCGTCGCCGGGCTGGTCGCAGCGATGCCGAACCAAGTCAACTCCGAGTCGCTGTGGTGGGGGCTGGCATTGGGCGCCGACTTCGGCGGTAACCTGACCGCAGTCGGGGCCAGCGCAAATGTCGTCATGCTGGGGATCGCCCGCCGCGAAGGCATTTCCATCTCGTTTTGGGAATTCACCCGCAAAGGCATCGTCGTCACGGCGGTTTCCATTGGCCTGAGCGCGATCTATCTGTGGCTGCGCTACTTCGTTTTGAGCTGAGGTCGAGTAATGACGCATGGGCACAACGCCTTTGATCCCGGTCCGATCTTCGAATATCCACCCGACGGTCCCCGTCCGAAGCACCGGCGCGTCAAGATCCTGGCGACCGCGTCGCTGGTGCTCGTCACCCTGGTGGTCATCGGACTGGTCGTATGGCAGACGTCGGGCAACGACGCGGTAAACCAGAGCGCAACCCCATCGGCCACGACTGCCGGTGGCACAGCGTCCACCGCCATCACGACGACACCAGCTCAACCCACGGTGGCGTCAAACGACATACCCAGCGTGTTGGCCAGCCTGGATGCTCTCAAGGAGATCACCGGAGATCCTGGGCTGAAGGCGGGCAAGACCTGGCACCAGATCGCCACGTCGGAGCGGGACGGAACAGTAGACCGTCCCGAGTGCTACGGAGCCATCGCGCCCGGCACCCCCGAGGCCTACGACATCAAGGACGTCCTCGGCTTTTACGCCGCCGCGTTTGCCGACATCCGAGACGCCCGCAATATCCTTCAGGTCATCCAAGGTGTGGCAGCGTTCCGCGACGCACCTGCGGCAACCGCTCAACTAGCCAAATTGCAGGCACAGTGGCGTCAATGCGGCGGCACCAGCGTCAAGGTGACTTTCACCGGTGGCCTTTCGGCGACGATGTCGCTCAGCCCTCCCAGCGACGCCGGCGACGGGATCACGACAATGGTTCAGACCACTCCGGGGATGCCGGTCCGGACCCTGCGGGCGATTGCGGCCAAAGCCAACATCGTCATCGACTTGGTGGTGTCCTATTCGGGCACCGTTATCACCAAGGATGCGCAGCAGGCCATTCTGGGCATCGCGCGCGTCATCCTCGACAAGGTGCCCGCCTGAGGGTGGGCTCAGGTGTGCTTGGCCTGAAAACGCCGAAACAGCGGCCAGGCGATGGCCAGGTTGTAAACAACACCGGCCAACAGGTAAGGCCACCACATGCCGTGCGCGCTGGCCATCCAAAATGCCTTGACGGCCCAGTACGGCGGTAACACACCAAAGGCCAGGTTCCAACTGGAATCGATAAACCACGGCAGACAGGGCAGGCCAGCAATCAGCATGCCGAGCGCGCGCACCATAGCCAACCCCTGAATCTTGTTGCTGGCGGTGGCGATAATCAACAGCAGAGTCACCACCGCCGAGAGCCCCGCCAACAGCCCGATCGGAATGAGCGCCGCAAGCAGGCCGCGAGCCAGAATGCCGCTAAGTGACATAGTCACGACCACATAGACCGTGGTCACTCCCATGACAGTCGCTGCGCGATAGGCAAAGTACGTCGACAGCGGCACCGGTGTAACCCGAAGCGCGATAAAGGTTTTTGCGTCGACGTCGTCCAACACCAGGAACGCTCCCAGCGCACCGCTGATGATGACGCTGGTCAGTAACAGGAAGGCGGTCAAAATCAGCGGATAGTATGGAACCAGGTCAAATCCGTTGCGCCGGGCGAGTAGCACGGTCACCCGCGGGGTCAAGAGCGCGACGCTGGTAGTCCAGATAACCGGGGCGCCGACGATCATGATGAGCAACGGATCTCGGTAGGTGCCCCGGAGGTCGCGGCTCCCGAAGGCGGTCAGAGCGCGCACTGTCCTCATCCCGATCCCCCGGATTTTGCGACGACGTAGCGGCCGAACGAGAATTTTGCCGCCACGCCCAACCCGGCGATCCAGAGCACTGGGTAGGCCAGGCAGTATCCGATTTGCCACGGCTGCAGACTCGTCTGGCCAAAGGCACTGGCGACGAGCAACAACGGTGCCTGCATCGGTAGCAAGTACAACGCAGGGTTCGGCCATACGCCGGACAGATGCAGAATCGGCAGATTCATCACGGCCAGCGGGACCGTAGCCGACAGAAACCAATCGCTGATCGACGCAAACGGCAGCGAGGTGACGAATCCCACCAATAGCATCAACAGCGTTCCCAGCATTACGCCGAGGACCATCGGGATGAACCGATAGGCGAAGCGATGCGCGATGGTGGCCACTATCACCGCCACCGACACCGACACCACCATCAGCACAGCGAGTTTCGCAAAGAGATACTCACCGAATCGCAGCGGCGTCGATATCAGCGCGCCCAGAGTGCGTTCCTGCTTCTCGAAGAACACCGCACCCGCAATGAAGAAGAATCCGATGATGGTGGTATCGCCGCACATGACGTAAGGCTCGGCGGCCGCACGCAGACCAGGTGGCATCGGCAATAGCACCGCCAACCAGATCAGTCCGGAAAAGACGGCTGCGGGTAGGAACCGTTGCCGCACTTGAGTAGTCAACTCGAGTCGCAACACACTTAGCAGCCGGGTCATGTCAACTGCCGGCCCGTAATGTCCACGAAGACATCGTCGAGGCTGGCCTCCCTGCTATGGATGGTTTCGATCCGATGATGGCCCAGTACCGCATGAAATGCGTCGTCGACGGCCAACGTGTCCATCGGGAATTCGGCGGACTCGAGAACGCCTGTGTTCGCACGATATTCGACCCTCACCAACCGCCGGCTACGCGCGATCTTCAGTTCAGCCGGCGTGTCCAACGCAACGATCTGCCCGTCGACGACAAAGGCGACCCGGTCACACAACTCGTCGGCGGTGGCCATGTCATGGGTAGTTAGGAAAACGGTGCGCCCCTGGGACTTGAGGTCCCAGATCATGCTTTTGACGGTGCGCGCATTCACCGGATCCAGGCCAGATGTGGGTTCATCCAGGAACAGCAGCTCGGGGTTATTGAGCAATGATCGTGCGAAGGTCAGGCGCATCTGCATTCCCTTTGAGTACTTGCCCACCCGAGTACGCGCGTGGTCGGCCAGGCCGACGGCGCTCAGCAGTTCCATCGGGTTGGCGGTGGCACCGCTGTACAGCGAGGCGAAGAAGCGCAGATTCTCCAGGCCGGTGAGCTTCTGATAGTGATTAGGCAGCTCGAACGAGACACCGATGCGTTCGTAGTAGTCAGGCCCCCAGTCGACCGGCTCGCGTCCCCATACGGTGGCCTGGCCACCGTGTCCGCGCAGCAGGCCGATCAGTAGCTTCTGCGTAGTCGACTTCCCTGCGCCGCTGGGGCCGAGGAAGCCGAAAATCTCACCTTGACCCACGGTGAAATCCATTCCGCGAATCGCCGGGTCAGCCGACTTCGGATACCGAAACGTGAGCCCGCGAACTTCGATCACATTGGGCGATGCGAATGCCGCCTGGACATTCTGCATAGTGCTGGCGCTCCCTCCCGGTGAGCGCGGCGCGCCGGACTGGCCGTCGTACCGCGTGAATACGGATAACGAGTTCCGACCAGACTTCCCGGAGCGCCAGAGTCAGCATAGCCAACATCGAACCGCGACCGCGCGCAGATAACTAGCGCGTCAGCAGCGCGACGCACTCGACGTGGTGCGTCAACGGGAACGCGTCGAAGACCCTCATCTTCTCGACGGTGTAGCCGCGTCCGAGGTACAACCCGATGTCACGCGCGAAAGAGGCTGCCTCACAACCGATATGCACTACCCGCGGCACCCCGGCCGCGGCCAGTGGGTCGATCACGTCCCGTCCGGCACCCGCTCGCGGCGGATCCAGGACCGCCACATCGGCAGGGGCTCGTTGGGCCGCCAGCACACGGCGAACCGAGTCGGTGACGACATCGACCTGCGGCAGATCCGCCAGCGCGGCACGCGCGGCACCCGTCGCCGCGCGTGCGGTGTCGACCGACAGCACCCGCCCAGACTCCCCTACCGCCTCACCCAGCACCGCGGCGAAAACTCCTGCGCCGCCGTACAAATCCCAGGCCGTCATGCCAGTGCCGGGCTGCGCCCAGTCTGCGAGCAAGCCGCTGTATACCGCGGCCGCATCGCGATGTGCCTGCCAAAACGCTGTCACCGGCACCCGCCAGGTCCGCCGGCCCACCCGCTGCAGCGCATGATAGTCACCCTCGAAAACCTTTGTCGCGGTTCGAGTTTTGTTGCGCTGACCCTGGCGCATGGTGCGCACAACATGGCGTCTGCCGTCGTCGTCGACGGCGACATGCAGCTGCGCGCCCGGCGGCCAATCCGGCGCATCCAGGCCATCCAGCATGCCGTCGGGCAATTGCCCGCAGCGCAGGTCGGTCACCAGCTCGTCACTGTGGTAGCGGTGAAAACCGGCTCGACCATCTGCTCCCACACTGAGCCGGACCCGGGTTCGCCAACCCGTCGGTCCGGCATCCGACAGCGGTTGCGCCTCGCCCGGCCAGTTGTACCCACCCAGCCGTTGCAGCTGATTGGCCACCACTTGAGCCTTGAGTTCACGCGCGGCGTCGGGTTCAGCGAAGGCCAGGTCGCAGCACCCGGCGCCGCCGACGCCCGCGATGGGACACAGCGACTCCGCGCGGCGGGGAGACGCATCCAAAATCTCGAAAGCCGCTGCATGCCAATAAGATCCGTGGTCGGCGGTGACCCGGACACGCACTCGTTCGCCGGGCAACGCGTAGCGGACAAAGACGACGCGGCCTTCGTGGTGCGCCACGCAGCTGCCGCCGTTGGCCGGGGCGCCGGCGACCAACGTCAGTTCCGCGGGAACGACGTCAGACTGCATGGTCAATCGAAAATGCCCCGGCGTGCATCGCCTGGCGCGGCGTGCGGCTGCAACGCGTTGACCCGTTCCGAGGAGGTCAGTTGCCAGGGAACCGAAGTCACCATCACTCCGGGCATGAACAACAGCCGGCCCTTGAGCCGCAGCGCACTCTGGTTGTGCAGCAACTGTTCCCACCAGCGGCCCACTACGTACTCCGGAATGAACACCGTGACAACGGTGCGTGGGGACTCCTTGCTGACGCGTTTGACGTAATCGAGCACGGGGCGGGTGATCTCGCGGTAGGGGGAAGCGATGACCTTCAGCGGCACGGTGATGTCGCTTTCCTCCCACTGGTGCACCAGCTCACGGGTTTCGGCATCGTCGACGCTGACCGTGAGGGCTTCAAGCACGTCGGGACGAGTCGCTCGTGCATAGGCCAGCGCGCGCATCGTCGGTAGATGCAGCTTGGAGACCAGCACCACGGCGTGGTTGCGGCTAGGCAATACCATCTCGTCCTCGTGGGCGGCGGCTTGCTCCGCCAATTCCCGGGTAACCCCGTCATAGTGCCGGCGGATCAGTTTCATCAGCACGAACAGCAAGCTCATCGCGACGATGGCGATCCACGCCCCGGCCAGAAACTTGGTGACCAGCACCACCAGCAGCACCGTGCCGGTGGCGATGAACCCGATCGTGTTGACCACCCGAGAGCGCATCATCTTGCGCCGGGCCGACGGGTCGGTCTCGGTGCGCAGCAGCCTGGTCCAGTGCCGCACCATGCCAATCTGACTCAGGGTGAATGAAATGAACACGCCGACGATGTAGAGCTGGATCAACGCGGACAACTCGGCGCGAAACGCGACGATCGCCAGCAGCGCCGCTATCGAAAGGAACCCAATTCCATTGGAGAAGGCCAATCGGTCGCCGCGGGTGTGGAACTGGCGGGGCAGGTAACTGTGCTGTGACAGCACGGAGCCGAGCACCGGGAATCCGTTGAACGCGGTGTTGGCCGCCAGCACCAAGATCAGCGCGGTGACCGCCGTAATCAGTACGAACCCGACGTGGAAACTGCCGAACACCGTCTGGGCCAGCTGGGTGACCAGCGTCTTCTGGTAGTAGCCGGCGGGCGCACCGGAGAGCTGCGTCGCTGGGTCGCTGACCAGCTGCACCCCGATCTCCTTGGACAGCAAGATAATGCCCATCAAAAGCGCCACCGCGATGCCGCCGAGCATCAGCAGTGTTGTTGCGGCATTACGCGACTTGGGTTTCTGGAACGCCGGCACCCCGTTGCTGATGGCCTCCACCCCGGTCAGCGCAGCACAGCCCGACGAGAACGACCGGGCCACCAGGAACACCAGCGCGAAACCGAGGATCTTTCCGTGCTCGGAATGCATCTGGAAACCTGCCGACTCGGCCCGCAACGGATTTCCCAACACGAAGATCCGGAAGAACCCCCAGCCGATCATGCCCGTCACGCCGATGATGAAGGCATAGGTCGGGATGGCGAACGCCAGTCCCGACTCGCGCACCCCGCGCAGATTCATCGAAGTCACCAGCAGGATGGCGGCCACACAGAACCACACCTTGTGCTGAGCCACGATCGGAACGGCCGAGCCGATGTTCGACATCGCTGAGGCCGTCGAAACAGCAACGGTGAGAACGTAATCCACCATCAGGGCGCTGGCCACAACCAGGCCCGCGTTGCCACCGAGGTTGGTGGTTACTACTTCATAGTCGCCGCCGCCGGACGGGTAGGCATGCACGTTCTGCCGATAGCTGGCCACCACGACCAGCATCACGGCGGCCACCGCCAGGCCGATCCACGGCGACAAGGTGTACGCCGCCAAGCCGCCCACCGAAAGCATCAGGAAGATTTCCTCCGGCGCGTAAGCCACCGAAGACAGCGCGTCGGAGGCGAACACCGGCAGGGCGATGCGCTTGGGCAGCAGCGTGTGGCTCAACCGGTCGCTGCGAAACGGCCGGCCGATAAGCAGCCGGCGCGCAGCGGTTGAAAGTTTGGACACGAGAGCCAAGAGTAAGCCCACGTGGGTTTGACGGTAGCGTTCCCTAGCGAGAACTTTCACCGAACACAACGCGCAGGACACAGCCGAAAGGACCTCAAGTGCGGGTGGTTGTGATGGGGTGCGGCCGAGTCGGGTCTTCGGTGGCCGACGGCCTGTCCCGGATAGGCCATGACGTCGCGGTTATCGACCGGGACAGCGCGGCCTTCAACCGGCTCAGCCCAGAGTTCGCCGGCGAGCGAGTCCTGGGCCAGGGTTTCGATCGCGATGTGCTGCTGCGGGCGGGCATCGAAGGCGCCGACGCGTTCGCCGCGGTGTCCTCCGGAGACAACTCCAACATCATCTCGGCCCGGCTGGCCCGGGAAACCTTCGGAGTAAAGCGCGTGGTGGCCCGGATTTACGACGCAAAGCGCGCCGAGGTGTACGAACGGCTGGGCATCCCCACCATCGCCACAGTGCCCTGGACCACCGATCGTCTGCTCAACGCACTCACCCGGGAGACCGAGACCGCCAAGTGGCGAGACCCGACCGGAACCGTCGCGGTCTCCGAGGTCGTCTTACACGAGGACTGGGTTGGGCACCGTGCCACCGATTTGGAGCAGGCCACCGGGGCCCGCGTGGCATTCATGATTCGCTTCGGCACCGGGATCCTGCCCGAGCCGAAGACAGTTCTGCAGGCCGGCGATCAGGTCTACGTGGCCGCCATCTCCGGCCGGGCCGCCGAGGCGGTGGCCATCGCGGCCTTACCCCCGAGCGAGGACGTCGAGACGGGACCGGGCAAATGAAGGTCGCGGTAGCCGGCGCAGGTGCTGTCGGCCGCTCAGTCACCCGCGAGCTGGTGGACAACGGGCACGAGATCACGCTGATCGAGCGAAACGCCGAGCACCTCGACCCGGACGCCATTCCGGCCGCACACTGGCGCCTGGGAGATGCGTGCGAGCTGAGCCTGCTGGAATCGATACATCTCGAGGATTTCGACGTTGTCGTTGCCGCGACCGGTGACGACAAAGCCAACGTGGTGCTCAGCCTGCTCGCCAAGACCGAATTCGCCGTGCCGCGGGTGGTTGCGCGGGTCAATGATCCACGCAACGAGTGGCTGTTCACCGACGCCTGGGGCGTGGATGTGGCGGTGTCCACCCCGCGTATGCTCGCCTCGCTGATCGAGGAGGCGGTGGCCGTCGGCGACCTGGTGCGTCTGATGGAGTTCCGCCGGGGTCAGGCCAATCTGGTCGAGATCACCCTGCCCGACGACACCCCGTGGGGCGGCAAGCCGGTACGCAAACTGCAGCTGCCGCGCGATGCCGTGCTGGTGACGATTCTGCGCGGACCGCGGGTGATCGTTCCCGAAGCCGACGAACCGCTGGAAGGCGGCGACGAATTGCTCTTCGTCGCGGTCACCGAGGCGGAAGAGGAACTGAGCCAGCTGTTCCTGCCGACCAGCTGACCGCCCGCCGCACAGACACACCGGAAACCTGAGCGCACACTCCAACCGGTAAAGCTGGAACTAAGGCTGTTCGCGCCGGGCATCAGCGTCGATAGCGTCTGCTTCGACTTTGGCGTCGACGACTTCGGCCGGCATCGCCCGCTGCACGCCCTTGAGCGCGATGTAGGTGGCCAGAGCGGCCATCGCGGTAAGCGGCCAGCCCATCCCGATGCGTGCCACGCCCAGCCAGCCGGTCTTGTCGGCGTCGTACAGCATGTGCTGGACGACGAACCGGGCACCGAACACCAGCGTCCAGCCCAGCGTGGCGATGTCGAACGCATAGACGGCGCGGGGTACCTCGCGCCAGCTGCGATCGCGCCCGCTGGCCCAGCTCCACAGGAAGCCGACCGCGGGCCGGCGGATCAGGACCGACACGGCGAAAACGACCGCCCAGAACAATGACATCCAAATGCCCAGCAGGAAATAACCCTTGGATTGCCCCACCAGATAAGCGATCAGCGCACATACCGCGACGCCGAAGAAACCCGAAATCGCCGGCTGGGTGGATTCCCGCCGGATGAGCCGCCAGAGCAACACCAACGCGGCCGCGCCCAGCGCCGATCCGATCGCCACCAACAGACCCGAAACGCTGGAGGCAATGACGAAAATCACAATCGGCAGCGAAGAATAAATGAGACCGCTGATGCCCCCGGCCTGTGCCAGCAGGCGATCAGCGCTAAGACGACTGGCGTTCACGGTTAAGGGTGTTCACCGCTGAATTTCGTAATGCGGGTTGTAAATGGCCTTGGTGCCGTTCTCCAGCTTGCCCAACCGCCCCCGCACCCGAAGCGTACGGCCCGAGTCGATGCCGGGTATCCGGCGCTGCCCCAGCCACACCAGCGTCACCGTGTCGCTGCCGTCGAACAGTTCAGCCCGCACACCGCCTGAGCATCCCTTGCCGTTGGTTTCCACACTGCGCAGCGTGCCCACCATTGTGACCTCCTGGCCCCGCTGGCAATCGATGACTCGCTGCGCGCCGGTATTGGCTACCTCGTCGGAGAGTTCTTCGACGTCGCGCTGCTCCGGGTCCTCCGTCAAACGACGGGTGAGCCGGCGCAAATAACCTTGGGCCTTCATGGCCTCTCCTGACACTTCACCGTCGGTACGGAATGACTGCTAGCGATTGGCATTCCATCATGCCAACGGTCACCGTAGACCTGTTGGTTCCCGTCCGCTAGGCAGACCAAACTGTGATTTTGGCCCCGTTTTGGGCACCATGCACTATCAAAGGGTGGTTGTCGATCTGCGCGGTGTCACGACCGTCTTGTTGCCCGGTACCGGCTCCGATGACGAATACGTCTACCGGGCGTTTTCCGGCCCACTGCGGGCGGCCGGCGCGGTGGTGGTCACGCCGCCGCCACAGCCGGATCAGCTGATCAACGGCTATCTGGCGGCCTTGGACGACGCCGCCCGCAGCGGCCCGATCGGCGTCGGCGGAGTATCGATCGGAGCCGCCGTGGCGGCCGCGTGGGCCCTGGCTCATCCCGATCGGGCGGTCGCCGTTCTGGCCGCGCTGCCGCCGTGGACGGGATCGCCCGAATCGGCGCCGGCCGCGCATGCCGCGCGGTACACCGCGGCACAGTTGCGCAGTGACGGTTTGGCGGCGACGACGACGAAGATGCGCGCCGACAGCCCGCCCTGGCTGGCCGCGGAGTTGACGCGATCGTGGCAGGCCCAGTGGCCGCATTTGCCCGACGCAATGGAGGAGGCGGCCGGCTACGTGGGGCCCAGCCGGGCCGAGCTGGCCCGGCTGACCACGCCACTGGGGGTGGCCGCCGCCGTCGACGATCCAATCCACCCGCTACAGGTCGGTCTCGACTGGGTGAGCGCCGCGCCGCGTGCCGCGCTGCGGACAGTCACCCTCGACGAGATCGGCGCGGACACCGCCGCGTTGGGTGCGGCCTGCCTGGCAGCTCTTGCGGCGATCGAACTGCTTTAACCGCCACCGGTACTGCGCAGCTGCTGCATCGCCGATCCCTCGGCGCCGCGACGCGGAGCCGGCCCACCGGATTCCTGTTGTGCTGGGGCTTGTTCGGATCCCTGCTCTGCGGCCTGCTGGGCGGCCGCCTCCCGCAGCTGCTGCACCATCGGCTCAGGTAACTGAACCGGCAGCGGCGTCCGAACCGGCAGCGGGGTGTCGCCACGGCGAACGACGGTGTCCGCCAACGCCTCCCGCGCCTCGCCGGTCAATGCGTCGATAGTCTCGTGCGGCCCATTGACGACGCAGCGGATCATCCAGCGGTAGCCGTCGACGCCGATGAAGCGCACCACGCCGGAGGCGGTGCCGATCACTTCGCGGCCCCACGGACCGTCCTTGATGGAGACCTGAGCCGAATCCTTGCGCAGCGAGTCGGCGAGCTCGCTGGCCACCTCGCGCCACAGACCGGCGCTCTTGGGCGCCGCGTACGCCGCGATCGTGAAACGCCCGTTGGGCGTGACGACCCACACCGCACTGGGCACGCCAGTCTCGGTCAGCTCGACCTGCACTTGACCCGCGGCCGGCATCGGAATCAGCACCGAACCCAGGTCGAGCCGGGCCAGCTCGGCGGCCGACGGGTCGTCGAAGTCTTCGATGTCGAAGGGCCCCTGCAGCTCATCCTCGCCGTCGTCGGGGTCAACTGGCGCCTCGACGTCGGGTTCTACCGGCTTGCCGGCAGTGCTGTCGTTGTCGCCTTTGCGTCTACCGAATGCCATTCACAAACTCGCATGTCCGCCGGAGGAACCGTGACCACCGTCGCCACGGGATGTCTGGGCCAGCCCGGCCTCGTCGAAGGACGACACCTCAACCAGCTCGACCAATTCAACCCGCTGCACCAGCAACTGGGCGATACGGTCGCCGCGATTCACCTTGATCGGCGTCGCGGGGTCGAGGTTGATCAGTGCGACCTTGATCTCGCCACGGTAGCCCGCGTCGATAGTGCCCGGACTGTTGACGATGGACAGCCCTACCCGCGAAGCCAGTCCCGACCGCGGATGGACCAGCCCCACCATGCCGTACGGCACGGCGACTGCCACACCCGTACGGACCAGGGCGCGGTGCCCCGGGGCCAGCTCGACATCTTCTGCGCTGTACAGATCGACTCCGGCGTCGCCGTCGTGAGCACGGTTGGGCAGCGGCAGCCCTGGGTCTAGGCGAACAACGGCAAGAGTGGTCGACACGGGGCCACAGACTACCCTTGACCGGATGTCCAATACCCGCGTCGCGCCGCATAACGTGCGATATCGCGAGCGACTCTGGGTGCCGTGGTGGTGGTGGCCGCTCGCGCTGGCGCTCGCTGCGCTGATCGCGACCGAAGTCAACCAGGGAGTTCCCGCCCTGCCCGACTGGGTGCCGTTCGTCACGCTGTTCGCCGTCGCGGCCGGTGCACTGCTGTGGCTGGGCCGCATCGAGATCCGGGTCACCGCCGGATCAGACGGCATCGAACTATGGGCCGCCGAGGCGCATCTGCCGGTCACCGTGATCACCCGATCCGCCGAAGTCCCGCGCACCGCCAAGTCGGCGGCCTTGGGCCGCCAGCTCGACCCGGCGGCCTTCGTTCTGCACCGAGCGTGGGTCGGCCCGATGATTCTGCTGGTACTCGACGACCCCGACGATCCGACGCCGTACTGGCTGGTGAGCTGCCGTCACCCCGAGCGGGTGCTGTCGGCACTGAGAAGCTGAGTGCGGCTCTCAGGCCGCGCAGTCGGTACAGATCATCACGCCGTTCTTCTCGCTGGCCAACCGGCTGCGGTGTTGCACCAAGAAGCAGCTCGAGCAGGTGAACTCGTCGGCTTGCTTGGGAATGACGCGCACCGACAGCTCTTCGCCGGACAAGTCGGCGCCGGGCAATTCGAAAGATTCGGCGGATTCTGATTCATCCACGTCGACGACTGCCGACGCCGCCTCGTTCCGGCGTGCCTTGAGTTCCTCCAGCGAATCCTCCGAGACCTCGTCGGTCTCGGTGCGCCGCGGAGCGTCATAGTCGGTAGGCATCGTCCTGTCCCCTCACATGCCCTCATAAAGTTCAAGCAACGCTTTGTACCAGCGTCGAACGCATCCACCAAATGATTCGTGCCCGTATCTCGGGAGATTCGACTGTGATTTACGTCACACCCCCGATCTAACCCTTGTGTTCGGCCTTAAACGGTGCGTTCAGCGTTGCCGCTCACCCCGACCGTCCGCCTCCTCAACGTGCCGTGCCGGCACCCATCGTCGGCGGACCTAAGCCCGACCCTCCGCCTCCTCAACGTGCCGTGCCGGCACGCATCGTCGGCGGACCTAAGCCCGACCGTCCGCCTCCTCAACGTGCCGTGCCGGCACGCATCGTCGGCGGACTAAGCCCGACCGTCCGCCTCCTCAACGTGCCGTGCCGGCACGCATCGTCGGCGGACTAAGGTGCACATGTGGTCGCACAAATCACCGAGGGTACCGCCTTTGACAAGCACGGTCGCCCATTCCGGCGGCGCAACCCTCGCCCCGCCATCGTCGTGGTCATTTTCCTGGCGGTGGTGACGGGTGTGGTGTGGACGGTCGCACTGACCCGACCGGTGGATGTGCGCGAAGCCGCCGTGTGCAACCCGCCGCCGCAAGCCGCCGACGCGGGACCGACCAGGCTCGGCGAGCAAGTGCAACGCAGCGAAATGACCGACGTCTCCCCCGCCAAACTCAGCGACACCAAAGTCCGCGTGCTCAATGCGAGCGGGCGCGGCGGTCAGGCGGCCGACATCGCCGGCGCGCTGCAGGATCTCGGGTTCGCCCAGCCGACATCGGCCAACGACCCGCTTTATGCCGGCACCCGACTGAACTGCCAAGGCCAGATCCGCTTCGGCACCGCCGGCCAAGCCGCCGCGGCTGCGGTATGGCTCGTCGCGCCGTGCACCGAGCTGTTCCACGACAGCCGCGCCGACGACTCCGTCGACCTCGCTCTCGGCACCGACTTCACTTCGCTGGCGCACAGCGACAACATCGACGCGGTACTGGCCACCTTGCGCCCGGGAGCGACCGAGCCGGCGGATCATGCGCTGCTGGCAAAGATCCACGCGAACAGCTGCTGACCCCTTAGTCCAGGATCGGGCCCAGACCGTCGAATCGCTCGAGCGCCGCTAGCAGTTCGTCGGCGATTCCCGGCGCCGCAGCAACCACCAGTCCGGCGCCGTTCACATTCGCCGACGGCAACACAACCCGCGCGCCCGCCTCGGCCGCGATCAACGCCCCAGCCGCCGAGTCCCAGGGCTGCAGCCCGTGTTCGTAGTAGGCATCCAGCTGTCCGGCAGCGACCATGCACAGATCCAAGGCCGCCGACCCGATCCGACGGACATCGCGCACCACCGGGACCATCCGGGCCAGCAGCGCGGCCTGAACGGTGCGGCGTCGCGGTGAGTATCCAAACCCGGTACCCAGCAATGCCATCGACAACTCGTCGACGCCGTTGCAAGACAATGCCCGGGTCCCCTGCGCGTCACTGACGTGCGCACCCAGGCCGGACGCCGCCGAATACACCTTGCCGGCCACAACGTCGGCAACCGCGCCGGCCACTGAAACACCGCCGATCTGAGCTCCGATCGACACCGCGTACGCGGCTATGCCGTAGACGAAATTCACTGTGCCGTCGATGGGGTCAAGCACCCAGGTGACCGTGTCGGCGGCCGCCGAATCGGGCCCGCCGCCCTCCTCGCCGAGAATCGGATCACCCGGCCGCAGTCGAACCAACCGGTCTCGCAACAGCCGTTCGGTTTCGGTGTCGACCACCGTCACCGGATCGGTAGGGGTGGTCTTGGTTCGCACCGCACCGCTTTCGACGGCCTCGGCAGACGCGCCGAACACCTCCGCGCGCCGATCCCGCACGAACGCAGCCGCCTCTGCGGCAAGGGTTTCGGCCACCGAGCGCAGCTGCGCGGGTTCATTGTGGGGTGGGGTCACCGGACTATCGCATCACACGGCTTAAGGTGGGCCGACAGCACAATCTCGCCGAGGAGATTCGATGACCAGCAGCGAGCTCGGTAACGACACGCCCCGGCGTCGCGGCTTCGGCATCGACGTCGGGGGCAGCGGCATCAAGGGCGGAATCGTCGACCTAGACACCGGACAGTTGATCGGTGAGCGGCTCAAGCTGTTGACCCCGCAACCCGCCACTCCCTCGGCGGTCGCCAAGACCATCGCCGAGGTCGTCAACGGGTTCGGCTGGACAGGTCCGCTCGGGGTGACCTATCCCGGGGTGGTGACCCACGGCGTCGTGCAGACGGCGGCCAACGTGGATAAATCCTGGATCGGAACCAACGCGCACGACGTCATCAGTGCTGAACTGGACGGCCAGCAAGTCACGATTCTCAACGACGCCGACGCGGCCGGGCTGGCCGAGGAACGCTACGGCGCGGGTCGCAACAACTCTGGCTTGGTCGTGCTGCTCACCTTTGGAACCGGAATCGGTTCGGCGCTCATCCACAACGGAGTACTGATCCCTAACACCGAGTTCGGCCATCTTGAAGTCGGTGGCAAGGAAGCCGAGCAACGGGCCGCGTCATCGGTCAAAGAGCGTTACGACTGGAGCTACCAGAAGTGGGCAAAACAGGTGACACGCGTGCTCGTCGCCATTGAGAACGCCATCTGGCCGGACCTGTTCATCGCCGGCGGCGGCATCAGTCGCAAGGCCGACAAATGGGTGCCGCTGCTGGAAAACCGCACTCCGGTGGTCCCCGCCACCCTGCAGAACGCCGCCGGGATAGTGGGCGCGGCCATGGCTTCAGTCACGGACGTGACGCACTGATTTTGCCCGCTCGGGCAGTACAAGTGCCCAGTGAAGTTACAATGGTCGTCGGCGGCCGCCCAACCGATAGCGCGCGAGTACTCACGCTGATATCAACGCCGACATTCGACATAGCAGACACTTTCGGTTACGCATGCCCAGACCCACCGGAAGTGAGTCCAACCGAAGGGGTGTATGTGGCAGCGACCAAGGCAAGCCCGGCGACTGACGAACCGGTAAAGCGCACCGCCACCAAGTCTCCGGCCAAGGCCCCCGCTAAGCGATCACCAGCAAAGGCCGCCAACGGCGCCGCCCCCGCCAAGCGGGCCGCTAAGACGGCAACCCGGGCGGCCAAGTCCCACGAGGAAACCGATCCCACCGACGCCACGAAGAAAGCCCGTCCGGCCAAGGGCCCAGCAAAGGCCGCCGGGCGCGGTGCGGCGACCAAGGCTGCCGGGGATTCCGCCGAAGTATCGACCGACGTCGACGGCGGCCTGGAGGTCGCCGAGGACCTAGACATCGACCCCGAAATCGACGTCGAGCCGGGCGACGATCTCGACATCGACACCGATCTCAGCCTCGACGACTTGGAAGATGTCGCGTCCGAAAGCGACGACGGTGAGCTCGACGCCGGTGACGCCGAGGAGTCCGAAGACGGCGAGGCGCCCGCGGCTGCCGCGCCCGGTGAGGCTGCCGCCGAAGAAGACGAGGAGATCGCCGAGCCCTCCGAAAAGGACAAGGCCTCCGGCGATTTCGTGTGGGACGAAGACGAGTCCGAAGCGCTGCGACAGGCGCGCAAGGACGCCGAGCTCACCGCATCGGCGGACTCGGTTCGCGCCTACCTGAAGCAGATCGGCAAGGTGGCGCTGCTCAACGCCGAAGAAGAAGTTGAGCTGGCCAAGCGCATCGAGGCCGGTCTGTACGCAACCCAGCTGATGTCCGAAATCAACGACCGCGGCGAGAAGCTGCCCGCCGCCCAGCGTCGGGACATGGTGTGGATCTGCCGCGACGGCGATCGCGCCAAGAACCACCTGCTGGAAGCCAACTTGCGGCTGGTGGTCTCGCTGGCCAAGCGCTACACCGGCCGCGGCATGGCGTTTCTCGACCTGATTCAGGAAGGGAACCTGGGCCTGATCCGCGCGGTCGAAAAGTTCGACTACACCAAGGGCTACAAGTTCTCCACCTACGCCACTTGGTGGATTCGCCAGGCCATCACCCGCGCCATGGCCGACCAGGCCCGCACCATCCGCATCCCCGTGCATATGGTGGAGGTGATCAACAAACTGGGTCGTATCCAGCGCGAGTTGCTACAGGACCTGGGCCGCGAGCCCACTCCCGAGGAGCTGGCCAAGGAGATGGACATCACGCCGGAGAAGGTGCTGGAAATCCAGCAGTATGCCCGGGAGCCGATCTCGCTGGACCAGACCATCGGCGACGAGGGCGACAGCCAGCTCGGCGATTTCATCGAGGACAGCGAAGCTGTGGTGGCCGTCGACGCCGTGTCGTTCACGCTGCTGCAAGACCAACTGCAGTCGGTGCTGGACACGCTTTCCGAGCGCGAGGCCGGCGTAGTACGGCTGCGTTTCGGCCTCACCGACGGCCAGCCTCGCACCCTTGACGAGATCGGCCAGGTGTACGGCGTGACCCGCGAGCGCATCCGTCAGATCGAGTCGAAGACGATGTCAAAGTTGCGCCACCCCAGCCGTTCTCAGGTGTTGCGCGACTACCTGGACTGAGCGGCCCTCCCGAACGCGCTTTCCCTTGGGAATACAACCCCGAGTGACCGCCTACGGCGGCGGGTAGTCGAACACCAACGTCCCGACGCCCATGGGGTTATTCGAGATGTACACGGGGCCCAACGCGAGCGGCATCACCCCGGTGTTCATCGGCACGTTTCCGGTGACGACGGGGCTGTCGGCCGCAGTCGTGGCGTAGGAGTAGAGCGGCGTCTGGTTGTTGTCGGTGGCGATCGATATGACCGTCCCGGGCGGCAACACCCCGGATGTCTGCCCGGTGCCCAGGACGACCCCGGGCAGGGTGCCGTGGTTACCACCGGAATCCAGGATCGACGTGACCGACCAGTACGCCCCGGCGGGGTCATAGCCGCCGATTTGCACGTCGAAGGATGTGATCGGCGCGCCGGTGACCGAGGTGATCGGGGTCCCGGTGTTGGGCCCGAACTGCAGGTGGCCGCCGGGGATGTCGATCAGTTCGCCCTCGCTGAGTTGTCCGGGCAGCGCCGTGGTGACGACGTTGCCGTGCCCGTCGGCGGCGTAAGCGTTGACGTTGGGGCCGATGCCCAGGATGCCGTGCCCGCTGGGGCCGAACGCGTGCCCGGACGCAATGAGGGTGAGGCCCGGCAGCGACGTCGGGAATGGCAGGAGCCCAACCTGGACGCTGGTCGGCGCGGTGACGGCCCCGGCCCCGAAGTCGACTGTGGTGGGGAAATCGGCGTAGAGGATCCCCACGCCGTTGCCGTAGCGAATGACATTGAACCCGGTCGGCAAGCCCAGGTGCTGCCACCCGACATCCCAGAACGGCACCACGAGGCCGGCCGAGCCGGTATCGAGCAGCACCGGCACGGTCTGGCCGCCGTTGACCGACACGCCCACCATCGGGAAGTTTCCGTCCATCGACAACGGGACGGACACGTTTACCGGCGAACCGCTTCCGGCGAGGCCGTTGTTGCCCCGGAGCCAGCCGCCGATCCCGCCGCCGCCGCCTGGTGCGCCAGGCCCACCGGCGCCCCCGGCGCCGCCGTTGCCGATCAGCCCCGCCTGCCCGCCGGCGCCGCCGACCGCGCCGGCCGCGGTCTGCGAGTAGCCGGCGCCGCCGTTGCCGTACAGCAGCCCACCGTCGCCCCCATTGGGGCTCGCGGCCGTGCCGTTGGTCCCGTCGCCGATCAACGGTCGCCCCAGGAGCAACTGAGTGGGCGCATTGACCGCCCCCAGCACGTTCTGCTCGGCCGATCGCAACAGTGACGCCCCTGTCGCATCGGCGGCCTGGTATGACCCCGCCGCGTCGGCGAGGGCGCGCGCGAACTGCCGCTGGAAGCCACCGGCCTGCGCCGCGAGGACCTGATAGTCCCGGCCAAACCCGGCGAACAGCGCGGCCGCCGCCGCCGAGACTTCATCGCCGGCGGCGGCCGCCAGTGCGGTGGTCGGCACGGCCGCCGCGGCATGCGCGGCGCTCAGTTCCACACCGAGGCGCTCCACATTCGATGACGTCGACGTCAACCACTCCGGCGCCACGGTCAGCGACATTGGCAGAGCATACCGAGGGTCGGCTGTTGAAAACGCCGAAAATCATTCGGCCTGAGCCGAGGGCATTCAGGGGGTGGGGCGATCGTGGCGGGCCCGCGGCGGTTGGCGGCGCGCGGGCCCGCCACCGACTAGTGAGTCGCGACGCACGTCGCGAGCTTTGACCACACAGCAGATTTTTTTCTCGCCGTCAGCAAACGCATCGTGTTACCAGGGTTCCTTCGGGCATTCGCCGGCCCAACAATGTTATTTTTCAACGCATTTCGGGTCCCGACGGGGTGGCTCGACGAGTGGCTTCGGAGCGCTTCCGGGGCGGCGTCTAGCAAAGCTGTCTCTGGGTGCGTTATTGGGGGTGAAAATCATTGAGTTGGCGCCGCAACGGGTGCCTCGCCCGCCTGCCGTTATCGCTGCGAAAATCGAATCGCAGGGTGCAGGCTAAGACACGTACAGCGTTAACTGGACCCTAGTGAGCGACTACCCGGACTGATTTTCAGCGCACGCCGAGCAGCGTCACTGTCGCGCCCTTGGAGTAGGGCGAGTCGTGCACCTGCAGCGTGGCCGGCAGCGTGCCGACGGGCACGTCGAACGCACACGTCACGTGAACCTGATTGCCGGGGTTGATGTTGATCTGGTCTTCCCGGCTGCCGACCGTCACGGCGTTGTCGTACTTCCTGCCGGCTTGGTCTCGCAATATCTGGTTTTGGCAGTACACGGTTCTCGGCAGTTTGGCGATGTTCTTGACCATGAGGTGAACGACCACGAAGACACCCTGCGGGACCTGGTAGCCGATCTTTTGCACGCCAAGGTCGATCACCTTCACGGTGAACTCGAAATTGCCGTCGCGGACCTCGTCGTTCAGCGAGGCGGTCGGTGCCGAGCTGTGCACCCAGCTCAGGCAGCCACTGACCAAGGCCGCCACGGCAACCAGGGCGCCGGCAGGAGTTATTCGCACACAGCACTGCTACCAGCAGAGTCCCTGCAGGTAAAGCAGCCGCCCCGCTGGAGCGTTCGCCGTACTGTGGCCGCATGCCAGCCAACCGCCAAAACGTCTCGTCCGGATCCGATTTCGAAGCCACCGTCGGCTATTCGCGCGCGGTGCGTAGCGGACCCCATGTGGCGGTCGCCGGCACCACCGGAAGCGGCGACACCGTCGCAGCTCAGACTCGAGATGCCCTGCGTCGCATAAGAATTGCACTTGAGGAGGCCGGTGCGACGCTGGCCGACGTGGTCCGTACCCGCATCTACGTGACCGACATTTCGCGCTGGCGCGACATCGGTGAAGTGCACGCTGAGGTCTTCGGGGAGATCGGTCCGGTTGCCACCATGGTCGAGGTCTCGGCGCTGATAGCTCCGGAGCTTTGGGTCGAGATCGAAGCCGACGCCTATCTGGGCGCCTAGCCCGATGCCGCGACTGGGAAGGTGCCGTCGGCGGCAGGCGGATAGGCCACGGCCTTGATGACGGCGCTCACCGGGAGCGGACCGTACAGGTGCGGAAACAGCATCGACTCCGGGTCGATTTCGACTCCGCGCTCCCAGCGCACCGGTGCGTACAGGGCCGCCGGGTCGATGTGCAGCAGCAGCAAGTCGGCTCGGCCGCGGTAGAGCCGATTCGCCGGGAGGTGAACTTGCTCAGGCGTGGAGAGGTGGATGAACTCCTCGCCCGGACCGGGATAGATCCCGCCGCGGTCACGTGCCTGGTCCCAATCTGCGACCCCGCAAATGTGGACTAGCAGCTGTGGAGCAACGCACACCCTTTCCAGCTTTCCCCATTTCACAACGTGATTACGCGTGAGAAACGACACACCCGATAACGGTCTGGGAACAAGGCGAAAACGCCAAACGTCTGACACAGTTAAGAACAAGCCAGAACGGAGAAGCCATGAATGCAACTCTGACCAGTCCCGAGCTAACCAGAGCAGACCGCTGCGACCGATGCGGTGCGGCGGCCCGGGTGCGGGCCAAGCTGCCCAACGGTGCCGAGCTTCTCTTCTGTCAGCATCACGCCAACAAGCACGAGGCCAAACTCGTGGAACTGGCCGCGGTGCTGGAGGTCAGCCCCGAGTAGACGGCCGAACTCGCCTGGCGGGAATGTCGACCACGGGAGCACTCTTCGGTAATGCTGGACGGGATGAGCGACCAGGTTCCTGACCAGACTCCGAAACCGTCGCGTCACCACATCTGGCACATCAGCAAGCGCACTCTGTCCAAGGCATGGGACGATTCGATCTTTTCAGAATCGGCCGAAGCCGGATTTTGGACCTGCCTTTCCACGCCCCCGCTGCTGCTGGGGATATTGGGGACGCTGGCGTACGTCGCTCCGCTTTTCGGCGCCGACACCTTGCCCGCCATCATCAAGAGCACGTTGTCCACGGCACGCAGCTTCTTTTCGTCGAGCGTGGTCAACGAGATCATCGAACCCACCATCCGCGACATCACCGCCACCGCCGGCGGCGAGGTCGCTTCGCTGGGTTTCTTGATCTCACTGTGGGCTGGATCCTCGGCGATTTCCTCGTTCGTCGATGCCATCGTCGAAGCCCACGACCAGACGCCGCTACGCCACCCGGTGCGACAACGGTTCTTCGCGCTGTTCCTGTACATGGTGATGCTGGTGTTCGTGGTGGTGTCCGCGCCGGTGGCGGTGATGGGTCCGCGCAAGGTCAGCGAACACATCCCCGACACCCTGTCCAACGTGCTGCACTACGGCTACTACCCAGTGGTGATCCTCGCGCTGATGGCCGGAGTGACGGTCCTCTACCGGGTGGCATTGCCGGTGCCACTGCCGACGCATCGGCTGATACCGGGCACGGTGCTGGCCACCGTGGTGTTCTCGATCGCCACCCTGGGCCTGCGGTTCTACCTGAGGTGGATCGGCAGCACCGGCTACACCTATGGCGCCCTCTCCACGCCGATCGCGTTCCTTTTGTTCGCGTTCTTCGGCGGTTTCTCGATCATGATCGGCGCCGAACTCAATGCCGCCATCCAGGAGGAGTGGCCGGCGCCTGCGACGCACGCACATCGGCTGCGCAAGTGGCTGCAGCACCGCACCGGCATCGGCGTGCCGACGATGTCGTCGACAGCGCGGCAGAGCCCGGTAGGGTCAGAGCCGCCCGCTTAATCGCCCTTCTTGAGCCGGTCATAGATCTGCTTGCAGTCCGGACAGACCGGCGAGCCCGGCTTGGCGGCCTTGGTGACGGGAAACACCTCACCGCACAACGCGACCACATGAGTGCCCATGACCGCGCTCTCAGCGATCTTGTCCTTCTTGACGTAGTGGAAGTATTTGGGAGTATCGCTGCCGGTCCCGTCGTCGACCCGTGCGTCGGTATCGGTGCGTTCGATCGTCTGGGTGCGCATGCCAATATTGTGCCTCCTGCGGTGGGTCCTGACACCGCTGAGCCGAAATCGATTCGATGTGGGACAGTGGAGGAATGAAGCGCGGCCCCGAGCTGGGTTTCGACGACAAGTTTGACGACGACGGTCGACCTGTATTGATCACCGCCGCCGCTCCCTCGTACGAAGTGCAGCATCGCGCGCGAGTGCGTAAATACCTGACCCTGATGGCCTTCCGGATCCCTGCACTCATCCTGGCCGCCCTGGCTTATGGTGCGTGGCACAACGGCCTGATCTCGCTGCTGATCGTGGGCGCCTCGGTGCCACTGCCATGGATGGCTGTGCTGATCGCCAACGACCGGCCCCCGCGTCGCGCCGACGAGCCTCGACGCTTCGAAGAGTCGCGCCGGCGTACCCCGCTATTCCCTACCGCCGAGCGCCCCGCGCTGGAATCCCGGCACCATGTAGCACCGCAACCGCAGTGGCACGACATCGACGGCGAGAGCTAGCCGGCGTTCGGAGTTAAGCGCTCGCTCGCAAGACTTCTCAGGACATTCTCAGGTCCTTGGCACATTTGTGCACGTCACGGCGTGTGAGTTGGCGATCGGGTGGGAACTCTAAGCCAGGGTCTCTCGTTACACCACATGACAGCACAAGCCGATCGGGAGGGCGCTATGGCACAGCCCACAGCAAGGGCCACCACAAGCCGGGTTGACGGCGATCTAGATGCTCAAAGCCCCGCAGCGGATTTGGTGCGCGTTTATCTGAACGGCATCGGCAAGACGGCGTTGCTCAACGCCGCCGGTGAAGTCGAGTTGGCCAAGCGCATCGAAGCCGGACTGTACGCAGAGCATCTACTGGAAACGCGAAAGCGCCTCGGCGAGAACCGGAAACGGGATCTGATGGCGGTTGTGCGCGATGGCGAAGCGGCGCGCCGGCACTTGCTGGAAGCAAACCTGCGGCTGGTGGTTTCACTGGCCAAGCGTTATACCGGCCGGGGCATGCCATTGCTGGATCTCATTCAGGAAGGCAACCTGGGACTGATCCGCGCGATGGAGAAGTTCGACTACACAAAGGGATTCAAGTTTTCGACCTATGCCACCTGGTGGATCCGTCAAGCCATCACGCGCGGCATGGCCGACCAGAGCCGCACCATTAGGCTGCCGGTTCACCTGGTCGAGCAGGTCAACAAGCTGGCCCGAATCAAGCGCGAGATGCACCAGAACCTCGGCCGCGAGGCAACCGATGAGGAACTGGCCGCCGAGTCCGGCATTCCGATCGAGAAGATCAACGACCTGTTGGAACACAGCCGCGACCCGGTGAGCCTGGACATGCCGGTCGGCTCGGAAGAGGAAGCCCCGCTGGGTGATTTCATCGAGGACGCCGAAGCCATGTCCGCGGAGAACGCGGTCATCGCCGAACTGCTGCACACCGACATCCGCAGTGTGCTGGCAACTCTCGACGAGCGCGAGCACCAGGTGATCCGGTTACGCTTCGGCCTGGACGACGGTCAGCCGCGCACCCTCGACCAGATCGGCAAGCTGTTCGGTCTGTCCCGTGAGCGGGTCCGCCAGATCGAACGCGATGTGATGTGCAAGCTGCGCCACGGTGAGCGAGCAGACCGACTGCGCTCTTACGCAAGTTGAGGTGACCGGCCAAGGTCGTAAGGAATAGCCTGTCAATAGACGGTGTGCCCGCCGCGTCAGCGGCGGGCATACTGCTGCGATGGGGTGTTTTGACGAACCACTCACGCGGCTGGCGAAGTAGACTCGGCGGCAACGGAGGATTTAGTTAATGAACGAGTTGGTTGATACCACCGAGATGTACCTGCGGACCATTTACGACCTCGAAGAAGAGGGCGTAACTCCGCTGCGTGCCCGGATCGCCGAACGACTCGAACAGAGCGGACCTACCGTCAGCCAAACCGTTTCCCGGATGGAGCGCGACGGGTTACTTCGGGTAGCCGGCGACCGCCATTTGGAACTCACGGACAAGGGCCGGGCCCTGGCCATCTCTGTCATGCGCAAGCACCGGCTGGCCGAGCGGCTCCTGGTCGATGTCATCGGATTGCCGTGGGAAGAAGTGCACGCCGAGGCCTGCCGGTGGGAACACGTGATGAGCGAGGATGTCGAGCGTCGGCTGGTCAAAGTGCTCAACAACCCGACCACCTCCCCGTTCGGCAACCCGATCCCCGGCCTGCTGGACCTCGGAGTCGGCCCGGAGTTCGGTGCTGACGATGCCAACCTCGTCCGGTTGACCGAGTTGCCGACCGGGTCGCCGGTCGCGGTCGTCGTCCGTCAACTCACCGAGCACGTCCAGGGCGACATCGACTTGATCACCCGCCTCAAGGACGCCGGCGTCGTGCCCAACGCCCGAGTGACCGTCGAGACCAGCTTGGGCGGCGGAGTGACCATCCTCATTCCGGGCCATGAGAATGTCACCCTGCCGCACGAGATGGCGCACGCTGTCAAGGTCGAGAAGGTCTGATCCGACCCCTATCCGGCTTGGCGGCCGAACGCCCGCCGGGGCGGTAGGCGCACCCCGATCTGCTTTGCCAGCCGGTACCCGGTATCGGCGAGGTCGCGAATATCGTTCGGCCGCAGGCCGGACTGGAGGGCCGTGTCGAGCATGCCCGCCATCCGATGCTCCGGATCGCAACGCAGCGCGGCTTCCAGCGCGATGCCGGTCAGCGGACCGTCGCCGCGCACATAGGCGCTGAATGCAAGAAGAACCAGCGCCTCCACCCGCCACGGCTGCGGCAGCACCCGCGAAAGCTGCACCCATAAAGACTCGGCCTCACCAGCGTTCTCGCCGACGGCAAGGGCATACAGCGTGTCGCGCACGCGCACGTCGGGCAGCGCACAGGCCAGCTGGGCCAGTTCGCCGTCGGACAGCGGTTGTCCGTCGGCGACACGCGCGGCGGCGGCCATCGCGGCTTCGACGTCACGACGGCTGCAACCCGCCGGGTCCGCGCTGTGCGCGATCTCGCGAGCGGCCACCCGCTGTCCGATCGCGGCGGCTAGCCCGGCGCTGCGCCGCGGGTCGTCCACGGCGACCACCGCCTGCAGGTCGGCACGTCGCCGGTAAAGCCGACGACCGTCCAGCACCGCCGCCACCGCTAGCGGCGAGGCCGACGGGTCTTCCACCGTGCCGGCCGAACCGCAGTTATCCACGCAATGCCATTGCCCCCCAACAGCTATCCGGTCCACCACGTGCGCGGCCCACAACACGATATGGTGCCCTTCCAGTGCCGCATCGAGCACCGCGCACAGCTGCCGGTACTTCTCGTTGCACACCGGACAATGGGCACCCTCGGCGTCGATGATCACCGCGATCACCGACTCCGGATCCGCCGCGGCGGCCACTTCGGCGAGGTGTTCGACCCGGTTGGCAAGATCCTCCGACAAGTCCGCCCGCATCACCGACCCCAGTGCGCCCTCTTCCAAGGTCACCAGGACCAGTGAATTCTCCGGGACGAAACCAAGAACAGCCGGGAGCGCGGCGATCAATGCGCCGGGACGATTGAGTGCAAAGTCAGGCTCATGCTTTTTCATGAGTACCAACGCTGACGACTGCCACCGTCTAGTCCGTGCTACCGCAACGCAAATCAGCCTCCATCTGTGGAGAAAGTCGCGACTGTGGGCTCTATCGTCTATCTCATGACTTCGATGCGGGAGTACGACCTGGTCGTCATCGGTTCGGGGCCCGGCGGCCAGAAAGCCGCCATTGCCGCGGCCAAATTGGGCAAGTCCGTGGCGATCGTCGAACGCGGCCGAATGGTGGGCGGCGTCTGCGTGAATACCGGCACGATTCCGTCAAAGACGTTGCGCGAGGCCGTCGTTTACCTCACCGGCATGAGCCAGCGCGAGCTCTACGGCGCGAGCTACCGCGTCAAGGACAAGATCACCCCGGCTGATTTGCTGGCGCGAACCCAGCACGTGATCGGCAAGCAGGTCGATGTGGTGCGCTCGCAATTGATGCGCAACCGGATCGACCTGGTTCTGGGCCACGGCCGCTTCGTCGACCCGCACACCGTCCTCGTCGAGGAAGACGCCATGGGCGAGCGCGTCACACTCAGCGGCGACTACATCGTCATCGCCACCGGAACCAGACCGGTGCGGCCGTCGGGCGTCGAGTTCGACGAAAAACGGGTGCTGGACTCCGACGGCATCCTGGACCTGCGATCGCTTCCGGCGTCGATGGTAGTGGTCGGCGCGGGGGTCATCGGGATCGAGTACGCGTCGATGTTCGCCGCACTGGGCACCAAGGTGACGGTGGTCGAAAAACGCGACAACATGCTGGAATTCTGTGACCCCGAGATCATCGAAGCCCTGAAATTCCACCTGCGCGACCTGGCGGTGACCTTCCGCTTCGGCGAGGAAGTGACCGCGGTCGACGTCGGCTCGGCGGGCACGGTCACCACCTTGGCCAGCGGCAAGCAGATTCCCGCCGAGACCGTGATGTACTCGGCGGGCCGCGAAGGCCAGACCGAACATCTGGGCCTGGAGAACACCGGCCTGGAAACCGACAGTCGCGGAAGGATTTTCGTCGACGACCAATTCCAGACCAAGGTCGAACACATCTACGCCGTCGGCGACGTCATCGGCTTTCCGGCACTCGCGGCGACCTCGATGGACCAGGGCCGGTTGGCCGCCTACCACGCATTCGGCGAACCAACCGACGGCATCACCCCGATGCAGCCGATCGGGATCTACTCGATTCCCGAGGTGTCCTACGTCGGCGCAACCGAGGTCGAACTGACCAAGGATTCGATTCCCTATGAGGTAGGCGTGTGCCGATATCGCGAACTGGCGCGCGGCCAGATCGCCGGCGACTCCTATGGCATGCTCAAACTGCTGGTATCCACCCGCGATCGCACACTGCTGGGCGCGCACATCTTCGGTACCAGCGCCACCGAAATGGTGCACATCGGGCAGGCGGTGATGGGATGTGGCGGCACGGTCGATTACCTGGTCGACGCCGTCTTCAACTATCCGACGTTCTCCGAGGCCTACAAGGTCGCCGCACTTGACGTCACGAACAAGATGCGCGCGCTCAACCAGTTCCTGCGCTGAGCGACCCGCGCGCTAACAGGTGTCAGCCAAATCGACCGGCGCGGTATCACCGGGGCCGCCGGCTTGCGCACGCACCAACAGCGCAGCGGTGTGTTCGTCGAACGGCGCCGAATACGACATGCGCTCCGTGCATCCCCCGCTTTCCAGTCCACCGATCACCCCGGTAACCGTAGAACCGCTGACCCAGGGCGCACCACTGGTACCGCCGACCAGCCCGTCGCAGGACAGGGAGGGAAAGCCGCTTTCGGTGCGCCCGGTGCTGCCCTGACAGGCGACGGGCCGGCCGCCTACACCGGCCGGATATCCGGTCACGGTGACCAAGCTGCCCGGGACAGGCGCTGCGCCCAGTGACAGTGCCGAGCCAACCTGCTGCTCCAGCGATTCGCGACCGGTGCCGATTACCCGCGCGATCGCGTAATCCGCATGCGGATCGACGCTGTTGATCCAGCGCGGATCCAAGTAGATCTGGCGAATGCTCCAGTGATCCGATGGCGCGGCTGCGCCGGCGAAACCGGGAACGAACGTGGCCTTGGACTGACCGAGCAGACAATGCGCAGCGGTCAATACCAGGTCGCCATCCGCGGAATGCAGCACCGAGGCGGTGCAGAAGTGCGCATCGTCGCCGTCGGGGAAAATCGCGCCAATCCGCGGATCGGGGTACACCGGTCCTGCCGACGGCGCCGGCTGGGGCTCGCTGAGCTGCTGGGCCGGTACGCTCGCCCGGGGTATCGGCAGGTGCGGGACCGATGCGCGATCGGCCGGCCGGCCGCAGGATGCGATCAGCATCGCCAGGCTGACCGGCAGGCAAAGCGCCGCGGTGGCATTGCGCATCGCTTGCCATCATGCCTGACCGCGGGCCAGCAAGTGCGCCACCGCGGTTCAGATGCGATAACAGACACCCCAGCAAACCGCAATTAGGCAAACCCGTGACGCTGAAATAGCGTTTGTCGCTGTTCCGTTAACCACACGAGGCGATAGGTTTTCGCTGTTTCAATACTGGGTTGAGGGACACTGGGTGGGGCACCCTGGAAAGCACCCCCGAAAGGAGGCAACACCATGGCCCATGACCATGACCCCGGTGAGGCGCAGGACTATCAGCCGGGCCAAGCCGGCATGTACGAGCTGGAGTTCCCGGCGCCCGTATTGTCGACGCCCGACGGCCGCGGTCCGGTGTTGGTGCACGCGCTGGAGGGCTTCTCCGATGCCGGACATGCGATCCGCCTGGCTGCCTCGCACCTGAAGGCGGCCCTGGACACCGAACTGGTCGCATCCTTCGCGATCGACGACCTGCTGGATTACCGATCGCGTCGGCCGCTGATGACGTTCAAGACCGATCACTTCACCCACTACGACGACCCGGAACTCAGCTTGTATGCGCTACGCGACACCGTCGGCAACCCGTTTCTGCTGCTGGCCGGCATGGAGCCGGACCTGAAGTGGGAGCGGTTCATCACCGCGGTGCGGCTATTGGCCGAGCGACTCGGGGTACGACAGACCATCGGTCTGGGTACGGTTCCGATGGCCGTTCCACATACGCGGCCGATAACGATGACCGCGCACTCAAACAACGGCGATCTGATCGCCGATTTCACGCCGTGGATCTCCGAAATTCAGGTTCCGGGCAGCGCTTCCAATCTGCTGGAGTACCGCATGGCCCAGCACGGCCACGAGGTCGTCGGGTTCACCGTGCACGTACCGCACTACCTCACCCAGACCGACTACCCCGCCGCCGCCCAAGCGCTGCTCGAACAGGTCGCCAAGACCGGATCGCTGGAACTGCCGTTGACCGCCCTGGCCGAAGCGGCGGTCGAGGTTAGAGCCAAGATTGACGAGCAGGTTCAGGCAAGCGCCGAGGTGGCTCAAGTGGTGGCAGCCCTTGAGCGCCAGTACGATGCCTTCATCGACGCTCAGGAGAACAGGTCCTTACTAGCGCGTGACGAAGATCTGCCTAGCGGCGACGAACTGGGAGCCGAGTTCGAGCGGTTCCTGGCTCAGCAGGCAGAAAAGAAGTTCGACGACGACGACCACACTTAAACGCCGTTAGTTGGCCCGACACCGAGGTTGGCCGAGATGACCGAGCGGAAGCGCAATCTTCGCCCGGTGCGGGAAGTGACTGCGCCCTCGCTGCAGTTCCGCACCATCCACGGTTATAAGCGGGCGTTCCGCATCGCCGGTGACGGGCCGGCGATTCTGCTGATCCATGGCATCGGCGACAACTCGACCACCTGGAACGTCATCCACGCCAAGCTCGCCCAGCGGTTTACGGTGATCGCCCCGGACCTGTTGGGGCACGGCAAGTCCGACAAACCGCGGGCCGACTACTCGGTCGCGGCATACGCCAACGGGATGCGTGATTTGCTCAGCGTTCTCGACATCGAGCGAGTAACCGTCGTGGGCCATTCGCTGGGCGGCGGGGTAGCCATGCAATTCGCTTACCAGTTCCCGCAACTGGTCGAGCGGCTGGTTCTGGTCGGCGCGGGCGGCGTCACCAAGGATGTCAACGTCGTGTTCCGATTGGCGTCGTTGCCGATGGGTAGTGAGGCCCTGGCGTTGCTGCGGCTGCCCCTGGTGCTGCCGGCGGTCCAGCTGGCGGGACGGATCGCGGGCCGGGCTATCGGCTCGACCGGCTTGGGGCGTGACCTGCCTAACGTGTTGCGGATTTTGGATGACCTGCCAGAGCCGACGGCCTCAGCGGCGTTCAGCCGCACCTTGCGGGCCGTCGTCGACTGGCGCGGGCAGATCGTCACGATGCTCGACCGCTGTTATTTGACCGAGGCCATCCCCGTGCAGATCATCTGGGGCGAGCGCGACGTGGTGGTGCCCGTCCGCCACGCCGAAATGGCGCACGCCGCAATGCCCGGCTCGCGATTGGAGATCTTCGAGCGATCCGGTCACTTTCCGTTTCACGACGATCCGGCCCGTTTCATCGACGTCGTTCAGCGCTTCATCGACACCACTCAGCCCGCCGAACACGACCCGATCGCATTGCGCCAATTGCTGCGCACCGGCAGTGGCGAACGCACCGTCACCGGCCCGGCCGACACCCGCGTTGCCGTCCTGAACGCGATGGGCTCCGACGAACGCAGCGCTACCTGACCGAGCTGGCCATTAGGCGTCGTACAGTCGGGCCATGGGCATCGACGTCACGGTATTGCGAGTCTTCACCGATTCACGGGGCGGTTTCGGGAATCCGCTCGGCGTGGTCGACGCGAGTAAGGTGCACCCCCGCGAGCGGCAGCGCCTGGCCACCGAATTGGGTTACAGCGAAACGGTATTCGTCGATCTGCCCGCGGCCGGCTCGACCACCGCACACGCCACCATCCATACGCCCCGAACCGACCTTGCTTTTGCCGGACACCCGGTAGTCGGAGCGGCCTGGTGGCTGCGCCGCAACGACACACCGATTCACACCCTGCAGGTACCGGCCGGGATCGTGCAGGTGAGCTACAGCGGCGACGTCACCACCATCAGCGCGCGCGCCGACTGGGCGCCAGAGTTCGCCATTCATGACATCGAGTCGGCCGAAGCCCTCGCCACCGCCGACCCGGCTGATTATTCCGATGACGTCGCCCACTACTTGTGGACGTGGACCGACCGGCCCAGTGGATCGGTACGTTGCCGGATGTTCGCCTCCAACCTTGGCGTGACAGAGGACGAGGCGACCGGCTCCGCGGCGATGCGCCTGACCGACTACCTGAGCCGCGACCTAACCATTACCCAGGGCAAAGGGTCGATAATCGAGACCACCTGGAGTCCCGAGGGCTGGGTTGGGGTGGCCGGCCGCGTCGTGAATGACGGTGTCCGGCAAGTCGATTGAGGGTCAGCTCGTTCGGTGTAGCACGGCGGCGAGGTGATGCTGCAGAGGTTGGCCGACGGCTCCCATCTGCAGCGAGTACGAAAGTTCGTCGCCGTCGACGCGGAAGGAACGAGTAAGCGCGCTCACTTCCTTGGCTGTCGGAGTCAACCCGACGGTCCCGCCTTCATTTGTGGACAGCTCGAGTTCGATGACGTCGTCGTCGCGCGAGAAGGTACCGACCCCGATTTCGGTGATACCGCTCGGATGAGCCAGGACCAGCTCGACGTGGCCCGGTTGCGGCACCCGCAGATACCCCGCTTCGGCATGCAGCGGTTTGCCGTCGGCAGCCGACTTCGTCTTCTGGCCATAAATCAGGAACGGCTTGCCCACGTGCGAGAAGGCGATTTCTTCGAAGTACTCGAACGGCTGAATCGTCGGGTACTCCCCCGCACCTCGACCGGCCCACGTACCCAACAGTGGTGCCAGTGCCTCGAGATTCGGGTGCAGGTCAGCAACCATGCTTAGAGCCTAGCCTCGGCGGTCAGCTCGAAGCCGGCACCTTGCGGTGCGCGCGTAGCGCCTCGATCTCACGCTCGAAGTCCTCAGCAGAGGAAAAGGAGCGGTATACCGACGCAAACCGCAGATAAGCGACCTCGTCAAGGTCACGCAACGGCCCCAGGATCGCCAGACCCACCTCGTGACTGGGCACCTCCGGCGAGCCGGCGGCCCGCACGGAATCTTCCACCTGTTGAGCGAGCAGATTGAGGGCATCGTCATCTACCTGGCGGCCCTGGCATGCTCGGCGGACTCCGCTGATCAGCTTTTCGCGGCTGAACGGCTCGGTGACGCCGCTGCGCTTGACCACGGCCAGCACCGCGGTTTCCACGGTGGTGAACCGCCGGCCGCACTCCGGACACGATCGGCGCCGCCGAATGGCCTGCCCTTCATCGGTTTCCCGCGAATCGATCACGCGGGAATCGGGATGCCGGCAGAACGGGCAGTGCATGGCCGCTCCTTTGCCGTGCTCACGTCCGGGTACTTGAGACCACTCCGAGAGTACCTGTGCGCCCGCACACAGGACCAACGCAGTCGCAATCCACGCTCGTTCCATCCCGCCAGCATCGAACAGTGTTGGCATACCAGCATTTTGGCTGCACACGGCGATCCCAATCCCGTCAGCCGACCGGCGCGATCAGTGTCTGGCCCGCCGACAGAGACCCCGTGTCCAGAGCGTTGAGTTCGCGGATGCGTTCGGCAACCTGGCGGGCCGGCGCGTCCGGGGCCACCCGCGCGGCGACGTCCTGCAGAGATTCCCCTGGCAGCACCCGCACCACGGCAAGCGTGTCGGGGATGTGAACGGCCGAATCGGCTGAACCGTCATTAGCCATTTGCCCGAAGTGCGCGACCACGCCGAGCCAGAGCGTGATCAACCCGGCGAGCAAGGCCAGGCCCATGGTCGTCGCCAGGGTGACGGGACGCCTGCGATGGGGGGCGATCGACACCGCCACGCCGGTGCCGTGGTAACGCAGCGGCGAACCTGCTGGCCGGCAGGTGCCGGGCCGGCGCGACGTGCTCAACCCCGTTCGACCAGAGCGCGGCTCGTGGATTGGCCCGTTGACCGGTCCCCGGACACTGCGGCTGCGTGGCGGGGCTGCGTAGATGAGTGTCATGTTCGTTCCTCTGACCGAAGGGGCATCGCTCGTGTGTTCGACACTGTAGTCGCTCGTGTGTTCGATACCCGAACATTTGATCGAAGTGTGTCGCATGAGCAAAACGCTAGACCACACCACCGACAGAACTTTTCGGTCGCGTGCGGTCCCATAAATCGCGAATACCCGACCGCGCAAAGAGTTACACACTTGTGATTCAGGAGGTGGGCGCGCCGCACCGCCCTGGCGACACACCTGTCGAACACATGTTTGATTCTTGGCGGCGGTGCGGCTACATTCAGTGCCATGAGTGACAGCAACGACACCTCCGCACCCCCGACCGGGGAGGCCGCCGACCGCTTGCAGTCCGTTGATTCATCGCTGACCGAGCGGCAGCGCACCATCCTCAACGTCATCCGCGCGTCGGTTACCAGCCGTGGATACCCGCCGAGCATCCGGGAGATCGGCGACGCGGTGGGCCTGACGTCAACGTCCTCGGTCGCCCACCAATTGCGCACCCTGGAACGCAAAGGCTATCTGCGCCGGGATCCGAACCGTCCACGTGCTGTCGACGTGCGCGGCGCCGACGACACGCCAACGCCGGTCACCGACGTCGCCGGCTCTGACGCCTTGCCGGAACCCACGTTTGTCCCCGTTCTGGGCCGCATCGCGGCCGGCGGGCCGATCCTTGCCGAAGAAGCCGTGGAAGATGTCTTCCCGTTGCCGCGAGAGCTGGTAGGCGAGGGCACTCTGTTCCTGCTGAAGGTGGTCGGTGACTCCATGGTCGAAGCCGCGATCTGCGACGGCGACTGGGTGGTGGTGCGTCAGCAGAATGTCGCCGACAACGGTGACATCGTTGCCGCGATGATCGAAGGCGAGGCCACTGTCAAGACGTTCAAGCGCGCGGGTGGTCAGGTGTGGCTGATGCCGCACAACCCGGCGTTCGATCCGATCCCCGGCAATGATGCGACGGTGCTGGGCAAGGTCGTCACCGTCATCCGCAAGGTCTAGCCGCTGCCAGCGGCCGTACGGGTTCAGTCCGCCTTGATGAATCCGTTGGCTTGCGCGACTTCTTCGCTGGCCAACCAGATTTCAGCGAGGGTGTCGTGGTACAGCGCACTGTTGGGCGTGTAGTACAAGCCCGAGCGAGCGCTGGCCTTGATCGGATATCCGTCCGGCGCCTGATACGGGTCGTGATCTAGCGGCAGGTGGATCATCGGCCGCGCGCCCGCGGTGGGGGCCGGTGGTGCTGGGGCGGCCGGTGCTGCTTCCGGCACCGCTTGATAGGCCGCTTCGGCGGCAGCCCCTTCCGAACCGTACGCGTCGGAATCCGCGGCTGCGTGCCGGCCGGATCTCGGCTCTGAAACCGCTCTGGCCTCCGTCTCGGCCGTCTCGTCGACCATGAGCTCGGGGGATTCGGCGACCGGGGCGGGAGGGAAGAAAGTGTCCGGGAACGCGGCGTCCGGAGCCTCGGTATCCGGAGCGACGGACTCAGGAGCCACGGATTCGGGAACATAGGCCTCAGGCGCGAAGGTGTCTGCTCCTACAGTCTCCGGAACGGCCGGTTCGACCGCTGTCGCTTCGAGGAGGTCCCTCGGCGTCACGATCGGCGTGGGTGTGGTGTCAACTGCGTCGGGGTCTTCCTCGGCGTCTTCCTCGTAAACCTCTCCGACCTCGGCGAACTCATAGCCCTGGGCGGATCCGTTAAACGCGTCGCTGCTGTAGGGCTCTTCACTCGGCTCGTACTCAGCGGCGGCGCCCCCGCCACCTCGCGGCCAGCTGACCCGCGACATCGCGCCGGCGTCCTGCGGCTGATGTTCGGGCGGATGCTGATCGTCTAGCGGGAAGCGTTCCGTCCCGTAATCGGCCTCTTCATGCGGCCAATGTCCGCCGGCGTCATAACCGGCCGCTAAATCATGCTCGTGGTCGGGTTCATGGTCATGGTCATAGTCGTGCTCGGGCAGGTAGGCCGGGGTCGCCGGCGCGCCACCGCGACGCCGGCGCAGTCCGAACACCACCAAGACGAACATGACGATGAGCAGGACCACCGGGACGGCCGCTGCCAACCACCACCAGTGCCAGGTGAACTTCTTGCCGTGCGCGGTCGGGCCCGCCGCACTGGGCTGGTTCTGTCCCGTCACCTGCAAACCGGATAGCAGAGGTGCCAGGTTGGCCGGATCGGTGGTGAAGGTGTTCTTCGCGCGATTCCACGAGATCTTGCCGCCGGCGAACTTCTGCGAGATCACGTCGCCGTCCACGGTTTGGTCGCCCAGCGGGGCCCCGAGTTTGCCGGTCGCTCCCTTCAGCTTGTCCCACGCGGCCTTCATTGCTCCGCGCACGACGAACGCACCGTGGTCGGGGGTCCAGAAGATCACCGGCTTGTCGGCCGCCGCGAACGACGCGATCCGACTTGCGGGGGTGATGCCGCCGTCGGCCTCATTGGCGATGGGGAAACCCAGGTCGCTGCTGACCGGGCCGCCGAGTGATTCGTACTTCTGCAGGATTGCGCCCTCGACGGCATTGGCGCCGGTAGCTGGGCTGAAGAAGACCTTGCCCCCGGTGAAGTCCTGCGCGATGCCGTCGCCACCGATCGGGTACTGGTCGCCCTTCTTGGCCCCCAAGGGGCCTGCAGCACCGCCGGCGGCGCGCCAGGCCAT
Organism: Mycobacterium szulgai; assembly: GCF_002116635.1. Classification (GTDB taxonomy): domain Bacteria; phylum Actinomycetota; class Actinomycetes; order Mycobacteriales; family Mycobacteriaceae; genus Mycobacterium; species Mycobacterium szulgai. The sequence continues at coordinate 65,234 of NZ_LQPW01000178.1, read as the reverse complement.
GTTGATGGCGGCGGTGGGGTCTATCGCTACCTGCAGGTCCTTCAACTGATCGGCCAGCGTCGGCGGGGTGGTGGTGAATTCCTTGGTCTTTCTATTCCAGGAGACCTGTCCGCCGTTGAACTTCTGGGTGGTGACCTCGCCGTCGTAGGTCTCATCCCCGATCGGAGCGCCGAGCACGCCACCGGAGCTACCGAGCTTGTCCCATGCGGCGTTCAAGGCGCCCCGCACCACGAAGGCACCGTGGTCGGGCGTCCAGAAGATCACCGGGTTGTCGCTCGCGGCGAAGGTGCTGACACGACTGTCGGGGCCGGCCAGGCCGGGAACCTCGTTAATGGTTGGGAAGCCGAGATCACTGCCGCCCGGACCACCCAGCGACTCATACTTGTCCAGGATCGGTCCGTACATGTATTTGGCGCCGGTTGCCGGGGTGAAGAACATCTTGCCGCCGTCGAAGTCCAGTGCGAATCCGTCGGCTACCGGGTATACGTCACCCTTGCGGGCGCCGAGCGTCGACGTGTCGCCCCCGGCTTTCTCCCACGCGGCCATCATGGCCGCTTCGGCGTCGCCTATCGGAGACGCCACCGCGCTGGGCGCCCACAGTGCGGCGGCCAGCGCCGCAGCCGACAAGCTGAGCAGCGCGCGCCCGACCAGCTTCCTCAATTGACCTCTCTGCCCGCTCACCAAGCCTCCCAGCCGATGCCCTGCCCGCATCGCGGGCCGGTGGATTTCCCACCGTGGGCCGTCCCCCAGCTACGGTCCGCATCGTCGCCGGGCTCGCATAACTTTGCTCTAGCGAACGGGAAATGCGAAGAAAAATCGAAAATTTTACGAAAACGGATACCCAGCTGATGTCGAAATGATGCCTGGCCGCGCTCGTGTCGCGAGCAACCGCAATGCGAGCCGACCACGGTCTGGGATACCGTGCCGAGGACGACAACCCGATCGATGCCGTGAGAGGAAACCCAGCGCAAATGGGTGTTTCGGGACATGTCTGGGCACTGACCATCGTACTGATCACAGGCCTGCTGCTGTTCGACTATGTCTTCCACGTACGCAAAACCCACGTGCCGACGTTACGTGAGGCCGCAGTCTGGTCGGCAATCTACGTCGGGATCGCGATCGTGTTCGGAATCTGCGTGCTCGTCGTGGGCAGCCCCGAGATGGCGGTCGAATACTTCGCCGGTTATCTGAGCAACGAAGCCCTCTCGGTCGACAACTTATTCGTCTTCTTGATCATCATCAGTAGCTTCGCCGTGCCCCGGGTGGCACAGCAGAAGGTGCTGCTGTTCGGCGTGGCGTTCGCGTTGATCGCGCGCACCGGTTTCGTACTGCTCGGCGCCGCGCTGCTGGACAACTTCAACTGGGCGTTCTATGTGTTCGGCCTGGGCTTGCTGGTCATGGCGGGCAACTTGGCCAAACCCGGGGAGTCCGAAAACCATAGCGCCGATAACCTCATCATCCGGCTGGCCAGTCGCTTCTTGCGGACCTCGCCGCACTACGACGGCGACCGACTGTTCACCTTCGAAAACGGCAACCGGGTGATGACCCCGATGCTGCTGGTGATGATCGCCGTCGGCGGAACTGACGTGCTGTTTGCATTCGATTCGGTACCAGCGATGTTCGGATTGACGCAGAACGTCTACCTGGTTTTCGCCGCAACCGCGTTCTCGCTGATGGGCCTGCGCCAGCTCTACTTCCTGATCGACAATCTGCTGGACCGCTTGGTCTATCTGTCCTACGGCCTGGCGGCGATTCTTGGCTTTATCGGCGTGAAGCTGATACTGGAAGCATTGCACGACAACAACATTCCGTTCATCAACCACGGTATGCCGGTGCAGGTGGCCGAAATCAGCACCGCTGTGTCGCTGACGGTGATCATCGTCATCCTGCTGATCACCACTGTCGTGTCGTTGTTCTCCGCCCGCGGCCGTAAACAGAATGCCGTGGCCAGAGCCCACCGTCATGCCACCGAATACCTCGACTTGCACTACGAGGTTGATTCCGCCGAACGTGAGAAGATCTTCGCCGCACTGCTGGAAGCCGAGCACGAAATCGACTCACTGCCAACTAAATACCGTGCGCAGCTCGCGCAGGACCACGAACTCAGAGCGCTGCTGCGAGGGGCCCACGACGCGCACGAAGCCTATGAGCCCGATGACCAGACACCGTCAAACACCTAGACTGCGGCCGATGATTTCTTTCATGATCTCGGTGGTACCGCCGTAGATGGTCTGCACCCGGGCGTCGAGATATGCCCGGGCGACAGGATATTCGCGCATGTAGCCGTACCCGCCGTGCAACTGCAGGCAGCGGTCGATGAGCTGTACCTGCTTCTCGGTGGAATACCACTTGGCCATCGCCGCCTGTTCGGCCGTCAGCTTGCCTTCCAGGTGTAGCGCGAGGAACTCGTCGACCATGATGCGTACCACGGTGGCCTCGGTGGCCAGCTCGGCCAGCAGGAACCGGCTGTTTTGGAAGCTGCCGATGGACTTCCCAAAAGCCTTGCGTTCCTTGGTGTACTGCAGCGTCTCTTCCAGCACGGATTCCATTGCCGTGGCCGCCATGACCGCGATGTTGATCCGTTCCTGCGGCAGATTCTGCATCAGGTAAATGAATCCCATGCCCTCTTGGCCGAGCAGGTTTTCAGCCGGCACCTTGACGTCGGTGAAGGACAACTCGGCGGTGTCCTGGGCGTCCAGCCCGATCTTGTCCAGATGGCGGCCGCGTTCGAATCCCTCCATACCGCGTTCGACCACGAGTAGACTGAAGCCCTGGGCACCCTTTTCGGGATCCGTCTGCGCCACCACGATCACCAGGTCTGAATTGATCCCGTTGGTAATGAACGTCTTTGACCCGTTGAGTACATAGTGGTCGTCCTGCTTGACCGCGCGGGTCTTGATGCCCTGCAGGTCACTTCCGGTTCCCGGCTCGGTCATGGCGATCGCGGTGATCAGCTCCCCGGTGCAGAACTTGGGTAGCCAACGTTGCTTTTGCTCGTCGGTAGTGAGTTTCAGCAAGTAAGGAGCTACGACGTCATTGTGCAGGCCGAACCCGAGCCCGCTGTATCGTCCGGCGACGCTTTCCTCGGTGACGATGGTGTTGTACCGAAAGTCGGGATTTCCGCCGCCACCGTATTCCTCCGGTACCGCCATGCCAAGGAAGCCCTGCTTGCCGGCCTCGAGCCACACCCCACGGTCGACGATCTTGGCCTTCGCCCATTCGTCGTGATAAGGCGCGACGTGGCGCTCGAGAAAAGCCCGGTAGGACTCGCGGAACAAATCGTGTTCGGGTTCGAAAAGAGTGCGCTGGTATTTGACGGCGCTGCCCATACCTAAAGCCTCCGGCTATCCGAGGAAAAGAAAACTCTGCCACCCAAGATATACCAACCGGGCGGTTGGTAGGCGGTTGCCTAACCGCCGTTGACCGAGAAGTCCTGCAGGCTAGCCGCCAGTGCGACCGGAACGCGGGCCTTGATCCGGGTGCCGTCCGGGTTGTGCTCGGCTTGCTGGACGCGGCCATCGGCGTGCACGCGGGCCACCAAGTCGCCGCGATGGTAAGGAATCACGACGTCGACGGCGGTATCGGTGGGTTTGGCCAGCTCCGCCATGCGCCGTCGGAGCGCGTCCATGCCCTCCCCGGTGCGAGCGGAGACGAAGACCGCGCCGGGCAGTTCGTGGCGCAGCTTGGCCAGCATCAGACCGCTTGCGGCGTCGATCTTGTTGACCACCAACAACTCCGGCGGCGGGTCCCCATGATGGTCGGCGATGACTTCGGAAATCACCTGCCGAACCGCGCTGATCTGGGCCAGCGGGTTGACGTCGGATCCGTCCACCACGTGCACCAATAGGTCGGCGTCGACGACCTCCTCCAGCGTGGAACGGAAGGCCTCGACCAGCTGGGTGGGCAGGTGCCGGACGAAGCCGACCGTGTCGGTGAGTACGAATGGTCGGCCATCCTCGAACTCCGCGCGTCTGGTGGTGGGTTCCAGGGTGGCGAACAGGGCGTCCTGGACCAGCACCCCGGCCCCGGTCAGGGCGTTGAGCACGCTGGATTTCCCCGCGTTGGTGTACCCGACGATGGCGATCGACGGCACATCGCTTTCCAGCCGGCGACTGCGCTGGGTGTCGCGGACCTGTTTCATGGCCTTGATGTCACGCCGCAGCTTGCTCATGCGTTCGCGGATGCGGCGCCGGTCGGTCTCGATCTTGGTCTCACCAGGACCACGCAGGCCCACCCCGCCACCGCTGCCGCCCGCGCGACCACCGGCCTGCCGAGACATCGACTCACCCCAACCACGCAGCCGCGGCAGCATGTACTCCATCTGGGCCAGCGACACCTGCGCCTTGCCCTCCCGGCTGGTGGCGTGCTGGGCGAAGATGTCGAGGATCAGGGCGGTGCGGTCGATGACCTTGACCTTGACGGCCTTCTCCAGCGCGGTCAGCTGCGCCGGGGAAAGTTCGCCGTCGCAGATGACGGTGTCGGCGCCGGTCGCCACGACCACATCGCGAAGCTCGGCAGCCTTGCCGGAGCCGATATACGTCGACGGGTCGGGCTTGTCGCGACGCTGAATGAGCCCCTCGAGCACTTGGGAGCCGGCTGTTTCGGCCAACGCTGCGAGCTCGGCCAGGCTGGCCTGGTTGTCGGCCGCGCTGCCCTCGGTCCATACCCCCACGAGCACCACGCGTTCCAGCCGCAGCTGGCGGTACTCGACCTCGGAGATGTCGGCGAGCTCGGTGGACAGCCCGGCCACCCGGCGCAGCGCCGAGCGGTCTTCGAGCGCGAGTTCACCGAGACTCGGTGTGGATTCTGAGAAGCCCGTCATCGGCGAATCTGCCTTCTTGGGCGAGTCTGGATAAGTCATAGCCAACACCGATGGTTCCACGATGCGCGCGGCCGTGCATCCGAATTTCAACCCAGGGTGTTCCACCAGTCGTCGGCGAGTTCGCCGCGGGCCAGCAATACCGACGGTCCGCGCAGGTAACTGGTGGCGTCGGTAACCGTGACGACTACGTCGCCGCCGGGCACGCGCACGGTCAGTGTGCCGGTTTCGGCACCACTTGCCTCCAGAGCGGCGACTGCCGCCGCGACCGTTCCGGTGCCGCACGAGCGGGTTTCGCCGACGCCGCGTTCATGGACACGCATGCAGACCACGCCATCGATAGGGGCGGTGAGCACCTCGACGTTGACGCCCTCCGGGAACCGCGCCTGGTCGAAAGCGACTGGCGCCGCTACGTCTAACGCCGCCAGCGCTTCGACCGTCAGTTCCGGATCAACGCAGGCCAAATGCGGATTGCCCACATCGACGGCCACGCCGTTAAACCGCCGCCCACCGACTGTGGCCTCGAAGGCCGGCCCTCCGCTTCCCAGCCGGTTGGCCTTGCCCATGTCGACGGTGACGTCGGCGTTGGTGGCATCGACGTGGTGCAGGGTGACCGGGCGCGGTCCGGCCAGTGACCCGACGACGAACTCATCGCCCGATTCCAGGCCACTGGCCCGCAGATAGTGGGCGAACACCCGCACGCCGTTGCCGCACATCTGCGCGATCGAGCCGTCGGCGTTGCGGTAGTCCATGTACCAGTGCGAACCGTCCACGCCGTCGGGCAGACGGTCGAGCACCCCGGCCCGCACCGCGGCTTGCGCCGTCGTAACGCGCAACACCCCGTCGGCGCCCAGGCCTCTGCGCCGGTCGCACAAGGCGGCCACCCGGGTAGCTGACAGCACCACCCGGGCGTCGAGGTCGGGCAGCAGCACGAAGTCGTTTTGGGTGCCGTGGCCCTTGGCGAACAGCATGCCGTCAGGGTACTTGGCGCCACGCCAGCACTGCGTCCTCGACGAGGCTGTCGGTTCCGGCGTCGAGCCAGTGCACCCGATGGTCGCGGCGAAACCACGAGCGTTGCCGGCGCACATAGCGGCGGGTACCCACGAAGGTCTGTTCCTGCGCCCGGCACAGCTGGTCCGGGCCCCCGCCGGCATCCAGTGCCTCGAGCACCTGGGCGTAGCCCAGGGCGCGCGACGCCGTCACGCCCTCGCGCAAGCCCTGCCCGAGCAGGGTCCGTACTTCCGCGACCAGGCCGGCATCGAACATCAGCTCGGTGCGCCGAGCCAGCCTCTCGTCGAGAATCGATGTGTCACAGTCCAGTCCGACGATTGCCGTGCTCCATCGCGCGGCGCCGATGCGCGGTGCCGACGCCGCGAACGGCTGGCCGGTGAGCTCGACCACCTCGAGTGCCCGCACCGTGCGCCGGCCGTCGGTGGGCAGGATCGTGGCAGCCGCGGCCGGGTCGCGGCGAGCCAGTTCGGCGTGCAGCTCGCCCACACCGATCTCGGCGAGCCGCTGCTCCCATTTGGCGCGCACAGCCGGGTCGGTCGCGGGAAAAGTCCAGTCGTCGAGCAGCGATTGGATGTAGAGCATGGAACCGCCCACCACCAGCGGCACCGCTCCCCTGTCCATGATCGCCTCGATATCGGCGGCCGCGGCCTGCTGATAGCGAGCGACTGTCGCGGTTTCGGTGACGTCGAGCACGTCGAGCTGGTGATGCGGGATGCCGCGCCGCTGGTGGACGGGCAGCTTCGCCGTTCCGATGTCCATGCCGCGATAGAGCTGCATTGCGTCGGCGTTGACGATTTCAGCGGTGATGTCTAGCCGTTCGGCCACGTCGAGAGCCAGTTGCGACTTGCCCGTGCCCGTCGGGCCGATGATCGCCAGGGGTCTCACGGTTGCCAGACACCAGCGAAGTAGCCCACGCCGTACGGCGCTCCGCGATAAAGCTCTTTGGCCGACCGGGGCCCGGGTTCGGTGAGGCCGGCAAGCACCTGGAATGCCATCCGGCCGAGGACTGGTCGGGAAAGCTGGGTCAATGCGGCGACGTCGCCGCTGGCCAGCGCGCCGTCGAGGGCCGCCTGGGCACCGGAGCTGGCCGGGTCGTAGCCGCCGGGGGCAGCGGGTGTCAGGGTGTTCACCCCGTCGGCCACGATCAAGACACCGGTCGGGTCTGGCGCCCGGTCGATCTCGGCGCGCAGCTGCCGACCGCGGGCAAGCGCAGCATCGGGGTCGTCACCGGCATACACGCGAACCTCTGCGCTGGCTTCTGGCCGGGCCTGCCCGCGCACCCACGCGGCGATCACCGCGCACAGGGGTAGTTCGGCCGGCTCGTCAGGGCCGCCGGAAGCTTGCGGCGCCAGCCGCACCCGCAGGTCGACCCCGAATCCCGCGAAGGTCCCGACGCCGTCGACGCCCACCACTTCGTCAGCGTGGCCCACCCCGATCGCAATCCAGCGGGCGGGCAGACAGGCAGCCGCGGCGATCACCGCGGCCCTGAGCTCGGCCATTTCGATTGCGGCGGATCCGGTGAGTTCGGGGACGAGCACCGGCGCACACGGAACGATTGCGATGGCGCTCAACACGCCACCAAACTAACGTCTCCCCGATACGCAGTCAGCCGCTGATCAAGCCGAGGACGGCCGCCACACCGGGTCCCCTGCTACCACCGGCTCCGCGGCACCGCCGACGTCTCCGCCGGAGGAGGGTGGCGGGAGCCGCTTTGCGCGCTTGGCTTCGGCCCGGTCCTGGCCGGTGTCGGCGACTATGGTCGCAGCTTCGCCGCGGGCCAGTGCCACCGTCGCTGCGACCACCACCACGACGGCCGCGACCAGGACGAACGCCTCGGGGCCATCGGCTTGGAGCGACTCAGCGAGCACGGTTACCCCGAGAATGGTGGCCATCGCGGGCTTCACCACCGTCATCGTCGGCAGTGAGGCGGTCAGCGCACCGGCCCGAAACGCCGACTGCTGGAAGATCATCCCGGCCAGAGCCGCGAAGATCCACGGAATGAATTCCGGCGCGCGCACCGCCGCGCCCAGGCCGTCTTCGGCGACCTCGACGATTCCCTTGGTCAGCACGGCGAACAAAGCCAACGAGGAGCCCGCAACTATCGCCAACAGCACCGCCGCCACCGGGCGACCGGCCCACACCTTGGCCCCCACCACACACAACACCAATGCCGGACCCATCACCACGGCCACGATCAGCCAGGTGTTCAGTGACGCGCGCTGGTGGCCGGCTGTCGGGTCGCCGACGATGATGACCACGGCCAAAGCCCCGGCCAGCACCACGGCCCACATCCACTCCCAGCGTGTGATGCGGTGATGGGCGAACCTGGCGTAGATCGGCAGCGCGAAGAGCAGCGCCGTCACCTGTAGTGAAGTCACCAGCATCACCGACGCCCACGCCAGCGCGCAGGCCTGCAAGCTGTAATTGACAACGGCCATGACGCCGCCCATCCACCACCGCATGTCGCGCAGCGACATGCCGAACAGGGTGAGGTGACCCACCGGCTTGTCGGTGATCTCATGCGCGGAGCGTTGCCGTATCACGTCGCCGATCGCGGATGCCAGTGCCGCGAATAGGGCGATTATCGCGGCGATTTCAACCTTCGACATTGGCGACCCTCGATTCCCTGCGTCCCGCCAGCGTTCCCCCGCTGCAGCTGTCTATGCACCAATTATTCGCCGGCAGTTCACCGACCACTTTATGGCGCTGCGTACGGTCTCGATAGATATTTCCCCACCAACCTATGCGGCACCTGTAACGAGCTATGTAATAGCTGTGGGAAGCCTGGGCCCAAAACGGCACGCCACCAACGACCGGCCGACGCATAGCCTCCGAGTGCCCAACCCCCCGATTGAACCTGTTCCGCCACAGTACCGGGCAGCCGGCGGTTCCCGCTCGCCCGGCCCGGCGGTGATCCCGATTCGTTACCGCACCAGCGCGTTAGGCGGCAGGTTCAGCTAAGACACCGCGAGCGGGCCGGTGACTTCGGCCGTCGGGAGGCGGGGCCATCATCGCGGCCTCGTCGCGCGCCAGCGCCACGGTCGCGGCGACGACGACTATCACCGCGGCGGCCAGCGTCAACACCTGTCCCTCACCGGCGTGCACAACCTCGCCAAGCAGCGTGACGCCGAGCAGCGACGCAATCACCGGCCTGGCCACCGTTATCGTCGGCAACGAGGCCGTCAGCGCCCCAGCCCGCAACGACGATTGCTGCAGCATCAGCCCGATCGGCAGCACCACGACCCAGGCGTAAAACTCCGGCGCCCGAAACAGTGTCGCGAAGCCCGTTCCGAACTCAGCCATCACTCCCTTGGTCAGCACCGTGAACACCGCAAGCGCGGCGGCTGACGCAAGTGCCAACAGCACCGCGGACAAGGGACCCGAAGCGAACCGCGCCGCGACAACACAGACGACCAGCAGCGGAACCATCACCGCGGCGACCACGGCCCATGCCGGCCAGGGGGCCCGCGCGTGGCCGGCCGATGGATCGCCGGCCATCACGATCGTCGCGACCGCGCCGGCCAGCAATACCGCCCACATCCATTCCCTGGCCGTACACCGGTGGTGGGTGAGGCGAGCATCTATCGGCAGCGCAAACAGCAGCGCCGTGGCCTGCAGCGACTGGACCAGCACTACCGAGCCCATCGTCAGAGCGATGGCCTGCAGCGTGAAGCTGAACAGCGCCGCCAGGCTGCCCAGCCACCACTGCAGATGCCGCAGGGAGAGATGGAACAACGTGAAGTGTCCGACCGCTTCGGTGGTGACTTGCTGGGCGGACCGCTGTAAGACCACATATCCAATGCCGGCCATCAGCGCTGCGCCCAGTGCGAGCAACGTCGCGACCTCAACTTTGGCCATAGCTGATCTTCCTCCGACCGCCCACCGGGCGTAGTCGGGTAAACCTCGAGTTAAGCAGTTGTTCAATAATGACTCGTGTGCGCTGGTTCAGCATCACTACGGGCGTTTCTGCTAGAAAAGTTTGCTTCGCCCGCGGTGTCGCGCTTTGCCGTCGGATCCGCAGCCGAAAAATGCACCGGCGATAGCGCACGCAGTCTCTGAAGCCATCGAAGCGGCGAAGGTAGCAGCACGGGAACCTGCTAGCTGCTTGAATACTGTTGGAGCCGGTTGGCGGACCGATAGCGGGACGGGTCCGGCCAATCCATAGGTGCCGCTTCGCGCGGCAGGGGCGCGGGATATCGCCGCGCGAAGGGTAGGTGACGAGCGCATGACGGCTGACCAGACCAACAGCAGCGACTCATCCGGGCCAGTGCAGGGGCCGGTGTCAGGGCCCGCCTCAGAGTCAGGGCCCGCGTCAGAGTCAGTGCCCGCTCCAGAGCCAGTGCCCGCTCCAGAGCCAGTGCCCGCTGCAGAGCCTGGGCCCGCTCCAGAGCCTGGGCCCGCTGCAGAGCCTGGGCCCGCTGCGGGGCCCGTATCAGGGCCCATCCCACGCCCGGGACCGCGTCCCGGTCCGCGGCCGGTGCCACGCCCCTCCGCCCATCCGGTCGCAGCGCCCCGGGTCAGCGATCCGCACCGGTTCGGACGCGTCGACCACGACGGCACGGTGTGGCTGATCAGTTCGGCCGGCGAGCGCGTCATCGGCTCCTGGCAAGCTGGCGACCCCGAAGCCGCGTTCGCGCATTTCGGCCGCCGATTCGACGACCTCAGCACCGAGATCACCCTGATGGAAGAGCGGCTGGCTTCCGGGACCGGCGATGCCCGCAAGATCAAGGCCAATGCTCTGGCACTGGCCGAAACGCTGCCGACGGCGTGCGTGCTGGGCGATGTCGACTCGCTGGCCGCCCGGTTGAGCGGCTTGTGTGACCACGCCGATGCCATTGCGGCAGCGGATCGCTCCAAACGCGAAGAGCATCGAGCCGCCCAGACTGCACGCAAGGAAGCGCTGGCCGTCGAGGCCGAGGAGCTGGCCGCCGACTCGACCCAATGGAAGACGGCCGGTGACCGGCTTCGGGCAATCCTGGATGAGTGGAAGACGATCAGCGGTCTGGATCGCAAGGTCGACGACGCACTGTGGAAGCGCTATTCAGCGGCCCGGGACACCTTCAACCGGCGGCGCGGATCTCACTTCGCCGATTTGGACCGCGAGCGATCGGGCGTCCGGCAGTCCAAGGAACGGCTTTGCCGGCGGGCCGAAGAGCTGTCCGATTCGACCGACTGGACCGCCACCAGCGCGGAATTCCGCAAACTCCTGACCGAATGGAAGGCGGCTGGCCGCGCGAGCAGAGATGTCGACGACGCCCTGTGGCGCCGATTCAAGGCCGCGCAGGATGTGTTCTTCACGGCTCGTAACGCCGCCACAGCGGAGAAGGACGCCGAGTTGCGGGCCAACGCCGCCGCCAAAGAGGCGCTACTTGCCGAGGCGGAAAAGCTCGACACCAGCAATCACGACGCAGCCAGAGCTGCGCTGCGGTCGATTGCTGATAAGTGGGACGCGATCGGCAAGGTCCCCAGGGAAAGATCGGCCGACTTGGAACGGCGGCTGCGCGCGATTGAGAAGAAGGTCCGCGATGCCGGTGAGTCGGATTGGTCCGATCCGCAGGCCCAGGCCCGCGCCGAACAATTCCGCACCCGCGCCGAGCAATTCGAACAACAGGCCGCCAAGGCGGCCGCGGCCGGCCGGACCAAAGAGGCAGAGGAGGCCAGGGCTAACGCAGAACAGTGGCGACAGTGGGCCGAAGCTGCCGCCGACGCGCTGACTCGCCGGTCTTAGCGGCCGCCGTTGTCGTCGGTGGTAGGCAGGCCGTCCAGCAGCGTCATCGACTGTTGCTGCGCGACGATTCGCCGGCGCTGCTCCTCGGCCGCCAGCTGCACGATGGTGCGCTGCCAGACCACCCGCGCCCAGTGAAAGGTCAGCACCATCACGGTGATCCACGACACGATTAGGCCGAAGCCCGGGCCAGGATGACCCACCGCGACCGTTTGGCGCGACCACACTGCTAACAATCCGGTAGCGCTGGCCAGCGCCGAACCCGCCAGCGCTACCCAGGCCACCGCCCAGCGCCGAGTCGTCAGCGCCAGCATCGAGAAGCCAACGCCGAACAGCAGCGCCAGCCACTCGAAGACCCGCGAGGGCAGCGCCACCGCGGCCGCGGCCGCACCATGGGTGCCGAACAGCACGTCCCACCCGCGCACGCTTCCGGTGTGCGGCAACACAAACGATCCCAGCAGCACAAATACCAGGATTGCGACGACGAGAGCCCTTGCGCCGGGGTCGATCTCACGCGCCACGCGGCGCTCGGCGGCCTCAATTTCGCCGCGCAGGGCGGCGATGTGTTCGGTGTCGTGGTCGTTGCTCATCATGTACATCCTCCGGCGGTGTTGACGGGCTGTCCGACGCCGGGCATGCCCAGACCGACACCTCGCGGTCGCTGCCCGGCCGCGTACGCGTCGCCAGCTCGGGTGCGGCGGTGGGTCAGGATGCCGGCGTCGGCAATGAGATGGTGTGGCGCGGCGTCGGTGACCGCCACCGTGATGATATCGCCGGGACGCACCTTCTGGTCAGCGGCGAAGTGGACCAGTCGGCCGTCGCGGGCCCGCCCGCTCATGCGTGCGGAGCGAGTGTCCTTGCGTCCTTCGCCGGTGGCGACGAGCAGTTCGACTGCCTGCCCGACGACGGCTCTGTTGGCCTCCAGCGAGATCCGCTCCTGCAACTCGATCAATCGTTCATAGCGTTCCTGCACAACAGCTTTCGGCAGTTGCCCGTCGAGTATGGCCGCCGGCGTGCCCGGGCGCTGGGAGTATTGGAAGGTGAACGCGGCCGCGAACCGGGCCTGCGCCACCACGTCCAGGGTCGCCGAGAAGTCCTCCTCGGTCTCACCGGGAAATCCCACGATCAGATCGGTGGTGATGGCGGCGTGCGGCATAGCCGCCCGCACCCGGTCGATAATGCCGAGATACCGCTCGGCTCGGTAGGACCGTCGCATTGCGCGCAGCACCCGGTCCGATCCGGACTGCAGCGGCATGTGCAGGGCCGGGCAGACGTTGGGCGTCTGCGCCATCGCCTCGATGACGTCGTCGGTGAACTCCGCCGGGTGTGGCGAGGTGAATCGGACGCGCTCCAGCCCGTCTATGCGTCCGCAGGCTCGTAGCAGCTCGGCGAACGCGCCCCGGTCGCGCGGCAATGCGGGGTCGGCGAATGACACGCCGTAGGCGTTGACGTTCTGGCCGAGCAGGGTGACCTCGAGTACCCCTTCGTTCACCAATGACCGCACTTCGTCGAGGATGTCGTCCGGACAGCGGTCGACCTCTTTACCGCGCAGCGACGGCACTATGCAAAAGGTGCAGCTGTTGTTGCAGCCAACCGAAATGGAAACCCAAGCGGCATAGGCAGATTCACGCGCACTCGGCAGCGACGACGGAAACTGCTGCAGCGCTTCAGCGATTTCCACCTGGGCAGCCTTGTTGTGCCGGGCCCGGTCGAGCAGCGTGGGCAGCGAGCCGATGTTGTGGGTGCCGAAGACAACATCGACCCATGGCGCCCTGTGCAGCACTGCCTCGCGGTCTTTCTGTGCCAGGCAACCGCCGACGGCGATTTGCATCTCGGGATTGCTGCGTTTGCGCGGAGCCAGATGACTCAGGTTGCCGTACAGCTTGTTGTCGGCGTTCTCTCGGACGGCGCAGGTGTTGAAGACCACCACATCTGCGTCGGTGCCGTCAGCGGCCCGCTGATAGCCGGCGGCTTCCAGTAGGCCGGCGAGCCGCTCGGAGTCGTGGACGTTCATCTGGCAGCCGTAGGTGCGAACTTGATAGGTGCGCCCCAAAGCCGACGCCGCCGGGGCGGCAGAGTCTTGGGTCACCGTCGAAGTCACGGGCCCATGGTACGGCTGACCTGGGGCAGTCGATTAATCCGCAGCTAGTGGCGATCGCAAGCGCGGCGGAGCCGCGGGCCGCGGGTCGCCACCATCGCAGCTAGTCAGACCCGTCGCCGCTCCCGTTCGGCGGCCAGCTCGGCAATCACTACCTCACAGGCCACATTCTGGCTGTACCCGCGCCGCGCCAGCATCGCCACCAGCCGCCGGCTTACCTTCGCTTCGTCGCCCAGTGCCTCCCGTCGCAGTCTGACCCGTACCAGCTGCTCAGCTCGTGCCCGCTCAGCCCCAGCGTCGATCCCGCCCAGCACCGCGGTGATCACCTCGTCGTCGACGCCTTTGGTGTGCAATTCAGCAGCCAGCGCGCGTTTGCTCTTGCCAGCGTTTGCCCGTCGCGAGGACACCCACTGTTCGGCGAAGTCGGTGTCGTCAACCAAGCCGACGGCCGCGAGCCGATCGAGCACCCGATTCCTGATGTCGTCGGGGTATCCACGTTTTGCGAGTTGAGCTGCTAATTCGGCTCGGGTCCTCGATCTCGCGGTGAGCAGGCGCAGGCATAACGCCCGCGCCTGCTCGTCGCGGGACGGCTCAGAAGTCGACGGGGGCGGGCAGGACGCCGTCATCGGTTACCACCGCACCAATGCCGAGTTTTTCCTTGATCTTTTTCTCGATCTCGTTGGCCACATCGGCGTTCTCCATCAAGAAGTTGCGTGCGTTCTCCTTGCCCTGGCCGAGCTGCTCGCCCTCGTAGGTGAACCAGGCACCGGACTTACGGATGAAGCCCTGATCCACACCCATATCGATCAGCGAGCCCTCACGACTGATGCCTTTGCCGTAGAGAATGTCGAACTCGGCCTGCTTGAACGGCGGCGACACCTTGTTCTTGACGATCTTGACCCGGGTGCGGTTGCCGACCGCATTGGTGCCGTCTTTGAGCGTCTCGATCCGCCGCACATCCATGCGCACCGATGCGTAGAACTTCAGCGCCTTTCCACCTGTTGTCGTTTCCGGCGAGCCGAACATCACACCGATCTTGTCGCGGAGCTGGTTAATGAAGATCGCCGTGGTGCCCGAATTGTTCAGCGCACCAGTCATTTTCCGCAGCGCCTGGCTCATCAGCCGGGCCTGCAGCCCGACATGGCTGTCCCCCATCTCGCCTTCGAGTTCCGCGCGTGGCACCAATGCGGCCACCGAGTCGATGACCACGATGTCGAGCGCGCCCGAGCGGATCAACATGTCGGCGATCTCAAGCGCCTGTTCACCGGTGTCCGGCTGACTGACCAACAGCGAATCGGTGTCGACGCCGAGCCTTTTGGCGTATTCGGGGTCCAGCGCATGCTCGGCGTCGATGAACGCCGCGACACCGCCCGCGGCCTGGGCGTTAGCCACCGCATGCAGCGCCACGGTGGTCTTACCTGAGGATTCCGGGCCGTAGATCTCGATGACCCGGCCACGCGGCAGACCACCGATGCCCAGGGCAACATCCAGCGCGATGGATCCGGTCGGAATGACCGAAATGGGTTGACGCACCTCGTCACCGAGGCGCATCACCGATCCTTTGCCGTAACTCTTCTCGATCTGGGCCATTGCCAGTTCAAGAGCCTTCTCACGGTCCGGGGCTTGCGACATGGTGCCTCTCCTGTAGTCGGTGTTGATGACCGTTGTCGGTCGGTTGCTCGTGACACTAGGCGCGGGGTCCGACAAGTTTGTCCGGACGCTTCCCACAGTAGCCGAACATCTGTTCGACTCAAGTTCGACACGCCGCGGATGTGGCAATATCAGCTATCCAAGAACACCGTGACATCTCCCTAGAACTCTCCGAAATCGCCTCTTATGGAGGCTTTTTCGCGCTAGCCGTTGGCGGGGAGGCGACCGGCTGGCATCCCGTCGACCAGTCTTATCGCAAGGGGTTTACCGATCTCATCGACGCCACCGTCGAGCGGTACCGCACGACGGAGCGGCGAATCGGCGCCTCACTGGTACACCTCGGCCATGCCGCTCGACTGTGGTCGCCGGTTCTCGCCAGCGCCCTGGGTTACGGCGTTATACCTGATCTGACCTACCTGCAGCGCGCCGACGACGGAGCCCGGCTGCGCCTGCCTGAACCCGTCGGAAAACCCGTCTCCCCTTCGTCCGAACTTTTGTATCGCGTCGTCATTGAAGACCACATGGACCCACTGGCGGCTGGACTGCGCGTCAAACTGGCGCCCGGCCTGCTCTCCGGCAATATCGCGTCGGCGCTTGTCGGAACGGCCCGAATGCTGCTTGCGGCGCGACCCGACTTGCGCGAGCAAGTCGTCGAAACCACCAATAACCTCTTGAGTACCGGCGCTCTGGCCGGCACCGGCGTGCTCAGCGGTTCAAATCTGGACTACACGCGTCGCAGCTGCTGCCTTCTTTACCGCATCCCCGGCGCGGGCACCTGCGGCGACTGCCCGCTCTAGTGTGAATCGTTGGCTTCGAATGTGCCTTCAGGGTTGCAACACAGCACAGCCGGCCGCCCTGGTTACCCACACGATGCGCGCGCACCTCACCACTGGTCGCGGGGAACGTCGAAGTCGGCGCACAGCGCGTGCCAGACATCGCGGGGGTCGACACCCGCCTCGATCGCCTGGGCGGCGGTGCGGCCGCCAAAGCCGCTCAGCACGTGATCGACCAGTACCGATGAGCCATACGCGGCGCCGAACCGCAGAACCACCCGCTCGTTGAACTCCGTCAGCCGCACGCCAGCCAACATACCCAGCCGGCTAGCCCGCTAACGCCAGCGCTTCGTGACACACCCGCACCGGGTCGGCGACACCGGCGATGCTGGCCGCCGCTCGCTGCGCCGCCTCGCGGTACGTCGGCGACGACAGCACCTCGCAAACCGAGGACACCAGCGCCCCGGCAGTCAGCGGACGGATCAACCGCGCACTCCCCTGGCGCACCACCCGGTTGGCCATCTCCCATTGATCCCCGCCGCCGGGAACCACGACCAATGGCACACCCGCGAGCAGCGTCTTGGCCACCATCCCATGTCCGCCACCGCAGATCACCACGTCAGCGTGCGTCAACAGCTCGGCCTGACGGCCCAGCCCAACCACGGCCCAAGGCGGCACCGTCAGCTCCGCTCCGCCCAGCCGCGAAACCACCAGACGCGATCCCGCCGGCAGCGTGTCCCCTGGAGTGAGGCTCTGAAGCGCGAGCTCGGTCAGGCCGGCGGTCCCGGTGTGGGCCGTGGACGGCGCGACGACCACCACCGGCCCTGGGCCAGGCGGGATCTCCAAGACGCGGTCGGTCGGCTCGAAGTGCAGCGGGCCCACCACGACGGCCTCGTCCGGCCAGTCCGGCCGTGGCACCTCCAGCGCGGGCAGCGTAGCGATCAGCCGCCGCAGCGGCCCGGGGTCGCGGGCTGATAATCCGATCTCGGTCCGCGCGTCCGCGCGTTGTCGCAGACCCGCACGCCAAGACCGCGCCGTCAGGCCGCGCATCACGGTGTCGCGCAGCTTGCCGCGAAAGCCTGTGCCCGGCGCCAGTCCACTGCCGATCGGCGGCAGCCCCTTCGACGGCAGGTACAGCGGATGGGGATTGAGTTCAATCCACGGGATTCCGAGCAGCTCGGCAGCCATGCCGCCGCCGGCGGTGATCACATCGGAAACCACCAGATCTGGCGCTAATTCGCGCAGCGCCGGCACATTGAGCACCGCCATCCGCGCCGCGCGACGGTGGATCCGGGCTCCGGCGTCCAGATCCTGGTCGGTCGCCACCAGGCCATCCAGCTCCACCGCATCCACACCGGCGGCCCGGGCCGCTTCCAGCCATTCCACCCCGGTGAGCAACGTCGGCGTATCGCCGGCTGCACAGAAGCGCTGGCACAGTGCGATCGCGGGAAACGAGTGGCCGGGGTCCGGCCCGGCAACCACGGCGACACGCATCCGCCTTACCCTGCCACAGCGCTGTACGTAGGCTGGCAGGCATGACCGAGCTGACCCAACAGGCAGGCACCGACAACATCCGCACGGTCGAGGGCTTCCTCAATGCCCTGCAGGACGAGGACTTCGACACCATCGATGCGTTATTCGACGACAATCTCGTGTACGAGAACGTCGGATATTCCAGGATCCGGGGTGGCCGGCGAACGGCGGCGCTGCTGCGCAGGATGCAGGGCCGGATCGGCTTCGAGGTCAAGATTCACCGCATATCCGCCGACGGCGCCGCAGTGCTCACCGAACGCACCGACGCGCTGATCTTCGGACCGCTGCGAATTCAGTTCTGGGCCTGCGGCATCTTCGAGGTGCGCGATGGACGGATTACGCTGTGGCGCGATTACGTTGATGCTTACGACATGTTCAAGGGGCTCCTGCGCGGTCTGGCCGGGCTGGTGATCCCATCACTGAAAGCGACGCTGTAGACCGATGAGCGACGTACGCACCAAACCGAATGCGCTGGAATACATCCGCTACTGCTACGGCAAGCGGCTGCCCGACTCGATGCGCGATTGGGTGCGCCGGGATCTCACGGATAAGGGTGCCGCCGGCCGGATGATGCTGCGGGTCGCGGTGCCGGCGGTGCTGGTGCTCGCGCCATTCTGGCTGATTCCGACGACGCTGGACGTCCATCTGAGCATGACGCTGCCGATCCTCATCCCGTTCGTCTACTTCTCGCATGCGCTCAACAAGATATGGCGCCAGCACATGCTGCGTGTGCACGGCCTGGATCCCGCGCTCGTCGACGAGCGCGCCCGGAAACGCGACGCCCACATCCATCAGGCATACATCGACCGTTACGGGCCGCGAACACCCAACTAGCAAGCGCGACTAGCGGCGCTGCAGTCCACCGAGTTCATCGAACGCCTGCGCCCATCCGGTCAGCCGATCGGTGGCGTCGACCAGCTCGGCGCGGTAGCGCTGCCGGGACAGCGCCGCGCCGCCGTCGCCGCTTGCAGACGACACCAATTGCGCTGCGGCAGTAACCATTTCGTTGTACTGCCGGACACCTGCGCCCAATTGCGCGGTATAGGCGTTGATCGTCGGCACCAGATACTCGCGCGATGAAGCAGAGTGCTGCGCGGCCCGTTCCATCGACACCACTTCGGCCGCGGTGGCTCCCATGGCCGCCGACGTCCGTTTGGCCGCATCAGACAAGTCCTGGATTTCATCCCTAGGCAACATCGCGCCGCGCTCTATCACACCCAGCAACGAGAAGAACCCGCGTTCGGAAGCGCCCAACGCCGACATCGCCGACCGGGCTGCCGAACCGGGCGGAGGTAGCCGGCGGACGCTGGCCGGCCGCTGGGCCGGCAACGGCTCTGCTTTCAGCCCGTAGTAGCGGAAGAACAGCAGCGTCGCGGGAATCACCTGAACGACCGCGATAGCTCCGGTGACCTGCAGCAGCAACGCAAACCAGCCCCAGGCGGCCAGCCCGGCCGTGACCAGAGCCCAAAATAGGCAGCCGGCGGTAAAAATCCAGGCCCACCGCAGCGCGCGGCGGCGCCGCCGCAGCAGGCGCGCCCGTGGATCGGACGCGGCGGTGATCTTCTGGGCCACCAGGTCGGACAGGTCGGCGGCGGTATCAAGTCCACGCTGCAGCACGGCACGCAATGGGCCGCGCTGACCTGACTTCACCACCATTTGCAAACCGTCCCCTGTTACTGACCGAACGGTTTCTCGGCAACCCCGCCGGTCTCGGTCGCCGGCGTGGCCGGCGTGGCCCCGGGAGTGGCGGCACCGCCAGCGGGCAGCGCCTCACCGCGCATCGACGCCCGGATTTGCTCCAGCCGGGAATGCCCGGCCATCTGCACGCCGGCCTGTTGCACCTCCATCATGCGGCCCTGCACCGAACTCTGCGCCAGCTCCGCCTGCCCCAGCGCGTTGGCGTACCGGCGTTCGATCTTGTCGCGTACTTCGTCCAGGGTCGGTGTATTGCCCGGCGCGGCAAGCTCACTCATCGACCGCAGTGAAGCGCTGACCTGTTCCTGCATCTTGGCCTGCTCGAGCTGGCTGAGCAGCTTGGTGCGCTCGGCGATCTTCTGCTGCAGCACCATGGCGTTCTGCTCGACGGCCTTCTTGGCCTGCGCCGCCGCTTGCAGTGCCTGGTCGTGCAGCGTCTTGAGGTCTTCGACGCTTTGTTCGGCGGTCACCAGCTGGGCGGCGAACGCTTCGGCAGCGTTGTTGTACTCGGTGGCCTTGGCCGCGTCTCCAGCGGCGGTGGCCTGGTCTACCAACGTGAGGGCCTGACGCACGTTGACCTGAAGCTTTTCGATGTCGGCCAGCTGCCGGTTGAGGCGCATCTCCAGCTGGCGCTGGTTGCCGATCACTTGTGCGGCCTGTTGGGTCAGGGCCTGATGGGTCCGTTGTGCTTCCTCGATGGCCTGCTGAATCTGGACTTTGGGGTCGGCGCGCTCGTCAATCTTTGAGTTGAACAGCGCCATGAGGTACTTCCACGCTTTGACGAACGGATTGGCCATCAGTTAGCTCCGCCTTCGCTTCTTGTGTGCCGGATGGGCGCATACCCTCTGCCGCTCAATTTAACGGTTCAGCGCGCGTCGCCCCACTCATGGTGCGTATCTCGTCGACCCAGGCGAGTCACCGGACAGTCAGGCTACCGCCAGAGACACCACCGGGGGGATGACCACCTTGGTGCTGGCATCGATGTTCGTGCCACTGTCGGCTCGCTCCGCACGGCCCAGCCGTTCCGCGGCGTCGGTGAGCACCTGCGACAACGGCACCCGCAGGGCGTCGCATATCGCGTTCAGCAGCTCGCTCGAAGGCTCCTTGCGGCCCCGCTCCACTTCCGACAGGTACCCGAGGCTTACCCGCGCTGAATCCGACACCTCACGCAGGGTCCGGCCCTGGGAAGTTCTGGCTCCGCGCAGCACATCACCGATCACCTCGCGCACCAATGCCGCCATCGTGGTCTCCTTCGTCCGGTCACGCCTGTTCGGCAGCCAACGTCAGGTCAACGCCGACGGCGGTGGCGTTGGTTCCCGGCCGATCTAAGATTCGCGGTTGGCGCGGCTGACTTCTCTGACCGTCGATGCGACATAGTCGACACCGGTCACCACCGTCAGTACGACGGCGAGGGCCATGATCACCTCGGCACCGATATGCAGCGGCCCCGGAAGCGGCAGTACGAACAAACCGATCGCCACCGCCTGGACCACGGTCTTGAGTTTGCCGCCCCAACTGGCCGGAATGACACCGCGGCGAATCACTGCCAGCCGTAGCACCGTCACACCGAGTTCGCGGCTCAGGATCAGCAGCGTCACCCACCAGGGCAAGTCCCCCAGCATCGACAACCCGATCAGCGCCGCCCCAATCAGCGTCTTATCCGCAACGGGATCTATAAAGGCGCCGAATTCGGTGGCCATTCCATAGTTGCGCGCCAGTAGGCCGTCGAATCGATCGGTAATGCAGGCGGCGGCGAATATCGCCCACGCCACCACACGGGCCGAGGAGTGGTGACCGCCGTCATAGAACAGGGCCAGCAGGAAAATCGGGACCATCACCAAGCGCAGCAGGGTGAGGATATTGGCCAGATTGGCAATACGCGCGGGGCCGATCACCGGAGGTGTTTCTGGCTGCGCCGACACGGCAACAGAATAACGGGTTGACCAGCTTATGTAAGCCCCGATGTCGATACTGTTGCCAGGTGAGCGAAAGTCCACGGGATTTACGGCCGGCGGTCCGGCGGGCCCGGACATCCGATGTGCCCGCAATCAAACAACTCGTCGACACCTATGCGGGAAAGATTCTGCTCGAAAAGAATCTCGTGACCCTCTATGAAGCCATCCAGGAATTCTGGGTCGCCGAACTCGATGGCAACGTTGTCGGGTGCGGAGCATTGCACGTGCTGTGGTCCGATCTCGGCGAAATCCGCACGGTCGCAGTCGATCCCGCGGTGACCGGCCACGGCATCGGCCACGCGATAGTCAACAGGCTTCTCGAAGTCGCCCGTGAGCTGGAACTGCAGCGGCTTTTCGTGTTGACCTTCGAGACCGAGTTCTTCGGCCGGCACGGGTTCACCGAGATCGAGGGCACCCCCGTCACGGCCGAGGTTTTCGAAGAGATGTGCCGCTCCTATGACATCGGCGTCGCCGAATTCCTCGACCTGAGCTACGTCAAGCCGAACATCCTGGGCAACTCGCGGATGCTGCTGGTGCTCTAGCGGTCAGTCGTCCTCGTCGGATCCGTCCGCGTTGGCCCCGCCCCGGATCAACGCCAGCGTCCCGGCCAGCTCGTCCGGCTTGATGAGGACCTCACGCGCCTTGGAACCTTCGCTCGGCCCGACGATGCCGCGGGTTTCCATCAGGTCCATCAGCCGGCCCGCCTTTGCGAAGCCGACCCGCAGCTTGCGCTGCAGCATCGACGTCGAGCCGAACTGGCTGGACACCACCAGCTCCACGGCTTGCAGGAAGACATCCATGTCATCGCCGATATCGGGGTCGACGTCGGTGCGTTCGCCGTTGGGTTTGGCCGTGGTGACGCCCTCGGTGTATTCGGGTTCGGCCTGGTCCTTGCAGGCGGCGACGACGGCCTGGATCTCCTCGTCGGTGATGTAGGCGCCCTGCAGCCGGATCGGTTTGCTCGCGCCCATCGGCAGGAACAGGCCGTCGCCCATGCCGATCAGCTTCTCGGCGCCGGCCTGGTCCAGGATGACGCGGCTGTCGGTCAGCGACGACGTCGCGAACGCCAGTCGCGACGGCACGTTGGTCTTGATCAGGCCGGTGACCACGTCGACCGAGGGCCGCTGGGTGGCCAGGACGAGGTGGATGCCGGCCGCCCGAGCCTTCTGGGTGATCCGCACGATCGCGTCCTCGACGTCGCGCGGGGCGGTCATCATCAGGTCGGCGAGCTCGTCGACGATCGCAACCACGTAGGGGTACGGCCGGTACACGCGCTGGCTGCCCAGCGGCGCGGTGATTTCGCCCGAGCGCACCTTGGCGTTGAAGTCGTCGATGTGGCGCACCCGGGATGCCTGCATGTCCTGGTAGCGCTGCTCCATCTCGTCGACCAGCCAGGCCAGCGCCGCGGCCGCCTTCTTCGGCTGGGTGATGATCGGCGTAATCAGGTGCGGAATGCCTTCGTACGGCGTCAATTCCACCATCTTCGGGTCGATCAGGATCATCCTGACCTCTTCCGGGGTGGCCCGGGTCAGCAGCGAGATCAGCATGGAGTTGACGAAGCTCGACTTGCCCGATCCGGTGGACCCGGCCACCAGCAGGTGCGGCATCTTGGCGAGGTTGGCCGAGATGAAGTCACCCTCGATGTCCTTGCCCAGGCCGATCACCAGGGGGTGATGGTCGCGCCGGGTGGACGGCGCGGTCAGCACGTCGGCCAGCCGCACCATCTCCCGGTCGGTGTTGGGCACCTCGATGCCGACGGCCGATTTGCCCGGAATGGGGGCCAGCATGCGCACGCTTTCGGTGGCCACGGCGTAGGCGATGTTCTTTTGCAGCGCGGTGATCTTCTCCACCTTCACGCCGGGCCCCAGCTCGACCTCGTAGCGGGTCACGGTGGGTCCGCGGGTGCAGCCGGTGACTGCCGCGTCGACCTTGAACTGGGTCAGCACCTCACCGATGGCACCGGCCATGTGGGTGTTCGCGGCGCTGCGCTTCTTGGGCGGATCGCCGGCGACCAGCAGGTCCATCGACGGCAGCGTGTAGGGCCCCTCGACGACCCGGTCCAGGGGTTGGGTGTCCTGCTTCTTGGCGGCGCGTTTGCGGGTTCGTGGTTCCGGTATGGTCGGCGCGTCATCCACCAGCTCGGCGGCCTCTTGCGCCGACGGCCAGGCCTGTGGCCCGTCACCGGAATCGAGCGGAGCCTCGTCGTAGTAGCCGTCGGAGAAGTCTTCGCGCGCGACCTCCACGGTGTCGGCGTCATCGCCGGGAAAGTCGCCCTCGAACTCGTCGGCGTGGTCCTGGTAATCCTCGTAATCGTCGTCGTAGTCACGCTGGAAAAGTCGCGTGCCGAACATGCCGCGCAGCGCGTCGGGCACCTCGCGGATGGTGATCCCGGTCAGCAACAGCAACCCGAACAGTGCGCCGATGAACAACAGCGGTGCCGCAATCCAGGCGGTCAAACCGTCGGAGAGCGGCCCGCCGATGGCGAACCCGATGAATCCGGCTGCGCGCCGGCGCAATTCGGGCGATTCGGGTGAACCAGCCCACAGGTGGCGCAGGCCGAGGACCGACAGCGCAATCAGGCTGGCGCCCAGAATCAGCCGCGGCCGCGCCTCGGGATTGGGTTCGGTTCGCATCAGCGCGACTGCCATCCCGGCAGCGACCAGTGGCAGCAACACGACAGCTGAACCGATGAAGGTTCGGAGCACCATATCGACCCAGGCGCCGACCGGCCGGGCCGCATCGAACCACGAGCTCGCGGCGACGACGACGGCAATTCCCAGCAGAACCAGTGCGATCCCGTCACGGCGGTGCCCGGGCTCGATGTCGCGGGCTCGACCGATTGACCGCGCCGCGCCACCGGTGCCCTTGGCCGCCATCATCCAGGTGGCCCGCATAGCGCGGCCGCAGGTAAGCCCAGCCACAACCAAAAGGGACTGATTACGCCGCTTGGCCGGCCGGCTGGGACGCCGGACGGGCTGAGCCGGGCGCTTCCTGGGTGTGCTCGATCGCCCACTTCGGGATGTCCCCCGCGAAGCGGCCTTTGACCTGCTCGTTCGAGTTCCGGAGCGCGCGACGGTCTTACTAGCCATGCCCGCAAGCCTAGTCGCAAATACAACATCTGCACCATCCGCCACACTGGTAACGATGGTGTGCTCGCCTCGTTATGCAAATGCCTGAGTAGGGTGACAAGCGGTTAGCAAAAGTCACCGCGGAATTCCCAGGAGGCCCTCGCATGCCTGTCGTTGTCGTCGCCACCCTGACCGTCAAACCGCAATCAGTCGAGACCGTCCGCGACATCCTGACCACCGCGGTCGAAGAGGTGCACGGCGAACCCGGCTGTCAGCTGTACTCGCTGCACCAATCGGGCGAGACCTTCGTTTTCGTCGAGCAGTGGGCCGACGAGGAAGCGCTGAAGGCCCACAGCACCGCCCCTGCCGTCGCCAAGATGTTCACCGCGGCCGGTGAGCACCTGGCCGGACAACCCGACATCAAGATGCTGCAACCGATTCCGGCCGGAGAACCCAGCAAAGGACAGCTTCGCCCCTGATGGGCCCGCCGCTGGAAGGCAAGACTGCCTTCATCACCGGTGCCGCGCGGGGCCAGGGCCGCGCCTACGCGGTGCGATTGGCCGCCGACGGTGCCGACATCATTGCGCTCGACTTGTGCGCTCAGATCGCTAGCGTGCCGTATCCGCTGGGCACCGCTGCCGAGCTTGCCGAGACGGTGAAGCTGGTCGAGGAGACCGGCGCGCGGATCGTGGCCCGGCAGGGCGACGTCCGCGATCGCGACTCGTTGTCGGCCGCCGTACAGGCCGGCGTCGACGAGTTCGGCCGCCTCGACATTGTCGTGGCCAATGCCGGTATCGCACCCATGCAATCGGCCGACGCCTGGCATGACGTCATAGACGTCAACCTGACCGGCGTCTACCACACCATCGAGGTAGCGAAACCGACAATGATCGAGCAGGGCAGCGGCGGGGCGATCGTATTGATCAGTTCGGCCGCGGGGCTGGTCGGCATCGGCAGCTCCGACGCCGGCTCGATCGGCTACACCGCCGCCAAGCACGGCCTGGTCGGGTTGGTACGGCTCTACGCCAATCTCCTTGCGCCCCACAATATCCGGGTCAACTCCGTACATCCGTCGGGCGTCGATACGCCGATGATCAACAACGAGTTCACCAGGCAGTGGCTTACCGAGATGAGCGCGCGGGGAGAGGCTCATGGCGCGGGCAACGCTCTGCCGGTGCAGATCCTGCAGGCCGATGACATCGCTGACGCCGTGGCGTGGCTGGTGTCCGATCAAGCGCGCTACATCACCGGCGTTACCCTGCCCGTTGATGCGGGCTGTGTGAACAGGCGCTGACCATGGCACGAAATCCCGCGGCCCAGACCGCTTTTGGCCCGATGGTGTTGGCGGCCGTCGAACAAAATGAGCCGCCGGACCGGCGGTTGCTGGAAGACGACATGGCCGACTTGTTCCTGCCGGCGCCGTTACGACTGCTGGTCGCTATGACACGCGCGGCCCCGGTGCGCCGCCTGCTCATCGCAGCCTCGGAGTGGACCGGACGCGGGCTGTGGGCAAATCTGGCCTGCCGCAAGCGGTTTATCGACGACAAGCTGGCCGAGGCGCTCGACGACATCGACGCCGTAGTCGTTCTGGGCGCCGGATTGGACACCCGCGCTTATCGCCTGACCCGGCAGGTCCGCGTCCCGGTCTTCGAGGTAGACCTGCCGGTCAACATCGCCCGCAAGGCCAAGACGGTGCGACGGGTGCTGGGCGAGTTACCGCTGTCGGTCCGGTTGGTGGCAGTGGATTTCGAGCGTGATGACCTGCTGACGGCGCTGGCAGAGCACGGCTATCAGACCGACTACCGGGTCTTTTTCATCTGGGAGGGCGTCACTCAGTACCTCACCGAGCGTGGCGTTCGGCGGATCTTGGAGGGGCTGCGCGCGGTCGCGCCGGGCAGTCGCATGGTGTTCACCTACGTCCGCAAGGACTTCATTGACGGCAAGAATCGGTACGGTACCCGGACCCTGTACCGCTCGGTCCGGCAGCGACGGCAACTGTGGCACTTCGGGTTAGCGCCCGAAGGTGTGGCGGAGTTCGTCGCCGACTACGGCTGGCAGCTGGTGGAACAGGCCGGCCCCGACGAGCTTGTAGACCGCTATGTCGGGCCGGCCGGGCGCAAACTCAAAGCGTCACAGATCGAGTGGTCGGCGTATACGAAGAAGACTTAATTTCGATGACCGGGGACCCGCTTCTAGACCTCGATGACCGTCGGCACGATCATCGGTTGGCGGCGGTAGGTCTCGCCCACCCATTTGCCCACGGTGCGCCGCACCCCCTGAGCGATCCGGATCGGATCGACGACATTGTCGGCGACCAACTGTTCCAGCTCGGCCTCGACCTTGCGCACGACGGGCTCCAGGGCTTTGGGGTCCTCGGAGAACCCACGCGAATGCAGGAGCGGCGCGGCCACCGCCTTGCCGGTGCCGCGCTTGACCACCACTGTCACCGCGACAAAGCCCGAAGCCAGGATGAGCCGCTCGCCCAGAGTGATATCGCCGACGTCGCCGGTGATCAGTCCGTCGACGAACATCTTGCCCACCGGCACCGCACCGGCGATCGACGCTTTACCGGCGACCAGATCTACACTGACGCCATTCTCGGCCAACATGATTGACTCCACCGGCACCCCGGTACTGGCGGCCAGCTTTGCATTGGCCCGCAGGTGCCGCCAGGTCCCATGCACCGGCATGACGTGACGCGGCCGCACGCCGTTGTACAGGAACAACAGTTCACCGGCGTACGCGTGACCTGAAACATGCACCCGCGCTTGGGCATTGGTGACAACTCTGGCCCCGATTTTGGCCAGCGAGTCGATGACGCCGTAGACGGCTTCCTCGTTGCCCGGGATCAGTGACGACGACAAGATGATCAGATCGCCCGCGGTCAGGGTAATGCTGCGATGTTCGCCGCGCGACATCCGCGACAGCGCCGACATCGGTTCGCCCTGGGTGCCGGTGGTGATCAGCACCACCTTCTCGGGCGCCATCATCTCGGCCGCGGCGATGTCGATCAGATCGGAATCGCCCACCCGCAGGAAGCCCAGCTCCCGCGCAATGCCCATGTTACGCACCATGGATCGCCCGACGAACGACACCCGCCGGCCCAATGCCACTGCGGCGTCGATGATCTGCTGTACCCGGTCGACGTTGGAGGCGAAGCACGCCACAATGACCCGCC
Source organism: Mycobacterium szulgai (assembly GCF_002116635.1). Lineage (GTDB taxonomy): Bacteria > Actinomycetota > Actinomycetes > Mycobacteriales > Mycobacteriaceae > Mycobacterium > Mycobacterium szulgai. The sequence continues at coordinate 37,729 of NZ_LQPW01000178.1, read as the reverse complement.
CGTCGGCACCCCGGATCAGCCGGTGCAGGGTCGGGCCCACTTCGCTTTCGGACGGCCCGACCCCGGGATGTTCGGCGTTGGTCGAGTCGCACAGAAACAGGTCCACGCCGGCGTCACCGAGCCGGGACATGCCGGGCAGGTCGGTGGGGCGGCCGTCCAGCGGTAATTGGTCGAGCTTTATGTCCCCGGTGTGCAGGACAGTCCCCGCACCGGTGTAGATGGCGATTGCCAGCGCGTCCGGGATGGAGTGGTTGACCGCGAAGTATTCACACTCGAACACGCCGTGACGGCTGCTCTGGCCCTCTTTGACTTCGACGAACACCGGCTTGATGCGGTGCTCACGGCATTTGGCGGCGACCAGCGCCAGGGTGAACTTGGAGCCGACGACCGGAATGTCGGGCCGCAATTTGAGCAGGAACGGGATCGCGCCGATGTGGTCCTCGTGCGCGTGGGTCAACACCAGCGCCTCGATGTCGTCGAGCCGATCTTCGATGTGGCGGATATCCGGCAGGATCAGGTCGACACTCGGCTCGTCGTGGGTGGGGAACATCACCCCGCAGTCGATGAGCAGCAGCCGGCCCAGGTGCTCGAAAACCGTCATGTTGCGGCCGATTTCGCTGATGCCGCCCAACGCGGTAACCCGCAACCCGCCCGGGGCCAAAAGACCTGGTGGGGCGAGTTCTTCGTTCACCTGTGGCTCACCCTCTGGATCACCTGAGCACCGACGCCGCGCGCATATCCTCGGCCAGCGCTTCGACCTGCTCTGGTGTTGCGGGAACCTGCGGGAGCCGGGGAACCCCGACGTCGATGCCCTGTAAGCGCAGGCCCGTCTTGGACAACGTCACCCCGCCCAGGCGGCCCATCGCATTGCACAGCGGGGCCAGCGCGACGTTGATCTTGCGAGCCGTAGCGATATCTCCAGAGTGGAAGGCGGAGAACAACTCTCGAAGCTGCCCTGCCGCCAGGTGAGAAATCACACTGATGAAGCCGGTGGCGCCCATTGCCAGCCACGGCAGGTTCAGCGCGTCGTCACCGGAGTAATAGGCCAGCCCGGTTTCGGCGATGATCTGGCCGCCGCTGTGCAGATCGGCCTTGGCGTCCTTGACGCCGACGATGTTGGGATGTGACGCCAGCGCGCGGATGGTGTCGGTCTCGATCGGCACCCCAGACCGCCCGGGGATGTCGTAGAGCAACACCGGCAGGTCGGTCGCGTCGGCGACGGCGGTGAAATGTGCCAGCAGGCCGGCCTGCGGCGGCTTCGAGTAATACGGGGTCACCACCAGGAGTCCGTGCGCGCCTTCGGCCGCACACGCCTTGGCCAGTCGGACGCTGTGCGCGGTGTCATAGGTGCCCGCTCCAGCGATGACGCGTGCCCGGTCGCCTACGGCTTCCAGGACGACACGCAGCAGCTCAACCTTCTCGTCATCGGTGGTGGTAGGCGACTCCCCCGTGGTTCCCGAAACCACGATTCCGTCGCAGCCTTGGTTGACCAGGTGAATTGCCAGGCCCGCGGCGGCGGCGGCATCGACGGAGCCGTCGGCGCCGAAGGGTGTCGCCATCGCGGTTAGCAGGGTACCCAGACGTGCTGGGGCGTCGAATCCGACGGTGGTCACGAGTCCCAAGGTTACCTGGCGCTTTATCCCCGCCGCGAGCGTGAGTGCCTGTACGCCGACGCGCCGTGCGGCCGGTACATTCGCGCACGCTCGCGCCTCATGCTTCGGTTGCTAAAGGACTGGTCGCAACCTCGGTGCCGTCGGCCAGCGCGGAAACCTCGAAGTCGGCGAACACCGCCGGCGCGATGTCGACCAGCTGGCGCAGGCACGCGATGGCCAGCCGCCGGATTTCCACGTCGGCGTGCTCGCTGGCCCGCATGGCGATGAAGTGCCGCCAGGCGCGGTAATTGCCGGTCACAACGATGCGGGTCTCGGTCGCGTTGGGCAGCACCGCACGCGCGGCTTGACGGGCCTGCTTGCGGCGCAGGACAGCGTTGGGCTGGTCAGCGAACTTGGCTTCCAGCTTGGCCAGCAACTCGGCGTACGTGGCTCGGCTGGCGTCGGCGGCCGCGGCGAGGATCTGCCGCAGCTCGGGGTCGTCCTCCATGCCCGGGGGTATGACGATCTGGGATTGCTTCTCGGGCACGTATCGCTGGGAGAGCTGTGAATAGGAGAAATGGCGATGCCGGATCAGCTCATGGGTGCACGATCGCGAGATGCCGGTGATGTAGAACGACACGCTTGCGTGCTCCAGCACCGAAAAGTGTCCGACGTCGATGATGTGCTTGATGTAACCGGCATTGGTCGCGGTCTTGGGATTGGGCTTTGACCAGCTCTGATAGCAGGCGCGGCCGGCGAACTCGACGAGCGCCGGGCCGCCTTGGGCGTCGGTGGTCCAGGGCACGTCCGGCGGGGCCAAGAATTCAGTCTTGGCGATCAGTTGCACGCGCAGCGGCGCGATGTCGGCCACGGCGCTCACCTTAATCGGCCGAATCTGCATTCGTGGCGCCGAGACTGCGCGCAGAGCGCGTGTCGAGGCGGTTTCGACACCGTGAGTGCAGTCTCGGCGCGAGGTCTGCTCGTACGGGGTCCGCTAGCTGGGCGAGTAGCTCGGACCAACTATTCGTGGAAAGCTCACCCCGATGGACGTCGGCGCCGCAATGAAGACCCGGTTCGTCAACAGTGAGGCAAGGTCGGCCTGGCGAACTTGCCTCGCTGACCGATCAAGCTAGAGCTGCGTCGTGACAGCACTCAACCAAGAGTTTCCAAACCTTTCGGAGCTTCTCGCATGGCCCACTGAACATCTCACCGAAGGCGCGGCGCACTGGGAGTCTACCCATCGGCGATGGTATGACGTCTTCTCGCGGGTCTGGGATGACTCAATGTCGGTTGACTGGACGGGCCAGGCATCTGAGCAGCTCCGGGCCCGGACCTTCGGTGATATGACGACGGTCAATCGCATTGGAGACCGGATCGAGCAAGCGGCCAAGACAGCACGCGCCGGTGCTTCCGAGTTGTATGCGGCACGGTCGCACTTGCGATATGCGGTCGAGGACGCCCATTCTGCCGGATTCGAAGTTGGCGATGACCTTTCGATCACGGACCCTGGCGCCTGCCGATCGCCGATGACGATGGCCAGCCGGCGTGCCCTGGCCCATAATCTCGCTCTCGACATCCGTCAGCGTGCAATGCAATTGGTTTCACTGGATCAGCAAGTCGCCGCGCGGATCACCATCGCGTTCGCTGAACTCCGAACTATGCTCTTCGACGACGTGCCCGCCCGCCCACGAGAAGAAGGCCGAGAACCGCCTCGGCGCAACGGGATTCAACTTGTCGACAACGGGTCTTGGAAGGATGCACCTGGTCCTCCGCCCAATCCCCCCTCGACGCCAACGGCTCAAGAAGTGCAGGAGGTAATCAGAGACCTCCCCCGTGGCAATCGCCCGTTTATCAAAGAAATCAGAAGCGAAGCAGACCTGCGCAAGCTATTGGATTGGCTAAGCGAAGGCGCGACCGAAAGGAATCCAGCGAGTAGCTACAAAGGAATAGAGCGCGTGCTAAGCGACGGAACCATCGTCGGGATACGTCAAGATGCGGAATTCGGCCTGACGATGGATATTCGTTCGCCGGATAAGAATTACGTCCGAATACATATCAACTCCGAACGAGGCGGCGTACCGAACATTGCACGGCCTCTCGCTCAACCGGTGGCTCCGCCACAGATCGAGCCCAGACCATCGGCCCGCGTGCCTGTTGAACCCGCTCCGGCCGCGGCGCCGCCTGCCCGACTCGGACCGTCTCCGATCCTTGGTCCAGTGCCTCCGGAATCTATCCCGCACCCTGTTCAACTGCCGCACAGCCACCACGACTTGCCAGTGTTAGGCAAAGACGAATTGTCGGACTTGCCCGAGTTCAACCCGGAATGACAAGACTTGACATGCAGTCAGAAAACACCGCCCCGCCGAAAAGTTAGGTACGAAATGCCAGCTGCAGCAGAATGTTTGAGGCGATAGGCTATGCAGGTCGTTCGACACAACTCAGAGCAGCGCGCAGAATGAACAACATTCGCAGAAGAGTACGTGAAGAGCTGCTGCTCGATGGGCTAGAAGGTGCCGTGCCGCTTACGGTCGTTGATTCCCACGTCACTCGACTGAATCCGGCGATACCGATATCAGAACTGCAGAAAGAGACATTAGAGACGGTACGTTCGCTGGTGAGCGATGGACTTTTCTCCCTCGGCGCTATGTCCGGCGACGACGGAAGTTGGGTCGAATGGAACGAACCGCTCGCCACGTCAATGCAGAAGATTTCCGACGCTTACGTCAATCATTACGATGATCCTGCAGTGTGGATTTGGGCGGCATGGATGAAGCTCACCGACAACGGCAAACAGGTCGCACGAGCACTAGGGCAAGAATCCACTGATCCAGTTTGATCAATGTTGAGCTGCAGCCTGTGGCGACGGAATGCTGTGGTCAGGCGCCAACTATGCAGTGGGTCTTCGACTACACGAAACGATAGACCAGCCATAGGTTCTTACTATCGGCCCGCCGCTCTTCCAGTGGCGTCACGGAGACACGTTCAGGACTTTCTCCCCGTCGGTCAATCGACCCGCTTGCTCCGCGTACCGCGGCGCTAACGCCTCCATTTGTTCGATCACCAACTTGATCGCCGCCGGTTGCTTGTCCGGCGGGTACTTGTACTTCACCAACAGCCGCTTGATCGACGACCGCAGTTTTGCACGCACGTCATCCCGCACAGTCCAGTCAGTTTTGGTGTCACGCTGCATCACCGCCACCAATTCACGGGCTATCTGCGCCAGGACCGCTTCACCCTGGATTTCAACCGCCGATTCATTGTCGGCAACCGCGTCGTAGAAGGAAAGCTCATCGTGTGACAGCGGCGGCGTGAATCTCTTGCCCCGATCTCCCTCAGCGGCAACTTCTTTGGCCATCGCGATGAGTTCGGCGATCACCTCCGCCGAGGTGAGCTGCTGGTTGGTGTACTTGCGCATCAATTCCGAGACCCGTTCAGCAAAGTCACGCTGACGTACAAGATTGTTCCGGGTCGCGCCGCCCATCTCCTCGGTGAGCAGAGCGCGTAACGCCTCAATGGCCAAGTGCGGGTTTTCAGACTTTTTGGCTTTCATTTCGAATTCCGGCGTCAGGTCGGACAGCGACGGCTTGCCGAGTCCCGCGGCCTCGTAGATGTCGATGATTTCGCCACCAGCTGTCGAGGCGTCGACCAGTTGCGAGAGCAGTCGCTTGATTTCCTCCGGGATCGGCTTGCCCTCAGCCTGGCGCTGCTGAGCATCGAACTTGCCCATCACCACACGGACCTGCTCGTAGAACTTCACGGTCTGCCGTAACTCGCCCAGCGTCTCATTGCCCGCACACAACGACCAAGCACGTGCCAAATGATTTGACAGCGTACGAAACTGATCGCCGAGTGTCGGTTGAGTTTGATTTCCCGGCGTGGTCGGATCACGCAGGTAGGCGGCCAGGCCGATCGCCGCCTTCAACCAGCCCACTAGTGGCACCCTGGACCGCCAGTCGTGGCTTGCACACAGCCCGTCCAGCCGCGCAATGAGCTTCCCGGTCTCGTCCACCGCAGCTTCGATGTCCTTGCCTAGCGGCTTTTCGGCGCGGTCCGTGTCCGTGTATTCGGCTAGGGCCGCCGTGAGATTGTCTACCAGCGGCGCGTAAGCGACCAGCAGGCCCGACGGCTTACCGCAGAACGTCCGATTAACCCGTGCGAGCGTCTGCATCAGAAGCGCGCCTTTGAGCGGACGGTCCAGATACAAGGTGTGCAGCGGCGGCGCGTCGAAGCCGGTCAACATCATGTCTTTGACGATGACGATCTGTAGTTCGTCTTCGCGGTTGCGTAACCGCTTCTGGATGGTCTTGTTTTGGCCTTCCCTGCGAACGTGTTTCGCAATTTGCTCCGGATCTTGTGCAGAACCCGAGTAGACGACCTTGATGACGCCCTTGTCGACGGATTCGTGGTGCCAGTCCGGGCGGAGCGCGATGATCTGCTCGTAGAGCCGCGCACAGATCTCTCGTGTTGCACCGACTACGAACGCTTTGCCACTGCAACCTATGAACGGTCGCATCGCTTCGGAGCGTGCTTCCCAGTGCGTCACGATGTCCTCGGCCAGCTTTGCCAGGCGTTCAGGGGCGCCGTAAATTGCGTTGATGACGGCGACCGACTTCTCGATTTGCGCCCGTTCGACGTCGTCGAGGCCGAGGGTTACCTCTTTGGCGGCGTCATCGAGGTCGCCCTCACTGACGCCTTCCGCCCAACCGACTTTGGCCAGCCGCGGCTCGAAATACACTGGCACCGTGGCGTTATCGGCTACTGCCCGGGTCAGGTCGTAGCTGTCGATGGTCGCTCCGAAGACCGCGCGGGTATCGCGGTCGACCTCCGAAATCGGCGTACCCGTGAAGGCGATGAACACTGCGTTAGGCAACGCGTCGCGGATGTGACGGGCGTAGCCGTCGATGTTGTCGTAGTGGCTGCGGTGGGCCTCGTCAACGATGACGATGATATTGCGCCGGTCAGTTAGCTTCGGATGGTCAATACCGGCGCCACGCTCGGCCTTCGTGAGACCGAACTTTTGCAGAGTCGTGAAGTAGATGCCGCCGGTGGTGCGGTTGGACAGTTCGTCACGCAGCTCGGATCGCGTGGCCACTTTCACCGGAGATTCGGCAAGCAGCGCTGAGCGATTGAATGTTTCATAGAGCTGCGAGTCGAGGTCAGTGCGGTCGGTGACGACCACGATGGTCGGGTTTTTCAGTTTCGGGTGTCGGGCGACCAGGTGCGTGTAAAGCTCCATTTCCATCGATTTGCCCGAGCCCTGGGTATGCCATACCACACCGGCCTTGCCATTGGTCTCCGCCGCCTGCACCGTATGCCCGACCGCCTTGCTAACAGCAAAGTACTGGTGCGGCTTTGCAATTCGCTTGATGAGCTTGTCGCCATCTTCATCGAAGGCGGTGAAATTGCGCAGCAGCTGAAGGAAGCGCTCGGTGTTGAACAGACCATCGATCAGAGTCTCCAGCTCGATCGGCACATCCACGTCGTTGGCGGACTTGCCGATCTCGATGAGTTTGCCGTCATCGTCGACATTCCACGGCGCGAAATGTTCGAACGGGGTGAAAGGTGTGCCGTACCGAGCGTTGATGCCGTCACTGATTATAGTGAGCACCGCGAACCGGAAGGCCATCGGGAATTCGCGTCGATAGGTTTGGAGTTGCGCGTGCGCGGCGGCGATGTCAGCGTGCTGCGCACCGGCCTGCTTCAGCTCGAAGATCGCGACAGGCATCCCATTGAGGTAGAGCACGACGTCGAAACGCCGATGCTGCTCGGTCGAGCGGATCGTAACCTGTTGGACGGCAAGGAATTCGTTCTCTTCGGGACGATGACTGATCAGCCTTATTGTGGGGTTCTGCTCGATGCCGTCCGAGTCGATATAGTTGAAACCGCGGTAGCCCTCGACAAAGTAGCGGTGCAGCCGGAAGTTCTCTGTGATGGTGTCCTGAGAGCGCGGCTGAACGATCTCGGACCGCGCCTGGTCCAGGTATTCACCGGGGACATCGGGATTGAGCTCGCGCATCTTGGCCAGCATGCGGTCTGGCAGCACGATGTCGGACCACGATTCGCGGCCGCCGACCGTGCCGGGGGCAATGTCGCTGCCGGACATCGGGGTCCACTCGTGCTCGGCCAGGTCGTCCAGAACTTTGTGCTCCCAGGCTGCCTCGTTGAATTCGGTCATGGCTCCTCATCGCTTCCGACGTCTAGCTCGGCCTCGGCCGGCGGCAGTGTTTGCGCGAAGTTGATAAGGGCGCGGCCGACCCGGTGGTGGAGTTGGCCCTCGATGTGGTGGACCATTACGTTCCGGCTCCACCGTTGGTCGACGGCGGTTTGTGCGTACCATAGCCGCAGTTCAGGGCTATCGAGCTTCTCTAGTAATGCGATGTGGTGATACCACGGCAATTGTGCAAGCGGCGCTTGCACAATTGCATCCTCCGGCCATCCCGCCGCAAACGTGCCTATGTACTCGAGATTCCGAGGCGAGAACCCCCTAGCATCCGGGAAACGTTTTTTCAAATCAGAAGTCAGCCCGTCGATGACACGGGCAACCCAACCTTCATCATCCTGCCGGGCCAGGTTTTCCGCGCCGGCACTCCAAATCGTGGCAACGAGTTCTTGGTTCGCGGCCACAACCGCTCGTGGGCGGCAAGTTTGGACCCAAGCGCTGACGACATCGAGACGCTGTGGGCACCTCAGAGCGGCGGACTTGTCAACAGATACCGCAAGAAAGGGAACTTGGCTGTCGTCCGCCTCGTTCTGAGCCATCACAACACCTCCGACACGACAGCCTCGGCGTGTTTGACCCCGAGTTTGCCGGACATCAGGAGGGGAAGGAGTTCGTCACGGGCACAGGCCAGCAGACGCGACTCGTCGAGTCTCGAACGTTCTAAGGAGTCCAACTCATCAAGTTCTCGGCCGAGGCGAGCTTGTTCAGACCTCGCCGGAACTTCCAGAATCAAGCTGCCTAGCAATTCTCTTCGAAGCTCCGTTTGCCCAGTACTACCCTCCGCGAGCGCTTCGATCTCATTCTCCAGCCGGAGGAGCGCGAACCCGGCGCACACCGGGTCTACAACAAACTCATCAAACCGAGCTATCGTAATGTGCGAGTCGACCGTCACCCCCGATTCCCGAGTCCACCGCGCAGCCCTGCCCAGCGTCCCCACGCCCGTCGAGTTCACCAAAACATCATTCTTTTGCAGCATGCGATCAAGGCGGTTCGATAGGGGCGCCATCAAACGTGCTTGGTCTAGCGACACACGCTGATCACGCACACATTTTTGGTTCAAAACCGTAATACCGTTGCGATCGACGTACTTTGGAGTCACGCCGCGGCACAACATCACAATTGCGTCCGAAACCGGAATTTTGATACTAACGCTCAAACTGCCGACGAACCGTCCAGAAGCCAATTTGCGCGCGGCCTCAACCAATCGCTTGTTCGCGGCGATCTTGTCGTCGAGGGCACCGAGCACACCTGCAATAGCCCGTTGCTCGTCGATATGCGGTAATTCAATTTCTATGGAACGCTGATCAGACAAGCTGACGTACGGTGCCATGTCCGTTTGCCCTTTGAGCACATCGAGTTGCCTTCGGAAACTCTCGGATGCCATCAGGTAACGAAGAAACCGTTGATCAAGCACATTGGGGTCCAGGGAGCGCCAAAAGGTCGTTTGAGGTGAGCATACGAAGTCTGGCGACGTCATCGGGGCGACTGCAATGCGCCCGACAGTTCCCTTGTGAGACAGAATCACATCCCCCGGTGCACCGATACCTTTTCTGATGCGTGCTCGTGCAACACCATTGATTCGCCCCGCGCCTTCGAAGTCGATTACTCCGCTCGACATATCAGCAGCACGAATGAATGGCACACCATCGACGACGAACTCACCAGGACGCGGACGGTATTCACCATGGTTACCGTCCTCCACACGAAGTACGCCTTCGCGTACGAGAGTGCCCACACGAACGGAAATCACGACAGTCGCTCCAACTGCTCCCGAATCACCTTCTCCAGCCTCGCCGACTCATCAAATGCCGCAAGAAGTTCCGTCTTCAACCTAGCGATCTTCTCGTCGATCGGTTCACCATCGTCCTCGACCTCGGGCGCTCCGACGTACCGGCCGGGCGTCAGCGCGTAGTCCGCCGCCTTGATATCCGCCAGCGTCACCGATTTGCAAAACCCCGGAACATCCTCGTAGATAACACCTTTTGCGGCAGCCGACAAAGAACCGCGCCACGCGTGGTAGGTGTCACCGATGCGCACGATGTCGTCGTTACTCAGCGCCCGCTCGGCCCGGTCCACCATGTAACCCAGCTCGCGGGCGTCTATGAACAACACCTGACCGGAGCGGTCAACCGATCCCTGCTTACCCGCGGCCTTATCCTTCGCAAAAAACCACAGACACACTGGAATTCCCGTGCTGCGAAAGAGCTGTGTCGGCAGCGCGACCATGCAGGACACCAGGTCGGCCTCCACAATCTGCGCACGAATGTCACCCTCTCCGTTCGAGTTCGACGACATCGACCCGTTGGCCATCACAACGCCGGCTTCGCCGCCGGGCTTGAGTTTGAACAGGATGTGCTGAATCCAGGCATAGTTGGCGTTGTTGGCCGGCGGTACGCCGAACCGCCACCGGGGGTCCTCTTCATTGCGGGCCCAATCCTTGATATTGAACGGCGGATTCGCCATTACGTAGTCCATCTGCACGTCGGCATGCTGATCGCGCGCGAACGTGTCGCCCCACCGGCTGCTCAACCCACTGTGGTCGATCCCGTGGATGGCCAAGTTCATCTTGGCCATGCGCCAGGTCTCCTCGATACTCTCCTGGCCATAGATGGCAATGTCTTTCGCGTCGCCGTGGTGGTCTGCGATGAACTTCTCGGTTTGCACGAACATGCCGCCCGACCCGCAGCACGGGTCGTACACACGGCCCTTGGCAGGTTCAAGCACCTCAACGATCACCTTTACCACGCTGGGCGGGGTGAAGAACTCACCACCCCGCTTGCCCTCCGCGCGGGCGAAGTTGCCGAGGAAATATTCGTAGACCTCCCCCATCAGGTCTCGCGCTTTGTGCTCACCCTGACGGCTGAATCGCGCACTGTTGAACAGGTCGATCAGTTCGCCGAGCCGCCGCTGGTCGATGTTGTCGCGGTTGTATAACCGTGGCAGCGTGCCACCCAGCGTAGGATTAGCGTCCATCACGGCATCCATGGCGTCGTCAATCAGCTTTCCGATGTTCTTACCGGGCTGATCCCCGCTCGCGGGCTTGCCTTTCGCGTTCTCCGCCAAAAACTTCCACCGCGCGGTCGGTGGCACCACGAACACGTTGTAGCCGTGGTACTCCTCAGGATCGTCGATCAGTTCTTGAATCTGATCCTCGTCCATGCCGTCGGCGGCCAACTCGGCACGAATCGATTCGCGACGCTCGTCGAATGCGTCGGAGACATATTTCAGAAAAACCAGCCCCAGAATCACGTCCTTGTATTGGTTGGCCGACAGCGACCCGCGGAGCTTGTCCGCGGCCTTCCAGAGCGTGTCCTTGAGCTCCTTCATTGTCGACGGTGCTTGCGGCTCCTGCTTTTTCCGGGGCGGCATCGCATGCGTCCTTTCTAGTTTCCGGCGCCGGGCAACCCCGGCGCACTGTGTTCCACATCGAGGGTGAGGGCGCCGGCGGCAACCCCGTTGATGAGCGCCGTCTTCAACTCCCGAACTGCAGCTACCCGGCGGCTTGCTTGTCGTTCGTATTCATCAGCCTCTGCCAACGCCGCCTCAAGGCGCTCGGCTTCGCCGCGCGGCAAAACTGGAACCGACCAAGTCGGCCATTCACTTCCGGGACAGGCGGTTTCATTGATGAGCGTGGCCAGCACTAGGGGGCCGACTTCCGCCGATGCGGACAAGCGAATGATCCGGGCAGGGCAGGCCACCATCGCCCCACCCACCCGATCCACCCAAGCCCGTGGCCGCGGCTTTTCTACAAAGATCACGTCGCCTGGTTCGGTACGAGTCGCACGCGGGTATTTCGCCTCGGCATCAACGGGATCAAGCGCGAGCCTCCCAACCACTTCTTCAGGCAGCACCCGCACCGTTCCCTCCGGGGATCCATGACTGCCGTTTATGCGCCGCCCCCGTTTGAGCAACAGCCGTTTCGCGGCATGCAGCTCGTGCAGGGAACGGTGTGCCAGGTGAATCCGCCCAGGGGCCGCGGACACCAACGCGTCCAGCGGCATCAGCGGCGCTGTCGTCACCAACGTAGCCCGGTGCACTGCCTCTACATGCTCCCCCTCGTCGTGCCCGCGCAGCCGCACCGCCCGTACTCCTCTGGGCACCACAGCAGACCCGGCCAGCACGTTCGATAGCTGAATGCGTCGTGCGTACCGGAAAGCGCGATCCTCCGTCTGCGCCAGGGCGCCGGCGACATCGGCGGCAATATCGGTTAACTCGATGTGCTCGACAGCTCCGAGGTCAGCAACCCAAGGCTGCTGCGCATTCGCACCCCCTACACATATCCACACCGCCAGGCTCTGCCGGTGCGCCTCACGCCAGAGTCCCCGCGGGAGGCGTACGGCGGCAACAAGATTGCCCACTCGAAGTGCCCCCGCACGCCGATTCTGCATTGGCCCGGCAAGCCCGTCCGAGAGTGCGGCCGCAGATCCAATAACTATCGCAACGTCCCTTGGTCGCAGCGCGAGTACAGCATCATCGAGGCGATCGAGCGCGTCTACGACATCCAGTCCGACGAGCGACAAGGCTGAAACGCATTGGGATGCAACATTTTCCCTGACGTGTATGCCGCGAATGACCGCACGACGACGCAGCGGCCGATCATTCGATGCGACATCGAGCCCACACACCTCGGCCACATCAAGCGCCACCGGTGAACCTTCGGCGCGCAGCACAACCCGGTCGTCTTCGAGATGGATAGCCGCGGCTTCAACCATGCAGCGCAACAAGTTCACCGCGTAGTCGGTGAGTTCGCGCAATTGTTCGCGACGCTTGAGTCGCCCGGCCTCGACCCGCTGCAGCGCGTCTGCCGGACCGCGCGAGGCTTCCACCAGATCGTCGACGTAGACGAGCGCGCTATCGGACACCCGCAGCTCGCGAATCTCTGTCGACAGCAGAGTGTCCTCGGGATCGAACCGCTCGGCCGAACGTACCAAGTCGGCGTGCGACACGCTGGTGAGTTCTTGTCCGGTGACCACATGCCAGCAAAGCAGCGTTACAACGTCCTCTAGGCCGGCATCGTCCGGTGCCGCCACCGCGGGCGCGTCATAGTCGCATTCGAGGTTATTCCCGCGACCGGTTCGCACCAGCCAATCCACCACAGCGTCACGAGGGAAGCGTGCGACGCCGTCGACCGTCGCCACAGGAGTCGGAAACGGGATAGAGACGCCGCGCACCATTCGCCGCTTTCGCCACATGCTGACCACGGGCCGCTGTACCTTGGCAAGGTCAGCCACGTCCTGCAGCGTCAACGTGGTCATCGGCCCTCCTTTCCGCTCAGCATCAAGTTAGCCCCCATTGCGTCTATCGCAAACAGGCTCAACCGATAAGAGGGCTTATCAGTAATAGGCATTGTCAGTCCGCCGAAGGCGACGGATCCTTCAGACACCGCTTCCGCGCACTGCGGCAGCACGACTCTCCGGGAGAAGCTATGCCGAACACGAAGCCTCAAGCCCACTTCGACGCCACCCTCACCACCGTCGAAATAGAAGGACTTGCCTTGCGAGACAAGGATGTTGCCCACGAAGCGCAACGCTGGACATCTGGTGAGCGCGGCCCCGTCATCTACGACCCAGACACTCTCAGGGGGGCTGACTTGACCGAGTTCGTCACCGAAGCCATCAAGATGGGCGCACACGCGTTGTCCGTAACCGGCGCGGCCACGGAGTCGCACCGGCTGGAGCAGATGCTGAAGGAAGTCGGCGAGAAGGCAGCAGACTCGACTAGCAAGGCGGCCGAGGTCACCGAGCGCGCCGTCGAGTCAGCATCCGAAACACTGGCGAAGGCCGCCGCCGATGCCAAGAAGGCCATCACCGAAGCCGGCGCAGCCAGCCGCAACGAGTTCACCCAATCGGTCGCGGTGGCAAAGCACGATCTCAACACAGAAGTCCGTCGCATCTTCGGTGGCGAGAACCCCGAACTTCTGGACCGGCTGCAGCCCGTACTCGACAAGTTTGGCGCCAGCCTCGATGCCAAGGCACAGGCCGGGACCAACGAGCTGCTGACGAGAGCCACCAAGCAGTTCGACCCTAGCGACCCCACTTCGCCGATGTCCAAACACGCTGCGGAACTCGGTGCGCGCCAACAACAGCTAGTCGAGATGATCGGCAAGAATCATGCCGACTTGGCCAGGAAGGTGGACGAACTGACCACGGCACTGAAGGTTCAGGAAGCTAAGGCCAGCCTTGCAAAGGTCACCCCGATCAAAGGCGACACATTCGAAAACCAAGTCAACGCAATAATTTCGGAGATTGCCGCAGGCCTAGGTGACGAGTTCACCGATACCCGCACGATCGTCGGCTCAGTGCCGCGGTCGAAGAAGGGCGACGCGGTGCTGACCATTGACGGTGGTTCGGCTCGCGTGGTGATCGAAACGACTGACTCGTCCCGTACGACGTGGGCCGAGTACTTCAATGAGGCTGAGCGCAATCGCCTTGCCGCGGCGGCGCTCGGCATCGTCCGTAGCACCGAACAGAACGGCGGTCAGTCGATCAGGGTGCTCGGCTCCCGACGCATCGTGCTCGCGTTCGACCCAGGCGTCGATGACCCTGACCTGATACGCACGGTCGTCATGCTGCTGCGGACAGCCGCGCTCACGGCCGCCACGCGGAGAGGTGCAAACCAGCTGGTGACGGCAGAGGAGAAAATTACTGAGGCCATCGAGCGGCTCACCACGCTTGACGATGTGAAGAAAACCGCCGGTTCGATTCAGAAGAGCGCGACCAAGATCGAAAACTCGTGCACTGGAATCACTAGCGGAATTCAGCGGTTGCTGACCGACGCACTGACGGCGCTACACGACGCAAGCCCCGAAGCCCACGCTGACCTTTCCACCGGTTCGTCCTCAGGTGAGGTGGCTTAGCCCACCGACGGCTAGCGACTCAAGCACAAGCAGGCCGGATATCGGTATGGATGAAATCATCACCGACGAAAAGCAGCGGCTCCCCGGTGACGTGGGCCAACGCGTAGCTAAAGGTATCGCCGAGATTGAGCCGGGCCGGGTGGCCGCTCCCGCGGCCGTAGTCACGGTATGCCTGCGCCGCAACTCGCGCTTGGTCGGCATCGAAGGCTTCAATGCCGATTCCATAATCGTTGAGCAACCTATCAACCAGCCGACTGATCTCCGGTCGGTTTGGCCGCTTCATCACTGCACACAACTCGACATAATTTGGTGCGGAGATTCGCGAGTTCGGTGAGTTGACCAGCGCGTCCTTAAGTGGTTCCGCACCCGTTTCACCGCGCACGATCGCGACGATGGCTGAGGTGTCGACAATCATCGCGGCAAACCATAGTCGTCGTAAAGGTCAGCCTCCG
Organism: Mycobacterium szulgai; assembly: GCF_002116635.1. Lineage (GTDB taxonomy): Bacteria > Actinomycetota > Actinomycetes > Mycobacteriales > Mycobacteriaceae > Mycobacterium > Mycobacterium szulgai. The sequence continues at coordinate 22,609 of NZ_LQPW01000178.1, read as the reverse complement.
CGTGCCGAATCGCGCGCTTGTCGTCGTCGGTGAGCAATCGACCGAGCTCCTGCAGGGTTTTTTCTGCCGCAATGCGCCGCGCCGTAGCCCCTACGGACCCTTCGTGGTCAAGTTCCGCCAGCCGTCGTGCAACGGCTTCTTCGATCGCCGCCGTCTGATTGGTGCCTGTGCGCACCGCAAGTTCGCGCACCAATCGCACAGTACGTTCGCTCTTAATATTCAGACTCACGGTAGAAGAGTACTCTTCTGACGGTAGACTATCTACCGTCAGACCGTGTTGACGAGCGCGACCGAGTCCGTAAGACGGGCCTTGCCCGTCAACAGGAGGGGCAGGAGTACATCGCGGAGGGCCGATAGCCGGCCCGATTCCGCTCTTCGTTGGTGACAGACAGCACCAAGGCTCCTAAGGGCCTGCGCCGACCCGGCGTCCAAACTCCGTACATCCGGTACTGCGGTCCCCAGTAGCTCGCGCGGTCGTATCCGCTGACGACTTCCCGTCATACCGGCCCCCCTTTGTTGCAAGGTGGCCAAGACGTCGCGCTGGCGTAACGCCGACCAGAGCGCGCAAGGATCGACCCCGATCGGTTGCAGTACGACGAACTCGGTGCTCGCCAATGCCATTTCTGACGGCGGCTCGGCGACATTCCAAATTCGCGGTATTCTGGGATTCATCTTAGAAAATAAAACGCACCCCTCCGATATACGAAATTTGTTGCTCTTGATAGTGCTGCCGTCAACGATAATTGGTTGGGCGCCGTTGTCGAATGCCGGAAAACTGTAGTAGGCAACTCTGCGATCGAACCGTGCAGGCTCGAGACAAACGGCCGACCTACTCGCCAAGGTTGACAGCGTGGTGCGCTCAGAGATCCGCGCAACCATCGCGAGCATTAGCGCCTCAGCGGCAGCGATGACACGCTTATTAGCCACAATTTTGTCGTCCAGGGCGCCGAGAAGCTCGCCGATTCGACGACGCCCGGAGGGGATATCCGAGACAGAAACGCTTCTGACAATGCTCAGATTCAGCAGTGGCTGGCCGGATCCGGCACGATGCCGATTAAGCCCACATGTCTGCAACGCGTAGTACCAAAATCGCGTTTCGTCGGGATTGTCGGCCCGGCACACCAATGCATTATCTGTGACCCACACATCCCTTTCGCAATAGCGAAGACTACCGCAATAGGATCCAACACGACCTATTACTATCAGAGGCCCCCGAGCATTGCATTCGGACGCATATCCGATGGGCCCATTAGCGCCGTAGACGGGAAAGCGCTCGTCACCGGTTCGTGGCGGCGGGGCGCCTCCCGCGCTGAAACCGAGGTGATCTCCTAAACGGACCTTGCCGTTCATCAGCCGGCCCGTTTGGTTGCGGTGCGCAGTTCGGCGGCCAGGTCGCCCCGGCTCGATACGGTGACCCCACCTAGTTCCAGCCAAGTGGCCATCGACTCCAGCTCTGCGGTGAGCGCCTCGGCTGTTCGGGCCCGCGGCGCGCCGGGTTCGCCGAAGGCGCCCACCACGCGCAGTGCGTTGGCCGCGCGGTCGGCCTTGAGGTCGACCCGCGCGACCAAGTGCCCATCCAGCAGCAGCGGCCACACGTAGTACCCGTACCGGCGTTTGTTCGCTGGCGTATAGATCTCGATGCGGTAGTGGAAATCGAAGAGCCGCTCGACCCGAGGCCGGAAGAAGATCAACGGGTCGAACGGACACAGCAAAGCGGTGCCGCGGTCGCGGCGCGGCACCGCTCGTCCGGCCCGCAGGTAGGCCGGCGCCGGCCAGCCTTCGACGTCGACGCGCTCGATTTCCCCTGCGGCTATCAGCTCGGCGATGGCCGGCTTGACCTGCTGGGCGGACAGCCGAAAATAGTCACGCAGGTCCGCCTCGGTGCCGACGCCCAGGGCAGTCGCCGCCCGCAGCGTCAGCTCCCGGACGGCCTCCTCGTCGTCGACGTGCCGGGCCAGCACTTCGGCCGGCAGCACTCGCTCCACCAGGTCGTAATGCCGTGCGAAACCGACCCGGGTCGCAGTGGTCAGCACCCCGGAGGCAAACAGCGCTTCAGCCACCCACTTGGTGTCACTGCGCGTCCACCAGGTGCCCTTCTTGCGGCGCGGCCCCGCTTCCAGATACGCCTCGATCTGACCAGCCGTGCTCGGTCCGAGGTCTGCGACGGCGGCGACGATGTCGTCGGCCAGCTGCGGGTTGGCCTTCACGACCTGGGTGCCCCAACGTCCGTGGGTGTACTGACGCATCCGCCAGCGCAGCAGCGGCCAGTCGTCGACGGCCATCAGCGCGGCCTCATGCGCCCAGTACTCAACTAGCAATCGGGTCCGCAACGGACCCCAAGCCGCCCGGTCCAGCACGTCGCGGTCATACGGCCCGAGCCGGCTGAACACCGGCGCGTAGTGCGCGCGTACCGCCACCGACACCGAGTCCAGCTGCAACACCTGGATGCGCGAAATCAGCCGCTGTAGATGCGCGCGCGTAACTCTGCCCGCCGGCCGCGGCTCGCTAAAGCCTTGGGCGGCAACGGCTATCCGCCGGGCTTGCGCGACGGTGATCGTGCTCAGCCGGTGCCGACTTCCTGGCCCGAGCGTTCCATCTCGTTCAACTCCTGGCTCTACTCCGGTGGATTCTTTCGTTCTTGGTACGCGGTCTCAAGCGTGGCGGGAACACCCTCGAGGTCGCGGTACACGCCCATCAGTTGTTCCAGGACTTTGATTCGCTGCTGACTCGCCTGGTCCACGGCCCGCCGGGCCTTTTCGCGATAACGATCAGCTTCCTGCTTGGCGTCGGCGACGAGCTGCTCACGCTCGGTCTGCGCATCAGCGCGCATGCTGGCCAATTTGCCATCGAGCTCTTCCTTGGTGTCCTCATACTCGGATTCCAAGGCTTTTCGCCGCTCGGCCAGTTCCGCCAGCAGCTTCTCGTGCTTTCGCCGCTCGGCCTCGGCCGCCGCCTCGGCCTCGGCGATCAGCGCCTGAGCCTCGGCCCGCGCCTCGGCCTGCATCTGCGAAACCTCGTCGACCGCTCGCTGCAGCATCTTCGCCATCCGCTGTTGCATCGCGCGGGGCGAGGACGAAGTGTCTGTCAGGTCTGCGACTTCCTTGCGCAAGTCGGCTGCTTCAGCGCTGGATTGCTTCAGCCTGGCCCGCAGGCTCTCCACGTCGTCGATCAGCAACTGCTGTTTGGTGGTCAACACCTCGATGTGGGCATCAACCGCGGCCGCATCGTAGCCCCTGAACATGCGCGGGAACACTTTTGCGGGTTCGGTCATCACTGCCAACTCCCCCTTTGGGTAACGCCTGATAAACCAGTCAGACCGACCCCGAATCGAGTATGGCACGGACATGCCGTTGGTGCGGACGCTGCTCATCGGCGGTAGCTGTGAAACCGGTACCGCAGCCCGGTGCGGCTTACCTGCCACTCCCCGGACTCGCCGACCCAGGTCTCGTCGAGCACCGGCGCCAGCGCGTCCTCGTCTTCGCGCGGTAGGTCGATCTCGACTTCGGTGACCTCGCAACGGGTCGAGTACGGCAGCCCAAGCGGATAGATCTGCGCACCACCCATTACCCAGATGTCCGATTCGGTTTCGGCGAATGCCTGCTCAAGTGATTCGACGACCGTCGCACCCTGCGCCATGAAGCCAGTCTGGCGGGAGAGTACGAGATTCTTGCGGCCCGGCAGCGGCCGGACACTGGCAGGCAGTGAATCCCAGGTCCGCCGGCCCATCACGACCGTGTGGCCCATGGTGATCTTCTGGAAGTGCGCCAAGTCCTCGGGCACCCGCCACGGGATGTCGCCGCCGCGCCCGATCACGCCGGACGCCGACTGAGCCCAGATCAGGCCCACGCCCGCCCGATGCGTCATACCGCTACTGGGGCCTTGATCGCGGGGTGCGGGTCGTAATTCTCGACGACCACGTCGTCGTATGAGTAGTCGAAAATTGAATCTCTCTGGGCTAAAACAAGTTTCGGATAGGGTCGCGGGTCCCGGCGCAGTTGTTCGCAAACCTGCTCGATGTGGTTGTCATAGATGTGGCAATCGCCGCCGGTCCAGACGAACTCTCCGACCGCGAGGCCGGCCTGCGCGGCCATCATGTGCGTGAGTAACGCGTAGCTGGCGATGTTGAACGGCACACCGAGAAACAAGTCCGCGCTGCGCTGGTAGAGCTGGCAGCTCAGCCGGCCGTCGGCGACGTAGAACTGGAAGAACGCGTGACACGGCGGTAGCGCCATCCGGGGAATGTCGCTGACGTTCCAGGCCGAGACGATGATGCGCCGCGAATCAGGGTCGGTACGCAGCAGATCCAGCGCCGCGCTGATCTGGTCGATGTGCTCACCCGACGGGGTGGGCCAGGATCGCCACTGTACTCCGTACACCGGACCGAGATCGCCTGTGTCACTGGCCCATTCGTCCCAGATGGTGACGCCGTGCTGTTGCAGCCAGCCTACATTGGAATCGCCGCGCAGGAACCACAGCAACTCGTAGACGACCGACTTGAAATGCACCTTCTTGGTGGTAAGCAGCGGGAAGCCGGCCGACAGGTCGTATCTGATCTGATGGCCGAACAGGCTGCGGGTTCCGGTGCCGGTGCGGTCGGATTTGGCTGTGCCGGTCTCGAGCACCACGCGCAACAGATCCTCGTAAGGAGTTGCGATCGGCACGCGACAAGCCTACCTACGGGCTTACGGAGTAGAACGGGTGCCATGCCGAAAATCAGCGATCAAGTGACCACCCCCGACGGGACCTGCGCCGTCAAACTGTTCACTCCCGAGGGCCGCGGTCCCTGGCCAGGCGTGGTGATGTTTCCCGATGCCGGCGGCGTGCGCGACACCTTCGACCAGATGGCAGCCCAACTGGCCGGCTTCGGCTACGCGGTGCTGCTTCCCGACGTGTACTACCGCGAGGGCGATTGGAAGCCGTTCGACATGACGACCGCGTTCGGCGACGCGAAGGAACGCGCCCGGATCATGTTCATGATCGGCACCATGACACCAGACCGCATCACCCGCGACGCCACTGCGCTGTTCGACTATCTGGCCGCGCGCCCCGAGGTCAGCGGCGAGCGCTTCGGTGTGTGCGGTTACTGCATGGGCGGGCGGATTTCGGTCCTGCTGGCCGGCCGCCTTCCCGAGCGCGTCGCCGCGGCGGCGTCCTTCCACGGCGGCGGGCTGGTCACCGACAACGCCGACAGCCCGCACCTATTGGCCGACCGAATGGCCGCCACCGTGTACATCGGCGGCGCCAAGAACGATCAGTCGTTCACCCGCGCCCATGCCGAACAGCTCGAGAAGGCCTTGACGGCAGCCGGGGTCGACCACCGGATCGAGTGGTATCCCGCGGCCCACGGCTTCGCCGTCCCCGACAACCCGCCGTATGACGACGCCGCCGCCGAACGCCACTGGGCGGCGATGACAGAAACCTTCGCCGCGGCGCTGCCGCGCTAGCTGGCCGGCAGATCGACCAGCTCGGCCAGCCGGGATCGGTGCCGGTAGGCCGTGCCCAACGCCAACTGGTCGCTCTTGGCCCGCTTCAGGTAGAGGTGCGCGGGATACTCCCACGTCATCCCGATACCGCCGTGCAGCTGCACGCACTCCTCGGCGGCGTGTACGGCGACACCGCTGCAGTAGGCCTGTGCGAGTGCCGCGGCGACGGCCGCGTCCTGGTCTTCCCGGGCACAGGTGTCTGCCGCATAGCGGGCTGCGGCGGTGGCCGAACTGACCTCGAACCACAGGTCTGCCAGCCGGTGCTTGATCGCCTGATACGAGCCGATCGCGCGGCCGAACTGCTTGCGCTCCTTGGCGTATGCCAACGTCGTGTCGAAGCACCACTGCGCCAGGCCGAGTTGCTCGGAGGCCAGCAGCGCCGTTCCCGTCTCCAATGCCGCCTGGACCGCACCGTCTCCTAAACCGATCCCTGACGACGTCGCCCCTGAAAAGCGCACGTCGGCAAGGGGTCTGGTCATGTCGAAGGACAACCGCGGCGACACTTCGACACCCGTCGCGTTACGCGAAACAGTGTGCAGCTCAAGACCATCGGCGCCGGCCACCGGCACCACCAGCACGTCGGCTTCGGCCGCACCAGCGACGCTGGTAACCAGACCGGTCAGACCGTCGGCACTGTTGCTCACCTCGGGTAGCGGCGCACCGGGTGCCGTGGACAGCGGTACCACCAGCGCCGCGGTCACGCTGCCCTGTGCCAGCTCCGACAGGGTCTCCCTTTCACCTGCCCGCAACAGCGCAACCGTGGCGAGCACCGAGCTGGTCAGAAACGGCACCGGCGCCACGGACCGCCCGATCTCCTCCATCACGACCGCTGCCTCGCGGGCGCTCGCGCCGGCCCCACCCAGCGACTCGGGCACCAACAGCCCCGCAACTCCCAGCTCGGCGGCCAGGGTCCGCCAGAGCGGCGAAAAGTCCTGCGGCTCAGAGTCGTACGCCTTGGCCACCGTCTCCGGCGGGCAACGGTCGGCGAGCAACTGCCGAACACTGTCCCGCAGCGCCTCCTCGGTGTCGGAATAGAGCAGGTCCCCGGTCATCGCGGCAAGTCCTTCCACGCCACCGTCTTATCGACACGGTGTTCGCCGGGCAGACCCAGGATCCGCTCGGAGATGGTGTTGCGCAGGATCTCCGAGGTGCCACCTTCGATCGAGTTGCCGCGGGCCCGCAGATAGCGATAGCCGGGCTCGCGGCCGATCAGGTCGACGGTCTCGGGCCTGCGCAGGGTCCAATCGTCGTAGTGCAATCCGGATTCGGCATGCAATTCCAGGTCGAAACCCGAAATCTGTTGCGCCAGACGGGCAAAGGCCACCTTCATACCGGCGCCTTCGGGGCCGGGTTGACCGCTGGCGGCCTGCTGGCGCAATCGCTCGCCGGTCAGGCGCACCACTTCGGCCTCGACCCACAGCCGCATCAACTCGTCGTGCATCGCCGGGTTGCGCAACGCGGGGTCGTCCCGCCACGCCTCGGTGATCTTGCTGATATGGCCGCCTTCGCGGGGTACGCCACTGCGCGAACCGATCGCGACGCGCTCGTTGTTCAGTGTCGTGGTCGCCACCCGCCAGCCGCCGCCTTCGGGGCCGAGGCGGTTGGCGTCGGGCACCCGGACATCGGTGAGAAACACCTCGTTGAACTCCGCCTCGCCGGTGATCTGGCGCAGCGGCCGGATGTCGATCCCCGGCTGGGTCATGTCACACAGAAAGTACGACAGCCCAGCGTGTTTGGGCACATCTGGGTTGGTACGCGCGACGAGGATCGCCATTTGGGCGTGCTGGGCCATCGACGTCCATACCTTCTGGCCGTTGACCACCCAGTCCTCGCCGTCGCGGACCGCACGCGTTGCCGCCGCGGCCAGGTCAGACCCCGCGCCCGGCTCGCTGAACAACTGGCAGTACAGATGTTCACCAGTGAACAACGGGCGCAGGAACTTTCGCTTTTGTTCGTCGGTGCCGAAGGTCGCGATCGTCGGCGCGGCCATGCCGATCCCGATGATGTTGCGGCCACCGCCGGCCGGGGGTGCACCCGCCGCGGCAAGCTGGGCCTCGACCTGCGCCTGATATGTGTGCCGCAGGCCGAGCCCGCCGTTACCGGAGGGGAAATGCACCCAGGCCAGGCCCGCATCGAACCGCGCACCCAGGAAGTCGCGCGCGTCGGTGGTCGCCGGGTCATACTCGTTGAGCAGTGTCTGAACCCGCGTCCGCAGGTCGCCCTCGGTACTCATCTGCTTTGGTAGCCCTGAGCCGGGCCAAGCAAGAGGCCGCCGTCGATAACCATGGTCTCGCCGGTGATCCAGCTCGCGGCGTCGGAAACCAGGAACGCGACCGCGTCGGCCACATCGGCCGGCTCGCCGATGCGGCCGAGCGCTATCGACTTGGCCAGCGGGTCCTCGTGGTCCTTCCACAACGCCTCGGCAAGCCTGGTCCGCACCACGCCCGGACAGATCGCGTTCACCCGGATGCGCGGTGAAAGTTCCAGCGCCAGTTGCTTGGTGACGTGAATCAGCGCGGCTTTGGTGGCGTTGTACATGCCCATCGCCGGTGACTGGTGCATGCCGCCGATGGAGGCGGTATTGACTATCGAACCGCCGTGTTCGCCCATCCATGACTTGACGACCAGCGACGTCCACAGCAAGGGCGCCCAGAGATTGACGTCGAAGATCTTGGTGAAGCGGGCGTGGTCCTGCTCGATCAGTGGACCGTAGGCGGGGTTGGTCCCGGCATTGTTTATCAGGATGTCCACGCTGCCGAAGCGCTCGAGGCTGAGGTCGACGCAGCGCCGCGCGGCATCCTCGTCGACCGCGTGCGCGCCCACGCCCAGGGCGCGTTCGCCGACTTGTGCCGCGGCCGCATCGGCGGCTTCTTGCTTGCGTGCCGTGAGTACGACATTTGCGCCCGCTTCGGCCAGGCGCTGGCCTATCGACAACCCGATTCCCCTGGAGGCGCCGGTGACTATCGCGGTGCGGCCGGTCAGATCCATTGAGGTCATTTCGCCCGATTTCTCGTGCCCGGGTTTTATACGGGTGGGCACGTGGTATGCGACTGGAATGTTAGCGAGATTAAACCTCATGAAACCACTGGTCGTGGCCGGGGCTGTCGCTACAGCGATCGCTGCGGCACCGGCTGCCACTGCCGATGTTTTTGCGGCCGGCCCGGCGCCGGCCGGCACTGGCATCACCCACTTCGTCCCTAAGAACGACCCGCCCGGGCCGGGCGGTGGAGGCTGCGATGCCAACGGCAACTGTGGCAGCGGCGGGGTCAACGGCGGTCCCAACGGCGGTCCCGGGGGCCAAGGCTGCGTTCCGGGTGTCGGCTGCGGCTCAGGCGGCCAGTTCGGTGGGCCCAACGGCGTGCCCGGCGGTAGCGGATGCCTGCCGGGCGTGGGCTGCGGCAGCGGCCACGGTTGATACCGTCACGCAAGCCTGGCGATCCAGGCCCGGGACTCCGCCGGGTCGATGACGTCGTCGAGCTCGAAAGTGGTGGCCGAGCGCAGTGCCTTGCCGTGCTGGTAGGCCGCCTCGACCAACCGATCGAACAGCGCCTGGCGTTCGGCCTCGTCGGCCGCAGCGGCTAGCTCTTTGCTAAAGCCGAGCCGCACAGCGCCTTCCAGGCCCATACCACCGATTTCCCCGGTGGGCCAGGCGACGGTGAACTGTGGCGCGTGGAACGAACCGCCGGCCATGGCCATGGCGCCAAGGCCATAACCCTTGCGCAGGATGATCATTCCGAATGGCACCGTCAACTGAGCGCCGACGATGAACATCCGGCCGAACCGGCGAACCGCGGCGTCCTTCTCCGCGTCCGGACCCACCATGAACCCCGGTGTGTCGCACAGCGAGATCACCGGCAGCCGGAATGACTCGCACAGAGCGAGGAAGTCGGCGACCTTATCGGCCGCCTCGGCATCGATCGCACCGCCGAGATGGTGGCTGCTATTGGCAATCAACCCGTATGCCAGGCCCTCGACACGAACCAGCGCGGTGACGACACCTACGCCGTGGTCCGGGCGCAGCTCCAACACCGAACCGACGTCGACGATCGACTCGATGGCCCGACGCACGTCGTAGGCGCGTAACCGGTTCTGCGGCACCACATGCCGGGCCAGCCCGGGATCCGGGGCCGCCCAGTCCGCGACGCTGCCCTGGAAGTAGGACAGGTACTGCTTGGCCAGCGACACCGCATGCGCCTCGTCGCGAGCGACCAGGCTCACCACGCCGTTGTGCCGCTGCACCTCAATGGGCCCGATCGCCTTGGGCGAGTACACGCCCAGGCCGCCGCCTTCGATCATCGCCGGCCCACCCATTCCGATGTTCGCATCCGGGGTTGCGATGATCACGTCGCAGACCCCTGCCAGTGCGGCGTTACCGGCGAAGCAGTACCCGGAAACGATGGAGACCAATGGAACCTGGCCGCTCAAGCCGGCCAGCACCCGAAACGTCGGCACGTCCAGCCCGGCCATACCGCCGACGTCGGTGTCCCCGGGCCGACCGCCGCCGCCTTCGGCGAAAAGCACCACCGGTAATCGTTTTCGGACGGCCAGGTCGAACACGCGGTCGGTCTTGGCGTGGTTACGCATGCCCTGGGTTCCGGCCAGCACGGTGTAGTCATAGGACACCACGACGGCCTCGGCCCCGCCGACGGTGGCCAGGCCGGCGACCAACCCGTCGGCCGGGGTGTTGGCGATCAGGTCCTCTTCCGAACGCCGGCTGCGCTGCGCGGCGATCACCAGCGCGCCGTACTCGACGAAACTGCCGTCGTCGACGAGATCGGCGATGTTCTCCCGTGCCGTACGCCGACCTTGGCTGTGCCGCTTGGCAACCGCGGCTTCCCGGCCCTCGTCCAACGTAACCAGATGCCGCCGCCTGATCTCATCGAGGTCGGCCCGCGACCGATCTAAATCAACTGTGGCAGAGGACTTTTCACCTTTCCCGCGATCACCGGTGCGAGTGAAGACCAGCACTGGGTCACCCGTACCGACAACCTGACCGGGGACTACCAGACTCCGCACGGTACGCAGCGCGTCCGGCGCGGCCAGCACGTGCTGCATTTTCATCGCCTCCAGCACGACCAGTTGGGCACCGGCGCCGAATTCGCCGCCTTCGGGAGCAATTTCCACCACGGTGCCGGCCAGGTGTGCACGCAGCGCCTCTTCGCCCGGATAGAGTTCGACGGCGGCCACCCGGACGTCATGCTGGTGGGCCAAAGCAGCCGTCGCCAACCCGGGAAGCTTGGCGTCGAGGAAGCTCGTCGGTACGGGGCCCGATTGTATTTCGCTGTCGGACAAAAGCTCTCGCAGGAATCCGATGTTGGTGCCGATCCCCTCGATACTGAACTCGGCCAGCGCGGTACGCGCCTTGCGCACCGCGGCCGGAAACGAGGATCCGTGCACGTGAGTGACGACCTTGGCCAGCAACGAGTCATACCGCGGACTCGGCGTCAACCCGGGCCGTCCGTACGTGTCGACGCGCACACCGGGCCCACTCGGCGGCGAGAACACCGTCAGGGTGCCGGTCGCGGGGCGAATGGAGCCGTCAGGGGCATACGTCTCGGTGTTGACGCGGGCTTGTATCGCGACGCCGCGTCGGGCGGCGGGTTCGCCGATGACTTCGCTTCCGTCAGAGGCAATTCCGGCCGGCAAGCCCAGCTGATAATAGGAAGCTCCCTGAGCGATGGCCAGCTGCACCGCCACCAGGTCCACCCCGGTGACTTCCTCGGTCACCGTGTGTTCGACCTGGATTCGCGGATTGATTTCGAGGAAGAAGAACTTTTCGCCCGCTATCAGGAACTCGACGGTTGCCAGGCCGTGCACACCCACCCTGGCGCACAGCCGGGCCGCCGCCTCATGTAGTCCATGCCGCAAGCCATCCGAAAGCTCCTGAGCGGGCGCAATTTCGACAAGTTTCTGGAAGCGCCGCTGGATGCTGCAGTCGCGGTCGCCCAACGCGAGCGCACGCGTCTGGTGTCCGACGGGTGCGCCGACGATCTGCACCTCGATGTGCCTGGCGGCACCGAGATGCGCCTCAGCGAACACCGCCGGATTTCCGAAGCCCAGTTCAGCCTCGGCGGCGCACTGGCGGTAGGCGTTCTCGATCTGATCGGCGCCGTCCACCTTGCGCATTCCCCGGCCACCGCCACCGGCCAGCGCTTTGATCATGATGCTGCCGTCCTGCCCGGCGAAGAAGGCGCGGACATCGGCGACGCTGGTGGGGCCCCGGGTCGCGGGAAGCACCGGCACGCCGGCTGCGATGGCGGCGCCGCGTGCCGAGGACTTATTGCCCACCAACTCGAGCACGTTGGCTTGCGGACCGACGAATGTGTAACCGGCGCCCGCGCAGGCACGGGCGAATTCGGCGTTCTCGCTGAGAAACCCGTAACCCGGATGGATCAGTTCGGACCCGGAGCTTTTCGCCGCGGCCAGGATCGCACCATGGTCGAGATAGGCAGACACGCAGATCGCTTCGTCCGCGGTGTGCACATGCGGGCTGTCGGCATCGTCCTCGGCGTAGACCGCGACCGTTTGGACGCCCAATTCGGTTGCCGTGCGGATGATTCGAAGGGCGATCTCGCCACGGTTGGCGACCAGCAGCCGCATAGCCGATAGATTAGACGACGACCTGCTTGGGCATCACGACGGGCTTGAAGCCGTAGCGCGGCCCGGCGTAGCCGCCGGCCCCCTTGCCAACCGCAGCCATCCCGGGCATCCCGGGCATTCCCGCGATCGCCCCGCCCTCTTCCGGCACCGCCCAACCGCTGCCGTCGGCCACCGACGCACCCACGGTCATCGCCGGAGCGGCCGAAGACCAGCCGGCCGGCACCGACAAGCCACCCACTGCTGCCGCCTGACCCATACCCGCGGCCAACGGCGTCACACTGTGCGCCAGACCGGCCACACCCGCGGCCGCGGGGACGGCAGCCACGGCGGCATCGGCCGCCGGGCCGAGCGCATTGACGGTGTGGCCGAGGAACACCGCGTTGCAAATTCCGGCCATGACAAACCAGGCCGCGGTGTTGACCGCGCCATTGATGGCGTTCTGCACGAAGGGGATGCCGAGCAGATCGGTGATGTCCTGCAGGATTCCGTCCAGCCCCGTGCTCGCAGCCGCCGACGCGACCGGTGTGGCCAGCCCCGTGACTGCGCTTTGCAGGTTGGTGATCAAGCTGCTCAAGCCCACCTGCGAGACGGTGCTGGACGCGGCTGCTTGACTGACGGCCGCCGCCTGACCGGCGAGCCCGCCTGGGTTGGTCATCTGCGACGGTGAGGTCAGCGGGGAGAGCACCGCGGCGGCTCCCGAGGATGCCGCGTAGCCGTACATGGCCAGCGCGTCCTGGGCCCACATCTCTGAATACTGAGCCTCGGTTGCCATGATGGCCGCCGTGTTCTGGCCCAGCACGTTGGTGGCAACGAGTGCAGCCAGCAATGCCCGGTTGGCGCCGACCTCCGCTGGGGGCACAGTCATGGCGAACGCCGTCTCGAAGGCGGCCGCCGATGCCGTGGCTTGCGAACCGGCATGCTGAGCGCATTCGGCCGTGTAATTCAGCCAGGCCAGGTAGGGCTGGGCTGCGGCGGCCATCGACAGCGAGGCGGGTCCCATCCACTGCTCGGTGGCCAATTGCGTAATGACCGATTCGAAGGCTGCCGCGGTGGTATTCAACTCGACGGCCAGGGTGTTCCACGCCGCCGCAGCGGCCATCATGGGCGCCGCGCCGGCGCCGGAGTACATGCGCACGGAGTTGATCTCGGGGGGCAAGGCTGCGAAATCCATTGCTATCTCCTTTTTTTCGGCTAACCGACGGCCGGTTTCGGCATGACGATGGGCTTGGCTCCATAACGGGGGGCCCCGAAACCGGCGCTGTTGCGCGTCGCTGAGGCCAACCCCGGCAATCCCGGAATCGCTGTCACAGGTGTGGCTTGCACCGCGGCGGCGGTCCAGCCCGCGCCCTGCAGCGAGGTGGTGCTCGAAACCAGCGTGGCGGGTCCGGCCCAACTCGGCGGCACCGACAGAGCACCGATCGAGGATGCGGCCGCCAGCGGAGCCGCACCCAAGCCAGCCGCCGCAGCGGGTTCCAGCGCTGCGGTCGCCAAGCCGCCCGCGGCGGCGTCGGCAGCCGCATCGGCGATTTCGGTCTGCTCGACGGCGGGAAGAAGGCCACCGCTGGCCAACCCGATCAGATCCGACGCGGCAGACGCCCAGTTCCCGACCCCGATGTTGAGGATGTTGGCGAGGTCCGAAATCCACGGTGGCACCGGGTTGGGTGCGGCGCCGAGCAGGCTGGTGATCGTCGAGAGGGGCGAAGCGGCCGCCGCCGAGTTGGCGGCCTCAGTGTCGGCATACGTGCCGGCGCTGGTCTGCAAGGTGTTGACGAACATCTGATAGGCGGCCGCGGCTTGGGCGCTGACCTGCTGGTAGAGGGTTCCGTAGGCGGTGAACAGCGACGCCTGTAATGCCGACACCTCATCGGCTGCCGCGGGTGTGACACCAGTCGTCGGGGCGGCCGCGGCCACATTCTGGGCGTCCAACGCGGCGCCTACCGTATCCAGTTTGCCCGCCGCAGCGGCCAACTCTTCCGGCTGTGTGGTTAGGAATGACATATCCCGCTCCTCGGATTCCTGTGCGTTTGCTGGTCGATATCTGAGTATTAGCTGTGCAGAGCCTGTGTGGTGAGATAAGGCTAGCGATCCCCACCCCCGCGGTCCTGATCGGAAGCCGCAAATGCTGAGTTTTTACGGCTTGTTTACGCTGGTGCCGGCAGTCTTAACGCTGTCTCGTCGAGCGTGTCATTTGCTGGCTATTCGCCGCAGAGAAATGCGCTGCATTCGCGCTAACGCAGCGGTGGACCCCACTGCACCTGTTTGCGAAGTGCCCCTTTGAGAAGTTTGCCGCCGGCATTGCGCGGCAGCGCCTCGGTCACCACCGTGACGTATTGCGGAACCTTGAAGTCGGCGAGCTGGCTGCGGCAATGGTCGAGCACCGCGGCCACATCGATCTCGTCGTCGCCGCCGAACAGCACAGCGCCGACCTTCTCCCCCATGACGTCGTCGGGCACCGCCAGCACGCAGGCATCGGCGACCTGGGGGGCCGAGAGCAGCGCGGCTTCGACCTCCACGCTGGAGACGTTTTCGCCACCCCGGTTGATGATGTCCTTGAGCCGATCGATGATGTGTACTCGGCCCGCCTCGTCGACCCGGACGACGTCGCCGGTATGCAGCCACCCGTCCACAAATGTGGCCTCATTGGCTTCGGGTCGATTCCAGTAGCCGGCAGTGATGTTCGCACCGCGCACCACCAACTCACCCACGCTGGGATCGTCCCCGAAGGAAACCACACCGATATCCACCGAGGGGACCGCGTAACCCACTGAGTCCGCGTGCTCGACGGCGTCCTCGTCGGGAAGCACGGTCATCAGCGACGCTGATTCGGTCATGCCGTACCCGTTGGAGACGGTGGCTTGCGGAAACGCGTCCTGCAGCGTTTTGACCAGCGATGGGGCAGTCGGCGCGCCACCGTAGCCGACCCAGCGCACGGCGGAAACATCGGCTTCGGCAAATGCCTTGTGCCGCGTCAACAATGAGTACACGGCGGGCACGGTCACCATGAACGAGATCCGCTCGGCAGCCAGCGTCGCGATCACCTGGTCGAGGTTGAGCGCGGGCATGATCACCGCCGTTCCCCCGGTGCGCGCTGCGCTCAAAAGCTGTGAATTGCAACCGGTTACGTGAAACAGCGGCACCGAGATCAGGGTGCGTAAGTCCTCGCCGGGAGTGTCGTCTTGCCCGAAGCAGCGCAGCATGTTTTCGGTGTTGGTGACGAATGCCTCGTGCGTGGTCGGTACACCTTTGGGGTGACCGGTGGTGCCGGAGGTGTAGAACATCGCGGCAATGTCTTGGCGGCCAAGTCCTTCGGCCACGTACGGCTTCCCGTCGGGCAGCGCCGTGCCGGCGGCCAGATCGACCTGTACCCCGGCATCGGACAACACGAACTCGACCTCCGGTGGCGCCGATCGCGTATTTACCGCCACCGCAACGCCGCCCGCCATTACCGTGCCCCAGAACGCGAGCACCCAGTCGATCCCGGCGGGATACCGCAGCGCAACATGCTCGCCCGACTTCAGACCAGCCGCGCGCAGGCCGCCAGCGACCCGCGACGCCCGGTCCCAAAGCTGGCGGTACGTCAAGCGGTCTGCGCCGAGCTCAGTCACCGCCTCGTTGTTCGGGCGCGTTTCGACATGCTCGGCGAGCATGTCGAGCAACGTGTCCGGTAGTCCCTCGTAATGCGGAATTCCGTTGGCGTCGCGGGAAACCCCCGTTTGCGGGAAAGGATTGTGGTCACGCGGAATCATGTTCATCTGAGACATTTCGTCACTCCATCAGCGTCGCGGCCAGCGTGCCGCCGAGTTCGTATGCTTTCTCGCGGGCGGCGGCGTCTATTGGGCCGACGATCTCGAGCACGTCGGCCGCTTGGCTGAGCGCCAGTCCGGTAGCCAGCTTGCCGACGGCGGCCGCGGCGCCGACGGTGTCGTTGTTTCCGTGCACCCACAGACCGTAGGGACGGCCGGCGACGTGGTCAAGGCTCGGGTAGTAGACGGTGTCGAAGAAGTGTTTGAGCGCACCCGACATATAGCCGAAATTGGCTGTGGTACCGAACAAATAGCCGTCGGCATCAAGCATGTCGGGCAGGGTGGCGGCCAGCGCGGGCCGGGCCAGGACGTCGACACCCTGAATCTCAGGATCGTTGGCGCCGGCGAGCACCGCTTCTAAGACCTCGCGGGTGGCAGGCGACGGGGTGTGGTGCACGATCAGCAGCGTCTTACTCATCGGCCTGCGCCTGCAGTTGCACGGCCGTCTTCATCGCTTCGCGAGCACGCCGCCGATCCCCCGCGTAGTCATACGCGCGCGCCAATCGGTACCAGCGCCGCCAGTTGTCCGGGTCGTCTTCCAGTTCGGTGCGCACCGTGTCGAACAGTGCGTCAGCCGCGTCTCGCTCGATGCGGCCCGATGCCCGCCGCGGTAGCTGCGTGGTGTCGAGTTCCATTCCGTCTTGCGCGATCAGCCGCGCCAGCTTCTGGTGTGCGAATCCGGCTCGCAGTGTGGTGATCATGGCCCACAGCCCGAGCATGGGCATGATCAGCACGGCCAGGCCCAACCCCACCGCGGCCGGCCGGCCGGAGCCGATCATCGCGACGGCAAGGCGACCGAGCATGACGAAGTACGCCAGCATTGCCACGCACATGAATGCGATCAGCAACTGGACGCGTACGGTAGCCGTCATTGCAAGTTGAGCAACGGCTCCAGCCCTACGGTTAGGCCGGGGCGTTCTTTGACGCGGCGAACCGCCAACAGCACGCCGGGCACAAACGATGTCCGGTCGATGCTGTCGTGGCGGATGGTCAGCGTCTCCCCTTGGGTGCCGAACAGCACCTCCTGGTGTGCCACCAGGCCGGCCAGCCGGACCGCATGCACCGGTATCCCGTCGACGTCGGCGCCGCGCGCCCCGGGCAGGCTGGTGCTGGTGGCATCGGGGTTGGGCGGCAGGTCTTTTCGCGCTTCGGCAATGAGTTGGGCGGTGCGGGTGGCCGTTCCCGACGGGGCGTCGGCCTTGTGCGGATGGTGCAACTCGATCACTTCTGCGGAGTCGAAGAACGGCGCGGCCTGCTTGGCGAAATGCATGCACAGCACCGCGCCGATCGCGAAGTTCGGCGCGATCAGCACGGAGGTCCCGGGTTGGTCGGCGAGCCAGGACTGCACCTGCTCGATGCGGTCGGCGGTGAAGCCAGTAGTACCGACGACGGCATGAATTCCGTTGTCTATCAAGAACTCCAGGTTACCCATCACCACGTCCGGGTGGGTAAAGTCGATGACCACCTCGGTGTTGCCGTCGGTGAGCAGGTTCAGCGGATCACCGGCGTCCACCTCGGCGGACAGGGTCAGATCCTCGGCGGCCTGCACCGCCGCCACGATCGTCGCTCCGACTTTGCCTTTAGCGCCCAGCACGCCTACCCGCATGGGTGCAGCCTACTGCCGCGCATCTTGCCGCCGTTCTGGACGGTGCAGACGCCGACGGCGGGCAAAATAGTCCGAATATGCGTTCGAAGCCGCTGGGTGGGCACCCTCGAGCCTTAGGCTTGCTGATGTGAAATCGCGCGACATCAGGATCCGCCAGGCCAAGCCGGCCGATTTCGCGAAGGTCGCGGCCATGCACTATCCGGTGTGGCGGCAGTCGTGGAGCGGCATGCTCTCGGACTACGAACTCAACCTGCTCGCCCCACCCCAACGCTGGGCCGCGCAGTTGTACCCGCAGACGCTGAGCCGCCGCGGGTGGATCATGTGGCTTGCCGAGTCCGGCGGCCAGGTCATCGGCATGGCCATGTATGGCCCGGACCTGACAAACCCACGCGACCTTCATATCGACGCGCTCTACGTCACCGAGAACGACCAACGGCACGGCATCGGCGGCCGCCTGCTCAACAAAGCCCTGCACGCAGATCCCACCGAAGACGTGATTTTGTGGGCCGCGAGCAAAAACGAAAAAGCACGCCGCTTCTATGAAAAGAAGAACTTCGAACTTGACGGCAGATCGTTCGACTGGAGACCACTGCCGGGTGTGAGTGTGCCGCACGTGGGCTACCGGCTCAGGCGTCGATGACCACGCGGTCGCCCTTGGCCCGTGACACGCAGACCAGCATCTCGTCGTCGCTTTCGGCGGCGCGCCCACGGCGATCGACCTGTCCGGAGAGCACTTTCACCCTGCATGTTCCGCAGAATCCCTGCTGGCAGGAGTAGGCGGTGGTGGGATCGCGATCGAGCATCATCGCGAGAGCCGAACGATTCGATGGCACCTCCAGCACCTGCCCCGACCGCGCGAGCTCCAGCTCAAACGCGATTCCGTCGACCACCGGCGGCGGGCTGAACCGCTCGTAATGCAGTGGCGCGGAAGCATGTTCGTCACGGGCCACCCGAACCGCCTCCAGCATCGCGGTCGGCCCGCACACGTACACCGCCGTCGTGGGGCCCGCTCCGGCGAGCAGCTCGTCAACACCGGCGAAGCGACCATGCTCGTCGTCAGCCCACACGGTGACGCGGTCGGGCGACAGCGCGACCACTTCATCCAGAAATGGCAGGTATTCCCGGCTTCGGCCGGCATATATTGCGCGCCAATCCATTCCGCGCTGGGCAGCCAGCTGCATCATCGGCAGCACCGGGGTCACGCCGATACCGCCGATCACGAACAGCACATCGCGCTCGGCTGTGCTCAGATAGAACGCATTGCGCGGCCCTTCGAACACCAAGGTGTCGCCCACCCGGTAACCGTCATGCATCTCGATCGACCCACCGCCGCCGTCGGCGATACGGCGGACCGCGATGCGGTAGTCCGTGCGCCGGCCTGGCGGACCGCACAGCGAGTACTGGCGACGCCGCCCCGAGGGCAGCTGGACGTCGATATGCCCGCCGGGGGTCCAGTACGGCAGTAGCCCGCCATCGGGATCGCCCAGGGTCAGCGCCACCACGTCGGGTGCCACCAGCTCGCGGTTGGTGACCACCGCCGGGTGCGTTCGCCGCACCGGCGTTACCCGTGACGGCTTCCACCGCGATGCCGAGGCGAAGCCGCCGAACATCGTGCGAACACCCCACAGCGCGGTGGCGAAGCGGTCCCGCTTCCGCCGACCGTACAGATCCGCGGGCCTACTCGTCCAAATGCTCTCCGGCACAGCGCAATTCCTACATCTGACGGATGTCTAAGCGCGCCGCCAGTCGCAGCGCCGAGGGGCTGATCCGCCGCAACGCGTACCCAATCCTGGATTCGACGGCAACCGGCAGGACGGGCGGACCCTTTTTGACCGCCTTTACGATCGCCTTGGCGGTGGCTTCGGGCGTGAAATTACGGCGCCGATAGGCGGTGTCGGCCTTCTGTCGGGCACGTTCCTGCTGTTCGGCCGTCAGGCCGGCGTACACGGTGCTCTTGGCGATGTTGGTGTTGACAAAGCCCGGGCACACCGCGGTGACCGTGATTCCCTCGTCGGCGAGGTCGGCACGCAACGATTCACTGAAGGCCAGCACCGCGGCCTTGGTGGTGCTGTAGGCGACCATGGATTTCGACGGCATGAAGGCAGCGCCCGAGGACACGTTGATGATCGTGCCGCCCTCTCCACGCTCCACCATCTGGGCGGCAAATGCCCGGCTGCCGCTGATGACACCTCGCACATTGATTGCGATGATGTCGTCCCAGTGCTGCGACGTCGTCTCCAAGAACCGGCCCGCCACCGCGATTCCGGCGTTGTTCACCAGGATGTCGACCACGCCGTGTTCTTTAAGCACTTGTGCGGCAAGATCATTCATCGCCGCTTCGTCGCTCACGTCGACCTGGTAGACGGCCGCCTCGGCACACGCCGCGCGAACCGCATCTGCGGTCTCGTTGGCCGCATCGAGGTCGCGATCGACGATCACCACTTTGGCCGCCCCCTGGCTGGCCAGTTCCACCGCGGTGGCCCGGCCGATGCCGGCACCCGCGCCAGTAACCAGTGCCAACTTGCCGCGCACCTCGCGTGGGCCGCCGCGGGCAGCCGAACCCCCAGCTCCGTCCACCCATTCAGAGGTCAGCCGGGCAACGACGTCGGGCCGCGACGTCACCACCCAGTGCCCGCCTTCGATCGACACGACGCGCCCGTTGCGCGGAATCGCTCCGGTGAACCGCTGCAGCGCCGGCGATACGAAATAGTCCGCACGCGGCACCAGCACCTGTACAGCGACGTCGGTTTCGGGCAGCACCTGCCCGGGCGACAGCAACGGACCGGGCATATTCGCACGATAGAGATTGAGTGCGTTGACGTAGTCGCCGATCGAGCGCGGGGGCGAAAGGTGTTGGCTGCGGGTACTCGAGCGGCCGATTCGCTCGATCGCCTTGACGACCTGCACCGCCACCCTCGACCGAAACGCGACCTCGGGGACACCGGGACACAGGAAGAAACCGATATAGCTGGACGCCACAAGCTGTTTGGCGGTATCGGCGAAGGTGCGTGGGCTGCGTGCCGACCGCACGAACCTGCCCGCGTACTGCAGGTGCGGCCCCGAGATAGAGGTGAAGGAGGCGATCTTGCCACTCACCGAATCGTCGGTGACTGCCGCCCATCCCTGAATCGAGCCCCAGTCGTGCCCAAGCAAGTGCACCTGCGAGACACCCAAGCTGTCGATCACCGCATCGATGTCGGCAACCAGCTGAGGCAGCCGGTAGCCCGAACGGCTTGGCGGAGAAGATGATTGGCCGGCGCCACGCACGTCGTAGGCCACCACGTTGTAGTGCTCGGTGAGATGCTCGGCCACGCTGTCCCACACCTGGTGGTTATCGGGCCAGCCGTGAAGGGCCAGGACGGTCGGACGTTGCGGGTTCAGTTCGTTGTACCGGTGCACCACCAGGGTGACACCGTCGGACGCGGTAAGTGTCGATGAAGTGATAGCCATGGGTCAGTGCGACGCCCGCGCGGCCGGCGAGACGGCCAGATAGTCGACGGCCAGTCCCAGCCCGCCCAGCTGCGACGGGTGGAAGCCCGGTTTGTAGTAGTCGCCGACGACCCGCGCCAGCCGAATCGGACCGGGCACCAATCCCCGGCGCGCGGCGCTGAAGTAATCCCGCCAGCGCGGCTTGGTTCCCGGCGGCAGACAGGGATCCACCGAGTACATGAACCGCACTCCGCGGATCCACAACAGCAACATCACCGGAGAGACGGCCAACTGTGTGCGCACCTGTCGCCAGTACCCGGCCCGCAAATGCTTCATGGTGTCGAAGGCCACCGCCTTGTGTTCGACTTCTTCTGCTCCGTGCCAGCGCAACATGTCCAGCATTACCGGGTCAGCTCCCACGACATCGAGTTCTGGGGAGTTCAGGATCCATTCACCCAGCACGGCGGTGTAGTGTTCGATGGCCGCGATGAACGACACTTGCTCCAGCAACCAGCTGTGCTGGCGTCGCGCGCTGCGCTGCGGCCGGTCCCCCAGCAACTTTCTGAACAGCCACCTGACCTGGTCGGTGAACGGCGTGAGATCGACATCCTGCGCGGCGAAGTGATCAAGCACTCCGGAATGCGCCTGGGAATGCATGGCCTCCTGCCCGATGAAGCCCTGCACGTCCAGCCGCAGCTGATCGTCTTTGATCAGCGGCAAAGTCTTCTTGAACACCTCGACGAAGAACTCCTCGCCGGCCGGCAACAGCAGGTGCAAGACGTTGAGTACATGGGTGGCCAACGGCTCGTCAGGTACGTAGTGGAACGGCAGATTCGCCCAGTCGAACTCGACGTCACGCGCCTCGAGCACGAGACGCTCATGATCGGCCGCGCACGAATGCGGTCCCACTGCCCGGTCGTCGACAGTGCTCATGTCAGGCCCCCTTGCCTCGGCGTCTCGACCGTTGTACACAAACGCCAAAATGTCGCCCCGGTCGACATCACGCCTTGGCAAGTATAGTGACGCGCCTCCGACGCATGACGAAACGGGAGCTCCCCGTTGAGCAACCAGGCGGAAACAAGGATTCGAGCGCCCGTACCGGATAGGCTCTGCATCGCTGCGGATAGCCCAAGCGCTCAGAAAGTCGCCGGCAAGATGGCTATGTCATTGGTGATCGTGTCGCCCGAATCATTGGTGGTCGCGGCGACGGAGCTGGACGCGGTCGGCTCATCGCTGAGCTCGGCCAATCGGGCCGCAGCGGCCGTCACCACCGAGCTGCTGGCCGCCGGGACTGACGAAGTATCGGGGGCAATCGCCGGCGTCTTTTCCGGTCACGCTAAGGGCTATCAGGTGCTCAGCGCACAGGTGTCGACGTTTCACGACCAATTTGTGCTGGCGTTAACCCGGGCTGCGGGAGCGTATGCCGGCTCCGAAGCTGCCGCTGTCTCCCCGCTACAGGCGGCGCTCGATGTGCTAAATGCCCCCACCCAGGCACTGTTGGGGCGTCCATTGATCGGAAACGGGGCCGACGGCCTCGCGGGGACCGGGCAAGCCGGAGGGGACGGCGGGCTGCTTTTCGGCAACGGTGGCAACGGTGGATCTGGTGCGCCCGGAGAGGTCGGCGGTAACGGCGGGAACGCCGGACTGATTGGGGCCGGCGGGGCCGGCGGGGCCGCCGGTCACCCCGG
>NZ_LQPW01000177.1 GCF_002116635.1 Mycobacterium szulgai | reverse complement strand
AGCGGCTCGGTTGACCAGCCTCCCCGACGAGCAAGAAATACCCGTCAACGGCACACCGATCTGATTCCCATTAGGCTCATAACGGACGAAGGTGCTTTGAAATTTGATGGTCACGCTTCAAAGACTCAGGCACCTTCGTCCCCCACAACCGCAGGCCACGCCGACCTCAAAGCCGGCACCTGACCCCGCTGGAATCCGAAGAGCCGACTAACATTCACAAACCCATTCACAACCGGCATGAAAATGGCCCCCGGAGAAGTCTCCGGGGGCCATTTCCGCTGGTAGCGGGGACAGGATTCGAACCTGCGACCTCTGGGTTATGAGCCCAGCGAGCTACCGAGCTGCTCCACCCCGCGTCGGTAAACGCAAGGCTACCCAACACTGAGGACCCTAGCCAAATCGCGCGTCTAACTGCGCAGACGTTCGGCCCGCGGCACTCCGTGCGTCGATAGGTTCAAACCCGCCGGCGCGGAATAGTGAACCCGTTCGGGTGAGTTGACTCTTCCGGGGCCGACCGATTGTCGGCGACGCATCTTGATCACGAAGGAGTGTTTAAGAGCATGACTCAGAGCACGACGATCAGCCCGGGCAGCGTCGTCGCGGCCCGGGAGCTGAACACAGTCTCTGGCACGGCGGTGCTGGTTCCGGACCCGCAGCACGTAATCCATTTGCAGTTCCGGAGGTTCGCTGGGTGCCCAATCTGCAACATGCATTTGCAGTCGGTGTTGCGGCGGCACGACGAGATCGAGGCGGCCGGCATCCGCGAGGTCGTGGTGTTCCACTCCACCGACGAGGAGTTGCGCCGGCATGTCAGCGATCTGCCGGTCGCCGTAGTCGGGGACCCCGAGAAGCGGCTCTACGCGGAGTTCGGAGTTGAGTCGTCGCCGAGCGCGGTACTCAATCCGCGGGCGGTGGCGCCGGTGTTCAGAGGAATGGTCGCTCAGCGGCGGCTACTGCCCACGATTACCGGGGATCGCGCCGACGCACGCCCGCCGAACCTGCACCCCACGGGCGGCCGGTTAGGGTTGCCCGCCGACTTTCTGATCGGCTCAGATGGCCTTGTCATCGCCTGCAAGTACGGCACGCATGCCGATGATCAATGGTCAGTCGACGAGTTACTCGCCCAGCTGCGTTGAGAGTTCTCCCCTCCCCTGGCCGCACGACCGTGACTGGTTTGCGCTGTCGCATCTCCCGGACGGATGGCGCGCCCGGTCGTCCCCGCTACTCCGGCCAGTCGTTGTTGCGGATCCTGTCGACCATGTCCTCGCGGACGAATGTCGGGTCGAAGTGCGCGAGTATGTCGGCGTTCATCGTGCCGTAGGTAGTGTGCGGCCGGTGCCTCATGCCGTTGTTGAAGGCGGCCAGGATGCGGTTCTTGAAATCCGGGCGGGGGTGGGCGGCGGTAACCGCGGCAAGCGCTTCCGGGGACAGGTCCTCGCGACCGATACCCACTACGTCGGTCTCGACACCGGCTGTGACCAAAGCGATTTCGGGTTCGAGCAGCTCGGGGATTCCGGGCGTGGTGTGTAAGGCGATGCCCAGCCACACCTTGTCCGCATAGGCCGGATCGACCCCGCGCTCCAACAAGAAATCCCGAGCCGCGTTGGCGCCGTCGACCTCGAAACGCCGGTTGGAAGTGTGATAGCGCGGGGTCAGGCCGAGGTCGTGAAACATTGCTCCGACATAGAGCAATTCCAGGTCAGGCCGCAGGCCAAGCCGGCGGCCGTGCAGCACGCCGAACAGGAACACCCGACGCGAGTGGTCGAACAGCAGATCGTCTTCAGCGCTGCGAATGAAGTCGGTGGCCTCGCGCACCAGCGGCGTGTCGGGTATGACGATCCCGGCGATGGTTTCAATCGAAGTGGTCATGATCGCGCCTCCTTTGTTGTGCTGCTGCCAGTTTGCGGGGATGCCGAAATATCCGACGGGGTCGTTCCGGCCGTCCTTCCCACAAATTGCGACATGGTCCGCACAATGGGTGAATGAGTGACAACGCAGCCCGAGTGGTGGTGATTGTCGTCTTCGACGGCGTGAAGCTGCTCGATGCGGCGGGACCCGCTGAGGTCTTCGCCGAAGCCAACCGGTTCGGCGCCAGTTATGTACTCGAAATCGCGTCGGTGGATGGACGCGACGTAATCACTTCGATAGGAACACGTTTCGCGGTCACCCGCAGCATCTCATCGATCGAATCCGCCGATACCGTCGTCGTTGCCGGCGGGGACGACCTGGTGGGCCGGCCGATCGATCCGGCCCTCGTCGAGGCGCTCAAGACGGTGCCACCCCGGACCCGGCGTCTGGCATCGGTATGTACGGGTTCCTTCATCCTGGCGCAGGCGGGGCTGCTCAACGGCCGGCGCGCCACCACGCACTGGCGCCATGCGCGACGGCTCGCGCGAGCCTTCCCAGACATCGGCGTCGAGCCGGACGCGATTTTCGTCCGCGACGGCGACGTGTTCACCTCGGCGGGCGTCTCGTCTGGCATCGACCTGGCACTGGCGATGGTCGAGGCGGATTACGGTGCGAAGTTGGTCCGCGAGGTAGCACGGTCCTTGGTGGTATACCTCAAACGCGCTGGCGGACAATCACAATTCTCCACCCTGGTCGAGGCCGATCCGCCGGCTGAATCCGCACTGCGGGTGGTCACCGACGCCGTCACCACCGATCCCGGCGCCGACCACAGCGTGAAAAGACTTGCCGCTCGGGCATCTTTGAGCACCCGGCAGCTGACCCGGCTGTTTCAGTCGGAGCTAGGCACGACGCCCGCGCGCTACGTAGAAATGGTCCGAATCGATTACGCGCGTGCAGCACTCGACGCCGGCCGCTCAGTTGCCGATACCGCGCGCATGGCGGGCTTCGGCAGTACCGAAACGCTGCGCCGGGTTTTCCTCAGCCATCTCGGGATAACCCCGAAGGCGTACCGCGACAGATTCCGCACCGCCGCGCGCGGCTAACACCGCGACGAGCGTGCGCAGAATGCCAGCGCGCGCGGCGTGTCAACGTAAAAACACGCACGCTCGCGGCGCTGTGGCGGGGACAGGAATTACTTGGTGTTGTTGAACTTGGTGATCGCGTCATCGAGACGCTGCAACGCAGCGCCGTACCCGGCGAAATCACCCTTCTTCTGCGCATCCCGCGCCGCGCCGATCGCGGCCTGAATCTCTTGCATCGCAGCGGCTTTGGCTGGGGACAACGTCGTTGACGCATCCGGTGGCGGCGGCACCACCGCGGTCGGCGGCGGCGACACCGGCCCGTTGGACGGCGGCGGCGGGTTCGCCGGAGGCGCCGCCGGCACGCCGGCATCGGTGGGTTGTATACCGGTCGCCGCGGCACCTGCTCCCGGCCCGAACAGCCCCGTCAGCGCATCACCCACGGTCGGCCCGTACCCGATCTTGTCGTTGTACATCATCGCCACCCGAATCAGTCGCGGATACGACGATGCGGCGTCGCTCGCGCCCGGCGAGGCGTAAACCGGTTCGACGTAGAGCAGTCCGCCCTGGCCCACCGGAAGCGTGAGCAGGTTGCCCCACTTGATGCGGTTCTGGTTATCTCGCCCGATCACACCGAGATCCTGGGACACCGCCGGATCGGTGGTGATCGCGTTATTGGCCAGCTTGGGGCCGTTGACCTGGCCCGGGATGGTCAGCACGGTGATTCGGCCGTACGTCGCGGGATCGGAACTAGCGCTGATGTAGGCGGCCAGATAGTCGCGCTTGAATCTGTTCATCGCGCTGGTCAGCTGGTATGAGGCCGTATTGTCGTTCTTGGCAATGTTTTTCGCGACGATGTAATACGGCGGCTGATAGCTGCTGGCGGTCGGGTTCGGGTCCAAGGGAACGTCCCAGAAATCCGAAGTGGAGAAGAACGTCACCGGATCGTTGACGTGATATTTGGCCAGCAGCATGCGCTGCACCTTGAACAAATCCTCGGGGTAGCGCAGATGCTCGGCCAGTTCGGGAGTGATGTCGCTCTTGGGCTTGACCGTGCCGGGGAAGACCGACATCCAGGCCTTCAGCACCGGGTCATTCTCATCCTGCTGGTACAGCGAGACGGTGCCGTCGTAGGCGTCGACGGTGGCCTTCACCGAATTACGGATGTAGGAGACCTTCTTGTCGGGAGCCAGCCGGTTGAACGCCACCTCGGTGGAGTCCGCGGTCGCCGACGACAGCGAGGTGAGCTCGGAGTAGGGGTAGTTGTCCAAGGTGGTGTAGCCGTCGATGATCCACACCAGCCGCTTGTTGACGATCGCGGGGTACACCGAGCTGTCGGTCGTCAGCCACGGCGCCACCGCCTCGACCCGCTGCGCGGGGTCGCGATTGAACAAGATCTTGCTGTTGGATCCAATGACGTTGGAGAACAAGAAGTTTCGCTCGGCAAACTTCGCGGCGAACACGCTGCGGGAGATCCAGCTCCCGATCGGGACTCCGCCGCCGCCGGTGTAGGTGTAGTTCTTGGTTTCCGTGCTGGTCTCGTAGTCGTATTCCCGGTCGGCACCGGTCTTTCCGACGATCGCGTAGTCGGCAGAGGTGTTGGAGATAACCGGCCCGAAGTAGATGCGCGGCTGATCCAGTGGGGCCGGCCCGTCGGAAACGACGGTGCCGTTGGCGCCGACGACATTCACCAAGAACTCGGGGTAGCCGCCGTTTTGATTGGGGTCGTTGGCGATGCCGCGAACGGTGTTGGCCGGCGAGGCGATGAATCCGTTGCCGTGTGTGTACACGGTGTGGCGGTTGATCCAGTCGCGCTGGTTGTCGATCAGCCGGTCCGGGTTGAGTTCACGGGCCGCAACGACGTAGTCGCGCAGGTTGTTGTTGCGGTCCACGTAGCGGTCGATGGACAGCTGGTCGGGGAAGTAATAGAAGTTCTTGCCCTGCTGGAACTGGGTGAACGCCGGGCTGACGATCGTAGGGTCGAGTAGCCGGATGTTGGAGGTGGTGGCGCGGTCGGCAGCGACCTGCTGGGCAGTGGCCTGGCCGTCGCCGGTGTAGTTGCGATAGGTCACCACATCCGAGGTCAGGCCGTAGGCTTGCCGGGTCGCGGTGATACTTCGGCTGATGTATTCGCTTTCCTTTTGCGCGGCATTGGGTTTGACGCTGATCTGCTCGACGATCAACGGCCAGCCGGCACCGACGATCAACGACGAAAGCAGTAGCAGCACCAGGCCGATAGCCGGAATCCGCAAGTCCCGCAAGACAATCGCGGAAAAAACCGCGGCCGCACAAATCACGGCGATGGCCAGTAGGATCAGCTTGGCCGGCAGCACAGCGTTGATGTCGGTGTAGCCGGCGCCGGTGAACGGCTTGCCGCCGCGGGTATGCGACAGCAGCTCATAGCGATCCAGCCAGTAGGCGACGGCCTTGAGCAACACCAGGATTCCGACCAGGCTGACCAACTGGACGCGTGCCGAGCGGCTCAGCGCGCCGCTGCGTCCGGACAACCGGATACCGCCGAAGAGGTAGTGCGCGACCAGGTTCGCGATGAACGCAAGGAAGATCGCTACGAACAGGTAGCTGAGCAGCAACCGGTAGAACGGCAACTCGAATGCGTAGAAGCCCAGATCCTTGCCGAACTGTGGATCGGTGACGCCGAAGTCGCCGCCGTGCAGGAACAGCTGAATCCGCACCCAGTAGCTTTGCGCCACCACCCCGGCCAGCACACCGATCGCGGTGGGGATGCCGATGCCCACCATCCGCAGCCGGCTCATCACCACGGCGCGATAGCGGGCAATCGGATCGTTGTCGTTGTTGGGCACGAACACCGGGCGGGTGCGGTAGGCCAGTGCGAGCCCGCCGAACACGATGCCGCCCACCAGCAACCCGGCCACCAGGAACACCACGATGCGGGTCACCAGAACGGTGGTGAACACCGAGCGATAGCCCAGCTCCCCGAACCATAGCCAGTCCACGTAGGCGTCGATCAGCCGCGGACCAGCCAGCAGCAACACGATCACACCCAGTGCGATCAGGATCAGAATCCGGCTACGCCGAGTTAGTTTCGGCATCCTCGCGGCGGGCCGCATTCCCACTGGCTACGCTCCCTGCTCTTTTTTCCCGACGGTCACAACTGTACGCATTCCAGGGTGTTAGCAGCTTGGTGTCGGCGCACCCGACGTCATCGCGTGCAAGGCGTCCACCGCAGAGCCGAGCGTCTCGACCTTGACCAGCTTCAGCCCCGACGGGATATCGGAGGTCGCCTCGTAGCAATTCTTGGCCGGCACCAGGAACACCGTTGCACCGGCCGAGCGGGCGGCGGCCATCTTGTGGGTGATTCCGCCGATGGGCCCGACCTTGCCGTCCACCGAGATGGTCCCGGTGCCTGCCACGAAGGTCGATCCGACCAGGTCGCCGGTGGTGAGCTTGTCGACCACAGCCAGGCTGAACATCAGGCCGGCCGACGGTCCACCGATGTTGGCGAGGTTGAAGTCGATAACGAAGGGTGCCCACGGCGCATCTAGCACGGCGACGCCCATGAATCCGTAGTCGCGATCCTTGTTGGTGCCCAGTGTGATCTCGGCGACGCCGGCCGGCTCGTTCTTGCGGCGGAAGTCGATCGTCACCACCTGACCGGGCTTGGTCTTCTTCAGCAGCGTGGTGAACTGCTCTACGGTGGCCGTCGGAGTGCCGTTGACGGCGTCGATAGCGTCACCGGGCTTGAGCTTGCCCATAGACGGTCCGGGATCGCTGACGCTCGCGACGGTAACCGCCACCGGATACTTCAGATACCCCAGCGCAGCGTATTCCGCACTGTCCTCGGACTGTTTGAAGTCGGCGTTGTTCTCCTTGTCGACTTCGTCACGCGACTTGCCCGGGGGGTAGACCAGGTCGCGGGGAACCAGCTGCTCTTGGCCCGACAGCCACAGGGTGAGGGCCTCACCCAGGGTCAGGTCGTCACGCTGGGACACCGTCGTCATATTCAGATGGCCCGACGTCGGGTGGGTGGCGGTTCCCTCGATCTGGACGACCTGCTTGCCGTCGACCTCACCCAGGGTGTCGAAAGTCGGTCCCGGGCCCAGTGACACAAACGGCACCGTCACCACCGCGAGTAGCACGCCGAACACCACAATCGGCACCAACGCGACCATCAGGGTCAAAATCCGCCTGTTCACGCCGCATACACTAACCGGGCCCGTTCAGCTGCGAGCGTGACGGCGGATGCCGCTTTCTGTTCTCCGGGTGGGTACCGTTGACCTCATGGCTGACCTGCCTTTCGGCTTCTCCTCCGGAGAAGACCCCGATCGCGACAAGCGCGCAAAGAACGATCCCGACTCCGGTTCGGAGGCTAACCCCTCTGGTCCGTCGGGACCCTTCGGCGCGTTCGGCCAGGGCGCGGAATTCAACATGGCCGATCTGGGGCAGCTTTTCACCCGTCTGGGCGAGATGTTCGGCGGCGTCGGAACCGCAATGGCAGCGGGCAAAGACGCCGGCCCGGTGAACTATGACCTGGCCCGACAGGTCGCGTCGAGCTCGATCGGGTTCGTCGCGCCCATTCCGGCAACCACCAACTCGGCAATCGCCGACGCGGTGCACCTGGCCGAGACCTGGCTGAACGGCGCCACCGCGCTGCCCGCCGGCACCATCAAGGCGGTGGGGTGGAGCCCGACCGACTGGGTCGACAACACCCTCGAGACCTGGAAGCGGCTGTGCGATCCGATGGCTCAGCAGATCTCCTCGGTGTGGGTGTCGTCGCTGCCCGAGGAGGCCAAGAACATGGCCGGCCCGTTGCTGTCGATGATGTCGCAGATGGGTGGGATCGCGTTCGGTTCCCAGCTGGGCCAGGCACTGGGCCGGCTGTCGCGCGAAGTGCTGACGTCCACCGACATCGGTCTGCCGCTGGGCCCCAAGGGCATCGGGGCGATCCTGCCGGATGCCGTCGAATCCTTCGCGTCCGGCCTCGAGCAGCCGCGCAGCGAAATCCTGACGTTCTTGGCCGCCCGGGAGGCCGCTCATCACCGGCTGTTCAGCCATGTTCCCTGGCTGGCCAGCCAGTTGCTGGGTGCCGTTGAGGCCTACGCCATGGGCATGAAGATCGACATGACCGGAATCGAGGAGCTGGCCCGCGATTTCAACCCAGCGTCGCTGGCCGATCCAGCGGCGATGGAGCAGTTGCTGAGCCAGGGCGTGTTCGAGCCGAAAGCGACGCCGGCGCAAACGCAGGCGCTCGAGCGGCTTGAGACGCTGCTCGCCCTGATCGAAGGCTGGGTGCAGACGGTGGTCACCGATGCGCTTGGCGAGCGGATTCCGGGCACGGGAGCGCTGTCCGAGACGCTGCGCCGGCGCCGGGCCAGCGGCGGCCCGGCCGAACAAACCTTCGCGACGCTGGTCGGCCTGGAACTGCGGCCACGCAAGCTGCGCGAGGCCGGCGCACTGTGGGAGCGCCTGACGCAGGCAGCCGGTATCGATGCCCGCGACGGCGTTTGGCAGCACCCGGACCTGCTCCCCCACGCCGAGGACCTCGATGACCCGGCCGCCTTCATCGACCGGATCATCGGCGGCGACACCAGTGGTATCGACGAGGCGCTTGCCCAATTAGATGCCCAGCTGGACGCCGAGCTCGAGGACGACCGCCAGGACCCCGACGACCCCGGTCCTGTGGATAACTGAGCTGAGCCTTCGCCGCCGGCGTGGCACAGTTTCGGCTCATGCCGCAGGTCGCACCGTCCTCGTACGCCCTGGATCCGGCGATGCCGGTGCTGATGCGGCCGGACGGCGCCGTGCAGGTCGGCTGGGACCCGCGTCGCGCGGTGCTGGTCCGCCCGCCCGGCGGTCTGACCGCGGCGGGTTTGGCCACACTCTTGCGGTCCATGCGCTCACCGATGGCGATGACCGAGTTGCGCCGCCATGCCGCCGAGCGTGGCTTGGTCGATGGCGACGAGCTGGCCAACCTCGTGGCGCAGCTCGTTGACGCAGGTGTGGCCACCCGGGGATGCCGTGCTGCCCGGGGCCGCTCGCCGTCGATTCGGGTGCACGGCCGCGGACCGCTGTCGGATCTGATCGCGCAGGCCCTGCGCTGCTCGGGCGCCCGGGTGGGGCAGAGCAGTCAGCCGCATGCCGCGATGACATCGGCCACCGTGGACCTGGTGGTGCTGTCGGATTACTTGGTGGCCGATCCGCGTCTGGTGCGCGACCTGCACCACAAGGGTGTCGCGCATCTTCCGGTTCGGGTTCGCGATGGAACCGGGCTGGTCGGACCGCTGGTCATTCCCGGTGTGACGAGCTGCCTGGGCTGCGCAGATTTGCATCGCAGCGACCGCGACGCCGCGTGGCCGGCTATTGCCGCCCAACTGCGCGACACCGTCGGAGTGGCCGATCGGGCCACGTTGCTGGCAACCGCGGCGCTGGCGCTCAGTCAGGTGAACCGGGTGATCGCGGCGGTGCGCGGCCAGGACGCGCCGCCCGATCCGCCGTCGGCGCTCAACGCCACGCTGGAGTTCGACCTCAACGCGGGATCCATCGTGGCACGTCAGTGGACCAAGCACCCGCTGTGCTCGTGTTGAGCTATCCCTGACGCCCCTGCTCCGGCACGTTCGTCGCGATGGAGGCATAGGCCCTGGCCAGGTCGTCGAGCACGCCTTCGGTCAGGGTGCGGTCCTTGCGGTGCTTGTCCAGCGTTTCGATGATCGCCCTGAACAGGGCTTCGGCGGCGTCGTGCTGAGATGTTTTAGCTGACATGGTTTTTCGCGGGCCACCCTCCAGACATGGGGTTTCGACAGATCGCGCCGTTGCGACGTGCAAGACACTACATACGTTGCGGGGTCTCGGCAGCGATGACGACCAGGTTGACGGCAGGGTTGCGAACGGTTGTTGTCAGATCAATGGCCCGAACGACCAGCGGTCATGGATGATGGGTGTGTGTCAGACATCAAGCGTGGCCGCGCCGCGCGCAACGCGAAGCTCGCCAGCCTGCCCGTCGGCATGGCCGGCCGGGCGGCTCTGGGCTTCGGTAAGCGACTAACCGGCAAATCCAAAGACGAAGTCAACGCCGAGTTGATGGAGAAGGCTGCCAACCAGCTCTTCACTGTTCTGGGTGAACTCAAGGGCGGGGCGATGAAGGTCGGCCAGGCGCTATCGGTGATGGAAGCCGCCATCCCCGAGCAGTTCGGTGAGCCTTATCGCGAGGCGCTGACAAAACTGCAGAAGGACGCCCCGCCGTTGCCCGCGGCGAAGGTACATCGGGTGCTCGACGGACAGCTCGGTACCAAGTGGCGGGAGCGGTTCAGCTCGTTCGACGACACTCCGGTGGCTTCGGCCAGCATCGGCCAGGTACACAAGGCGATCTGGTCTGACGGCCGCGAAGTTGCCGTCAAGATCCAGTACCCGGGTGCCGACGAGGCACTGCGGGCGGATTTGAAGACTATGCAGCGGATGGTCGGCGTGCTCAAGCAGCTTTCACCGGGTGCCGACGTGCAGGGCGTCGTCGACGAACTGATCGAGCGCACCGAGATGGAGCTCGATTATCGGCTGGAGGCCGACAACCAGCGCGCATTCGCCAAGGCGTACGCCGGACACCCACGCTTTGTGGTGCCCCACATCGTGGCCAGTGCGCCGAAGGTGGTGATCCAGGAGTGGATCGACGGTGTGCCGATGTCGCAGATCATCCGGCACGGGACGCCGGAACAACGCGACCTGATGGGCACTCTGCTGCTCGAGCTCACCTTCGACGCGCCACGCCGGTTGGGCATGTTGCATGGCGATGCCCACCCCGGGAACTTCATGCTGCTGCCCGACGGCCGGATGGGCGTCATCGACTTCGGGGCGGTGGCGCCGCTGCCCGGCGGCTACCCGATAGAGCTCGGGATGACCATACGCCTGGCCCGAGACAAGAACTACGACATGCTGTTGCCGACGATGGAGAAGGCCGGGTTCATTCAGCGCGGACAGCAGGTTTCGGTACGCGAAATCGACGAGATGCTGCGCCAGTACGTCGAGCCCATCGAGGTAGAGGTCTTCCACTACACCCGCAAGTGGCTGCAGCGAATGACGGTGAGTCAGATCGACCGCTCGGTAGCGCAGATCAAGGCCGCCCGGCAGATGGACCTGCCACCGAAGCTGGCGATCCCGATGCGGGTGATCGCGTCGGTGGCAGCCATCCTCTGCCAACTGGATGCACACGTGCCGATCAAGGCCTTGAGCGAGGAACTGATTCCCGGCTTCGCAGAGCCCGACACGGCCGTGGTCTAGGTCTAGGCAGCGGCCTTACGCGGACGTCCGCGCGGACGCTTGCTGCTGATAACCGTGCCGCGTTCGAAGATCTCGCCGCCCCACACTCCCC
Source organism: Mycobacterium szulgai (assembly GCF_002116635.1). Taxonomy (GTDB): domain Bacteria; phylum Actinomycetota; class Actinomycetes; order Mycobacteriales; family Mycobacteriaceae; genus Mycobacterium; species Mycobacterium szulgai. The sequence continues at coordinate 15,333 of NZ_LQPW01000177.1, read as the reverse complement.
AGGGTTCGGCGCGTTCCAGCGCGGCGGCCAGGCACTGACGCCGCACAGGGCAGTCCACGCACAGCGTCTTGGCGCGCTCGAGGTCGGCTGGGGTGTCGGCGAACCATAGGTCGGGATCGCCGACGTGACACGGCAGGGCCAGCTGCCTTCGTTTGGGGACTGTCGGGGCCGACATGTCCTATTCACCTGCTTCCTGGTCTGGTGGCTGTCCTTTTCAGTGATCCGGACCAGGTCGGGAGGTGCTCGACCCAAAAACTGTGGCCACGGATCCTGCTGACTTCGGGTCCGTGGCCATCGGGCGGGCTCGTTAGGTAGCTAGGTTGAGCCCCGATTCACGGACGCTTCAGTCGCGGCGGCGACACGGTGCTTGACCGCTGCCGCCGGCACGGCGGCATGGGCGGCGGGCGGAGTTGCAGCGCTAGGCACCGCGGCAGCCACGCCTACACCGAACGCGTTGCTGTCGATCATCGTGGCCACCCTCCTCTCGTACGCGTGCCAGCCTTCAGCGCGAGCCGGCGATATGCGTCTACGAGGGTAAACGCTTGCCGCCGGTGGTGACAACCGATTTTCTGACCTGCGGTTTCGTCTATCAACGGGCTTGGCGAACCAGCGCGAGCACGTCGGAACCGTACTGTTCCAACTTGCGCGCGCCGATCCCCGGAATAGCGATCAGCGCCGCGTCGTCGGTGGGTAACAGCTCGGCGATCGCGATCAGGGTGTTGTCGCTGAAGATGATGTATGGAGGCATCTTCTGCTCCTTGGCCATGTCCAGTCGCCACGCCTTGAGCTGCAGCAGCAACTCCTCGTTGACATCGCCGGCACAAGATTCACATCGCCGCAGCATGACCGCGGCCGGCGTAGTCAGCGGGTTGTTGCAGATCCGGCACCGAGTGGCGGTGCCTCGGTTGCGCCGGGATTTGCCTGCCTGCTCGACTTGCGCCTGAGGCGCGATGCCGTTGAGGAACCGTGACGGCTTGCGGCTCTGACGCCCGCCCGCGGCGCGTGCCAACGCCCAGCTGAGCGCCAAATGCACTCGGGCTCTGGTGATTCCGACGTAGAGCAGCCGGCGCTCTTCTTCGACGCGTTCGCTTTCGGGGCCATGCGCCAACGCGTGCGAGATCGGCAGGGTGCCGTCGACCAGGCCGACCAGAAACACCGCGTCCCACTCCAGGCCCTTGGCGGCATGCAGCGAGGCCAGCGTGACCCCCTGAACCACCGGTGGGTGCCGGGCGTCGGCCCGGTTGCGCAGCTCGGCCACCAGACCGGGAAGCTGCAGCTGCGGGCGTTGCGCGACCTCGTCGTCGACCAGTTCAGCCAGGGCGGTGAGCGCCTCCCAGCGCTCCCGGGCGCGAGTACCGACGGGTTCTTCGGCCGTGAGCCCCAGCGGTTCGAGGAGGCCGCGAACCACCTCGGGCAACGGACCCTCGGTGCCGCGCTCGGACGCGCGTTGCAGGGCCAGCAGCGCCTGCTTGATTTCCTGACGGTTGAAAAATCCCTCACCGCCACGAACCTGGTAGGCGATGCCGGCCTCGGTCAGCGCTTCCTCGTAGACCTCCGACTGAGCATTCACCCGGTAGAGAATTGCGATTTCGGATGGCGCGGTGCCGGATTCGATCAGCCGCTGGATCGACGCCGCCACCGCGGCGGCCTCGGCCGGCTCGTCCGGGTGCTCGTGGAACGAGGGCGCCGGACCGGGCGCGCGCTGGCCGATCAGCTGCAGCTTGCTGCCCGCGACGCGCCCTCGGGCGGCGGCGATCACCTGGTTGGCCAGCGACACCACCTGCGGGGTGGACCGGTAGTCGCGCTCCAGGCGCACGACCGTGGCGTCGGGAAACCGCCGCGAGAAGTCGAGCAAGAAGCGCGGTGAGGCGCCGGTGAACGAATAGATGGTCTGGTTGGCGTCGCCGACGACCGTCAGATCGTCTCGACCGCCGAGCCAGGCCGACAGCACGCGCTGCTGCAGCGGGGTGACGTCCTGGTACTCGTCGACGACAAAGCAGCGATACCGGTCGCGGAACTCCTCGGCCACGGCAATGTCGTTTTCGATCGCGGCGGCGGTATGCAGCAGCAGGTCATCGAAGTCGAGCAGGGCGAGATTCTCGTCGCGGACCTTGAGCGCCTCGTACGCGGTGTAGACCTGTGCGACTTTGGCGGCGTCCATCGGGATGTCACGGCTCCCGGCCGCCACCGCGTCCGGATATTCCTCGGGGCCGATCAGGGACGCCTTGGCCCATTCGATCTCCCCGGCGAGGTCGCGTACATCGTCGGTGCTGGTGTTGAGCCGGCAGCGGCTGGCGGCCCGGGCCACGGCGGCGAACTTGGTGTCGAGCAGCTCCCAACGGGTGTCGCCAACCACCCGCGGCCAGAAATACCGCAGCTGGCGGTGCGCGGCGGCATGAAAGGTGAGTGCCTGCACGGCGCTGACGCCCGAACCGCTCTGCGCCGCGGCGTCGAGCGCTCGTAACCGGGATCGCATCTCCCCCGCGGCACGCTGGGTGAACGTCACGGCCAGCACCTGGCCCGCGGCGACATGACCGCTGGAAACGAGCTGGGCGATCCGGTGGGTAATGGTGCGGGTCTTGCCGGTTCCGGCGCCCGCGAGCACACATACCGGGCCGCGCGGAGCCAGCACTGCTTCGCGCTGCTCTTCATCAAGCCCGGTGGTCAATTGGTCAGCGACCATCGGCATGGCGTTCATCTTGGCTTTCATAGTGACAGGGATGTCCGACAAAGCTGGCGTGTCGCCACGCCATTCGCAGCCGGCCGGTGCACGGAATGGTTCTTCGCCCGGTTACGTTATCGGGCTATGACCAACGCTGCGCTCACCATCTACACCACCTCGTGGTGTGGTTACTGCCATCGGCTCAAGACAGCGCTCAAGGCCAACGGGATCTCCTACGACGAGGTCGATATCGAGCACGACGCCGCGGCCGCGGAATTCGTCGGTTCGGTCAACGGGGGCAATAGGACGGTGCCGACGGTGAAGTTCGCCGACGGCACGACGATGACCAATCCGAGCGCGGGTGAGGTTAAAAACAAGCTGGCCAGCTGATCGCGGACCGACACGGCCGCGTGGTTGGCGCACATTGGGGGTGACCCCGTCGGTACCATAACGCCAAAGCGACCGCGGACGGCAGTCCGCAGAAAACGGCTACCGACGATGAGGCCCAACGGCTCCACCCGCAGAATTCGGACCGCCGCTGCCCGTGCCGGCAGGTCGGCCTTCGTCACGTGCTGTGCGGTCGCCGCGATCACCGCGTGTTCTCACAACGGCACGGCGGCCAAGTCGACGCCCACCACTACCGCCTCGGGTGCCGACGCGCTGATCGTCAGCGTCGAAGAAGTGCGCCGTATCGCCAACTACGACGAGCTGACCTCACACGAACATTCCGACCTGCGCCATCCACCGCAGGGGGACATGAATGCCCCCGGCCCGTGCCGGGCGGCCGGAACCAGCGACCTCACCTTTGCCAGCGGCTGGTTGGAGTTCCGCAGCGCGGGCTATAGCGGAGTGACTGACGACCTGAAGCCCGGCGGGCCCGCAATGATCGACTCCGTCAGCCAGGCGGTCGCGATCTACCCGGACGCACACGCCGCGCGCCAGGCACTCGACCAGCTGGAGTCGTCGCTGAATGCATGCATGGCCCTGCATGACCCCAACTACGACTTCACCCTGGACAAGCCGGACGCATCCACCCTGAGGATCACCGATGACGGCTGGAGCCACCTGTATCGGGCCAAGAACACGGTATTGATGTCGGTCGGGGTGTTGGGCATCGAGCCGGCCGAGCGGATCGCTACGAACGTTATTCAGACCATCAGCGATCGGGTCAAGTAGTTCCTCTAGTTGTCCTTCAGTCGTCGCAGGCCCAGGATTCGATAATGGTCCGGGCGATCGAAATCGAGCCGGGCAGCAGCAGTTTGGAGTCCGACGCGCTGGCCCAGTCGCCGGCTTGCAGGCCGGCTCGGACCTCGGCGCGGGTGAACCAGGACGCTTCGGTTATTTCGCCGTCATTGAACGAGAACTCCTCGTCGGGGTCGGCCAACGCGTGGAAGCCGACCATGAGCGAGCGCGGGAACGGCCAGGGCTGACTGCCCAGATAACGCACATCGCGAACGGTCAGCCCGATCTCCTCGCGGATCTCGCGGGCCACGCAGACTTCGAACGATTCTCCCGCCTCGACGAACCCGGCCAGCAGCGAGAACATTCGCTGCGGCCACACGGCCTGACGGGCCAGCACGGCCCGGTCGCCGCCGTCGTGCACCAGACAGATCACCGCCGGGTCGATGCGCGGGAACTCCTCCTGACCGGTGAGCGGGTTGACCCGGGACCAGCCGCCTCGGGCCGGCCGCGTTGGCGTGCCGTCCAGAGCACTGAATCGGGCACTTTCATGCCAGTTGAGCAGGGCCGTTGCCGAGGACACCAATTGACTGCTCACGTCGTCCATGATCTTGCCGAGCGTACGAATGTTCAGCACCTCGGCGTGCAGATCGGGATCCTCGGAGGGCTCCAGTGCGCCGCGAATGGCCCAGACATGACGGCCGCCCTCGATGCGGCCCAGGAATACGGCCTCCGGCGGCGGCTTGTCGCCCAGCGCCGCGGTCGCGCCGAGCACGACTCGACCGTTGGCGACCAAAACCTGGCTGCGAGAATCCACCCGCAGCAGCGCTCCGTCCGCCCATCCCGCGGCGGCGGCTTCCACGTCGGTGCGCAGGTGGTCGGCGCGGTCGGCGCCGACGCGCGACAGCAACGGGACGCTGTGCAGTTGAAATTCGGGCACTAGTGCCCCACGTTGCGGATGTAGAGCAGTCGGTCGGCGGCTTCAATGGCGTCCACCTCGGGCGCGCCGATGCGCAGTAGCCGGCCGTCGCGCACCACACCGAGCACGATGTCGCGCAAATGTCGCGGAGACCCGCCGATCTCCGACGTCTCCACCTCGCGTTCGGCGATGGCCAGCCCGGCATCCGGCGTCAGCAGGTCTTCGATCATCTCCACGATGCTTGGGGTCGTGGTGGCGATGCCGAGCAGCCGGCCGGCTGTTTCCGAGGAAACCACGACCGAGTCGGCGCCGGATTGCTGTAGTAGGTGCTGGTTCTCGGCCTCCCGGATGGACGCCACGATCTTGGCTTTGGGCGCGATTTCCCGCGCCGTCAGCGTGACCAGCACGGCGGTGTCGTCACGGCTGGTGGCGACGATGATCGAGGCGGCATGTTGAGCCCCGGCCAGGCGCAGCACGTCGGATTTGGTTGCGTCGCCGTTCACGGTGACCAGGCCGGCGGCCGCGGCGCGGTCGAGGGCGGACCGGTCGGTGTCGACGACGACGATTTCGCCGGGAGTCACCGCGTCACCGAGCATGGCGGCGACGGCCGTTTTTCCCTTCGTGCCGTAGCCGATGACGATGGTGTGGTTACGCACTTTGCTCCTCCAGCGCTGGATCTTCAGTGCCTGACGGGACGTTTCGGTGACGACCTCGAGCGTCGTGCCGACCAACAAGATCAGGAACGCGATCCGCAGGGGTGTGATGACCAAGACGTTGACCGCGCGGGCGAATTCAGAAACCGGCGTGATGTCGCCGTATCCGGTCGTCGACAGCGTCACCGCCGCGTAGTACAGGCAATCGAGAAATGACACTTGCTCGCCGCGCGCGTCGTGATAGCCGTCGCGGTCGAGATAAACGGCGATCGCGGCGATGAACAACGCCACCAGCGCGATGGTGATGCGACGAGAAATGATGCGAGCGGGGCTGGCTTGTCCCTGCGGGATGCGCAGCACGCCGACCAGCGCATAGCTGGGCTGGGCGGTCAGCCTTTGATCCAGACCGCTCAGTCGCGACCTAACGCTGCCCACAGCGGTCCGTCATCGGCTCAACCCAGCGCACGAGACACATGTAACCACGCTCAGGCCTCGCTAGCTCGTCCGGAGTCGGCCAGCAGGGCGGCCAGCTCCGCGGGATGGGCCAGCACATCGGGGACCAGGGTGGATCCGGTGCGCACGTAGTAAAAGGCGGTATGTACCGCCGATGCCGGGCAGCCGCGCAATGCCGCCCATGCCAGCCGGTAGACGGCAAGCTGGACCGCGGCTTGCCGCATAGCTTCGCGCCCGTGTGGCGGCTCGCCGGTCTTCCAGTCCACCACCGTGAAGCCGCCATCGGCGTCGGCGAATACCGCGTCGATGCGGCCGCGCACCACGGTGTCACCAATCGGCATTTCAAATGGCACCTCGACTGCGATCGGTGTGCGAGCCGCCCACTTCGACTGGGCGAACGCCGCCTGCAACGCCGCCAATTCTTCGGAGTCGCCGACCCCGGAGTCCGCGGCGCCGGGAATGTCGCGCAAATCGAACAGCAACTCGGCGCCGTAGAACTGCTGGACCCAGGAGTGAAAAGCGTTGCCCAACAAGGCGTGCGGATCCGGGCGCGCCGGCAGCCGGTGCTTCAGTCGCAGCGCGGCCCCGACAGGATCGCGGGCCAGCTCCACCAGCCCACTCACCGATAACTGGGCCGGCAGCGAAAGGGCAGGTGGTTGTGTCGCACGTGCACGCTCAGCCAACAACGCGTCGACGTCGGCGGCCCAACCCTCGACATCATCCCCGGCATCGGCGCCGGTATCGACCTGCGGATCGGCTCCAGCCGGCGACATGGCCTCAGCCACCAGCGCGGCCCCGCGCTCGACGTCGCCACGGCGCGTTAGCGGTTCAGCGGGCCAGATCGCTTCGATAGCATTGTCGCACAGAGGGTTTCGTTCGCCATCGGCCGGCGCGGGGGCCCAGTGCTCGACAATCCCGCAGGGATCACCGCCCTGCGCCGAGTGGTCGATGATGCCTTTGAGCTCGACCAGAAAATCCGACGGACCACGCGGTTTGATTCCGCTGGGTCCCCACTGATAGCCCGATACCAGCAGGGTGTCCTCGGCTCGGGTGACGCCCACATACAAAAGCCGGCGTTCCTCGTCGACGCGTCGCTGGTCGAGTTGCTGACGATGTTCGGAGATCTTGTCCGACAACTGTTTCCGATTGGTGACGGCCGAAGTATCCAGGACCGGAATACCGAGAGCCCCTGTCGAGGCGCGATCGCCCCGAAGCAGCGGCGGCAACTCACCGGCGTCGGTGAGCCAGCTGCTTCTCGACACGGTCGACGGAAAGGATCCGCCGGACAGATGTGCCACCGCCACCACTTGCCATTCCAAACCCTTTGCGGCGTGCACAGTGAGCACCTGGACCCGATCGCGGGCAACGACGACTTGGGCGGGCGCCAACCCGTTCTCCACCATCGCGGCCACGTCCAAGTAGGCGAGCAGGCCAGCCACCGAGGGCTGATTCGATGTGCCGCTTGCCGTTTCGGCGTAGGCGGCAACAACGTCGGCAAAGGCGTCCAGATGCTCGGCGCCCGCCCACTCCCCCGCGGCCGCCGATGCGGCCCGGACTTCGCAGTCGATGCCCAATATCCGCCGTACCTCGGCGATGAGGTCGGGCAGCGAATGGTCGAGGTGGCTGCGCAGGGCGTTCAATTCGGCGGCCAGCGCTGCGATGCGCTGGTATCCAGCCACCGAATACCGGTCGGGTGGACCGGGGTCGCAGATGGCGTCGGCCAAACACGCGGTGTCGGTGTCCGTATGGGCCGCCATCGCCACCGACTCTGGCAAAGGCGATGGGTTGGGCGGCTGGCCGCCGACCAGCGCCAGCGCGCGCCGCCACAGCGCGGCGAGGTCTTTGGCACCGAGCCGCCACCGCGAACCGGTGAGCACTCGCATCGCGGCGGCACCGGCCGTGGGGTCGGCGACCAGCCGCAACATCGCAACGACCTCGGCGACTTCGGGGATGGACAGCAGGCCGGCCAGGCCGACGACTTCCACGGGAATTCCGCGGGCGCGCAGTACGTCTGCGATGGGTGCGGCGTCCGCATTGCGGCGCACCAGTACCGCGGCGGTGGGTGGATTGACCCCGTCGGCCCGGGCGCGTTGGTAATGCTTCTCCAGGTGATCGGCGATCCACTCGCGTTCGGCGCGCACGTCGGCCAAGAGTGCACACCGGACGGTGCCGGGCTGGGCGTCCGGACGCGAGCGCAAGGCGCGCACCTTCACCGATCGCCGCCGGGCCTCCGCCGAAATGGCGTTGGCCACCTGCAGCGTTCGGGGCGGGTTGCGCCAGCTGGTGCGCAGCTCCAGGACAGGCGCCGGGCTGCCGTCCGACAACGGAAAGTCGGTGGTGAACCGCGGCAGATTGGTCGCCGAAGCACCCCGCCAGCCGTAGATCGACTGAATGGGGTCGCCAACCGCCGTCAGCGCCAACTCATCGTCGACACCGCCGCCGAACAACGACGATAATGCGACACGCTGAGCGTGCCCGGTGTCCTGGTACTCGTCGAGCAGCACCACTCGGTAACGGCTGCGCAGATCGCGGCCAACCTGCGGGAAGGTCGCCGCCAACCGCGCCGCGGACGCCATCTGCATGCCGAAGTCCATGACCTTGCCCGCCCGCATGCGCTCCTGCACGGCATCGAGCAGGGGCACCAGTTCGGCCCGCTCGTTCTGGGTGGCCAGCATCCGCAATAGCCACTGACTGGGGCCGCTGTCGCGCTGGTAGGGGCCCGGCGGCAAAACATGAACCAGCCGTTCCAGCTCGACATGGGTATCGCGCAGCTGCCCGGTGTCCACCAAGTGTTCGGCGAGCTGACCCCACAACCGCAGCACCATCGAGGTAACCGCCCCGGGGTTTTTGTCGGTGCTCAGCTGCCCGTCATAGCCGTTGACGACATCGAAGGCGAGTTGCCACAGCTCGGTCTCGCTGAGCAACCTGGTATCGGGCTCGACGGGCAACAGCAGGCCGAACTCACGCAGCAACGAGCCCGCGAATGCGTGGTAGGTGCTGACCGCCGGCGAGCCGGCTACCGGCGCGGCTGAGCCCAGTCCGAGGCCGGCCAATCGGGCCAGCCGGGACCGGACGCGGCGCAGCAGCTGGCCCGCCGCCTTGCGGGTGAACGTCAACCCGAGCACCTGGCTTGCTTCGGCGTAGCCGTTGGCGATCAACCAGACCACTCGCGCAGCCATCGTCTCGGTCTTTCCGGCGCCGGCCCCGGCGATCACGACCAGTGGGCCCGGCGGCGCCGAGATGACGGCGGCCTGCTCGTCGGTGGGCGGGAAAAGCCCTAGCTCACTAGCCAATTCGGCAGGGCTGTACTGCACTGTCGCGGTGCTCACGACTGTGTCCCGTCGGCGTGGGCCGGGCAAGCGGGCCGGATCGGGCAATGCGAGCAGCCCGCGTTGCGCCGGGCGACGAATTGCGGCCCGGCGGTCGCGTCCGCAGCCTGCCGGACCAGTCCGCGCCATTGCTCACGCGCGGCGGGTGTGAGGGGATCCTGCTGGCGTTCGGTTGCGCCGGCGGCGCCGCTCTTTGCCAGGTAAACCAGTCGGGCTCCGCCCGGCTCTTCGCCAGAAGACACCAAACCTTCGGCCACCGCCAGCTGGTACATCGCGAGCTGCGCGTGTTGCTGGGCGTCATCCTTGGTCACCGGCGTCTTGCCCGTTTTGACATCGACGATCACCAGCCGGCCCGCCGCGTCACGCTCCAGCCTGTCGACGCGGCCACGCAGCCGAACCGCGCCACCGTCCTCGCGCAGTCGACCGAGGACACCGTCGATGTCGACCTCGACGCCGACTTCGGTGAGTTCGCGCCGGGAGCGCGCGCGCCAGTCGACAAAGGCGGCAATCATGGCCCGATGCCGCGCAAGTTCGTTAGCCGAATACCACTGCGCCTCGAAAGGCAAATGCTTCCACGCCCGGTCCAACTCGGCCAGCAACTGCGGTTCACTCTTGGCCGGATCGGCGATGAGTGCGTGTAGCAACGAACCCACGGTGGACCGAAGTTCGCGCGGGTTGGTTGCCCCGTGCCGTTCGGCCAGCCAGCGCAGGGGGCAGTCGTTGAGTGTCTGCAGGGTCGACGGTGTTAATGCGACCACATCGCCGGCGTCGCGCAGGGGGTCGGTGGTACTGATCGGAATCAACCCGTGCCACCCGGCCGGATCGGCACCTGGTACACCGGCTTGAGCCAGCCGGGCCAATTGCTTTGCGGCACAAGCCCTGACAACATCAGTAACCACGCCATCGGGTGCACACACCACACCACGCAACCGGCCCACCACCGCGGCGGTCGACAACACCCGCGGAGCCGAGACCGGCTGCATCGCATCGTTATCCCCGGTCAACTGCGCAATCTCGTGCAGGAATACCGACGGCAACGCGACCTGCTGGCCGCCGTCGGTGTCACTGTCGACCGCCGTCACCAGTAGGCGCCGTCGAGCCCGCCCCATCGCCGAGACCAGCAGCCGGCGCTCCTCGGCCAGCAATGGCGCGCGAACCGACGCATCCGCGGTGACGCCGTCGAGCTCATCGAGCAGCCGCTGGGTGGCCAGGACGCCACCGCGTGGAATCGTATTGGGCCACAACCCTTCCTGTAGGCCCGCGATGACCACGAAATCCCATTCATGGCCCAACGCGGCATGTGCGCTGAGCACCTTGACCTGCTCTGTCTGCGCTACCGGCTCGCGGCTCACACTGGGTAGCTGCAAGGCCGCGACGTGCTCGACGAGTCCACGCAGCGACGCGCCCGCGGTGCGCGACACATAGTGGTCGGTGATGTCGAACAACCCGGTCACCGCTTCCAGGTCCCGGGCGGCCTGCGCGCCGGCCGGACCGCCCCGCTCGATGGCCGCCAGCCAGCGCCGTTGCAGACCGGACCGATGCCACGCCGCCCACAATGTGTACCGCGGGTCTTGTCCGTCCCGATGGCAGCGAGCGGCCGCGGCCAGCACGGCGCGCACCCGGCGCAGCGCGCTTGACTGCGGGCCCGTCAACGGTGTGTCGCCGGTAAGGATGTCCACCAGCAGATCAGCGAATTCGCTTGGCACGCAGCCGGCCTGGTTGCGCAGCAAGGTACGCCGCAGCTGCCGAAGTGCGACCGGATCGACTCGGCCAATGGGCCCGGCCAGCAGGGCCAGCGCCCGGTCGCCGTCGAGCCCGTCAGCGGTCGCAGCCAGGACAGTGAGCAGGGCACGCGCCGCGGGGTCATCACACAACGACCCGCCGGAGGTAGGAATGGCCACTGGGACCCCGGCGGCAGCCAAAGCCCGCGGCAGCCGCACGGCAGCTCGCGGCACCGACCTGACGATCACCGCCATCTGCGACCAGGGCACCCCGTCAATGAGATGCGCACGCCGCAGCGCGTCGGCAATTATCGCCGCCTCCGCGTGCACCGAACTCGCCAGCCGCACCGATACCGACCCGTCGTCGCCGGTGCCCTCAATTTCCCGCCCGGCGCTGCCTCCGGGCAACCGCCCGGCGATGCAGCTGACGGCGCGCGCCACAGCGGGTGAACAACGTTGCGACACAGTCAATCTCACCGCCGGTCCTTCGTCGGCGAGTAGCCCGGTGGGCTCACCACCCCGGAAGCCGTATACCGCCTGATTCGGATCGCCGGCAACCAGGGTCAGTTCAGTGCCCCCGGCCAACGCCCGCACCAGCCGGGTTGCCTGGGGGTCGAGCTGTTGCGCATCGTCGATCAACAGGATCCGGATCCGCCCGCGCTCGGCGGCCAGCAATTCGGGATCGACCGCGAAGGCCTCCAAAGCGGCCCCGACCAGTTCGGCGGCGCCCAGTGCCGGCGCGCTGGCTTGAGGTGCCGCAGTGCCCACCGCCGCACGCAGCAGCATCACCTGCTCGTACTGTCGGGCGAATTGACCGGCGGCGCTCCATTCCGGGCGCCCGCACCGCCGGCCCAGTCGTTCCAGATCCAGGGGATCCACTCCACGTTCCGAGCAGCGCGCCAACAGGTCTCGCAACTCGGTGGCAAAGCCGGCGGTGCTCAGCGCCGGCAGCAGATGTGCCGGCCAGCTCGTCGCCGCGGCCGATCCGTCTTCCAGGTCACCGGCCAGCAATTCGCGGATGATGGCGTCTTGTTCAGCGCTGGTGACCAGCCGCGGCGGCGCGTCGCCCGCACGCTCGGCGGCCCGCCGCAACACCGCGTAGGCATAGCTGTGCACGCTGCGTACCAACGGATCTCGAACCGCGGCACGACGCGGAGTGCCGCGGCGCGATCCCAGCAACACCGTCGTCAACGTGCTGCGCGCCGCCATCCCGAGCCGGCCCGAACCGGTAAGCAGCAGAACCGATTCCGGATCGACACCGGCCTCGATGTGCGCAACCGCCGCCTCGACCAGCAAGCTGCTCTTACCGGTCCCGGGACCCCCGAGGATGCGCACCAAGCCGCGCACACCCGATGTCAGAATCCCCCGCGCCTCGGCGCCCCAACTGAATGACATAACGGCATGCAATCAGAAGGGTCCGACAAGACCCTTCGACTAGCGCCGCACGAACGCCAACTGCAGCATCTCGCGGTCAAACTCACCCGGCGCCTCGCCGCTGACCGCGTATTGGTAGACGGCGACACGGAATATCTGACTCAGCGCACTTGAGATGAACGAGACGACGATGACCGCCGCGACCGTGACGGCCAGAACGGCTACGCCCAACGGCAGCAGGCGAATCGAGATCAGCGCAACCCCACCTGCCCCGCCGACGAGCACGATGGCGAGGCTGATCAGAAAGGTCGCCAAACCTATTGTGGCGGCTCCAGTCGCTCCCTCTCCCCACCGTGCCTTCACCACGCCCGCCGAGCGCTTCAGCGACTGAATCGGGCCCGTGCCTTCCAGCGCGACCACCGGGATCACGAAAAACGTCGCGATCGCCCAGGCGGCGCCGGCCAGATAGACGACGATCCTGCCCAGCGCCGGCAAGCGCTCCTCGAGCGCACGCAGGATCAAGCCAACGGTTGTCGCCACGAAGGTCCAGCCGAGGATGGGACCGATCCGGCGCGCGGCGGCGCTGATACCTTCGGCGACCTTGGTGTCCTCGCCACGCATTGACCGCACCGCGCACGCGGCGAGCGCCACGTTGAAGAAGATGGCGATGAATGTCGATACGTATGCCGTCGCCAGACCGGCGACGTAGAGGACAGGATCATGCTTGCCAGTCTGATGTCCTGCGAACAAACCCTTTGCGAGCAGTGCCGATACCCAGATTGCCGCCACTGCAAGAAGCGCGAAGATGGACGACAGCACCGGGAAGATGACCAGCGATCGGTCGCGCTTCAAAACCTGCCAGCTCTGTCCCGTCAGCGCCCACCCACGTTTGATACTGCCCATTGATGCCCCCGTTGGGTCTCAACCGCCTCACGTGAGCGGTATCCTAGCCCGCCACCGGGGCCGCGAGGGCGTAAAAGCCGCTGCGGCGCTGCTGGCATTATCGACGCGTGACCGCCGACCTTCACGTGCACCGCTACGGCCCGGCCGGTCCGGTGGAGGTGTTGGCGATCCATGGAGTCACCGAACACGGCCAGGCCTGGGAACTGTTGTCCGGCTACCTGCCTGAAACGACTGTCGCCGCACCCGATCTGCTGGGCCACGGCAGATCTTCGTGGGCCGCACCCTGGAGCATCGATGCCAATGTTTCCGCGTTGGCCGCCCTGGTCGACGCTGCGGCCGATGGCCCGGTAGTGGTCGTTGGACACTCGTTCGGCGGTGCCATTGCCCTGCAGCTGGCCGCCGCTCGCCCCGACCTGGTGGCGGCGCTGATCCTGCTGGATCCCGCCGTTGCCCTGGACGGCAACCAGGTGCGTGAGGTCGTCGACGCGATGGTGGCCTATCCCGACTACACGGACCCCGCGGAGGCACGCGCGGAGAAGGCATTCGGCGCCTGGTCGGATGTGGACCCGGCCGTGCTCGACGCCGAAGTAGCCGAGCACCTCATCGCATTGCCGAACGGACGGTGCAGCTGGCGGATAAACCTGGCGGCGATGGTGTGCTACTGGAGCGAGTTGGCGCGCGACATCGCGCTTCCGAACCCGGGGACGCCGACCACGTTGGTCCGTGCGGCACGCGCCGACCCGCAGTACGTCAGCCCTCAGCTCATCTCGGCGTTGCAAGACCGACTCGGAGACGAGTTCGAACTGCTGGAGTTCGATTGCGGACACATGGTGCCACAAGCCATGCCCGCGCAGACCGCAGCGTTGATCCGCAACCTGCTGAAGGCCCGCTGACCCGTGGCGGCGATCACCGACGAGCAAGTCGAACTGGTGCGTTCGCTGGTCGCGTCGATCCCGTCCGGCAGGGTCGCCACCTACGGCGACATCGCCTCTGTCGCAGGGCTTTCCAGTCCCCGCATCGTCGGCTGGATCATGCGGGTCGATTCCTCTGACCTGCCCTGGCACCGGGTGATCACCGCCTCGGGACGACCGGCCCGGCACCTGACCACACGCCAGTTGGAGCTACTGCGCGCCGAAGGTGTGCTGGCCGTAGACGGCCGTATCGCCCTGACCGAGGTCCGCCACGAGTTTCCCGGCCAGCGTTAGAGCACCAGCCGCACCAGGGCCGCGGTGCGCGCCAGACCGGGGAACGCCTCGGCGGTGGACCGCGGATGCAAGGCGTGCACGGCCAAGCGGAACATCAAGGCGCGCAACAACATTTGGGGCCATTCCGGTAAAGCGCTCCACCGCTCGATTAGTCCGTCGTCGGCCTCGCCCCAGGACAGCGCGTCGACGACGACCACTCCGGCCGCCCACGACGCCGGCCGCCAGTACGGCGTGATGTCGGTGATCCCGGGCGCGGCGGTCCCGATGAAAAGCACTGTGCCGTAGAGGTCTCCGTGCACGAGCTGATTTGGACTGCGGGTCGGCTTGCGCAGGGTGGCGAGTTGATTGACCAGCTCGATCGATCGTTCGGCGTCTGCGGTCGCCGGGGCCGTGCGTGCCCCCGGTGGAATCGACTGCAGCGGTCGTTCTTCCCAGGCGGCACGGTCGGCGGCGATGAAGACGTCGATGTCCGACCAGGGGGAGGTGGGCCCTTGGGTGAGGAATCGTGGGCGCTCTAACTTTCCGGTGGCTTCGTGCAGCCGCACCGCCGCCGAGACGACTTCGTCATGGCGAGCCTCCGGTGTGCCGGCGACGAATGTGTCTGCCCGCCAGCCGGAAACCACGTAGCGGCCGTCCGTCGAGCGGACCGGCCGGGCCAGGCGCACCCCGTCGACGAACAACGTCTCGCGCACCCGCGCCGACCAAGCCGCGCGGGCATGGTCGGCCACGGTCGACAACACGACCTCGCCGCAGCGCCAGCCGCCCTCCCAGCTAGCGCCCAAAAGCGCAGGTTGTACGCCGGTCAGCCCGAACGCCGCCAACACGTGCTCAGGCGGCGGCTCGACAGTCACACGGGTCAGCCTAATGGGAATCAGATCGGTGTGCCGTTGACGGGTATTTCTTGCTCGTCGGGGAGGCTGGTCAACCGAGCCGCT
>NZ_LQPW01000176.1 GCF_002116635.1 Mycobacterium szulgai | reverse complement strand
GACGAGGGGTCGATGGCCCAGACCGATGAGTTGCGGGTCTTTGCCGACGAGCACGGGCTGGCGATGATCACCATCGCCGATTTGATCTCCTGGCGGCGCAAGCACGAAAAGCACATCGTCCGCGTCGCCGAGGCGCGCATCCCGACGCTGCACGGAGACTTTCGCGCGATCGGCTACACCAGCATCTACGAAGACGTCGAGCACGTGGCGCTGGTGCGCGGCGACATTTCCGACGGCGCCGACGTGCTGGTGCGGGTGCACTCGGAGTGCCTGACCGGCGACGTGTTCGGGTCCCGGCGCTGTGACTGCGGGCCGCAGTTGGATGCCGCGATGGCGATGGTGGCGCGTGAGGGCCGCGGGGTGGTGCTCTACATGCGCGGTCATGAGGGCCGCGGCATCGGTCTGCTGCACAAGCTGCAGGCCTACCAGCTCCAAGACGCCGGGGACGACACTGTTGACGCCAACCTCAAGCTGGGCCTGCCCGCCGACGCCCGCGACTACGGGATCGGCGCCCAGATACTGGTCGACCTCGGAGTGCACTCGATGCGGCTACTGACCAACAACCCGGCCAAGCGGGTGGGTCTGGACGGCTACGGCCTGCAGATCACCGAGCGAGTGGCCCTGCCGGTGCGCGCCAACGCCGACAACATCCGGTACCTGATGACCAAGCGCGACCGGATGGGCCACGAGCTCACTGGTCTGGACGAGTTCCACGAGGCCGTGGCGATGCCGGGCGAACTGGGCGGTGCCATATGAGCGGGCGCACTGTGAGCGGTGGCGCACTGTGAGCGGTGGCGCCGGCGACGATGCAGAGCGCAGCGATGCTGAGGAGCGGCGCAAATGAGCGGTGGCGCCGGCGACGATGCAGAGCGCAGCGATGCTGAGGAGCGGCGCAAATGAGCGGTGGCGCCGGCGACGATGCAGAGCGCAGCGATGCTGAGGAGCGGCGCAAATGAGCGGTGGCGCCGGCGACGATGCAGAGCGCAGCGATGCTGAGGAGCGGCGCAAATGAGCGGTGGCGCCGGCGACGATGCAGAGCGCAGCGATGCTGAGGAGCGGCGCAAATGAGCGGTGGCGCCGGCGACGATGCAGAGCGCAGCGATGCTGAGGAGCGGCGCAAATGAGCGGTGGCGCCGGTGTGCCGGACTTCCCGGTGCTCGATGCTTCCGGTGTCCGGCTGGCCATTGTCGCCAGCACCTGGCACACCCAGATTTGCGATGCCCTGCTCGACGGTGCCCTCAAGGTAGCCGCCGACTCGGGCATCGGCAGCCCAACCGTGGTGCGTGTGCTGGGAGCCATCGAGATTCCAGTGGTGGTGCAGGAATTGGCCCGCAACCACGACGCCGTCGTCGCACTCGGCGTGGTGATCCGGGGCGAGACACCGCATTTCGACTACGTCTGCGACGCGGTGACCCAGGGGTTGACCCGGGTCTCCCTCGACGAGTCCACGCCGGTGGGCAACGGCGTACTGACCACCAACACCGAAGAGCAGGCGCTCAATCGCGCGGGGCTGCCCACGTCGGCTGAGGACAAGGGCGCCCAGGCAACCTCGGCGGCCCTGGCCACCGCGCTGACTCTGCGGGAGTTGCGGGCTTAGGCCGTCAGCGAGATTGCCGTGAGGGTCGCTATTGTGGCTCAACCACGACCATGGCGGCAATCTCGGCAACCTGACGGCTGACTTACAAGAACGCGCCACCCAAAAGCAGCAGCGCAAGCAGCACTTCGGGCCCATTTGCCTGCACGTTCGTAACGAGGCCGCCTACCTCCAACCCCAGCGGGAAGACTATCGGCGGATTCCCGGGTGTCGCCACGGTCACGGTTATCTGCTGTAGCGGAGCCAGCAGCCCGCCAAAGGGAATGTCGAGCGTGATTGCCTGCAGACCCGATATCGAACCCGGCAGCGGTATTGAGACCGTGTCTTGGCCGTATACGAACGCGTTACCGGCGATAGGGCCGGCATTGCCGAGTACCGCCATGGCCGCCGCCGAGTCCCCTGCCCGCACCGCGTTGACAAACGCTATCCCGCTCGGTTCCAGCGCGCGCGCCGCGACGACCACCGGGCCGGCCACGTCGAGCGGGAGTTCAAGCTGCTGCGCATTGGCGCCGGTCAGCAGAGACAGGAAGTCGCCGCCGAAGGACTGGAATATGTCGCCGGACGCAGCAGCAGCACCTGCGTTGGCAACTTCGGTGCGCAGATACGAACCCGCGCCGGCGTTCAGCAAGTTCGTGAACTCGGAATGAAAGGCGGCCGCCTGCGCATTGATCGCCTGAAATTCCTGGGCATGACTGGAAAACAGCGAGGCGATCGCCGCCGATACCTCGTCACCGCCAGCGGCCAGCAGCCCGGTAGTCGGCGCTGCGGCCGCCGCACCGGCGGCATTCAACGCCGAGCCGATGTTCTCCAATTGGCCGGCCGCTTGGCCGACAAAGTCCGGCACCACCGTCACATAGGACATAGTCTGCCTCCCTCGGCCGACAGCGATTCGGTGATGAGAAGCGTAACGGTGGGGCGACCCTTCGGTCCCGACTTCCGCAGAACTGCCCTGAGCTCCAGGTCAGCCGTCAGCCACGTCGACCGCCGCAGAATGCAAGACCGGAATCAGGAGCCGTGAGGACGAGCGGACCGTGTTTAGGCTGCTGGTTCCGACACTGGCATGCCGGAAGCTCATGATGGCCGGCACTGCCGGGTCTTGGTCATCGCTGGTGAGTACCAGTTGGATACGGTGACCCTGCTTGAAGCGTCTAGCGTTGGGTACCAACGGAATTCGGTACACCACGTCTTCGCCTATCGGAGCGGCCTGCGGGTAGCGGCACGGCAATACCGGTGCGCCTGGACGGCTGGCGGCTTCGTCGACTTCACGCATGCTGGCCCGCAACCAGCCGGCGGTCACGTCGGTGGTCTCCCCATCGGGTGCCACGTCGCGCAAAGTCGCCATCCAGGCGGTGTCGATCGCGGTCGCCGAAGCCACCAGCTGCAGCTCGATATCCCCGACGATGTCGGTGTCCTCGGTCAGCGGTGCGCTGGTCCATGTCAACAGGGGCGGCAGGTCGATTACGTTGCGCTTGTCGCGCCCCCACCCGGTTCCCAACATCACGAATTCGCGACTGCCAGGCTGACCTTCGTCGAGGCTCAGGGTTCCATCGGCCCGCAGGGCGTACTGCTGATGCGGCGCATCCGAGGGCGGCCAGGACTCGGCGGTACACCACTTGTCGGCGCCGGGCAAGAAGTAGCGGATCGGCGGTCCCTCGAGGATCCCAGTATCTTTGCCCTTGAGCCAGTGGTCATACCAGGCCAGCGCTTCGATGTGCATGCTTTCCCAGGGCCAGGTAAGTCCGAACTTGTCGAGCATGCCCATGCGCACACACGCGTTGTCCGACAATCCCTTCCACGTGCGAAAGGTCGAGGGCAGATGCAATGGCACATTCTCCCAGTCGCAGCCCAGATACACCGGAATGTCGACTTCCTTCAGCAAGGGCAACAGGTTTCGCTGCTCCCACCACTCGTCGCGGTTGGGATGGTTCACGACGAAGTCCAGCCACAGCTCGTCCCAGGGATGCGGGTTGTGGGGTAGCCGCAGCATCTGGCGCAGCATGGTGACCGCAGCCTCGCCGTTCGAGGTCTCGAACTTCTTGTGTATCCGTGGAATGTTGAGCACCCGCCGTGCCAGCCCAATCAGCTTGCCGCGCAGCATTTTATTGCTGCGCTCGGCGGCCAGGCCCAGCATCGCCAGGAATGGGGTGACGAACGACGCACTCAGCAGACCGTGGTGGTTGGCGAACTCGTAAAGATCTGCGGTCAGGGCAAGGGGGAAGATCGCCTTGAGGTGCGGCGGTCGCTCGACGGCCGCTTCGAGCTGGGTCATCGCGAAGTAGCTGATGCCGATCATGCCTACGTTGCCGTCGCACCACGGCTGCGCGGCCACCCACTCCACCAGGTCATAGACGTCTTGGCGCTCCTGACCGTCGAAGAAGTTGAACGTCCCGCCGGATCCGTTGGTGCCGCGCAGGTTAGCGATGACATGCACATAGCCGCGTGGCACCCAGAAGTTCGTCACGCCGGCCTCGATGAGGCCGGCCGGGGCGCCGAGGTCCTGGATCTGGCGCGGGTATGGCGATGCCGCCAGCAGTGCCGGGAATCGGCCCTGCTGGTCGGGTCGATGAACATCGGCCAAAAGCCTTGTGCCGTCGCGCATTTCGATCGGGATGTCGATATCGCTGCGCAACCCGTATTGCGGCTCGCTGAGGTTGCGGTATTGACGTCCGGTGGTCTGCGGACCATTGAGCTGTTTTTTCATTTCGCCGCGATTCAGACGCTATGGCCGGCTAGCCCATTGGGTTCGGTCTAAGCCCGTCCTGCCCAGGTACGGGCGGCGGCGGGATCTTTGCTGCGCAGCCGGTGGGCATCAACAGCAGAGCAGCGGCCAGTATCGCGGCCAATACTCGGACTGACCGGTTGTTATTTGTACTCATCGACGCAACCTTTCTATTCGTTGATGGAGAACCCGTGCGGCGGTCCTATGGCGACCCATGTCCCCCGCTGTGACCGAACACGCTGCCACCCGTCCCGCCGGCGCCACCCGCTCCACCGGAGTCACCGGGCCCACCGTCGCCGCCGTTGCCGATCAGCCGGGCGGCGCCGCCGTCACCGCCGGGAGCGGGCGCAGTAGTAGAACTTGCGCTGACGCCCGCGGCGCCACCCGTACCGCCGTCGCCGATCAGCGCGGCGGTACCGCCATGACCGCCGGCGCCGCCGGCGTAGCCGGCGGTCGCCCCCACGCCCCCAGTACCGCCGGCGCCGCCGGCCCCGCCATTGCCGAACAGTTGAGCGGCGTTGCCGCCATTCCCGCCATTGCCGCCATGGAACGCGCCAAAGCCGACGCCGCCGGTACCTCCGGTTCCGCCATTGCCGATCAGCCCGACGGCGTTGCCACCATTGCCGCCGTTGCCGTAGCCGGCGAATTTCATCTCCACGGCGTTGCCGCCGTTGCCACCGTTGCCGATCAGCATCCCGCCGTTGCCGCCGTTGCCGCCGTTGCCAAAGGCGTCGAAGCCGCCGTTGCCACCGTTGCCCCACAACCCCGCATCGCCACCGGCGCCGCCTTTACTGCCAATGCGGCCGAACTCGTTGGCACCCCCGTCCCCACCATCGCCGAACAGCAGCCCGCCGTGGCCGCCTTTTCCGCCGGTGTTGTAGATGCTGCCGGCGGAATTGCCGCCGTGACCGCCGTGACCGATCAGCCCGCCATTGCCGCCATTGCCGCCGTCGCTGAAGCCGTTGAACCCACCGTCGCCGCCGTTGCCGATGCCGCGCGCGTCGCCACCGGTGCTGCCCGTTTCGGCACCGAGCAGGTTGTTGCCGCCGTGGCCGCCGTTGCCGACGATCAGCCCGCCGACGCCGCCGTTTCCGGCGACCCCCTGCGGGCCGAGATTGCTGGTCCCGCCGGCACCCCCGGCACCGCCGTTACCGAACAGGCCAACTGCATTGCCGCCCGCTCCGCCGGACCCGCCGGGCTCGGCGTTCATGCCGGTGCCGACTCCGCCGATGCCGCCGTTGCCGCCATTGCCCAGAAGCAGGCCGCCGGCGCCACCCGGTCCGCCGGCCGTCCCGGTGGCGCCGGGCCCGCCGACCCCACCGTTACCGCCGTTGCCGATCAATCCGGCGGCTCCGCCGGCACCACCAGCCTGTCCGGGTAGCCCGTTGCCTCCATTGCCGCCGTTGCCGTAAAAGAGTCCGCCGGCTTTGCCCGGCTGTCCCGGCGCTCCATTGGCGCCGTTGCCGATCAATGGACGCCCCAACCACGCCTGGGTGGGCGCATTGACGACATCAAGCAGCTCCTGGCCCACCGCCTCGGCGCTCGCATACGCACCGCCAGCCGCCGTCAACGACTGCACAAACTGGTCATGAAACGCTGTGGCTTGCGCGCTCATAGCCTGATACGCCTGGGCGTGAGCCCCAAACAACGTCGCGATGGCCGCCGACACCTCATCGGCGCCGGCCGCCAGCACACCCGTGGTCGGGGCAGCCGCGGCCGCTCCGGCCGCGTTGATCGCCGATCCGATACGCGCGAAATCCGTTGCCGCCGAGCCTAATACCTCCGGGTTTGTGATCACGAACGACATCGCACACCCGCTAGTTGAAGAAACCGGATTGGTTGGTCCCGGTATTGAAGGCTCCCGAGTCGTTGTCGCCCGAGTTGCCCACCCCCGAGGTCTCGGTGAAGTTGGCGTTGACGGACGAGTTTGCGATGCCGACGCCGAAGTTGCCGGTGTTGTTGATGCCTGTGTCAAAGTTGCCGGTGTTGTTGAAACCCGCGACGACGCCTCTGCCGATCGACGTGTTATGGAAGCCCGAGACCACTCCTGGATAGCCATCGCTGATGTTGAAGAACCCAGAGGAAATATTGGCGCCCGAGTTATAGAAGCCCGAACTACCACTGACCGTGTTGCCAAACCCCGAGCTGGTGACACCGGGTGGGGTGATCGAGCTGCCAATGCCGGTGTTCAGGTCTCCCGCGTTGAAAAGCCCGGTGTTGGTGGCCCCCGAATTGAAGGAACCCGTGTTCACGCTGCCTGAGTTGAACCAGCCGGTGTTGGTGCCTAGCCCGCCGGGAGATCCACCCGCATTGAAACTTCCGGTGTTGACAAAGCCTGCGTTCCCGATCCCCATGTTGCTCGAACCCGCATCGCCGATGCCCATGTTCTGGTTACCCGAGTTCCCGAAACCGAAGTTCTCGTATCCCGAATTGCCGAAGCCCGTGGTGACGGTGGCCGCGTTCCAGAACCCCGTGTTGCCGTTGCCGGAGTTGGCAAAGCCGGTGTTGTTGGAACCCGAGTTGCCGAAGCCCACGTTGTTGTTGCCGGAGTTAAAGAAGCCGATATTGTGGCTACCGGAATTGCCGAAGCCAATGTTGTCAGTTCCCGAATTCAGGGCGCCGATACCAACCTGGTTGTTGCCGTTGAGGCCGAACCCGATGTTGTTGCTGCCGTGGTTGCCGAAGCCCAGGTTGTTGGTGCCGAGGTTGCCAAAACCGACGTTGGCGTTGCCGGTGTTTCCGAAACCCAAGTTGAAATTGCCCAGGTTCCCGCTGCCGAAATTCGAACCCCCGGTGTTTCCGCTGCCCAGATTTCCGCTCGACAGATTCCCAAAGCCAAGGTTTCCATTGCCGAAGTTTCCGCTGCCCAGGTTGATGGTTCCGTTGTTGCCCCAGCCGAAGTTGATGCTGCCAAAGTTGCCGCTACCCAGGTTTGCGAAGCCGAAGTTCCCGCTGCCCAGGTTCGCGTTGCCATTGTTTCCGCTGCCCAGGTTGACGCTGCCGGTATTGCCGCTGCCGAGATTGAACTCACCGGTGTTCCCGCCGCCCAGGTTGTAGTTGCCGACATTCCCCAGACCGGTGTTAAGTGGCGGGAGATTGACCAGCTTCGTTGCAGCCGTTGCTGCCGCAGCCGATATCTGCTGCCATGGCGTCAGCTGCGCCGCCACCTCCGAGGCACCAAGGTGGTATCCCACCATCGCCACAACGTCTTGCGCCCACATCTCTTCGTAGGCACCTTCTGCGGCCGCAATCGCCGGCGCATTCTGGCCGAAAAGATTCGAAAACACCAACTGCACAAACGCATTCCGATTGGCCGCCACCATAAGCGGGTGAACGGTCACAGCGCGTGCGGCCTCAAACGCCCCGGCCACCGCCTTCGCTTGCCCGGCTGCCCCCGCAGCTTGATTCGCCGCGGCACTTAGCCACCCCGCATATGGCACCGCGGCAGCTGACATCGCCGCCGCCGCCGAACCTTGCCACGCTTGACCCACCAACGCCGAAGTAAGGGCCGCAAAGGAATCCGCCGCCGAACTCAGCTCCCCAGCAAGCCCCGACCAAGCCGTCGCCGCCGCCCACATCGGCGCCGACCCCGGACCGGAAAATATCCGCAACGAATTGATCTCCGGCGGTAGTACCGAGTAGTTCATCGTGTGTCCTTTCTTGCGCGCTCGACTCAACGGCCGAAGAAACCCGAGCGTCCCGTCCCTGTGTTGAAGCCACCCGAATTGAAGCCGCCGGTGTTACCGATGCCAGAGTTGAAGCCGCCGCTGCCTGAATTGAAGAAGCCGGAACTCTCGGTGCCGTCTCCGAAGATGAAGAAACCCGTGTTGGCGCCGCCGCTGCTCGAGTTGAACCAGCCGGTATTGCCGCGGCCCTCGCCCCCGTTGCCAACACCGGTGTTCTTGAAGCCGTTTCCTGAATTCTCAATGCCCGTGGTCTGGCCGCCGCTAGCCGAGTTCAATAGGCCGACGTTATGGTCACCGCCGGTGTTCCCAAACCCCGAATCGCCATTGCCAGTGTTGTAGAAGCCGGAGCTGCCGCTACCCGTGTTGCCGTAACCCGAACTCGACACTGATTGGGTGACCGAACTGCCCAATCCGGTATTGAGACCACCCGAGTTGAACCCGCCGGTGTTGCTAGCCCCGGAGTTACCGAAGCCGGTATTGGTATTGCCCGCGTTGAAGTATCCCGAGTTATAGAAGCCCGAGTTGAAGGAGCCGAAATTTTCCCTGCCGGAGTTGAAGTCGCCCGCGTTATAAACGCCGGAGTTGAAGTTTCCCGAGTTGAACTCGCCCGCGTTGCCCCAGCCGAAGTTGTTGACTCCCCCATTGCCGAAGCCGACATTCTCGCCATTAGCGGGCAGCGCGTCCCAGCCTGCGTTTCCGATGCCGGTATCGCCACCGCCGGAGTTCCAGATGCCGGTGGCGACATGACCTGAGTTCGCGATACCGGTCGCGCTGACGCCGGAGTTACCGATACCGAAGTTCCCGCTGCCCGAGTTGAAGAAACCGATGTTGCCAGTCCCCGAATTGCCGAAGCCGATATTGCCGCTGCCGGAGTTCAGGTGGCCGAATCCGACTTGGTTGTCGCCAGTGAGGCCGATACCGATGTTGTTGTTGCCGGAGTTTCCGAAGCCGATGTTATGGCTGCCCGTGTTCCCCCACCCCCAGTTGCCGCTACCGTTATTTCCGGTACCGAGGTTCTGGTTACCGGTGTTGCCGGATCCCACATTGCCAGTGCCATTGTTTCCGCTACCAAAATTCTGGCTGCCGATATTCCCGAGGCCAATATTTCCATTGCCGGCAGTGTGTTCGAGCCCCGCATTCCCAAACCCGATGTTGTAGTTGCCTAGGTTTCCACTGCCGATGTTGAAGTTGGACTTCACGCCGAACACCAGGTTGCCATTACCGCTACCCAAATTCGTGCTGCCGAAGTTTCCGCTGCCCAGATTTGCATTGCCGGTATTTCCATTGCCCAGATTGGCGTTCCCGTGGTTGCCGCTGCCCAGGTTTTCGTCGCCGGCGTTGCCGCTACCAAGGTTGGCGTTGCCGATATTGCCGCTGCCCAGATTGCCGTCACCGATATTCCCTATGCCCAGACTGGCGGCGAGGCTGGACAGGCTTGGCAACTGGTGCAGCGATTGCGGCCACGACCGCAATTGCGTGGCCGCCGCCGACACCCCGGCGTGATAGCCCGACATGACGGCCACATCCTGAGCCCACATCTGCTCGTAGTGGGCCTCCGCGGCTGCTATCGCCGGGGCATTTTGACCGAACAGATTCGAAACCACCAAGGACACCAAGTCATTACGGTTGGCCGCGACGAGGATCGGCCGCACCACTGCCGCCTGGGCGTTGTCGAACGCATCGGCCACCGCTCGAGCCTGGCCAGCTGCCGTCGCGGCCTGGTCGGCGACTGCGCTCAACCAACCCGCATACGGCGCGGCCACCCGGGCCATCGCGTCCGATGCCGGACCTTGCCAGAATTGGCCGGCAAGACCCGAGACCACGGAGCCGAAAGAGTCTGCAGCCGAGCCTAATTCGGCGGCCAGGCCGTCCCATGCAGCTGCGGCGGCCAGCATCGGTGTCGACCCTGCGCCCGCGAACATCCGCGAAGAATTCACCTCCGGCGGCAATACCGAGAAATTCATCGCCGCGCTCCCTTCCTAACCGCGCCACTGAGGTTGGCCGTCGAACTGGCCGGTTGGTCACTACAGGCCGCGGGGCACGTCCCCGGACTTACGAGCTACTCAGCTAGCTAATCAGTGCTTAGCTTGCTAACTATATTCACAGGCGCGGTGCGATGGCAAGAGGTGCCGGGGAATACCGGCGGCATCGGGCAAACTGGGTCGGCTACGTGCAACGAGGAAAGCCGTCGCCGGCGGCCTGCCTGAACACTTCGATTCGATTGGCGCCAAGGCGCGCAGTCCGGGGTAATGGACCGAGCCCCGCGACTAGTGGTTCCCCGTCGCCCCCGCCCCGCAGTGACCGGGAGCCGGCTATCTCGGGTCGCGTCAGCCGAACGCTCTTCGTTAGTCGCGCGGGGACGGCTTCAAGAACCCACTAGCTAGAATCAATTTCAGTGCTGAGCTTGCTAGTCGAAAAGCGCACCACGGAAAGCCGCAGGTAATAAGCGGTTCATTGCTTAGCTTGCTAAGTGTTACATACGGAGGCGCTTATGGCAACGACCCCGGATGAGCACTCGGCAGCCGCGATCGATTGCCTCGGCCGCCGCCTCACCCTGGCCGCCCGCAATGCACGCCAGATCCTCGATTCCCATCTAGCCAGAGCCGGCACGACCTACGCCGGCTGGTCAGTCCTTGCCACCCTGCACCAGCAAGGACCACTCATGCAGCGCGAACTTGCCCAACGCCTCGACATCGAAGGCCCCACCCTCACCCGCCAACTAGAACGACTGGAACGCCAAGGCGTGGTCGCTCGCCGGCGGGTGGACTCCGATCGCCGCGTGGCACTGGTCGAGCTCACCCCAAGCGGACAAACCATGGTCAGCCAACTGCAAGAAGTTGTCGCCGTCGCAGCCAAAGAGGTTGGCTCGGGATTGACCACAGAACAACTGCAGCAATTGGGCGCGCTCCTCGACCAGGTCACCGCCCGACGCTCGTTTCCCTAAACGGGTGGCGTCCCTGCCGACTTCCCGCCGTATCCCATCAGCTCATTATTTAGTAAGCTAAGCAATGAACTGCTCGGCACCGCGGTGCGCGTCGCGGAAGGAACCAAGATGTCAGACCTGGTGGACGCGTCTAACCCCGCCATTTCGCCCCGCCCCCCGACTAACCCGTCGCCACTATGTAGCCAGCAATGAACGAGTTGTGGCGGCAGCAGGTGCAAACCCCGGATGCGGAGACGGCATTCGTCGTCGATTGCTTTGGCCGCCGCCTCACCCTGGCCGCCCGCAATGCACGCCAAACCCTCGATTCCCATCTAGCCAGAGCCGGCACGACCTACGCCGGCTGGTCAGTCCTTGCCACCCTCCACCAGCAAGGACCACTCATGCAGCGCGAACTTGCCCAACGCCTCGACATCGAAGGCCCCACCCTCACCCGCCAACTAGAACGACTGGAACGCCAAGGCCTGGTCACCCGCCGGCGAGTTGACTCCGATCGCCGCGTGGCACTGGTCGAGCTCACCCCAAGCGGACAAGCCATGGTCAGCCAACTGCAAGAAGTTGTCGCCGTCGCAGCCAAAGAGGTTGGCGCCGGGTTGACCACAGAACAACTGCAGGAACTCGGTTCGCTACTTGACCTGATCACCGCGCGATGACGCCCTAACGCTCCCAACCCAGGCACCCCTTCCGGAACGCGTATCTCCGTCATATGCTTAGCAAGCTAATCACTGATTAGCATGCTCATTATTAAATGGCGAGGCCAGTGTTCGACCCGCGGCGAGAGGCGGGTGCGACGTCACTTTGTTCAGACATCACGGAAGGAAGCACGATGTCGTTTTTGCAGGTAGCACCAGAGATAGTGAATGCGGCGGCCGGTGATTTGGCCCGTATCGGCTCCACCCTGAGTACGGCCAACGCGGCGGCAGCTACCCCGACGACTGGGATGCTCGCCGCCGCCGAAGATGAAATATCGGCGGTGATTGCCGCGCTGTTCTCCCAACATGCCCAGGGTTACCAAGCGATCAGTGCGCAGACAACGCAGTTTCATGCCCATTTCACGAGAGCCCTCGCCGCTGCCGCGGGCTCCTATGCCACGGCCGATGCCGCAGCCGCCGCACCACTGCAAACCCTGCAAGTGCTCCAACAAGATGCGCTCAACGCGATCAACGCCTCGAGCGTGGCCCTGACGACGCGTCCGCTGATCGGCAACGGCGCCAACGGCGCCCCGGGAACCGGCCACAACGGCTCCCCCGGCGGGTGGTTGATCGGCGACGGCGGGGCCGGTGGATCCGGGGCACCGGGCCAGAACGGCGGGGCCGGCGGCGCCGCCGGGTTGTTCGGTAGTGGCGGCGCCGGAGGCGCCGGTGGGGCCGTACCGACCGGCACCGCCGGAGCCGGTGGCGCGGGCGGCGCCGGCGGATGGCTACTCGGCAGCGGCGGAGTCGGCGGCGCCGGGGGCGCGTCGCTGGGCGTCCTCGGGACCGGTGGAGTCGGCGGGACAGGTGGCGCCGGCGGGCTGTTGGGCGCCGGCGGCAACGGCGGGTCAGGCGGTATTGGCCCCACGTCCGGCGGGGTGGGCGGCGCCGGCGGAACAGGCGGGTTACTCGGCGGATTCGTCGGAGCCGGCGGCGGCAACGGTGGCGCCGGAGGTACGAGCCAGCAGTTGGGGGGTGCCGGTGGAACCGGCGGTAACGGCGGAATGTTCGCAGGCACGGCTGGTTCGGGCGGGACTGGCGGCGTCTCGATGTCAGGCGGTGGTGGCGCCGGCGGAACCGGGGGCAACGCCGGCTTCTTGTTTGGGCAGGGCGGCGTCGGCGGGGAGGGCGGATACGGTGGTAGCACCGCTGGACACGGCGGTGCTGGTGGCAACGCCGGACTGTTGCTCTCCAACGGCGGCGACGGCGGCGTCGGCGGATCGAGCATGTCGGGCGCCGGCGGAACGGGCGGAACCGGCGGCAACGCCGGACTACTCGGTGGTGGCGGAATCGGCGGGGTCGGCGGGGTCAGCGGGGCCACTACCGGCGGGATGGGCGGCGACGGCGGTAAAGGCGGCCTGCTGTTCGGTGGCGGTGGCGCCGGCGGCGCCGGCGGGCAGGGCGCTACGACCGGCGGTAACGGCGGCAACGGCGGCGCATCCGTGCTGATCGGCGACGGGGGCTCCGGCGGCAACGGCGGGGTCGGCCCCACCTCGGCAAGTAACGGCAGCAACGGCATCGACGGGCCAGGCGGGCTGCTGAAGAACCAGGCCGTGCTGGACGCGATCAACGCACCCTTCAAGGATCTGACCGGACGCCCGCTGGTCGGCAATGGCGCCAACGGGGCACCGGGAACCGGGCAAGACGGTGGGCCCGCCGGGTGGTTGTTCGGCAACGGCGGCGCCGGCGGGTCCGGCGGGCCGGATCAAAACGGTGGTGCCGGCGGGGCAGGCGCAATCATCGGCACCGGCGGCGCCGGCGGTGCAGGGTGGAGTTCATCGACCGGCAACGCCGGGGCCGGCGGGGCCGGCGGACCCGGTGGGTTGCTGGCTGGCACCGGCGGGGTGGGCGGTCCCGGAGGGTTCGCATCTGGCGGCGGGAACGGCGGGCACGGAGGTGCCGGCGGACCCGGCGGCCTGTTGACCGGCGGCGGGCCCGGAGGGCCCGGTGGCGGCACCACTCTTGGCCTCGCAAGCGTGGGCGGCAACGGCGGGACGGGCGGGACCGGTGGGCTGCTCGGGGCGTTGGTCGGCGCCGGCGGCGGCAACGGCGGAGCCGGCGGGATCGGCGTCGCCCAAGGTGGCACCGGCGGTAGCGGCGGCAACGCCGGCATGCTCGCCGGTCCCGGCGGCGCCGGGGGCATTGGTGGGGCCACCACCGTAGGGCCGATTGGTGCTTCGGGCGGCGCCGGCGGCAACGCCGGCCTGTTGTTCGGCGCTGGCGGCGCCGGTGGCGACGGCGGCTACTCCTTCGATGGGACCGGCGGCGCCGGGGGCAACGGTGGCCACGCTGGCGCGGCGTTCTCCGGTGGCGGCGTCGGCGGGACCGGAGGAATAGGCGCCGTTGGCGGTGGGGGTGCCGGCGGCATGGGCGGTGACGCCAATCTGCTCGGAGTCGGCGGGATCGGCGGGGCCGGCGGGCTCAGCGTCACCGGCACGGGCGGGGAGGGTGGAACAGGTGGCAAGTCTGGCCAGTTGGGCAATGGCGGAGCCGGCGGAGCCGGCGGCCAAGGCGGATTTGCGGGCGGGGCCGGTGGCAATGGCGGCAACGCAGTGCTGATCGGCGACGGCGGCAACGGCGGCAACGGCGGCAACGGCGGTTCTAAAGCCGGCGCTGGAATCGGTGGCACAGGTGGACTGCTGCTGGGACGAAACGGCGAGAACGGGTTGACCTAGCGGCTCCTCGTGCCGGCCGTCGCCAAGATTGCCGTGAGGGTCGCGATTCGGGGCCCACCCACGACCATGGCGGCAATTTCGGCGCCCAAAGCCGCGAAAATTGGCGGTGGCGGAGGGATTTGAACCCTCGGACGGTGTTAGCCGTCACACGCTTTCGAGGCGTGCTCCTTAGGCCGCTCGGACACGCCACCGCCGAGCAGCTTACCGAACCAATGGCCCGTCACCCCAATCGCTGGCGGGCGAAGAACTCCTCCAGCGGCGCGGCGCACTGAGCAGCCAGGACGCCGCCCCTGACTTCAGGGCGATGGTTGAGCCGACGATCGCGGACGACATCCCACAGCGAGCCCACCGCCCCGGTCTTGGGTTCCCACGCCCCGAACACCAGACGCCCAATTCTGGCCAGCACCAGCGCACCAGCGCACATCGTGCACGGCTCGACGGTTACGGCCAGCGTGGCGCCTTCGAGTCGCCAACCGTCGCCCAGCACGCGGGCCGCGGCACGCAATGCCAGGATCTCCGCGTGCGCGGTGGGATCGCCGAGGGCCTCGCGGGCGTTCACCGCTCGGGCCAGTTCGGTGCCGTCGGCCCCGACGATTACCGCGCCGATCGGCACATCGCGCGCCCCGGCCGTCAATGCCACCGCCAACGCGGCACGAATCAGCTCTTCGTCACCCGCTTTGCCCGGCTCCGCCGCGCTTGCGATCACCGCTGGGTCCTGATGGCGGCGACCCGCTGCGCCCGGCTCCGCCGCGCTTGCGATCACCGCTGGGTCCTGATGGCGGCGACCCGCTGCGCCCGGCTGCGCCGCGCTTGCGATCACCGCCCGAGGCGGTCGATCACGGCCGACAGCTGCTCGGCAAAGCCCATCTCCCGGGCGATGCGGCCGAGTTGCTCGTCGGCGTAGAGGTCGGACTCGTCGAGGATGACTCCCAGCACCGCCTCGGACAGCCCGATGTCGGACAGCAAGCCCAGATCCCCCTCTTCGAAGGGATCGGAATCCTCAAGGTCATCGGGATCGATTTCGGCGTCCAGATTGTCCAGAACTTCGGCCGCGATGTCGTAGTCCAGCGCGGCCGTGGCATCCGAGAGCAACAGCCGGGTCCCCGACGGCGCCGGGCGCACGATGACGAAGAACTCGTCGTCAACGTCGAGGAGGCCGAAGACCGCGCCAGAGCTGCGCAGCTCACGCAACTCCGTCTCGGCGGCAGAAAGGCTGGTGAGCGCCTTGGGACCCATCGGGGAACACCGCCATCGGCCGTCTTCACGCACGACCGCTACTCCGAAACCGTCCGGCGTGTCCACCGACGGCCCCGACGCGGCCCCTGCGGATGGGCGTTGTGCTCCCATGGGCGCCTACGGTAGTCCCCACCAGGTCGCTTTACCAGACGAGCGGAAATCCGCACCCACCGGAACCGGCCGAACTGTGCCAACCTTAAGACTGTGACGGGGAGACCGGTGTGTGTGCTGGGACTGGGACTCATCGGCGGCTCGATAATGCGGGCCCTGGCCCCGACCGGTCGTGAGGTCTTCGGCTACAACCGGTCGGTGGAGGGCGCCCAGGGCGCCCGGGCTGACGGCTTCGACGCCAGCACCGACCTGAACGAAACGTTGAAGCGAGCCGCCGATACCGAAGCGCTGATTGTGCTGGCCGTCCCGATGCCGGCCCTGGCGAACATGCTGGCCCACATCCACGAAACGGCTCCCCACTGTCCCCTGACCGACGTCACCAGCGTCAAAAGCGCCGTCCTCGGCGAGGTCACCATGGCCGGTCTGCAGACTCGCTTCGTGGGGGGACACCCGATGACGGGCACGGCCCACTCGGGTTGGGCGGCCGGACACGGCGGACTGTTCAACCGGGCGCCTTGGGTCATCAGCGTGGACGACCACGTCGACCCCGCAGTGTGGTCGATGGTGATGACGCTGGCCCTGGACTGCGGGGCAATGGTGGTGCCGGCCAAATCCGACGAGCACGACGCCGCCGCGGCCGCGATTTCGCATCTGCCGCATCTGCTCGCCGAGGCCCTGGCGGTCACCGCCGCGGAGGTGCCGTTGGCTTTCGCCCTGGCCGCAGGCTCATTCCGGGACGCCACCCGGGTCGCGGGCACCGCCCCGGACCTGGTCCGGGCGATGTGCGAAGGCAACTCGGTCCAGCTGCAGCCCGTCACCGACCGGGTGATCGATCTATTGACCCGGGCCCGGGGTTCACTGGCCCGCAACGGCTCGGTAGCCGATCTCGTCGACGAAGGCCACGCCGCACGCACGCGTTATGAAAGCTTCCCGCGCTACGACATCGTCACCGTCGTCATCGGCGCGCCGAACTGGCGCGAACAGCTGGCGGCCGCCGGCCGGGCGGGCGGCGTGATCAGATCAGCTCTGCCAAACCTGGATAGTCCACGATGAATCCGTCGGCGTCGACGGTGACGATTGTGTTGGCGACCGGCGACCGCAGCTTGATCGCATCGAGCCGACCTTCGCTGGTATAGCTCACCGTATCGGCGACGACCGACATGTCGGGCACATTCACATAGACCACCGGCAGCGTGATCGATTCGGCTCGTTCGTGTAACCCGAGGCGGCGGATCGGCAAAGCGTTGAAGAACGGGCTGAACACCACATCGATGTCCAGCGCACCGTTGTAGCCGGCCCGCCGTTCGCCCTGGTGGTCAGTGACCAACCACATGTTTTCCTCGTCGCGGGCAATCGCGAGCTGGCGTTCGCGCTCGGCCATCGTGACGGTCAACCCGAATCGCTTGGTGGCCCCGGTCTCGTCGGTCTGTACTTCATAGAAGGCGCCGAACGGCGGGTTGCTGTCGGTGGCCGCCGCCACGATGCGGCCAGTGGCCCTGATTTTCTTGCCGGACAGGTGGATTCGTACCGATTCCATGCGGGAGATGTCCTGCGCACGCCAGGTTAACATCGCAGGCCACATGCGTGGAGTCGGATCAGAAGAGGCTGCGTTCACACGTCTACCGTAGGACGTGTCCATCACCCGCGGCAGGTTTGTCGCTAACTGCTGCGTCAATTGGCCGAGTGAGACATCCAGCGCGGTTTGCTGAGCCGCCCGGTGCCAGGCACCGAAGCCCACACCGCTGATGCCAGCAGGCCATCGAGCATCAGCGCCAATGCGGCCACCATCAGCGCGCCGACCAGCGCGATGTGAAATTCGCGCTCCTTGATCCCGTCGATCAAATAGCGGCCCAGGCCACCGAGGCTGGCGTAGGCGGCGACGGTCGCGGTGGCCACCACTTGCAGCGTCGCGCTGCGTAATCCGCCCAGGATCAGCGGCAGCGCGTTGGGTACTTCGACGCGCATCAGCACCTGCGGCTCGGTCATGCCCATCGCGCGGGCGGCGTCGACCACACCGGGATCGACATTTGCTACGCCCGAGTAAGCACCGGCCAGCAGCGGCGGCACGCCCAACAGCATCAGCGCCACTATCGGCGGTCCCAAGCCCAATCCGTAGATCAGCACCCCGAGCAGCAGCACGCCCAGCGTGGGTAGTGCGCGCAGTCCGTTGACCGCCGTCACCACCATCAGTTGGCCTCGACCGGTATGCCCGATGAGCAGCCCGACCGGGACCGCGATCAACGCCGACGCCGCGACCGCCAGCGCGGTGTACTCCAGGTGCTCTGCAACGCGGGCCGTCAGACCGGCCGGGCCGGCCCAATTGCTCGCGGTGGACAAGTAGGACAGTGCCTGTCCGATGAAGTTCATCGCGCTCCCCCGGCTATCGGGGCAGCAACGTGGCGGCGACGACGTCTGGGTCGGCGCCTGGCGTGTTCCCACGGCGTGGCCAGCCAGCCGCCCAGCACGATCAGCACATCGATGACGACCGCCAGCACGAACATCGCGATGATGCCGGCCACGATCTGGTCGCTCTTGTTCATCTGGTAGCCCGCGGTGAACCAGGTACCCAGGCCGCCGATACCGATCACCGAACCCACCGAGACCATCGCGATATTGGTCACCACCACCACCCGCAATCCGGCTACCAACACCGGAATCGCCAGTGGCAGCTCGACTTTCAGCATTCGGCCGACCCGTCCGTAGCCGACCGCGATGGCCGCGTCACGCACCTGCCGTGGCACCGCGTCAAGCGCCTCCAGCACGGTGCGCACCAGCAGCGCGGTGGTGTAGGCCGCCAGCGCGACGATGACGTTGGCCTCGTCGAGGATCCGGGTCTTGATGATCAGCGGCAGGACCACGAACAGAGCCAGCGACGGGATGGTGAACACGATGCTGGCCGTCGCCGTCGTCAACCGCCGAAGGATCGGAGCGCGCTGCACCAACACACCCAGCGGCACCGCGATCACCAGCCCGATCAGCACCGGGATCAGGGCCAGGCGCAGATGGACCACGGTCAGTGCCCAGGCCGAGCCGAGATGCGTGATCAAGTAGTGCACGTCTCAGCCCTGCCGTCGGCCGTTGACGGCGGCCAGCACATCGGCCGCCAGTACGCCACCGATCACCTTGCCGTCGCCGTCGACGGCGACACCGACCGCCGACGGCGACGACAACGCGGCATCCAGGGCCTGGCTGAGGTTCCCGTTCGGGCGAAACACCGAGCCAACAACGGTCATGCTCTGCGACAACGCCGCGCCACGCTGGTGGCGGCGCAGGCCCTCGGCGTCGATCCAGCCCAGCGGCTCGCCCCCGGCGTCGATCACCAGCGCCCAGCCGCCGCTGAGTTGTGCCGTGCCAAGACTGTCGACGAAGATGCGCTCGATGTCGTGCACCGTCAGACCGGCCCCGTCGATGAGTTGCAGCCACCGATAGCCGCGCCCGAGGCCGATGAACTTGGATACGAATTCGTTGGCCGGACGCGAGAGCAGTTGAGTCGGTTTGCCGTACTGCTGCAGCCGGCCGCCCGGTGCGAACACCGCCACCAAGTCGGCGAGCTTGAATGCCTCGTCGATGTCGTGCGTGACGAAAACGATGGTCTTATGCAGTTCGCTTTGCAGCCTGAGGATTTCGTTCTGCAGCTCGTGACGGACCACTGGGTCGATGGCCGAAAACGGCTCGTCCATCAGCAAGATCGGGGGGTCGGCGGCCAGCGCGCGGGCCACGCCGACGCGTTGTTGTTCGCCGCCGGAAAGTTGCGCGGGATAGCGGGTGGCGACCTTGGGATCGAGCCCGACCCGCTCGAGCACCTCATAGGCGGCTTTGCGGGCGGCGCGGCGTGATTCGCCCCGCAGTACCGGTACCGTCGCGACGTTGTCGATCGCCCGTTGATGCGGCATCAGTCCCGCATTCTGGATGACGTATCCGATGCCGAGGCGCAATTGCACCGGGTTGACACCGGCCACGTCGATTCCGTCGACGGTGATGGTGCCGGAGGTCGGCTCGACCATCCGGTTGATCATGCGCAGCGCGGTCGTCTTACCGCAGCCAGAGGGCCCGACGAACACCGTCAACATGCCGTTGGGCACTTCCAGGCTCAATCGGTCCACCGCTGTGGTGCCGTCGGGGTACACCTTGGCGACATCGTCGAAGCTGATCACCGCGGCGCCTACTGCTGAATGGGTCGGTCGAAGCCGTTGTCCCGCACCCATTTTCGGGCGGCTTCATCGGGGTCGACGCCGCCGTTGCCCGACACCGCGGCGTTGAGTTCGGCCAGACCGGCGGTGGTGAGCTTTGCCGATACCGCATCCAACACATCTTTAAGACGGTCCGACTTCTTCTGAGAGTTCACCAGCGGCACGATGTTGCCGGCCAGAAAGTTGTGTTCGGGATCATCGAGCACCACCAGACGGTTCTGTGGGATGGCCGCCGAAGTGCTGAAGATGTTGGCGGCGGTGACCGTTCCGTCCACCAGCGCTCGCACGGTGACCGCGCCGCCGCCGTCGTTGATTGTCACGAAGTTAGCGGCGCCCACCTCAAGTCCGTACTTCTGCCGCAGGCCGGGCAGCCCGGACGGCCGGGTCGTGAACGCCGACGGTGCGGCGAACCGCACCTCCGCGGAATGAGCCGCCAGGTCGGCGATGGTTCGCAGATTCCACATGGCGGCGGTCGCGGCGGTGACGGTGACGGTGTCGGTGTCAGAAGCCGGCGACGGCGTCAGGATTGACAAGTCGCCGGGCAGTTTCTTGTAGAGCTCCAATTCGACCGCGTCGAGCAAGGTCGCCTTGGAGTCGGGCTCAAAGTACAGCAGCAGATTTCCGATGTATTCCGGAACCAGGTCGATGGAATGGTCTTTGAGCGCCGGGATGTAGGTTTCGCGGCTGCCGATGCCCATCCGCCGTCCTACGTCGAACCCGTTGGCCTGCAGAGCCTGTGCGTAGATTTCAGCGACGATCTGCGATTCGGGGAAGTCGCCCGATCCGACCACGATGGATTTGACGTTCCCTGTTGCCGATCCGAGCGGATCGGCACTCCCGCACGCCGCAAGCAGGCACGCCGCAGCGAAAGACCCAGCCGCGGCGAGTACCGTGCGCCGCGGCATCCCCATGCCGTCGACAGTATCGGCAGAATGGCCGAGACGCGCCCGCAAGTTTCCCGCGTGGTTCGGTTTGAATCCGTGCGGGATGGGACAAAGATGGCACTATGACCGGCACTCCCCCTGGCCCACCCGCTCAGCCACCCCCGGCGCCGCCCCGGCCCACCGGTCCTCGCTCCCGCGCGACGAAGGATTCGGCGTCGAAGTTCACTCGCGCCGGTGCGCTGTGGTCGGCCCTGATCGCCGGATTCCTGATCTTGATCCTGCTGCTGATCTTCATCGCGCAGAACACCGCGTCGACGCCGTTCGCTTTCCTCGGCTGGCGCTGGAGCCTGCCCCTTGGGGTCGCCATCTTGCTGGCGGCAGTGTGCGGCGGGCTGCTGACGGTGGCCGTCGGCACCGCACGCATTGTTCAACTGCGCCGCGCGGCCAAGAAGAACCTGGCAGCCACGGCGCCGCATTAGCTAAGAGACCGGCTTGGCGATCTCGGCGAGCCCACGGGAGATCAACGGCGCCACGACTTCGGGCTCGGTGTCATAGTCGTCTTTCCCGTCGGCCTGCAACTCCATGCGGCGGCGGAAGTCAATGCCGGCGGCGATGATGGCGAGCTTGAAATAAGCCAGCGCCATGTAGAACTCCCAGTGCCCCAGCGAATGTCCGGAGACCAGGGAGTAGCGGTCCGCCAGCTCGTCGGCGTTGGGCAACAGCGGCGAGGTCCAGGCCGCCTGCGCGTTAACGATCAGGTCCAGCGCGGGGTCGCGGTACACGCACATCAGGGCCGCGTCGGACAGCGGATCTCCCAGCGTGGAGAGCTCCCAGTCCACGACCGCGCGCACCTTCGTCGGGTCATCGGCGTCCAGGATCGTGTTATCGATCCGGTAGTCGCCGTGCACGATGGAGGTGCGACTCTGTTGCGGAATGGCTTGCTGCAGAGCCGAATGCAGCCGGGCGACGTCGGCGTCGCGGTGATCGTCGGGCAGTCGCACCAGCTCCCATTGTGAACCCCACCGCCGCACCTGGCGTTCCAGGTAGCCGCTGGGTTTGCCGAAGTCGCCCAGCCCGACGGCATTCGGGTCGATGCCGTGCAAGTCGACGAGGACGCGGATCAACGAGTTGACGCAGCCGTCGATGGCTGAGCGACTGAAGGCTTCGAGTTGGGCGCGCCGGCGCACCACTTGCCCGGCGACGAATTCGACGATTTGAAACGGTGCACCCAGTACGGAGACGTCGTCGCACAGGGCGATCGTGCGCGCGACCGGCACAGGGGTGTCCTGCAGCGCGGCCACCACCTTGTATTCGCGCGCCATATCGTGGGCCGACGGTGTGAGCCCGTGCAGCGGCGGACGCCGCACCAACCAGCTGGTGGTGTCGTCGTAGACACGGAAGGTCAGGTTCGAGCGGCCGCCGGAGATGAGCTCGCCGCGTAGCTCGCCGTCGCGCTCGAGGCCCAGCGAACGCAGGTACCGGTCCAGTGCGGGCAGGTCGAGCCCGTTGAGTCGGTCAGTCGAGGTCACCGAACTTGTTTACCACCGCCGACTTTCTACCAGCGCTTCAGGCGCGCAAAGGGGCAGGTGCGGTTGTGTCACATTGGTAGCGGCTGTCGCACCAGCCGACTCCGCGTTACCGCTGATTTCTCGGCAGCAGGTCCCACACGTGTTCGGTGAAGTTCACCGTCGCCACTGTCGCCTGCCCGCTTCGGGAGAACAACAGCCGCGTCACCGATGCGTAGTCGATGGGAAACGACAGCAGCCGCGCGGTCCCTAGAATTTCGTGCAGCACCACGTTGATCACCCCACCGTGGCTGAACGCCGCAACCGTGTCGTCGGGATCGGCCGCGGCGACCACGTCGTCGACCGCCGCGCGAACCCGCGCCCGAAACGCGTCTTCGTCGACCGCGCTGGGCAGGTGCCCCTGGGCCATGCGCGCCCACTCCTCGGGGAACTCGTTCCGGATCTGCTCGACAGGGATGTAGGCGGGCAGGTTGCGGTCGTACTCGGCGAACCGCTCATCGACATCGACGGACAGCCCGCGGCCCGCCGCGACAGGTTCGGCGGTCTGAATGGCGCGCCGTTGCGGGCTGCTGACCACCCGCGAGATCGGAAACCGGGCCAGCGCCTCGGGCAGGCGTGCGACCTGCGCAAGTCCATCCTCGGACAGGTCCGGATCGGAGCCCTCACCATGGTCGCTACGCAGCGGCAACGCATGCCGGACCAGAAGCAACTGCATGGACCAAGCCTTCCATGTCGGTTTCGCGGGCTTCCCACGCTAGCGGAGAATGCTATTCTCCCCACAGAGAGTGGGGTGTCATTACGCAATGGATTCAGGCGTTCTTGGCCGCTGGCTCGACACCGAAGGTGCGTCCGGCGAAGGCGAAGAGCCGGTTCTTACCGAACTCGGCGGCGGCTCGCAAAACACCCTGTACCTGATCCAGCGGGGCGCTCACCGGATGGTGCTGCGCATGCCGGGCCCCCGCGCCGACGCGGCCCGGATCGATGGATTGCTGCGCGAGATCCGGCTGGTACGGGCCTTGTCGGGTACCGATGTCCCCCACGCCGAGCTGATCGCGGCCGACGAGACCGGTTCGGTGCTGGGCATGCCGTTCTACGTGATGCAGGCGATCGACGGCTGGAGCCCGATGGACGGCGGGTGGCGCGCGCCGTTCGACACCGACCTGGCAGCCCGGCGCGAGCTGGCGTTCCAGCTCGTCGAGGGCGCCGCCCTGTTGGGCCGGGTGGACTGGCGTGCGCAGGGTCTTGACGGCTTCGGCCGTCCCGACGGGTTCCACGAGCGGCAGGTTGATCGCTGGCTGAAGTTTCTCCAGGCCTATCAGGTGCGCGAGTTGCCCGGGCTCGACGATGCCGCCGATTGGCTACGCCGCAATCGGCCTGCCCACTACCGGCCGGGCATCATGCACGGCGACTATCAGTTCGCCAACGTGATGTTCGCTCACGCGGCGCCGGCCCGGCTGGCCGCGATCGTGGACTGGGAGATGACCACGGTCGGTGATCCGCTGCTGGATCTGGCGTGGGCACTGTTGGGCTACGACGGCGAAGAGCCGCGCGCCGAGGGGTTCTATCTGGACATGCGGGGCATGCCGGCGCGCAGTGAGCTTCTCGACCACTATGAGACGGTCAGTGGGCTGTCGACTGAGAACATCGACTACTACCTGGTGCTGGCGAACTGGAAACTGGGCATTGTGCTGGAAAAGACATATGCGGCAGGGGTTCGCACCGGAAAAGTGGACCCGAAGATCACCGGCGCGTTCGGGCCGATGATCCTGCAGTTGATCGCCACCGCGGCCGAACTAGCTCGCTCCCTTCCCAGTAAGGTTCGCTGAAATGGGTTATGCCGATGACCTTTTCGATTTGACCGACCGCGTCGTGCTGATCACCGGGGGCAGCCGCGGGCTGGGCCGCGAGATGGCGTTCGCGGCCGCCCGCTGCGGCGCCGACGTGGTGATCGCCAGCCGCAACATGGACAACTGTGTGGCCGTCGCCAAGGAGATCGAGGCGCAGACCGGCCGCGCCGCCATGGCTTATCAAGTGCACGTGGGCCGCTGGGATCAGCTCGAAGGGTTGGCGGACGCGACCTACGACCGGTTCGGCAAGGTCGATACGTTGATCAACAACGCGGGCATGTCACCGTTGTACGACAAGCTGAGCAACGTCACCGAAAAACTCTTCGACGCCGTGGTCAACCTCAATCTCAAAGGGCCGTTTCGGCTTTCGGCATTGGTCGGGGAGCGGATGGTAG
Organism: Mycobacterium szulgai; assembly: GCF_002116635.1. Classification (GTDB taxonomy): domain Bacteria; phylum Actinomycetota; class Actinomycetes; order Mycobacteriales; family Mycobacteriaceae; genus Mycobacterium; species Mycobacterium szulgai. The sequence goes on along the minus strand of NZ_LQPW01000176.1, from coordinate 141,269 downwards.
CCGCCGGTCGTGGCTCCATCATCAATGTGAGCTCCACCGGGTCGCTGCGTCCGGGTGCGGACATCATTCCCTATGCGGCGGCCAAGGCCGGGCTCAACGCGATGACCGAAGGCCTGGCCCGCGCATTCGGACCGACCGTACGGGTCAACACACTGATGGCCGGGCCGTACCTGACCGATGTCAGCAAGGCATGGGGGCTCGACCAGGACAAGACCAACAGGTTCGGTCACCTGTCACTGCAGCGCGCCGGCGACCCGCGCGAAATCGTCGGCGCCGCACTATTTCTGGCGTCTGATGCCTCCAGCTTCACCACTGGCTCGATCTTGCGGGCCGACGGCGGTATTCCCTGACCAGAACAGGAGTATGCGAATGTCTTGGGACTTTTCCACCGAACCGGAGTTCGAAAAGAAGCTCGCCTGGGTCCGCGAGTTCGTGCGTGAGGAGGTAGAACCGCTCGAGGTCTTGTTCCCGGGTTGCGAGTTTTTGCCGCTGAACGACGAGCGCCGCCGCATCGTGGATCCGCTTAAACAGCAGGTTAGAGACCAGGGCTTATGGGCGCCGCATCTGGGCCCCGAGCTGGGTGGGCAGGGTTTTGGCGCGGTCAAGCTGACCTTGATCAACGAGATCCTGGGCCGCAGCCCGTGGGCGCCGATCGTGTTCGGAACACAGGCCCCCGACACCGGCAACGCAGAGATCCTGGCCCGCTTCGGGACCCAGGAACAAAAGGACCGCTACCTCGACGGGTTGCTGTCCGGAGAGATCTTCTCCTGCTTTTCGATGACTGAGCCGCAGGGCGGCGCCGACCCCAGGGTTTTCAAGACCAGTGCGGTTCGCGACGGTGATGATTGGGTGATCACCGGACGTAAGTTCTTCTCCTCCAACGCCTCCGTCGCATCCTTCTTCATCGTCGTCGCCGTCACCGATCCCAACGTACCGGTCCATCGCGGCGCCTCGACGTTCCTGATTCCGGCCGGAACCGAGGGCCTGACCGTCGAGGAGAACTACCACCTGGTCGGAGCCGACCCGCGCGAACCGGGCCATTCCCTGGTGCGCTATGACGGGGTGCGGGTGGGCCCGGACGCATTGCTTGGTGAGGCGGGTCAGGGCTTCCTTATCCTGCAGACCAGGCTGGCCGGCGGCCGGCTGCATCACGCAATGCGTTCCATCGGCATGGCGCAGCGCGCCGTCGAGATGATGTCCCGGCGCGCGAAAAGCCGGTTCACCCAAGGCAGTTCACTGGCCGACAAGCAGTTGGTACAAGAGTTCGTCGCCGACTCCTACACCGAGTTGATACCGTTCCGGCTGACCGTGCTGCACGCCGCCTGGCTGATCGAAAGCGGCGACGAGCGCGCCGCCCGGGCCGAGATCGGCGCCTGCAAGATCCTCGCGTCTCAGGTGCTCAAATCCATTGCGCTGCGCGCAATTCAAGTGCACGGCGCACTCGGCCTCACCGATCAGCTGCCGCTGGTCAATGTGCTGCTCGGCGGGATTGCGCTCGGGCTGGCCGACGGGCCGACCGAGGCACACAAGGTCAACCTGGCCCGGATGCTGCTCAAGGATTACGAACCCGAGCACGCCGAATGGCCGAGTGAGATGCTCAGCGTCCGGCGGCAGGCCGCCCGCGCCAAATACGGTGAGCTCGTTGACCAGTAGGGTGACCGCGGCCGTCGAGCGCGCACTCGACGATCGCCAACGCGAGGCCACCGAGGAAGTCGAACGCATCCTGGCCGCCGCAGTGCGGGTCATGGAGCGAGTGGCACCCGAGCCACCCCGGGTCAGCGACATCGTCGCCGAGGCCGGCTCGTCGAACAAGGCGTTCTACCGGTACTTCGCCGGAAAGGACGAGCTCATCCTGGCCGTCATGGAACGGGGCGTGGCGATCGTCGTCTCGTACCTGCAGCATCAGATGGCCAAGGAAACCGCGCCGCGGGATCAGGTCGCCCGCTGGATCGAAGGCACTTTGGCCCAGGTCGCCGACCCGCACCTGATCAGCATGAGCCGCGCGGCGGCCGGACAGCTGACGGCCGGAACGCATTGGCGCGCAGCCGATCAGGAGATGATGGGGCCGCTGCGCGATCTGCTGATCGAGCCGATCACCGAGTTGGGCAGCGACGACGTCGACCGCGACGTCCAAGCCGTGTTCGGCTGTACCGCCGCGACCATGCGGCGGTATGTGGGTGCCACCGACCAGCCCAGCCAGTCAGACATCGACCATCTCGTGCAATTCTGTCTGCGCGGGCTGGGGGTCGGTTGATGCGAGCGATCGTCTGCCAGGCCTACGGTCCGCCGGAAGACCTGGTGCTGATGGACGTTCCCGAACCGGTGCCGGGGGCCGGCCAGTTGCTGGTACGGGTGCACGCCGCCGCGGTCAACTTTCCCGACGTGCTGTTCATCGCCGGCAAATATCAGGTCAAGATCCCGCCGCCGTTCACACCGGGTAACGAGATCGCCGGCGAAGTGATCGCGGCCGGGGACGGGGCGGCCTTCAGCCCGGGTCAACGGGTGGCCGGAACCACGCTCGGCGCGTTCGCCGAGCAGGCGCTGCTGGAAGCCGGTCAGGCGATGCTGATCCCCGAAGACTCCGATTTCGCCTCGGCCGCGGCATTCGGCGTCACCTATCGCACGGCGTATCACGCACTTCGCTCGACCGCACAGGTCGCGGCCGGAGACTGGGTGGTGGTGCTCGGCGCCGCCGGCGGTGTTGGGCTGGCCGCCGTCGATCTGGGCGTGGCCATGCAGGCCCGCGTCCTGGCCGCGGCCTCCAGCCCGGAAAAGCTCGACCTGTGCCGCCGGCGGGGCGCGGCTGCCGTCGTCGACTACGACTCCGAAGACCTGAAATCGCGCATCCGTGAGCTCACCGGCGACAGTGCCCGGGTGGTCCTCGACCCCGTCGGGGGCGCGTATTCCGAGCCGGCGCTGCGCGGTCTGGCGCGCGGCGGAACGTTCGTCACACTGGGATACGCCGCCGGCACCATACCGGCCATCCCGCTCAACCTCGTTCTGCTCAAGGACCTCACCATCCGCGGCATGGAGATCCGCACCTTCATGAGTGACTACCCTGATCAGGCCAAACGCGACCAGGCGGAGCTGGCGCAGATGTTCGCCACCGGCCTGGTCCGGCCCTACATCGGTGCGCGTTTCCCGTTGGCCGAAACCCCGGCGGCGCTGCGGCACGTAGCCGACCGCAAAGTGCTGGGCAAGGTCGTCATCGACGTGCCCTGACGCCGCGGCAGGTACTCTCCCTCAGAGTCCAAGGAGAGGGTCGATGCTGCACGAACTCTGGCAGAACTTCGCCCACAACCTCTTCAAGCCGCTGTTGCTGTTCTTCTACCTCGGATTCCTGATGGCGGTCCTGAGGGTCCGGTTCGAATTCCCCGCCGTGATCTACCAAGGTCTGACCATGTACCTACTGCTGGCCATCGGCTGGCGCGGGGGCGAGGCACTGGCTCAAGTCGATCCATGGCAAATCGACAACATCGCCGAATTCGTGGCCGCGGGTTTCGTCTGGAACTTTGTCAACGGCGCGGTCGCCTATTTCCTGCTCAACCGAATGACCACCATGCGCCGCGTCGACAAAGCCACGGTGGCAAGTTATTACGCCTCGGACGGCGCGGGCAGTTTTGCGACCGCCATGGGCGTCCTGGGCACCATCGGTATGGCATACGACGCCTACATGCCGGTCATGCTGGCCGTGATGGAGGTTCCGGGCTGCCTGGTCGCTCTGTACTTGGTGGGCCGATTGCGACGCAACGGGATGGACGCGACGGGCCTGATGCCCGACGAGCCCGGTTACACCGCACCGGTGGAGGCCGGCCCCGGCGCGGCCACGCAACCGCCGTTTGATCCGAACCCGACGCGGCGCCGGCGCGGCAAGCCGCGCGTTCTCACCCGTGAGCTCTTCGGCGAGGTATTCCTAAACCCTGGGCTTGGACTGCTTTTCGGCGGAATCATCATTGGCGTCATCAGTGGACTGCAAGGCGCCCAGGCAGTACACGACGACGACTCCTTCTTCGTGTCGGCATTCCATGGTGCGCTGTGTTTGTACCTGCTGGACATGGGAATGACTGCGGCCAGCAAGTTGAAGGACCTCCGCACGGCGGGCCGCGGCTTCGTCCTCTTCGGCCTGCTGGCGCCGAACCTCTTTGCCACGCTTGGGATCGCCGCCGCCCACATCTTCGCTATCGTCACCGCTACCCACCTCAAGCCGGGCACTTACGTCCTTTTCGCGATCTTGTGCGCAGCGGCTTCCTACATCGCCGTACCGGCCGTGCAGCGGTTGGCAATTCCCGAAGCGAGCCCAACGTTGCCGTTGGCGGCGTCGCTGGGTTTGACCTTTCCTTATAACGTCACACTCGGGATTCCGGTCTACATCGAGATCGCCCGGCTTTTAAGTTGAACGCCCCTACGGCGTGACGATGTTGAAGCTGGGGTCCGGCTCATCCAGAGCGCCCAGCAGTGACGCCAACGCTGCGGAGTCCCCTGACAGTTCGAGCCCCGGCGAAGTGAAATCGCCGCCGGCCGCCATCAGCAGCCGAAAACTGTTGGCCAACTTTACCGTAACGGCCGCGGTGGCCGGATCGGCGGCTACCTTGCGATGCACCAGCACACCATTGTGCAGCGTGAGCCGATAGTTCGTCGCCACATCGGCAAACGTGATGTCGACGGCGATGTCGAGGTCCCAGCTGCGCGGTCCGTTGACCCGAATCGCGATACTGTCGAATATCTGCTCCGGAGTCAGCTGGGAAAGCATTGTCGGCGAAGTGATTTGACCCGCAGTACCGAAGTTGCCCACGCGCAATTCCCGAGCACCGCTCACGAAGAAGTTGCGCCAGGTGGCATTTTCGGCACCGTAGCCCAGCTGCTCCAGCGTGTCGGCGTAGAGATCGCGTGCTGCAGCGTGGCTACTGTCGGTGAAAATCGCATGATCGAGCAATGTTGCCGCCCAACGGAAGTCACCGTTATCGAAGGCCGCTTTGGCCAGTTCGACCACTCGGTCGATTCCGCCGATGGCCTTGACGTAGCGCGGAGCCAGGGCTTCGGGAGGATGCGGCCACAGCCGAGCCGGGTTGCCGTCGAACCATCCCATATAACGCTGGTAGACCGCCTTGACGTTGTGGCTTACCGACCCGTAGTAACCGCGGGCATGCCAGGCTCGTTCCAATGCCGGTGGCAGTTGGAACATTTCGGCGATCTCGACGCCGGTATAACCCTGGTTCAGCAATCGCAGCGTCTGGTCGTGCAGATAGGCGTACAGGTCTCGCTGCAGCGCAAGGAATTCGACGATTCGCTCTTTCCCCCACGTCGGCCAGTGGTGGGAGGCGAAGACCACCTCGGCCCGATCGGCGAACGCATCGATCGCTTCGGTGAGATAGCCCGACCAAGCCCGTGGGTCGCGCACCAGAGCGCCGCGCAGCGTCAGCAGGTTGTGCAGGTTGTGCGTGGCGTTCTCGGCCATGCACAACGCGCGGAATTGCGGGAAATAGAAGTGCATTTCGGCCGGAGCCTCGGTCCCCGGCGCCATCTGGAACTCAATTTCCACGCCGTCGATGGTGTGCGTCTCACCGGTCGTCCGGATGTCGATGGTCGGCACGATGATCGATACCTCGCCGGTGGACGGGGTCTGGCCAAGCCCGCAGCCCACCTGTTCCTGTGGTCCGCGGGCGAGCAGCGAACCGTACATATAGGTCGCCCGACGCAGCATCGCCGGACCCGCATACACGTTCTCCTGCACGGCATGGGCTGTGAAACCCTCCGGCGCCAGCACCGCCACCGTTCCGGCATCCACGTCCGCCTGCGTGGTGACACCCAGTACGCCGCCGAAATGATCGACATGGCTATGGGTGTAGATCACCGCGACGACAGGACGATCACCGCCGCGGTGGGTGCGGTACAGCGCCAGCGCCGCGGCGGCCACCTCGGTGGACACCAGCGGATCGATGACGATAATCCCGGTGTCGCCCTCGATGAAGCTGATGTTGGAGATGTCGAATCCGCGGACCTGGTAGATGCCAGGTACGACTTCGTAAAGTCCTTGTTTGGCCGCCAGTGTCGACTGGCGCCACAGACTGGGATGCACCGATGTCGGCGCCGGCCCGTCCAGGAATGCGTATGCGTCGTTGTCCCACACCACCCGGCCGTCAGCGGCCGTAATGACACACGGGGACAGGGCCGCTATGAATCCGCGATCGGCATCGTCGAAATCCCTTGTGTCATCCAGCGGTAGCGGGTGTTTGCCGTGGGCCGACTCGATGACAGCGGTAGGAGGCTTGGATTCCACCGGCAATACATTGCCATTAGTAGCCTGGCGCCGCGGCGACCAACCCGAAAAAAAATATCTTTGGTACCTAGACCTTCCGTCCAGTTAACCCGCATACTGCGCAGGCGGTCCTCAATGTCGACGGACCACTACAAGGGCAAAGGAGCTAAGGGTGAAGCGTGGACTGACGGTCGTGGTAGCCGGCGCGGCCATTTTGGTCGTAGGTCTTTCCGGATGTTCGAGTAAGTCGAATACCAGCGGCAGCGGGACCTCGAGCGCAGGCACATCGGTGAGCAGCGGCGGAGGCGGCGGGGCCAAGTCGACCAAGGTAGTCATTGACGGCAAGGACCAGAACGTGACCGGCTCGGTCGTGTGCACCTCGGCGGCCGGCAACGTCAACATCGCGATCGGCGGAGCAGCGACCGGCATCGCCGCCGTGCTCACCGACGGCAACCCGCCCGAGGTGAAGTCCGTCGGGCTGGGCAACGTCAACGGCGTAACGCTCGGTTACACCTCCGGGACCGGTCAGGGCAACGCCTCTGCCACCAAGAACGGCAACACCTACAAGATCACCGGCACCGCCACCGGCGTTGACATGGCCAACCCGATGCAACCGGTGAACAAGCCGTTCGAAATCGACGTCACCTGCTCCTAGATCTCAGGTCCTAGTCCGGGTTTGCGGGCGGTTGCCACTCTGCTAAGCGGCACTGAGTGGCAACCGCACCGCGAACTCGGTGTAGCCGGGCGAGCTGTTCACCGTGATCGTTCCGTTGTGTGCCTTGACCACGGCCGAGACGATGGCCAGGCCCAGGCCGGTGCTGCCACCTTTGCGGGAACGCGAGGTGTCACCACGGGCGAACCGCTCGAACACCTCCGACTGCAGTGCTTTCGGAATGCCCGGACCGTTGTCGATCACCTGCAGCAAGGTATGTGTCGGCTCGGTACTCAACCGCGTCGTCACGACGGTGCCGGCGCCGGTGTGGACGCGGGCATTGGCCAACAGATTGGTCAACACCTGATGCAGCCGCGCGGCATCGCCGGGAACCATTACCGGTTCGGGGGGTAGGTCCAGTTCCCATTGGTGATCGGGTCCGGCGACATGCGCGTCGCTGACGGCGTCGACCGCCAGGCGAGTCAGGTCCACCGGTTCGCGTTCCAGCGGACGGCCCGAGTCCAGGCGGGCCAGCAACAGCAAGTCCTCGACGAGGCGCGTTATCCGCTCCGTCTCGGACGCCACCCGGCTCATGGCGTGCGCCACCGCTTCGGGATCGTCCCCCATGCGCTGCGTGAGTTCGGTGTAGCCGCGGATGGCGGCCAGCGGAGTGCGCAGTTCGTGACTGGCGTCGGCAACGAATTGGCGTACCCGGGTCTCGCTGGCCTGCCGCGTCGACAACGCGGCCGCGATGTGGTCGAGCATCCGGTTCAGCGCCGATCCGAGCTGACCGACCTCGGTGCTGGGATTGGCATCGGCTTCGGCCACCCGGACCGGCAGCTGAACCTCGCCGCGGTCCAACGGCAAATCGACAACCTCGCCGGCGGTTTGCGCGACGCGGCGCAGTGGCGCCAGCGCGTGGCGGATGATCACGATGCCGGCGGTGGTCGCAGCCACCAGTGCGATCAATGTGACGATCGCGAAGATGATCAGCACCCGGAACATGGTGGCGTCGACGTTTGCCATGGACAGACCGGTGACGATGACGTCGCCGCCGTTTCGGCTCGGCGCCGCCACCACGCGATAGCGGCCCAGGCCATCCAGGTCGAGTGTCACTGGCGAGCGGCTGCCAGCAATCTGCTGCAGCTGGGTCTGCGCGGTCGGGGTCAGCGCGGCCCGGGCGCCACTGCTGGTCAGGTAACCGGCGTCGACTGTCTTGCCGTTGTTCACCACCGCGGCGACCATGCCGGCCGGCTGCCCCGGGGCGTCGAGAAATTTCGGGCCCGGACCAAGTCTTACGAAACCGTGCGTGTCGCGGTGGCGCTCGGGATACATCAACGAAGAGCGGTAGGAGGTGCCGCCCAGTTGGCTGTCGAGCTGAGCCATCAGGTGGTGATGCAGGGAGAGTTCGGTTGCCGAGATGATGCCCACACACACCATGGCGAGGACGACGACCTGCCCGACCAGAAGCCTGAGCCGAAGCGACCAGACTCGCGGCGCCTTAGCGGGCCGGCTTGAGGACATAACCTGCGCCGCGCAGCGTGTGAATCATGGGTTCTCGACCGTTGTCGATCTTCTTGCGCAGGTAAGAGATATAGAGCTCGACGATGTTGGACCGGCCGCCGAAGTCGTAACTCCACACGCGGTCCAGGATTTGCGCCTTGCTCAGCACTCGTTTGGCGTTGCGCATCATGAACCTGAGCAGCTCAAACTCGGTGGAGGTCAACGAGATCGGCTCGCCGGCACGGGTGACTTCATGACTGTCTTCGTCCAGCACCAAATCGCCGACGACCAGCTGTGCTCCGCTGTCCACCGTCGTGACGCCGGTGCGCCGCAGCAGTGCGCGCAGCCGCAGGACTACTTCTTCGATGCTGAACGGCTTGGTGACATAGTCGTCGCCGCCCGCGGTCAGGCCGGCGATGCGATCTTCGACGGCATCTTTTGCCGTCAGCAGCAGCACCGGCAGGCCGGGGTTTTCCTTGCGCAACTTGTGCAGTACGTCGAGGCCGCTCATGTCGGGCAGCATCACGTCGAGAACCACGACATCGGGACGCTGGGCGCGGGCCGCTGCAATGGCCGAGGACCCGTCACTGGCCGTGGCGATGTTCCAGCCCTCGTAGCGCAATGCCATCGACACCATCTCGGCCAGAACGGGTTCGTCGTCGACAACCAGAACGGTGACCGGTTGGCCGTCCGCACGACACATGACGACCCGCTCAACCGAGGTTCGAGGGGCCGTCACGTGTTCCAGTATCCGCGACCGTCTAGGCCGACGCTATGCCTTAGCTATGTCCGGGCTGTGAGGGTGCCGATGGCTAGTACCAGTACCGCCGGCCCGCGACCGGGCGGCCCATGGACCCCATGGCCCACATCACGGCGCCGATGACAAGCAATATGACACCGAGAACGCTCAACAAATGTATGCCGAACACAAATCCGAGGATCAATAAGATGGCACCGACGACAATCATGGCGACTTCCTTCACATAGACGGGATAACGTCAATTTGCATTGCGCTTGGTTGCGGCAAACGGCAGTCCTTTACTTTCGGGTTGACGCCCATGTAGTTAAGGGGGCCGGCAATCACCGTCACAGCAACGGTTCCTGCTGAGGCGCAACTTGTTTGCTCACCTTTGAAGTAACCACGCTGCCATGCCGCGAACACTCCGATGAGCAGCCAGATCAGCACAATGGCTCCGAGAATTCCGCTACCGCGCATCGTGACCTCCGTTGTGTCCGACTAATTCCCGTAGCTGCGTAGATACCCGTTGTACCTATGTCTAAACATTTTCCAGTGGTACCCCGCACCGGTACGGGAACACCGTTTTGAATGCGTTTTGTCCCTGTCTAGGACTGTTGGCCGGCCAGCCACACGTCGGCCCGCCGCTTCGATGCTCGCGACAGCCACGCGTCTTGCACGAGCTCGGTCAATTCCGTCACGGTGATCTCGGCCAGCCGGCGCGCCTGCACCAGCACCGACGGGTGGCCGTCGAAGTGGGCGGTGGTGAAAAACGGCAACGCGGGGTCTTGGGTCAAGGCCAGCTTGTCGCTTTCCGACTCCACCCACAGCATGATCACGTCGGTGTAGCGTTCGCCGGTCACCGGATCGGCGGCGTCGGGCTGGGGGGTGCGAAAGAACACGAACGACTTCCCGCCCACCTGGTAGATAGAGTTGCCCTTCGGCCCCTCAAGGCGCTTGACGTGCGGCATCGACTCGGCGATCTGATGCACGTCGGCGACACGGGCGGGCCGGTCTGCCTTTCGATTCGGCACAGCGGCAACATTACCGACTGTCCGCGCTATGTAGCATGGGCGATAAGCATTGCGGTGAAGGGGGATTGAGCACCGTGGTTGACACATTGTTCGCAGACGTGTCCGAATATCAAGTGCCCGTGGATAACTCATATCCCTATCAGGTGCTTTCTATTCGGGTTTGCGACGGCACGTATCGTGACCACAACTTTGCCCGCAACTACGCCTGGATGCGCTCGGCATTGGATAGCGGACGTTTGACATTCGGAATCGTTTACACCTACGTCCGCCCGAATTGGTTGGCCAACGCCGATACCGTGCGTTCGATGATCGACTCCGAAGGCGGCTTACATCCGCGAGTCGCACTGATGCTCGACGTCGAATCCGGCGGCAATCCTCCGGGCGACGGATCCAGCTGGATCAATCAGGTGTATTGGAATCTGGCCGATTACGCCGGCTCCGCCGCACGAATCATCGGTTATGCCAACGCTTATGACTTCTTCAATATGTGGCGGGTGCGCCCGCCGGGCCTGCGCGTCATCGCGGCGGGTTACGGGAACAATCCAAACCTCCCCGGCCAAGTCGCACACCAATACACCGACGGCCAGGGTTACAGCCCGAATCTCCCGCAGGGCGCCCCACCGTTCGGCCGGTGCGACATGAATTCCGCCGACGGACTCACCGCGCAACAATTTGCCGCCGCATGCGGCATCACAACTAACGGAGGACCGCTGATGGCGCTCACTGACGAGGAACAAACCGAATTGCTGACCAAGGTCCGCGAAATCTGGGACCAGTTGCGCGGGCCCGACGGCACCGGCTGGCCCCAACTCGGCAAGGACAGCCAGGGACGCAACCTCACGCCCGTCGACGCCATAGCCGCGATCAAAGACGACGTGGAGAACCTCGGGACGTCGAGCTGAAATACGTCAGCGCGGGTTGACTATCCCGTCGCTCCGGAATTACCGAACAACACCCCGCCGGCGCCGCCGGTGCCGTTTTGCCCATTTGGCCCGATGCTGCCCGGCCCCGGCGCGGCCGCTCCGCCGAGCGCCCCGGCACCGCCGGCACCGCCGTTGCCGATCAACCGAGATGCCCCGCCGGCCCCGCCATTGCCTCCGGCGCCGCCGGATGCGCCGGCGGCGCCGCCGCCGCCTTCGGTGAAGGAGGAGCCGCCGGCACCTCCGGCGCCACCGGCGCCGCCGTTGCCATAGAGCCACCCGCTGGCGCCGCCGGCGCCACCGGCGCCGCCGTTAGCGCCGCTGCCGAAGTGGTCATCGAGGTCGGCAACGGCGCGACCACCGACACCACCGTGGCCACCGGTCCCGCCGTCGCCGATGAGCGATCCGCCATTGCCGCCGCGACCACCTGCGCCCGCATTGCCGCCGAGCCCATCACCGCTCAAACCACCGTCGCCGCCGGCCCCGCCGGCCGCGCCGCTCCCAAAGAACCCAGCGCTACCGCCCGCGCCGCCCGCGCCCCCCGCGCCCGCTAAAAGGCCGTAATACACGTTGCCGCTGCTGGTGACGAGTCTGCCGTCGCCGCCCGCGCCGCCGGCGCCGCCGAGTCCCGCAGCGCCGTAGAGCCATCCGCCGTGACCGCCGCCGCCGCCATCGCCGCCCGCGCCGGCGATGCCGACAAAAGATTCGACGGCGGGGTCAGGATCGCTGTCCGTGAAGCCGGCGAGGCCACCTGCCCCGCCGGCGGCACCCGCCCCGCCCTTACCGATTAGACCTGCGGCGCCACCAGCACCGCCGGCGCCACCGGCGCCACCATGGAAGCCTCCGGGGGTCGCGGAGTTGTTGACGTAGCCTCCGGCGGCACCGGCACCGCCGTGGCCGCCGGCGCCGCCGTCGCCCACCAGCCAGCCGCCGCGTCCGCCGGCGCCTCCTATCCCGCCATCTCCGGCGCTGAACCCTCCGGTGGCGCCGCCGGCCCCGCCTGCCCCACCGGAACCACCGCTACCGAATAATCCCGCGGCGCCACCGGCGCCACCGGCACCGCCGGTGCCGCCGCCGAACCCGATTCCAGCCCAGTTTCCATCGCCGCCGGTCCCGCCGTGGCCGCCGGCACCGGCATTGCCGTACAGCAAGCCACCGGCGCCGCCGCTGCCGCCGTCACCGCCACTACCTCCGTTTATCCCGATTACGGGCTCGAACTTGGGGGTAAATCCGGTTCCGCCGGACGCACCGCCCGACCCGCCGGCTCCGCCGGTACCGCCGGAGCCCCACAATCCGGCCGCGCCGCCGGCGCCGCCGGCTCCGCCGTTTGAGCCCGTAGTCCCGATCGGCCCCGTGATGCCGGCCCCGCCGGTGCCACCGGCACCGCCGTTGCCGTACCACCAGCCCCCGTGTCCGCCGGCACCGCCGGCGGCGTTCGCGCCACCCGCGCCACCGGCCCCACCGTTACCGATCAGCCCTGCCGCGCCACCCGCTCCGCCGACGACGTTGGCGGTGGTCTGCGAAAAGCCGTCGCCGCCATTGCCGTACAAGAGGCCGCCGGCGCCGCCGTTCGGATTCTGCGCCGTACCGTTTGCGCCGTTACCGATCAGCGGGCGTCCCAGCAAAAGCTGCGTCGGGGCGTTGACCACGCCGAGCAGGTCCTGCAGCGGCGACACGCTAGCCGCTTCCGCACTGGCATACAGATTGCCTGCACCCGAGAGCGCCTGCACGAATTGCTCGTGAAACGCCGCAACGCGGGTGCTGAGTGCTTGGTAGTCCTGTGCGTGGCCGGCAAACAGCGAGACGACGGCCTCCGACACATCGTCTGCCCCAGCCGCCAACAGCGCTGTGGTGGGTGTCGCGGCCAGCAAATTGGCCGAACGCAGTGCCGAACCCACACCAGCCAGATCCGCTGCTGCCACAGCAAGCAGCTCCGGAGCCGCCACCAGATACGACACCGTTGCCCCCTGTTCAGATTTGAAGAGACCGTTGAATTGACGCCAGCGTTACCGTACGTCAACCTGGCGGCGGGCGGATACGAAAAGCGTTGGCGGCATTGAATCCTCAGTGCCGGTCGGTATGGCGCGCTCATAACGGGCCATCAACTCCGCGAAGGTCGCGGCCGAGGCCTCCCAGCCGCGCTCGTCAAGCCAGTCCGGAAGGGCGGTGCGCTCCTCGGCGTACCAAAGGTCTTCGACGGCCGGCATTTCGGTTTCCACCAGCTGTGCGGTCACCGCGCGCATCCGCTGCATCTCTTCCCGCTGGCGTTGCACTAGCTCGGGGTCGATGAAGCCGTCGGCCGGCACATTGGAAGCCAGCCAGCTGCCGGTTGCGCTGAGCGCATGAACCCGCTCGAACAACAGGTCCTGCGCCTGCGCCGGCAGGTACCGCACCAACCCCTCGGCCGACCATGCGGTGGGCGCAGACGCGTCAAACCCGGCTTCCTGCAACGCCTTTGGCCAGTCCTGCCGGAGGTCTATCGGAATGTTCACCAATTGCGACGTCGGTTTCGCACCGTGCCGGCGCAATGTCGCGTTCTTGAATTCGAGCACCTTAGGTTGGTCCAGCTCGTAGACGACCGTGCCGTCGGGCCACGGCAATCGCCACGCGCGCGAGTCCAGGCCGGAAGCCAGGATCACCACCTGACGCACACCCGTGTCGGCCGCGTTGAGGAAGTACTCGTCGAAGAATGCCGTGCGTGTGGCCATGAAGTCGATCAGCAGCTGTGCCCGTGCTTTTATCTCCGGATCGAGTTCGCCCGCCTGGGCGAGCAGCTTCGGGTCTGCGTAGATACTCCACATCCCAGCGCCGGCGGCGTCCACGAACACTCGCGCGAACGGATCGCTGATAAGCGGGTTCTCGCTCTCGGTCTCAGCGGCACGTGCTGCGGCCACACCGAGCGCGGTGGCCCCCACGCTCTGAGTGATGTCCCAAGAGTCGTCGTCAGTGCGCGCCATCGACAGTCCTCCCCAGCCGGGCAGTCAGGTTCGCCAACTATTGTTCCAGCAGTACGGTCGAGGGGTCGACAGGTCGCAAGGGAGCACCATGACACGCACGCCGCAGGAAGTGTTCGCCCACCACGGCAAGGCGCTGGCCGCGGGCGACCTCGACGAGATCGTCGCCGACTACACCGACGACTCCGTCATCATCACGTCGGCGGGCGCGGTGCGGGGCAAGGACGGCGTTCGCAGCGTATTCGTCAAGTTGCTCGAGGATCTGCCAAACGCGGCCTGGAACTTGAAGTCCCAGATTTTCGACGGCGATGTGTTGCTGCTCGAATGGGCCGCCGATTCGGCGGTCAACCGGGTTGACGACGGCGTGGACACCTTCGTCTTCCGCGACGGCGCGATCTGGGCCCAGACGGTCCGATACACACCACACGCCAAGGGCTGATGCTCGTGGATTTGGCGCCCGTCGCGAAGTGGATGTCCGACCAGGGACTGGGCGAAGGGCCGCTGGAGGACGTCGCCACGGTCACCGGTGGAACGCAGAACGTCATGCTGCGATTCACCCGGGCCGGGCGCACCTATGTACTGCGCCGCGGACCGCGGCACCTGCGGCCGCGCAGCAACACCGTGATACTGCGCGAAACCAGGGTGTTAGCCGCCCTGGCCGGCTCCGATGTACCACACCCGCGGCTGATCGCCACCTGTGACGATCCGGGGGTGCTGGGCGATGCCGTCTTCTATTTGATGGAGCCGATCGACGGGTTCAACGCCGGCGAAGGGCTGCCGCCGCTGCACGCCGGCGATGCCAAGGTGCGGTTCGGCATGGGGTTGTCGATGGCTGATGCCTTGGCCAAGCTGGGTGCCGTCAACCACGTGGCCGTCGGTCTGGCCGATTTCGGTAAGCCGGAAGGGTTCCTGGAACGCCAAGTGCCACGCTGGCTTTCAGAGCTCGACTCCTATCAGGAGTACGAGGGCTACCCGGGGCCAGAGATTCCGGGCATCGACGAGGTGTCCAGCTGGCTCGAGAGCCACCGGCCCACCGCCTGGACACCCGGGATCATGCACGGCGACTACCACGCGGCCAACGTGATGTTCTCCCGCACCGGACCCGAAGTCGTGGCGATCGTCGACTGGGAGATGTGCACGATCGGCGACCCGCTGTTGGACCTCGGCTGGCTGCTGGCCACCTGGCGGCAGCCGGATGGATCCAGCGTGTTCAGCCACGCGCTGGGTGGACAGAGTGGTTTGGCCAGCACAGACGATCTCTTGCAGCGGTACGCGCAGAACACCACCCGCGACTTGTCGCACATCACCTGGTACACGGTGCTGGCCTGTTTCAAGCTCGGCATCGTCATCGAGGGAACCCTGGCCAGGGCCTGTGCGGGCAAGGCCGAGAAGGAAGTCGGTGACCAACTGCACGCTGCCACGGTGCACTTGTTCGAGCGCGCGCTGAACCTGATCGAGAAGCAGCTCTAACCGGCGAGCCCGTTGGCGCCGTCGGCGCCCTTGCCGCCTGCTACACCGATATTGCCGGACGGGCCCTGACCGTTCGCGCCCCAGCCACCGGCACCGGCCGCGCCACCGGCGCCGCCGCCACCACCGACACCGCCGAGGCCGCCGGCGCCGGCGGCACCCGCATGACCGAACAATCCGGCCCCACCACCCGCGCCGCCGTCACCGCCGACTCCCCCTGCGCCGCCGGATGCGCCGGCGCCGCCGTCACCGCCGGTGCCACCGAGACCGCTGAAGAGATTGACCGTGTTGGAACCGTTGCCCCCGGCCCCGCCGGCGCCGCCAGCGGCACCAATGCCCCCGATGCCGCCGATCCCGCCGACTCCACCTGCGCCGCCATCGCCGAACAGCATCCCGCCGCGGCCGCCCGCGCCGCCGTGACCACCCGCGGTGCCGCTACCCCCCGCGCTGAGCGGTCCGGCGGCGTCACCTCCATTGCCACCCTTACCGGCGGGGCCTTCGAGCAGGGGGTTGTAGTTGGGGATGTTGGCATAGTTGTTCAGGCCGCCATTGCCCCCGTTGCCACCGGGTGCACCCGCACCTCCGGCGCCGCCGTCGCCTCCGGCACCGCCCGGCGTGTAGGGGGCGCCGAGGACATCTCCCCCATTGCCGCCGTTGCCGCCGGGCGCTCCGAAGCCGCCGGTGCCACCGTTGCCGCCGCGGCCGCCAGCCGGATTGCCCGCACCTCCGGAACCGCCGTTGCCGCCCGCCTGGTTGGCAGCTCCGGGCAGGCCGTCGGTCCCCGGGCCGCCGGGATCGTTGAATGCGCCTGGTTGACCCGGACTGCCGTCGAGCAGGGGCGATTTCGTGTAATTCCCCAGCGCGTTGACGCCGTTGGAACCGGTGACGCCGCCACCGCCGCTGCCGCCCGCACCGCCGGTTCCCCACAGTCCGGCGTTGCCTCCGTTACCGCCGCTGCCACCGTTGAACCCGCCGGTGCCACCCGCCCCACCATTGCCGCGCAGCCAACCGCCTGCGCCGCCATTGCCCCCGGCGGCGCCGGATCCACCGAGACCACCGGCTCCGCCGTTACCCCACATTCCCGCGGCACCTCCTTTGCCGCCGGCTTGCCCGAGGCCGCCGGAACCACCTCTGCCGCCGCTGCCGTACAACAGGCCGCCGTCGCCGCCGGCCTGCCCGGTTCCTGGTGCGCCGTCGGCACCGTTGCCGAACAGCGGCCGACCCAGCACCGCCCGCGCGGACCCGTTAATTCCCTGTTCGAGGGCCTGCAGCGGCGAAACGTTGGCGGCTTCGGCGCTGGCATAAGCTCCCCCGGCCGCATTCAGGTTTTGCACTATCTGGCTGTGCAGGGCCGCCGCCTGCTCACTCATCGCCTGATACCGCTGCCCGTGCGCCCCGAATATCGCCGCCATGGCGGCCGAAATTTCGTCGGCGCCGGCGGCGAGCACGCCTGTCGTAGGCATTGCCGCCGCCACGGTCGCGGTATTGATGGTCGACCCGATACCGGCCAAATCCGACGCCGCCATCATCAACGCCTGCGGCTGTGTAAACAAATATGACATGGCACTACCTTTGCTCATTGCGGTATCCGGGGGAGAGAACAGAATGTTATTCGCAGAACCCCAATATTGGAAAAACTCATTGCAGTCTGTTATACGTTCGTTATAAGTGATCTTGGCTGTGTAAATGTGTTTTACAAATCACATTGCCTGCTGTGTCAATTGCTTTGACACGGCATTGCCCGGCCCCCAGGTGCGGCATACTGCGTGCTCAACCACTGCGGGCCGGCAGCGCAGGTCCCATATGCCTGCGAATTCGGCCGAGACTGCCGACGGCTTGGGAAATGGCTCGCCGGAAGGATGCGCGGGCGGTGCGATGCGGAGAAATACAGGCCCCGTCAAGTGCATTGAGATGCCTTTGCCGGCCGGCCCCGGCATTTGATTTGCGATTATCTCGTACATCTGCGCCGGGACGGCGACTGATGAGCCGTCGCCGAGGCGGCGGCGACACACTCTCAGTCGAAGCGCACCGCTCTACGGGATCGCCGTCCCCCATCGTTAGCCTCTGGGTGTGACCGTGGGAAATTCCGTCAGGCAATCACTCGACCACTGGGCGAGACAGGATTGGGACGCAGCGCTTATTCATGCGTGCGACGCCGTCAACGGCACCGCCAAGAAGCGGTATCCACAGCAAGGAATCGCGACGCGGTTCCGGCGCACGATCCGAGATGCGCTCGACATTTTTCACGTGATGGCGGCGCCGGGCGTCGACTTCGAGACCACCCGCTTCCCGATTGCGGTGAAATCGGATCTGCCCGACGGCCGGCCCGACATTGCCGATGTCTTGTGGGGCATTTACCGCTATGGCCACGGCCATGAGGACGAGCTACCCAAGGGATTCGAGCTGACCCGCCATGGCTCTCGCGACGAAAAGGTGAGCATCTGGCGGGACGGAAAGATCCAGCTGCCCGCGGCGGCGGCGCTTGGCCTGCTGGCGATCGCGGTGTTTGCGCCGGAGAACAAGGGCGAATCCGTACCCATCGACTACAAGCTCAGCTGGTATCAGCACGACTTTCAGATCAGCGGCTGGTGGGGCTGGCAGGATCACTTCCGCGAGATCATCGGCAGTGCGCTGTTCTCCCAGGTGCCGGTCGACTTCGGCAAGCGGTGGGATGACTGGACACCGATGTGACGGGGGCTTTTGGCTTGCCGCCAGAGGCGGGCATACCCAATCCGCAAACGCGCTAGCGCACGCGATATCAGGTTGCGGATCGCAACATGGCGCGCCCGAAGGGATTCGAACCCCTAACCTTCTGATCCGTAGTCAGATGCTCTATCCGTTGAGCTACGGGCGCCGGTCTTCAGTTGTCTAGCAGGTATCACGTGGCGGAGGCGAGAGGATTTGAACCTCCGGTCCCCTTTGAGGGGGACAACTCATTAGCAGTGAGCCCCATTCGGCCGCTCTGGCACGCCTCCCGTGGACTTTCTGAGGGTACCGGACTCCGGAATCCCGCAGCAGCCGCCGGAGGCATAGCGTACACAGCCGCGACATATGCTGTCGAAGTGACTGCCCGCCTGCGGCCCGAGTTGGCCGGGCTGCCAGTTTACGTTCCCGGTAAGACCGTGCCCGGCGCAATCAAACTGGCCAGCAATGAAACAGTGTTCGGCCCACTGCCCAGCGTTCGCGCGGCCATCGAACGCGCTACCGATGTGATCAACCGGTACCCCGACAACGGATGCGTCCAACTCAAGGCCGCGTTGGCAAAGCATGTGGGCTTCGCGCCCGAGAACATCGCCGTCGGTTGCGGTTCGGTCAGCCTGTGCCAGCAGCTGGTGCAAATCACGGCCTCGGCGGGTGACGAGGTGATCTTCGGGTGGCGCAGCTTCGAGCTGTACCCGCCGCAGGTCCAGGTCGCCGGCGCCATCCCGGTCAGGGTGCCGTTGACCGACCACACCTTCGACCTGTACGCGATGCTGGCCGCGGTCACCGACCGCACCCGGCTGATCTTCGTGTGCAATCCCAACAATCCGACGTCGACCGTCGTTGATCCCGACGCCCTCACCCGATTCGTCGAAGCGGTGCCGCCGCACGTACTGATCGTTGTCGACGAGGCCTACGTCGAGTACGTTCGCGACGGCATGGTGCCCGACACCCTGGGCCTGGTCCGCAGCCACAGCAATGTGGTGGCGATGCGAACGTTCTCCAAGGCGTACGGGCTGGCGGGCCTGCGGGTGGGCTATGCGATCGGCCACCCCGAGGTGATCGTCGCGCTGGACAAGGTCTACGTGCCCTTCACCGCCACGAGCATCTCCCAGGCCGCGGCCATCGCGTCCCTGGAGGCCGCCGACGAGCTACTGGCCCGCACCGACGCGGTAGTCGCCGAGCGCGACCGTGTCGGTGCGGCGCTGCGAGCCGCAGGTTTCACGCTGCCGCCGTCACAGGCCAACTTCGTCTGGCTGCCGCTGGGGCCGCGCACCCACGATTTCGTCGAGCAGGCGGCCAACGCCCGCATCATCGTCCGCCCCTACGGCACCGACGGGGTCCGGGTCACCGTCACCGCCGCACCGGAAGAAAACGACGCCCTGCTGCGGTTCGCCCGCGCCTGGATCTGAGAGAGGACGCGAGTCGACCGAGCGTCGAACGTGAAGCCAGCCTCACGTTCGGCGTTCGCCGTGCGGCCAGCTTCACGTTCGTGGCGAAGGGCGGCGGCTGTAGGCGTCACCGGGGTTGCGGCCGGTGAACGCGACCAACCGGTCCAGCGGACCGGCGTTGTCGGACATGTCGATCGGGGCATCGAAACCGGCCGCCGCGCGCTCGTGCGGCTTGATGATCGTGTGCGCCAGAGCCAGCACGTATTCACTCAGCGAATCCGGGGTGTTGATGTCATGTCCCACTGCCACCGCGTAATCCCACGCGTGGACGAGGAACTCGATCGAAAACACCGAAACGGCGACCCTGGCGGGCATCGAGCCGGCACCCAATGACACCTCGCCCTCTAGACCGTGCCGGTGCCAGGCATCCAAAGCCGGCCGCGCCGTGGCGATCACCAGGCTCTCTACCGAGTCGGTGTCGTCGCGCACGGAGAATTCCGCGCCGACCATGCCGCCCAGCGCCGTTATCGAACTCAGCAGATGCCCGGTCAGCTCCTTGACGTTGTACTCCGAGCACGGCGTCTGCTTGGTCTTGTCGTCGCCGGCGACGATGTGCAGGACTTGCTGCAATACCCCTAGACAGGCCTCGGCACTTTGCAGCTCGTCGGTCGGCGGGGAATCTGGTCCGGGTCGCAAATCTGGCGGCATATTCGCCACGCTACGGTTCACGCTACGGTCTCGATATGGGCGAAACATACGAATCCGTCACCGTCGAGACCAAAGACCAGGTCGCGCAGGTGACGTTGATCGGACCGGGCAAGGGCAACGCGATGGGGCCCGCCTTCTGGTCGGAACTGCCGGGAGTGTTCTCGGCGCTCGACGCCGATCGCGAGGTCCGGGCCATCGTTATCACCGGATCGGGCAAGAACTTCAGCTACGGGCTGGACGTACCCGCGATGGGCGGCACGTTCGCCCCGCTGATGGCCGAGGGCGCGCTAGCCCGCCCGCGCACCGAGTTCCATGCCGAGGTGCTGCGAATGCAGAAGGCGATCAACGCCGTCGCTGACTGCCGCACCCCGACCATAGCGGCGGTGCAGGGCTGGTGCATCGGCGGCGCCGTCGACCTGATCTCGGCGGTCGACATCCGCTATGCCAGCGCCGACGCCAAGTTCTCGGTGCGCGAAGTCAAACTGGCCATCGTCGCCGACATGGGCAGCCTGGCTCGCCTGCCGCTGATCTTGAACGACGGGCACCTGCGGGAATTGGCGTTGACAGGTAAGGACATCGACGCGGCCCGGGCCGAGAAGATCGGCTTGGTCAACGACGTCTATGCGGACGCCGAGGCTACCTTGGCCGCCGCGCACGCCACCGCCGCCGAAATCGCCGCCAACCCACCGCTGGCGGTGTACGGCGTCAAGGACGTACTCGACCAGCAGCGCACGTCGGCGGTGTCGGAGAACCTGCGCTATGTCGCCGCCTGGAATGCGGCGTTCTTGCCGTCCAAGGACCTGACCGAGGGCATCTCGGCGACCTTTGCCAAGCGCCCGCCGCAATTCACCGGAGAGTGAGCCCGGTGGCCACTATGACCCCCGACGGCAAGATCCGTGTGCCGGCCGACCTGGATGCCGTGACGGCGATCGGCGACGAGGACCACTCCGGCATCGACAGCGCCGCCGTCGAACGGATCTGGCAGGCCGCGCGGCACTGGTATCAGGCCGGCATGCACCCGGCGATCCAGTTGTGCATCCGGCAGAACGGGCGGGTGGTGCTCAACCGCGCGATCGGACACGGCTGGGGCAACGGCCCGACCGACGAGCCCGATGCGGAGAAGATTCCGGTCACCACCGACACACCCTTCTGCGCCTACTCGGCGGCCAAGGCCATCACCGCAACCGTCATCCACATGCTGGTCGAGCGAGGCGTCTTCTCGCTCGACGATCGGGTATGCGAGTACATACCCTGCTACACCAGCCACGGCAAACACCGCACCACCATCCGGCACGTGATGACCCATAGCGCCGGCGTCCCGATTCCCACCGGGCCGCGCCCGGATGTGATGCGCGCCGATGACCACGAGTACGCCCAACAGAAGCTCGGCGAGCTTCGGCCGCTGTATCGACCGGGTCTGGTGCACATCTACCATGCGCTGACCTGGGGCCCGCTGGTTCGCGAACTCGTCTACGCGGCCACCGGCAAGGAGATTCGGGAGATCCTGGCCACCGAGATCCTGGACCCGCTGGGCTTCCGGTGGACCAATTACGGCGTGGCCCCGGAAGACGTCCCGCTAGTTGCGCCCAGCCACGCGACCGGCCGTCCGCTGCCGCCGGTGATCGCCGCGATCTTCCGCCGGGCCATCACCGGAACCATGCACGAGATCATCCCGTACACGAACAAGCGGCTCTATCTGACGACGGTGATCCCGTCGTCCAACACGGTGTCGAACGCGAACGAGCTGTCCCGTTTCATGGAGATCCTGCGCCGCGGCGGTGAGCTCGACGGGGTGCGAGTGATGAGCCCCGAGACGGTGCGCGGCGCGGTCAAGGAAGCCCGGCGGTTGCGTCCGGATCTGGCGACCGGGCTGGTCCCACTTCGGTGGGGCACGGGATTCATGCTGGGCTCGACCAAATACGGCCCGTTCGGGCGCAACGCCCCGGCCGCGTTCGGCCATCTGGGGCTGGTCAATATCGCGGTGTGGGCCGACCCCGAACGCGGCCTGTCAGCGGGATTGATCAGCAGCGGCAAGCCCGGCCGCGACCCCGACGCTGGGCGTCACGGCGCCTTGATGAACACCATCACCGACGCGTTCCCACGACTTTGACGGCGTTTGTGCCTCGCTTGGGTGGGAACCCAATTGGCCATGGATTCCGAACGCTTCCGCGATTTGTTGGAGACGCCTGGACCCTTCGTGTCGGTGTACTTCGAGGACTCACACAACACACATGACGCCGCCGAGCAGCTCGACCTCAAATGGCGGGCACTACGCGAGCAACTCGAGCGCGAGGGGGTCAACGATTCGGTGACCGCCGAGATCGAGCGTGCCGTGCTGGATTTGCGGCCGCCGATCGGCTGGAGCGGGCGTGCCGTGGTCGCCGGCGCCGACGGCGTGGTGGTCAATGAGCACTTGCTGCGGCCCACCGCGACGACGGTGGTACGGGTCTCCGAGCTGCCCTACATCGTCCCGATCGTTGAGCACGGCTTCGAGACGCCCCATTACCTGCTGGTGGTGGTCGACCACACCGGCGCCGACATCACCGTCCATATCGATGGCACCTTCCGCACCGAAACCGTCGACGGCGGCGGCTATCCCGTACACAAGGCGTCCGGAGCCGAGACCGCCGGCTACGGCGACCCGCAACCGCGTAGCGAGGAGGCGGGCCGCAAGAACGTCCGCGCCGTCGCCGAGCGCGTCGCCGAACTGGTCGACGAAAACGGGGCCGACGCGGTCTTCGTGGTGGGCGAGGTGCGGTCACGGTCGGATCTGCTGGCCGAGCTGCCGGAACGGGTGCTGGTCAAGGCGGTGCCGCTGCAGGTGGGTGCACGACACAGCGGGCACGACTTCACCGAAGTGCAGCAGGCCATCGAAATGTGGTTCCAGCGGCGCCGTCTCAGCGCGATCGACGACGCAGCGGGGCGCTTCGGCGCTGAGATCGGCCGCCAAAGCGGGCGGGCCGCAGAGGGTTTGGGTGCGGTTTGTTCGGCGCTGCGCCAGGGCGCGGTCGACACTTTGATCGTCGGCGATATCGGGGATGCCACCGTGGTCGCCGACGAGGACCTGACCACCGTCGCCCCCAACGCCGACGTGCTCTCCGAACAGGGCGCCGCTCCCGCTAAGACCTTGCGCGCCGACGAGGCGTTACCGCTGTTTGCGATATCGGTCGGGGCGGCGCTGGTGCGTACCGACGAGCGGATCGCTCCGGCCGACGGCATCTGCGCGGTGTTGCGGTACGCGCCCACCCTCTAGATCGGGCCGCGAGCGCGGGAGAATGCCGGTTGCAGCGGGGCGGGAAAAGCGGTGGCGGAGGGATTTGAACCCCCGGACGGTTTTAGCCGTCTCTCGCTTTCAAGGCGAGTGCATTAGGCCGCTCTGCCACGCCACCGCCGATAAGGGTAGCGGGCCAGGCTGGGCGAGTCGCACCACCGGCATCGCGACGATCACATCCGCCACAGCAGCCTCTCTCGGACATGACACCCTCTACCCGGCAGAAGCCACTGTGGCCAACGTGACAAGCGGCCCGAAGGCCGGCAATTACCACGGGGTCGGCAACATCGGCACTGGGAGACTACCGCCGAATTCCCCGGCGCGCACCGTGGTCAACCCACGCGGCTGCGCCACGATTTCGTTGCCGGCATTGCCGGCGAACCCCATCACTGCGGGAGCATGGTTAGCCGGCGTCGCTACCGCCGGAACAAGGTCGGCCACCGACGGAATGCCCACACTCGCCGCGGAGCTGACGGCGTCAACAACGTTCTCCGGCAAGGGGAATGGCAACGAGTTCAGCGTAGCGACTGGATCTACCAAAGCAGCTCCCAACATCGGCCATTGCTGAAAGAGCTTGAGGCCGAAGGCATACACCGCCGGACTCCATTGAGTCAGCGTGCCGAACGGATCATCGATAAGGGCACTGATCTTGTTGACCAGCTCGAAAATGGGATGCACCACGAACATCACCGACTCGTGCAGTCCCCACGTGTCGGCGTCAACGAACACCGACCACACGTTCCATATGAACAGCAAGTGCTCCAGCAGGATCCAGTCAATGCCGAGGGCTGCTGAGTGGCCGGCCTCGGCGAGGACGCCGATCTCGGCCGCGGTGTAACCGGCCCGGTCGACGCCGGGCTTGACCAACCGGGGCGCCGGCGTGGCCGGCGGCACCGACGCCACCGCCGCACCCGCGGCCGTCTCGTAAATACTCATCGCGGTCGCGGCCTGAATCCACATTCGCCCATAGTCAATCTCATTGAGCGCGATAGGGATCGTGTTGATCCCGAAGAAATTCGTCGCCACCAGCACACCATGAACGAGATGGTTAGCGGCTAACTCTCCAAAGGTGGGCATCGCCGCCAGCGCGCCTTCGTAGGCTGCTGCCGCCGCCTCATGCTGTGCGGCGATCTGCGCATTGTCGGCACTGGTCTGGGCCAACCACGCCACATACGGCAGATGCGCAGCCGCATAGCTGTCTGAGCTAAATCCCTGCCATACCCCGGCCTGCACGCCGGCGAGCACAGCTGTGAGTTCTTCGGCCGCCGCAGTGCATTCGGCACTCAGCGCCGTCCACGCCGCCGCGCCCGCCAACAGAGATCCTGGCCCGGGACCGGCATTCAACAACGCTGAATGCACCTCCGGCGGGGAGGCGACCCAGATTGGCACAGTCACAACCGACCACCCGCCAAGGGCGGATGCGATGAAAAAAGCCGACACTGAAGGAGCATTCGCCGCGTCACCAGCGACACCAATTGCACACGCAACGGACTATAAATTACACATAATGTATGCATGGTGAATTGTTGATGTCTGGTGGATGTCCGGCGGTGACGGTCTTGCTCGGCTAGCGTGGCGATCATGCGCGCCATCGTCGCCGAATCCCCCGAAAAGCTGGTCTGGCAGGAAGTCCCCGACGTCGCCGCCGGGTCCGGCGAGGTACTCGTCAAGGTGGCCGCCGCCGGCGTCAACCGAGCCGACGTGCTGCAAGCCGCCGGCAAGTATCCGCCCCCGCCGGGCGCCAGCGAAATCATCGGCATGGAGGTCAGCGGCATCGTCGCTGACGTGGGCCCTGGCGTCACGGAATGGGCTGCGGGACAAGAGGTTTGCGCCTTACTGGCCGGGGGCGGCTACGCCGAATACGTCGCAGTCCCGGTCGGTCAGGTGATGCCGGTTCCGCCGACGGTCCACCTGCTCGACTCCGCGGCCCTACCCGAAGTGGCGTGCACCGTGTGGTCGAACCTGGTGATGACCGCGCACCTGGCGCCGGGCCAGCTCCTGCTGATCCACGGCGGGGCCAGCGGCATCGGCAGTCACGCGATTCAGGTGGCGCGCGCACTCGGCGCCCGGGTGGCTGTCACCGCCGGATCACCGGAGAAACTGGAACTCTGCCGCCAGCTCGGTGCCCAGATCACCATCTCCTACCGGGACGAGGACTTCGTCGCCCGGCTGAAGGAGGAGACCGACGGCGCCGGGGCCGACGTGATCCTCGACATCATGGGAGCGGCCTATCTGGACCGCAACATCGACGCGCTGGCCAGCGACGGGCAACTGGTCATCATCGGCATGCAGGGTGGGGTGAAGGCCGAGCTGAATCTGGGCAAGCTGATGGCCAAACGAGCGCGGGTTATCGGCACCACGCTGAGAGCCCGGCCGGTGAGCGGCCCGAACAGCAAAACCGCTATCACCCAAGCGGTTACGGCCTCGGTATGGCCGATGATCGCCGCCGACCGGGTACGCCCGGTTATCGGAACCCGGCTACCCATCCAAGAAGCGTCAGAAGCGCACCGAATTATGTTGTCGGGCAACAGCTTCGGAAAGATCCTGCTTACCGTCTAGCCGAGTGACGCGAGCGCGCGCACCAGTTGATCGACTTCGGCCATCGTCGAATAATGCGCCAGCCCGACGGTCACCGCTCCGCCGATGTCGTTGACGCCCAGCACATCGAGCACCCGTGAGCTGGCGTTGGCAATGGCCAGAATTCCGTTGTCCGCCAACCGCTGTACCACCCGGTCGGCGGGCACCTCGTGAACGGCAAAGCTGACCACCGGGATACGCGCCTCGGGCCGGCCGAGCAGAATCACCAACGGCAATGACCGCAGCGACGCCATCAGATAGTCGAAGATCCGGTTCAAATACGCCGTGGCGGAGTGCATCGACACCGACAGCCGTTCGCGGCGGGTGCCGCGCGCCGACTCATCCAGTGACGCAAGGTATTCGATACTGGCGACCACTCCGGCCAGCAGACCGAACTGGTGCACGCCAACCTCGAGGCGCGCCGGCCCGGTGGCATAGGGGTTCGTCGAGACCGAGGCAAAGGAATTCATCAGTGTGGGATCGCGGAACACCATCGCCCCGATGGGCGGTCCGCCCCACCCGACCGCGTTCACCGTCACGACGTCGGCGTCGGTTTCTTTGATGTCGATCAGCCGGTAGGGCGCGGCGGCGGAATGATCGACCACCACCAGCCCGCCCACGTCGTGGACGAGCTTGGTCATCGCCCGCAGATCGGTGACCGCGCCCAGCGTTCCCGATGCGGACGCGACGGCAACCAGCCGGGTCGACTTGCTGATCAGACTTTCCCATTGCCAGGTCGGCAGGTCACCGGTCTCGATGTCGACCTCGGCCCACTTGACCTTGGCGCCGTAGCGGTGCGCCGCGCGCAGCCACGGGGCGATGTTGGCCTCGTCGTCGAGGCGGCTGACGATCACCTCGTACCCCAGGCCGGCACGCGAGGAAGACGCTTCGGCCAACGACGCGAGCAACACCGCACGATCGGCGCCCAGCACTACGCCACGGGGGTCGGCGTTGACCATATCGGCGACCGCCTCGCGGGCCGCGTCCAGCACCGCCGCGCTGCGCCGCGCCGACGGATGCGCACCGACCGTGCTGGCGCCCGACCGTCGGAAGGCGGTCGACACGGTGGTGGCGACCGAATCCGGAATCAGCATGCCCGCCGGCGCATCGAAGTGCACCCATCCGTCACCCAGCGACGGGTGCAGTCCTCGCACCCGGGCGACGTCGTAGGCCATGCCAGCCACCTTAGGGCTCTCGCTATTTCCGCAAATTTGGTGACAGTTACAGGACAGTTGTAGGGCGGTTGTAGGGCGGTTGTAGCGGGTGCCCCAGGCTATGCCAGACGCTCCAGCCACTTGGGCTTCGCGAGCCAGGACACCCGGCCAGCCATACTAGTCGAGTGAGCTTGTTGTTCGGAACGCTGATCGCATTGATTTTGCTGATCGCACCGGGAGCCATCGTCGCGCGAATCGCGCAGGTGAGTTGGCCGATCGCCATCGCAGCGGGACCTCCGCTGACCTATGGCGTCGTGGCCTTGGCGATCATCCCCTACGGTGCGCTCGGCATCCCCTGGAACGGGTGGACGGCGCTGGCCGCCCTCGCCATCGTTTGCTTAATAGCAACGGGTTTGCAGCTATTACTCTCCCGCTCTCGCGACACCGCAGCCGAGGCACGCGCCGTCAGCCCCTGGGCCGGATTGACCGTGGCTGCCGGGGTACTGCTCGGCGTCGTGCTCATCGGCTGGGCGGCCTTCAGCGGCATCCCACACTGGCAATCCGTCCCCAGCACCTGGGACGCGGTCTGGCACGCCAACGAGGTGCGCTGGATCCTCGACACCGGCCAGGCGTCGTCGACCCACATGGGTGAGCTGCGCAATGTGGAGACCCATGCGTTGCTCTACTACCCGTCGGTGTTTCACGCGCTGGCCGCGGTGCTGTGCCAGCTGACCGGTGCCGCGGCGACCACCGGATACACCCTCACCTCGCTGGCCGCCGCGATCTGGTTGTTTCCCGTCAGCGCCGCAGTGCTCACCTGGCGCGTCTTGCGTTCCCACACCACCGAGTGGCGCACCGCCGGCGCGGCGGCCACCGCGGCGGCACTGTCGGCGTCGTTCACCGCGGTGCCCTATGTCGAGTTCGACACCGCCGCGATGCCCAATCTGGCGGCCTACGGAGTCGCCGTGCCGACCATGGCGTTGCTGACCTCGACCCTGCAGCACCGCGATCGCATCCCGATAGCGGTGCTGGCGCTGGTCGGGGTGTTCTCGGTGCACATCACCGGCGGCATGATCGTGGTGATGCTGACGTCGGCGTGGTGGGCGCTGGAGGTGCTGTGGCGTCCGGTCCGCAACCGACTTTCCGACCTGCTCACCCTCGCCGGTGTCGCCCTGCTTGCCGGGCTGATTCTGTTGCCGCAGTTCCTCAGCGTGACCCAGCAGGAAGACATCATCGCCGGGCATGCGTTTCCCACCTACCTCAGCAAGCGGCGCGGCCTGTTCGACGCGGTCTTCCAGCATTCCCGGCACCTCAACGATTTCCCGGTCCAGTACGCGATGACCGCGCTGGCCGTCGTTGGCGGGCTCATTCTGCTGGTCAAGAAGATCTGGTGGCCGCTGGCGGTGTGGCTGCTGCTGATCGTGATGAACGTCGACGCCGGCACGCCACTGGGCGGTCCGATCGGCGTGGTGGCCGGCGGCTTCGGCGAGTTCTTCTACAAGGACCCGCGACGCATCGCCGCGGCCACCACCCTGCTGTTGGCCGCCGGGGCTGGGCTGGGCCTGTTCGCGATCGTGGTGTTCGTGGTTGGTGTGACGAAGGTGCTTACCGGCCGTTTCAGACCCATGCCGGCGCGCTTCTGGGCGTCGGCTACCGCGGTGCTGCTGCTGGTTTGCACGCTGGTCAGTAACTGGCATTACTTCCCACGGCACCGATTTCTGTTCGGCGACAAGTACGACCAGGTGATGGTCAACGACCTCGACCTCAAAGCCATGGCGTACCTGGCGAAACTACCCGGGGCACGCGACACCATGATCGGCAACGCCAATACCGACGGCACGTCCTGGATGTATGCGGTGGCCGGTCTACATCCGCTCTGGACGCACTACGACTACCCCGTCCAGGCCGGCCCGGGCTACCACCGTTTCATCTTCTGGGCCTACGCCCGCAAAGGCGACAGCGATCCACGAGTCGTCGAGTCGATCAAGGCGCTCAACATCCGCTACATCCTGACCAGCACCCCCACGGTTCGCGGGTTCGCTGTCCCCGACGGGCTAGTCTCTCTGGAGAAATCGCCCTACTGGACGATGATTTACGACAACGGCGGCGCCCGGATTTTCGAATATCGCGGGAATGGCGCAACGACACGCCGCTAAGAGGCACGCAAGAGGATGGTGACTGGGTTGAGTACCGGCAGCGACGATTCAGATGACGGCATCGAGATCATCGGCGGCATCGATCCGCGGGTAATGGCGGTCGCTGACGACGATTCCGACGAGCGGTCGCTGACCGATCTCGTCGAACAGCCCGCCAAGGTGATGCGGATCGGCACCATGATCAAGCAACTGCTCGAGGAGGTCCGCGCGGCACCGCTGGACGAGGCCAGCCGCACCCGGCTGCGCGATATCCACGCCACCAGCATCCGGGAACTCGAAGACGGCCTGGCACCGGAATTGCGTGAGGAGCTCGACCGGCTGACCCTGCCGTTCAATGAGGACTCCGCACCCTCGGATGCCGAGTTGCGCATAGCCCAGGCGCAATTGGTCGGGTGGCTGGAAGGACTGTTCCACGGTATTCAGACGGCACTGTTCGCTCAGCAGATGGCCGCGCGCGCACAGCTCGAGCAGATGCGGCAGGGGGCGCTGCCGCCGGGGATCGGCAAGTCGGGTCATGGCGGCCCCCACGGCACCGGACAGTACCTCTAAAGCCGTGTCGACCGGCCCGCACATCGTCACCCGCGAGGCGTGGGTGGAATTTCCCATCTTCGACGCGAAATCGCGTTCGCTGAAGAAGGCCGTCCTGGGCAAGGCCGGTGGCACGATCGGGCGCAACAACTCCAACGTCATCGTCATCGAGGCGCTGCGCGACATCACCATGGAACTGAACCTGGGCGACCGGGTGGGTCTGGTGGGGCACAACGGGGCCGGGAAATCGACTCTGCTGCGCCTACTTTCGGGTATCTACGAGCCCACCCGCGGCTCGGCCAAGGTCACCGGCCGGGTGGCACCGGTCTTCGATCTGGGCATCGGCATGGACCCCGAGATCTCCGGCTACGAGAACATCATCATCAGGGGCCTGTTCTTGGGTCAGACCCGCAAACAGATGATGGCCAAGGTGGATGAGATCGCCGAGTTCACCGAGTTGGGCGAATACCTGTCGATGCCGCTACGCACCTATTCCACCGGCATGCGGGTCCGGCTGGCGATGGGCGTGGTCACCAGCATCGACCCCGAGATCCTGTTGCTCGACGAAGGCATCGGCGCGGTGGACGCCGACTTCCTGAAGAAGGCCCAGTCGCGGCTGCAAAGCCTGGTCGAACGTTCCGGAATCCTGGTGTTCGCAAGCCATTCCAACGAATTCCTGGCCCGGCTGTGCAAGACGGCGATGTGGATAGACCATGGCGTGATCAGGCTCACCGGCGGCATCGAAGACGTGGTGCGGGCCTATGAGGGCGAGGACGCCGCCCGGCATGTGCGCGAAGTGCTTGCCGAGACGCAGGCGTCCTCCGATGAGCGCCGGTGAGCGACGCCGTCATCGCCGTCGTGGTCACCCACCGGCGCCCCGAGGAACTCGCCCGATCGCTGGAGATGCTGACCACCCAAACCGTGCCGCCGGAAAAGGTCATCGTCATCGACAATGACGATTCCGGCGACAGCCGGGTGCACTATGTTGTTGCCGCACAAGATATCCCGTCGATCTATCTCAATTCGCGCCGAAACCTGGGCGGCGCAGGAGGTTTCGCGCTCGGCATCCTGCTCGCGCTGGCGCACGGCGCCGACTGGGTGTGGCTTGCCGACGACGACGGGCGCGCACAAGACACCCGCGTGCTTGCGACCCTGCTGGCGTGCGCCAAGAAGCACGGGCTGGCCGAGGTGTCACCGATGGTGTGCAACATGGACGATCCGGAGCGGCTGGCCTTTCCGCTGCGCCGCGGTCTGGTATGGCGCAGGCGCACAAGCGAATTGCGCACCGAGCCCGGACAGGACCTGCTACCCGGGATCGCCTCCTTGTTCAACGGGGCGCTGTTTGCGGCGTCCGCGCTGGAGGTGATCGGCATCCCGGACACCCGGCTGTTCATCCGCGGCGACGAGGTGGAGATGCACCGCCGGCTGGTCCGGTCCGGCCTGCGGTTCGGCACCTGCCTGGACGCGGTTTATCTACACCCCTGCGGATCTGACGAGTTCAAGCCGATCCTGGGCGGACGCATGCACACCCAGTACCCCGAAGACGCCGGCAAGCGGTTCTTCACCTACCGCAACCGTGGCTACCTGCTATCCCAGCCGGGCATGCGCAAACTGCTGCCCCAGGAGTGGCTGCGGTTCGGCTGGTTCTTCCTCGTGACTCGCCGCGACCCCAAGGGCCTCCTCGAGTGGTTTCGGTTGCGCCGCTTGGGACGTCGCGAGAAGTTCGGACGCCCAGGAGGTTCGCCATGACGTTCGTTGACGCGGCTGCTCAATCCAAAACCTTTGCCCGCGCCCGCGGCGACCTCGTAGCCGGGTTCCGTCGCCACGAGCTGTGGCTGCACCTGGGTTGGCAGGACATCAAGCAACGCTACCGGCGCTCGGTGCTGGGGCCGTTCTGGATCACCATCGCGACCGGGACGACGGCCGTGGCGATGGGCGGTCTGTACTCCAAGCTCTTTCACCTCGAACTGTCGGAGCACCTGCCCTACGTCACGCTCGGGCTGATCATCTGGAACCTGATCAACGCTTCCATCCTGGAAGGCGCGGACGTCTTCGTCCACAACGAGGGCCTGATCAAGCAACTCCCGACGCCGTTGAGCGTGCACGTCTACCGGCTGGTGTGGCGGCAGATGATCTTGTTCGCCCACAACATCGTGATCTACGTCGTCATCGCGATCATCTTTCCCAAGCCGTGGTCGTGGGCCGACCTGTCGGTACTGCCTGCGCTGGCGCTGATCATGCTCAACTGCATCTGGGTGTCACTGTGTTTCGGCATCCTGGCCACCCGTTACCGCGACATCGGGCCGCTGCTGAACTCGGTGGTGCAGCTGCTCTTCTTCATGACGCCGATCATTTGGAACGACACCACGCTGCAGCAGCAGGGCGCCGGGCGCTGGTCGAAGATCGTCGAACTGAACCCGCTGCTGCACTACCTCGACATCGTGCGGGCGCCGTTGCTGGGCGCCCCCCAGGAGCTGCGGCACTGGGCGGTGGTGGTGGTGCTGACGGTCGTCGGCTGGGTGATGGCGGCGTTCGCCATGCGCCAATACCGCGCCCGGGTGCCGTACTGGGTCTAGTGGGCGGAGGAACCGGCGGTGCCAACTCACGAACCAGCTCACGAAAAGATCGACGCCGCCCTGCTGACCGGTGTCTCCGAAACCGCCCTGCTAACCCTGAACGGCCGGGCCTACCAAGCCGGACTACCAGATGCGATCATCGACGACCCGATGGCGATCAAGCTCGTCGCATCCATTGACTTCGATTTCGCAAAGTTCGGCCGTAAGGGCCAGGAGATGGCGTTGCGGTCCCTGGCTGTCGACCGGTGCGCCATCAGGTACCTCGCCAGCCATCCCAACGCCACCGTCGTCGCCCTGGCCGAGGGCTTCCAAACCAGCTTCTGGCGGCTGAACACCGCCCTGCCGGATGCCCAATTCCGGTGGGTATCAATTGATCTGCCACCTGTGATCGAACTACGGCGGCGCCTGCTGCCGCCCTCCCCGCGCAGCACCGAACTTGCGCAGTCGGCGCTGGACTACAGCTGGATGGACAAGATCGACAGCACCAACGGCGTATTCATCACCGCCGAGGGATTGCTGATGTACCTGCAACCGCACGAGGCGCTGGGACTCATCGGCGAGTGCGCGCGGCGGTTTCCCGGCGGGCAGATGTTCTTCGACGTGCCGCCGACCATCGTGAAGAAGCTGGCGCCCAGAGGCATGCGCTCGTCCAAGCACTACCGGGTTCCCCCGATGCCGTTCAGTCTGTCGGTGCGGCAACTGGCGCATCTGACGAGCACCGTTCCCGGCGTCCGGGCGGTCCACGATGTGCCGATACCCAGGGGACGTGGCTGGTTCTTCGGAACCCTGTTCCCGGCGTTCTGGCGCTGCCCTCCGATCAAGCCGTTCCGCGGCGCCTATGCGCTGCTGGAATTCGGCTGACATCGGGCAAAACCTCGACGCCGGAGCGGACGCTCCGCTACAGTCTGTTAGTCGCCGGCGTACGCGCGTTCCAGGCGACAGACCAGTTGCTTCACCCCGCGAGAGGCAGGCGCGATGTCGTTCGTGATGGCTGCGCCCGAACAACTGGCCGCGGCGGCCACAGACATCGCGAGCGTAGGCGCGGCGGTGCGTGCAGCCAACACCGCGGCATTTGCTCCCACCACCGCTTTGGTTGCCGCCGGCGCCGATGAGGTGTCGACGGCACTCGCGTCGCTATTTGCCGGGTACGCCCAGGAGTATCGAGCGCTGAGCAGCCAAGTAGAGGCGTTTCACCAGAGGTTTATCCAGCTGCTGAGCACCAGCGCCGGTTCGTATGCCTGGGCTGAGGCAGCCAGCGCCAATCCGTTGCAGGCCTTGCTCACTGCCGTCAATGCTCCGACCGAAGCTTTGCTGGGACGGCCGCTGATCGGTGACGGCGCTGCCGGCGGCGCCGTCGACGGCGTGGGGCAGGCCGGCCGCGCCGGTGGTCTGTTGTACGGCAACGGCGGAGCGGGCGGGGCCAGCACGGCAGCCGGTCAAGCCGGCGGCGCCGGCGGCAGCGCGGGTCTGTTCGGGCACGGAGGGGCGGGCGGCGGCGGCGGAGCGGGCGCCGCCGGAGGCGCCGGCGGCAGCGGCGGGATGCTGTACGGCAACGGCGGCGCGGGTGGCGCCGGCGGGGTCGCGCTGGCCGGGGTCAACGGCGGCGACCCCGGGGCCGGAGGCCACGGCGGCAACGCCGTGCTGTTCGGCAACGGTGGCGACGGCGGTCAAGGGGGCGCGGCTCTGGCCGGCGCTAACGGGGTGAATGCGCAGTACACCGGCTCCCCGCCTGAGCAGGGAGCCGTCGGCGGATTCGTCTCCGGCCAGGACAGCGGCAGCGGCACCGTGGCGGTGCATGGCAGCACCGGCGCCCAGGGCACGACCGGGGGCCCCGGTGCTACCGGCGGCACGGGCGGCAACGGCGACTCCGCCTTCGCGAGCGGCACGTCCGGCTCCACCTCTGTCTCGGCGACGGGCGGCGATGGCGGGGACGGCGGTGCGACGGGTCCGGGCGGCACCGGGGGCAGCGGCGGCAACGGCGGCCACGCTTCGGTGTTGGTCAACAACGCCTCCGGAGCGCTCTCGGCCACCGGAGGCAATGGTGGTGCGGGAGCAAGCGGCGGCGATCAGGGCGGCGCCGGCGGTGTCGGCGGTATCGGCGGCGACGCCACCGCCTCCGACACACTCATCGCCGCCAATGCGCGCGGCGGCAACGGCGGCGCCGGAGGCGCCGGCGGCACCGGCGCCGTCGGCGGCAACGGCGGGGTAGGCGCGAGCGGGGGCAACGGCGGGCACGGCGGATGGCTGGTCGGCAACGGCGGCAACGGCGGCGCCGGGGGGATGGGCGGCCACGGCGGTGCCGGCGACACCGGCGGGATGGGCGGCACGGGTGGTAACGGCGGCACTGGTTATGTCGGCACCAGCAACAGCGGGCAAGACCCGCCACCACCATTTGAGCCTGCGACGGTCGGCGATGGCGGTAGCGGCGGGGCCGGTGGCGCCGGCGGCGCCGGCGGTGCGGGTGGCGCCGGAGGCGCCGGTGGGCAGGCCGGCGCGGCCGGACTGTTGAGCGGCATCGGCGGTAACGGTGGCGCCGGCGGTCTGGGGGGCGACGGCGGCAGCGGGGGTATGGGCGGCCACGGCGGGAATGGCGGGATGACCGACAGCAGGGGCACACATCTGCACGGGCCCGGCGACGCCGGAGCCGCCGGTGCCGGCGGCATGGGCGGCGCGGCAGGTGCCGCGGGTAACGGGGGCAGCGCGGGGCCCGGTGGTCTCCTGTTCAGCTCCCCAGGAGCAGTGGGCATCGGCGTCAGTGGCGCCGAGGGCAGCCAAGGCACCCGCGGCACTGCCGGCCAACCCGGCGACACCTTCTAACCGCGCAGCCGACGAGAGGAAACGACACCGTGAGAGACGTCTACATCACCGCATGCGCGGCGGCGATGCCCAACAATCCGGTCGACAACGACTCGATGGAGCAGGTGCTCGGGTACGTCGGGGGCAGCCCGTCGCCGCTGCGCAACCGGATTCTGGACAGCAACGGCATACATACCCGCTACTACGCCATCGACCCTGTGACACATGAATTTACGCATTCGAATGCCGAACTGACGGCCGAGGCCATCCGCAATCTCGACCACGACGGGGTCGACGTCGACGATATGCAGTCCCTGTTCTGCGGCACCTCCACACCCGACCAGCTGATGCCCGGTCACGCCCTGATGACGCAAGGTCTGCTGGGTATCACCGAGATCCCGGCGGTGACCACCGCCGGGATCTGTCTCAGCGGACTGACGGCTTGGGAATACGCCTGGCTAAGCGTGGCAAGCGGCCGTTACGACAATGCGGTTGCCAGCGGCTCGGACCTATTGTCGCCGCTGATTGCTGCCAATACGTTCTCGGTGGAGGTAGCGCATAGAACCGTCGATCCGGAGATCGGTTTGGCGATCGCCTTCGAGAAGGACTTCTTGCGGTGGATGCTCTCCGATGGCGCCGGCGCGATGTGGCTGGCATCCGAGCCCGCCGCCGATCGACTGAGTTTTCGGGTGGACTGGATCGAAACCTTCTCTTACGCAGGCGAAATGCCGGTGTGCATGCACCGCGGCCTCAAGGTCGGTGACGACGGGCGGACGACCGGTTGGCCGCAGCTGACGCCGACCGAGTGCATCGAGGAGGGTGTGTTCGCTATCCAACAGGACGTGCGGATGGTGAACAAGAACATCGTGCGCTACACGCTCGAGAAACCGCTGGTGAAGCTGATGGCGAAGTACGACTTCAAGGGCGAAGACATCGACTACCTGCTTCCCCACTATTCATCGATGTACTTCCACCAGCGCTCGGCCGACGCCCTCGAGCGCATCGGCTTGAACATCGAGCAGAGCAAGTGGTTCACCAACCTGACCTACAAGGGCAACACCGGGGCCGCATCGATCATGATCATGCTCGAGGAGCTGTATCACTCGGGGCGAGTCAAAGAAGGCGACCGGATCCTGTGCGGCGTTCCCGAAAGCGGGCGGTTCTCCACGGGTTTCGCGCATCTGACAGCGGTGTGAACTCGATGATCAGCACTGACGTCTCCGAGTTGGCGGACTGGCTCGTCGGCAAGGTCGCCGCATACCTCAATGTGTCGCCCGCGGCGGTCGACGCCGATCTTCCGTTGGCCGACTGCGGCATTGACTCTGCCATGAGCCTGTCGCTGTGCGCGGACCTGCAGTGCGAACATGGCTTGGAGGTTGAGACGACCATCGTGTGGGATTACCCGACCATCAACGCGATCGCGGAGCATCTGGCTGGCGGGCAGGGCGGCTGATGACGCCGATCGCCGTAGTCGGCATGGACTGCCGGTTCCCGGGCGCGCAGGATAAGGACGCGTTCTGGCGCCTCTTGCTGGACGGCGTGGTCACCGACACCGAAATACCCACGCAGCGCTGGGATGTGGACAGCTATTACCATCCCGACGGAGTCGCCGGCTCGATGAATACCCGCCGCGCCCACTTCCTCGACGACGTCGACGCATTCGACAACGAATTCTTCGGCATCGCTCCAATCGAGGCCTGGGTGCTGGACCCGCAGCAGCGATTGTTGCTCCAGGCGTCCTGGCGAGCCCTCCAAGACGCAGGCATCGACCCGAAGTCGCTCGCCGGCACGCCAACCGGCGTATTCGTCGGCGTGATGTCCGGCGAGTGGGGCAGTCGGCAGATGTACGACTACCCGCGGCTGACCCCGTTGCACGGTTCGGGCAGCGGCTATTTCATGTTGGCCAACCGAATCTCCTATCACCTGAACCTGACCGGTCCGAGCATGGCGATCGACACCGCCTGCTCATCGTCGCTGACCGCGCTGCATCAGGCCTGTTCGGCGTTGCGTGCGCGCGACGTCGACATCGCCATCGCCGGCGGGGCGAATCTGGTGCTCACTCCCGCGCTTTCGGTGTTCTATACCCAAGCCGGATTATCGGCGCCGGACGGACGTTGTAAACCGTTCTGCCAGCACGCCGATGGCATCGGCCGGGGTGAGGGCGTGGCGGCAGTTGTGCTGCGGCGGGTCGACGACGCGATTGCCGCGGGCCAGCCGATCTACGCGGTGGTGAAGGCCTCAGCGGTCAACCACGATGGCCGCAGTAACGGCGTCACCGCCCCGAATCGCCGATCTCAAGCGGAATTGATGCGCCGCACATTGCGCCTGGCCGACGTCGACGCGGATCAGTTGGATTTCGTCGAAGCACATGGCACCGGAACGGTTCTCGGCGACATGATCGAAGCCAACGCACTCGGCGATCTGCACCGGTCGCGGACCGGTGCGCCGTGCCTGCTGGGCTCGGTGAAGGGAAACATCGGCCACACCGAGGGAGCCGCGGGTATAGCGTCGTTCATCAAGGCGTGCCTGTCGCTGCATCATCGGGTGCTGCCACCCACTATTGTTGCCGGACAAGCCAATCCGGGCCTACGGCTGGAATCCCAGGGTCTGACGCTCGCGCAGGGCGCCGGTGACCTGTCCCCCGAAGGCGCGCTGGGTGCGGTGAGCTCATTCGGTCTCGGCGGCGGTAACGCTCATGTCGTGCTGGAGTCGGCACCTGTTGCGCTGCCGGCGCGCAACGGCGACCTGGGCGTCCTGACGCTCTCGGCTCCGAACGAACGGGCGTTGCGCCGCAACGCCGAGACTTACCAGTGCGCGCTGCGTGACCTCGATGGCCAGCGAATCGGCTCCTGGTGTCATACCACCAACGTGGTCAACCGGTCGCATCGGCACCGATTGGTTGCCCATGGTGATCGGGACGGCTTGGTGGCCAGCCTGAAACGGTACCTCAACGGCGCTGGCTCCGAACTGGTTTCGTCGGCCCCGATTCGCAAGGGAGAGGCCGACGTCGGCCTCTTTTGTTCGGGCCAGGGCACCCAGTATGCGGGCATGACCCGATCGCTCTACAACAGTCATCCGGCCTATCGGGAACAACTTGAATCGGTGTGCGCCGTGCTCGATCGGCATCTGCCCACGAAGCTGTTGGCCACGATACTGGGTGAGCAGCCCGGCCTCGATGACACCCGACTCGCGCAGCCCGCACTGTTCGCAGTCGGCTATTCATTGGGAAAAGCGTTGCTGAATAACGGACTTCGCCCGGCGTTCGGCATCGGTCACAGCATCGGTGAGATCACCGTCGCGGTGCTGGCCGGTGTCCTCTCGGTAGCGGATGCCGCCGCGGTGGTGGCCACTCGCGGCGAGCTGATGGGGTCACTGGATCCCGGCGGCGCCATGATCGCCGTCGATGTGCCGCTAGAGCAGGCGCAGCCGCTGGTTGACACGGACCCGGACTGTGCGATCGCTGCCGTGAATGGCCCCCGCGCGGTGGTCATCTCCGGGCCGGCCGCATCGCTGGCCACGCTCAGTGCCGACATCCGCCGCGGTGGCGGACGGGTGCAGCAGCTTGCGGTGTCGCATGCTTTTCACTCGCCGTCGATGCGGCCCATTGTCGCCGATTTCCGGCGTGCGATCTCGGGTCTGGCACCGAAGGCGGCCGCCTTTCCCATCTTTTCGACGGTTACCGGCACACAGGTCGATGGGGCTGACATGGATGCCGAGTATTGGGCGCGACAGATCTGTTCGCCGATACGGTTCGCCGATGCGCTCGATGCCGCCACGCGCGCGATGCGGACCTCTTACGTCGCCGAGGCCGGCCCACGCACAACCCTGCTCAGCTTGGCTCGCCGATGTGGATTGCCGCCACAGACCCGTTCGCTGCGGCTGTGCACCGGTCCTGACTCCACTGGATCGGAGCTATTGGAGGTCGCGGCGGTGCTGATGCGTGACGGGTATTCGCCTGACTTGTCACAGGTTTACGGCCGGACACTGCATCCGCTGGAGCACATCGCGCCCTACACCTTCGATGCCACCAATCGATTCTGGTTTACCGAAGCCGCCGCGCCGCCGGCGGAATCGAGCAGAGAACCCGCCGCTGACGCGCGCACGGCGCCCTCCGATCTGGCGGGCGAAGTACTCGTCTTGATCGCGCGGGTTGGCGGCTACCCGGTGGACGAGATAACGCGGTCGAGCCGGCTCAGCGAGGATCTGGGGTACGACTCGCTGCTGCAACTACGTCTCTTCGAGCAGGTACGCCGCCAGTATCCGCAACTGGCGCTGAAAAGCGTTGCAGACCTGCCGTCGAGCGTTGACAGTGTGGGCTCTTTGGTCGACTTGATGGTGGAACGTCTCGGTGTGGCCGGTGGCCTCAGGTGAGCGCCATCGAGCTGGTGTGTTTCCCGTACGCGGGGGGCGGCGCTATGTCGTTCAATCTGCTGCGCCGAGATCTGTTGGCGGCCGGTGCCGGCGTCAACGTGACCACCGTGGAGCTTCCGGGCCGGGGTATCCGGCGCGAGGAGGCCCGCTTTGTCGATGCGGTGATGTGTGCCCGGTCGCTCGCCGCCGAACTTGGCGACCTGTTGTGCGCTCCTCATGTGCTGCTCGGCCACAGCATGGGGGCGTTGCTTGCGTATCTGGTTGCACAAGAGCGGATTTCGCTGGGGCTGCGGCGGCCCGAGGCGGTGGTGGCGGCGGCCGCCTGCGCACCCCACCTGATCGAAAACCCCTACGATCTCGACACTATCGACGATTACGACCTCGCTCTGGAGCTCGCCAGCTTCGGCGGACTGCCGGTCGGTCTGCTGTCACAGCCGGAGTGGCTGGTGGCATTGATGCCGGCCATCCGTGACGACCTGAGGATCTGTCAGTCCTATCGCCGGTCCGGCTCGCCCCTGCCCTGTCCGCTGCATATCTTGGGCGCCTACCACGACCCGTTGGTGCCGGTCGATGCGTTGGCCGCCTGGGCGGACTACTCGATTGCGCCGCAACCGGTCCGGCTCTTCGACGGCGGCCATTTTCTGTTCCAGCGAGCCAATCCCGACGTGGTAACCGCGATCGCCGACATCGCCGACGATGCACTCGGACAAAAGGAACCCGCCTGTTGAGCAGCCTGATTCGCGAGATCGTCGCCGTCGCGGCGGCCACGCCGCACGGCCTGAACTTCGGCCCCGTCGCCGAGCCGAAGCGGATGACCTGGAGCGAGGTGCACCGAACCGCCGCCGGCATGTCGAATGCCCTGGCCGCCAGCGGCATTGGCCGAGGTGACGCCGTCGCGGTGTTGGCCGGGGACGCATCCGACGTGGCACCGCTGGCCCAGGCGCTGTGGATTCGCGGCACCGCACTGACCATGCTGCAACACCCGACGCCGCGTATTGATCTGGCGGTCTGGGTTTCCGACACGGTGCGCGCGGTGCGCATGCTCGGGGCATCCGTCGTCGTCGTGGGCGAGCCGTTCGGTATGGCGATAACGGCGCTGACCGAGGCGGGGTTGACGGTATGCACCGTGGACTCGTTGCGCGGCGACGGCCCCCTTGCGCTGGAGCCCACCGACGACGGCGACATCGCGATGCGCCAGCTCACCTCGGGCTCAACCGGAATCCCGAAGGCGGTGGAGATCAGCCACGGCAACCTGGCCGCGAACATCGAATCGACCCGGCTGGCGGTGGACCTCGTGGCCGGGCGCAGCGTGACCGTCAGCTGGCTGCCACTCTGCCACGACATGGGCATGGTTGGGTTTGTCTGTGTACCAATGCGATTGGGCCTCGAGGCGGTCGTGATCCGGACCGATGAGTTCCTGCGGCGGCCGATCGTGTGGGCCGAGATGATCAGCAAGTTCCGGGCGACAGTGACCGGCGGTCCCAATTTCGGCTACTCGGTGCTCGCCCGGGTACTCGAGCGCGCCGATCCGCGCGCGATCGACCTGTCATCGCTGCGGGTGGCGATCAACGGCGCCGAACCCATCGATCACCGCGACCTCGAGCACTTCGCCACTGTGGGAGCGCGGTTCGGCATGCGACCCGGCGTGCCCACACCGTTCTACGGATTGGCTGAAGCGACGTTGACGGTGACGGCCGGCTCCTTCCTGGCGCCTGCTGTAGTCGACCGTGTGTCCCGCCGGCGGCTGACGGTGGCCCACCGTGCCGAACCCGCCATCTCCCAAGCCCAGGATGTACAACACATCGTCTGCGTCGGACTGCCCGTCAGCGGCACCGAGGTGCGTATCACCAAGGACCGCAACGTGCTGGGCCACAGGGAAATCGGCACCATCGAACTGCGCGGACCATCGGTCGCCGGCAGTTACCGCACGGTCGCCGGCGTCGTGGCGCTGGCCGGGCAGGACGGTTGGTTCGACACCGGTGACCTTGGCTACCTGGACGAACAGGGGCGGCTCTACATCTGCGGCCGCAGCAAGGATCTCATCGTGCTGGCCGGGCGGAACCTCTACCCGCACGACATCGAGCGGGCCGCCGCCGGCGTCGAAGGCGTGCGCAAGGGGTGTGTGGTGGCCCTGCGGGTGGATGCCGATCGCGAGGGCTTCGCGGTGCTCGCCGAGGTCTACGACCGCTACGACGAGCAGGCACGCACCCAGCTCCGCCGCGACATCGCCGCGCGGGTCAGCACGCACGTCGGGCACGCACCGCGCGAGGTGCGGTTGCTCGCACCCGGCAGCCTGCCCAAGACCACATCGGGCAAGTTGCGCCGCAGCAGCGCTCGCGCGCTGCTTCAGTAAAAGATGGCAGGTATTGGTGGCTCGCGAGGGTGCGGGCCTAGGCCGTCGCTGCGGTGACGATCATGGCGCGGCCGCTGGTGGCCCACGATTTTGCGAAGAGTTCGATCGCTATCGTCTCGTCCCTGCCCTGCGGGACTGCGCTGTCGTTCAGATGCACTTTGCCGCTCGCGGTGTCCACACCGGTGACGACGACGGCGTGGTCGGCGGCCGGGTTGCCGGTGTTGTCCTTGGTCTCGACCGGGATGCCCCAGATGAGCTCGGCGTTCACGCCCGCGATCACCTTGTGTCCGCCGGCTAGGTAGTCCTCGAGCGCATCCAGGCCGCCGCCGTTGACCAGCGCGGCACTGATGCCGTAGCGCGCCAGCAGCACCGGCAGGTCCGCAGGCTCGATGCCCTGGCCGGTGTGGTTGACGTCGTTGACGTCTGTGGGCGGCGTGTACACCGGCCCGCGGTGCACCCGGCTGGGCATCCGGTGCGCGACGGCGATGATCTCCTGCTCGGAGACCACTCGCTGGGTCAGCTGGCCGATCACGTCGGCGGCTGCCATCAGCCCGCAGTCGTCGAGCGATTGTTGAGCCCAGTACGGGGCGGCGGCGGCCGGGTCCCCGTACATCCTCGCCCTGGTGGCGTCGTCATGCGATCGTGCGGCCGCGTGGGCCAATCCCGTCGCCAGACCCACGGCAAGTGCGGCGGCGAAGGCCGCCAAACCGGCGTTGCGGACCGCCGTGCGCGCTGTGCCGCCAAGCTTGCGAATGCCCATGTAAAGAGGCTCGGACGGCGGCCTGTTCGGAAACTCGGCGAATTCTTGGAGCCCGAAAGCCGTGGCTTTGAGGATCCGCCAAGAATCCTTTGAGAATCCGCCAAGGCGTCGCCAAGAGGCTTAGGCCGTGCCACAAACAGCCTCAATACGAGCGGACCTCTCCGCGTTCGCCGGCGGATCCCTGCTGCACTTCCCACTCAACGAACCCGCCGTCGCTGACCCCGACCTCGTAGTGGTCCCTGAGGTCGCGTTCCAGTCTCTGTGCGAGCATCATCTGCTGCCCTACAACGGCGTCGTGCACATCGGGTATCTGCACGGTGAAAATCTCTTAGGGCCAACAGAATTAGCCCGGATCGTGGAGGCGTGTTCGGGCGGCATTCAGGATCAGCAACGGATGACCACCCGGATAGGCCTGTGGTTGCACCACCAACTCAGGGCACGCGGGCTAGGCGTGCTGGTGGAGGGCGACTACACCTGCGCGGCGGGCCGAGGCGGCTTCGCTGGGCCCAAAACCACCCTGGCCTTCCACGGCTCGCTGCGCCACAGCGCTACCGAGCAACGCGAATTCCTCACGCTGGCAAGGAAAGAACTCGGAAAGGGAAAGTTCGGAAATGACTGATATGGCCTTGGCCGAAGCGGTGCAGATCGCTACCATGCACCGCCCCGACGCCCCCATCGGCCGCACGGCGCGGTTTCATCTCCGTAAGCGCTTCGGCGATCTGCCCTGCTGTCATCGCTCGTGGTCCCGTCAGGGCAAGCGGTTCTTCCTGCACGGCTACGAGCGCACCTTCGAGATCGAGTTCGCCTGCGCCGAACCGGATCCCGGCACCGGTCTGGTGCTGGATACCCGTACCCTCAAAGACGTGCGGGCGGCACTGCGGCGGCAATTCGACCACACCACACTGATCGCCGCCGACGACCCCCAGCGCGACCTGTTCGAGCTCCTGGCCGACCAGGGCGTCATCGATCTGCGGATCATGGAATGCACCGGGATGGAGGGGTCGGCGGCATGGGTATTCGACACCGTCGACCGCATCGTCGGTAACGCGACCCACGGCCGGGTCTGGGTATCGCGGATCGAGGCACGGGAGAACCGCAACAACGTGATCACCCTGACCGCCGAACCGGCGGATTGACCGCTGAAGACCCTGGACTCGACGGTTGCCCCGTCGAGGGAGCAGTATGCCAACGTGACTGACGTCTCGCTGATCGGTTGCGTGGGGACGTTGATCGTGGCGACCCGCGGCCGCCACGGTGCCGGCGAGGTGCTGCTCAGCGTGCGCGGATCCAAAGAGGCCTTCCTGGCACGGTCCGACGAACCGCTGCCGAAAGGCACCAAGGTGCTGGTAGTCGAAGCCTCCAGCCCACGGACCGTCGTCGTCGAGCCTTGGCTCGAAATCCCTTGAAAACCATGAAACAGCAAGGAGTTTGACAATGCTCGGTTATAGAGTGCCCGCCCCCGACGAGGCGATGCTCATCTCGGGCGGCAAAGCAAAGGGGAACGCCCCCTTCCGGGTCGTCACCGGCCACGGCGCCTTCGTCATCCCCTTCTTCCGCAAGGCCGCGTTCCTGACGCTGGCCATGTGTGAGGCCGAGGTCGCCGAGAAGTGCGTCACCCAGCAGGGCATCACCCTC
Source organism: Mycobacterium szulgai (assembly GCF_002116635.1). Lineage (GTDB taxonomy): Bacteria > Actinomycetota > Actinomycetes > Mycobacteriales > Mycobacteriaceae > Mycobacterium > Mycobacterium szulgai. The sequence goes on along the minus strand of NZ_LQPW01000176.1, from coordinate 96,771 downwards.
AACGTCCGCGCGGTCATCGCCTTCAAGGTGGGCAACGACACCGAAAGCATCACCGCCGCGGCCCAGCGATTCCTGTCCGAGCAGGACCAGATGTCGGTGCTGACCGGCCGCATCTTCGCCGGCCACCTGCGTTCGATCATCGGCTCGATGACCGTCGAGCAGATCATCCGGGAACGTCAGAAGCTGGCCACCGAGGTGCTCGACGGTTCCAAGGAGGAGATGGCCCGGATCGGCCTGTCCGTCGACGCCCTGCAGATCCAGTCCATCGACGACGACGGGCTGGGCTACATCAATGCGATGTCGGCACCGCACAACGCGGCCATCCAGCAGCAGGCTCAGATCGCTCAGGCGCAGGCCAACCAGGCAGCCGCGGAGGCCGAGCAGGAGTCACAGCGCAAGCAGGCCGAATTCGCCCGCCAAACCGCGATCGTCAAGGCGCAATACAAGGCCGAAGTCGATAAGGCGCAGGCTCAGGCCGCCCAGGCCGGGCCGCTGGCCGAAGCCCAGGCCCAGCGCGAGGTCTTGGCGATGCGCACCGAATTGGCCGAGCGTGCCGCCGAACTGCGCCAGCAGGAACTGGTCGCCGAAGTGGTCAAGCCCGCCGAGGCCGAGGCCGAACGGGTCCGGATCCTGGCCGTCGCCGACGCGGAGAAGATGAAGATTCAAGCTGAGGCGGCCGCCTCCCACAATCGGGTGGCCCTGGACCGGATGCTCATCGACCAGCTGCCCGACATCGTGGAGAAGGCGGCGCTGGGGCTTTCCAGTGCAAACCTCACCGTGCTCAACGGCGCCGACGGCCTGGGCCAGGTGGCCAGCGGGCTGGTATCTCAGGGACTGGCGATTTTCGACACACTGCGCAACGGCGTCGCCCACTACGACGAAGAAGAGATCGCGCCGGTCGTCGGAATCCCGAAGGACGGCGCATAGCTCCGCAAACGCTTTACGAATACCGGTGACGTCTGCCTTTTTGTGGTGTATCACTGATAGGCCACGAACACAGGCAACTCTGCGGCGAAAGGTCGGCGGACGTGAGCGAGGAAGCCCAATCAACGGACCTGGCGGCAGCGGCGCGCGAACACCTCGCAGCCGAACTCGACCGGCTGCGGCAACGCTACGACCGCCTCGAGACTGAGGTCAAAAACGATCGCGGCATGGTCGGCGACCACGGCGACGCGGCCGAAGCCATCCAGCGCGCCGACGAATTGGTCGTCCTCGCCGACCGGATCAACGAACTCGACCGGCGGTTGAAGGGTGGCCCCGCGCCCACCAGCGGATCCGAGGCGCTGCCCGGCGGCACCGAAGTCACCTTGCGGTTTGCCGACGGTGAAGTCGTCACGATGCACGTGATCTCCATCGTCGAAGAGACGCCGGTGGGCCACGAGGCCGAGACGTTGACCGCGCGCAGTCCCTTGGGGCAAGCCCTGGCGGGACGTCAACCGGGCGACACCGTGACCTACTCCACCCCGCAGGGCCCCAACCAGGTCGAGCTACTCTCGGTGAAGTTGCCCAGCTAGCCCAGCCATGCGGCCCGCTAAACTCCCCCGATGGCCAACCCACTACCGGAGGCAGCGCCGTCGCAGCCGTTGAGCCTGACGACGCAGGCGTGGCGCTTCATCGTCACCGGTGGTTTTTCGGCGATCGTCGACTTCGGCCTCTACGTGCTGCTCTATAAGGCCGTGGGCCTGCAGGTTGACCTGGCTAAATCGCTGAGCTTCATCGCCGGCACCATCACCGCATACCTGATCAACCGGCGCTGGACCTTTCAGGCCGCACCGAGCACCCGCCGGTTTGTCGCGGTCATGGTGCTTTACGCGATCACCTTCGCCGTGCAGGTCGGACTCAACCATCTGTCTCTGGCACTGCTGCACTACCGCACATGGGCGGTACCCGTCGCGTTCGTGATCGCGCAGGGCACCGCGACGGTGATCAATTTCATCGTGCAGCGCACGGTGATCTTCCGGGTCCGCTAACGGGGCCGCTGACGGGGCCAGACCGCGTCGGATTTGCCATTGCGTGTGCGTCCTGGGCGCAAAATCAGCCGGATTTGCGCCCTGAGCGCTCACTGGAAGCCGTGGCTGCACACTGAGCGCCGTCAGCGCCGTCGGCAGAACAGGCGGTACCCTCTTTGACGATGTCGAGCGCCGACCTTCCCACCACCCCCACCCGGCTGACCGGGTGGGGACGCACCGCGCCCTCGGTGGCCGAGGTGCTGCGCACCCCGGATCCAGAGGTGATCGCCAAAGCAGTAGCGCGCGTGGCTGACGCAGGCGGCCGGGGCGTCATTGCCCGCGGGCTGGGCCGTTCCTACGGCGACAACGCGCAGAACGGCGGCGGCCTGGTCATCGACATGACCCCGCTATCGCGCATCCACTCCATCAGCGCCGAGACCAAGCTGGCCGACGTCGACGCCGGGGTGAACCTCGATCAGCTGATGAAGGCGGCGCTGCCCTTCGGGCTGTGGGTTCCGGTACTGCCGGGCACCCGGCAAGTCACGGTGGGCGGCGCCATCGCGTGCGATATCCACGGCAAGAACCATCACAGCGCGGGCAGCTTCGGCAACCACGTCCGCAGCATCGACCTACTGACCGCCAACGGCGAGGTCCGGCATTTGCAGCCCGCCGGCGAGGACGCCGAACTGTTCTGGGCCACCGTCGGCGGTAACGGCCTGACCGGCATCATCCTGCGGGCCACCATCGAAATGACGGCCACCGAGACGGCGTATTTCATTGCCGACGGCGACGTCACCGCGAGCCTGGACGAAACCATCGCGCTGCACAGCGATGGCAGCGAGGCCAACTACACCTACTCGTCGGCCTGGTTCGACGCGATCAGCCCGCCGCCGAAGCTGGGCCGCGCGGCGGTGTCCCGCGGCTCGCTGGCCACCCTGGACCAGCTCCCCGAGAAGCTGCGCCGCAATCCACTGAAATTCGATGCGCCGCAACTGTTCACGTTTCCCGACGTGTTTCCCAACGGGCTGGCCAACAAATACACCTTCGGGCCCATCGGCGAACTCTGGTACCGCAAATCCGGCACGTATCGCGGCAAGATCCAGAACCTGACGCAGTTCTACCACCCGCTGGACATGTTCGGCGAGTGGAACCGCGCCTACGGTTCGTCGGGCTTCCTGCAGTACCAGTTCGTCATTCCGCCCGAAGCGGTCGACGAGTTCAAGCGCATCATCACCGACATCCAATCCAGTGGCCACTACACGTTTCTCAACGTGTTCAAGTTGTTCGGCCCGGGCAACCAGGCCCCGCTGAGCTTCCCGATCCCGGGCTGGAACATCTGCGTCGACTTCCCGATCAAAGCCGGGCTGGGCAAGTTCGTCAGCGAACTCGACCGGCGGGTAATGGAATTCGGCGGCCGGCTCTACACCGCAAAAGATTCCCGCACAACCGCCGAAACCTTCCACGCCATGTATCCGCGTATCGACGAATGGATCGCGCTGCGCCGCAAGGTCGATCCTTTGCGGGTGTTCGCCTCTGACATGGCCCGACGTTTGGAGCTGCTGTAGATGGTGCTTGACGCGGTTGGAAATCCCCAGACGGTGCTGCTGCTCGGCGGCACCTCCGAGATCGGGCTGGCCATCTGCGCGCGCTACCTGCGCGACGCCCCGGCCCGAATAGTGCTGGCCTGCATGCCCGAAGACCCGGGCCGCGACGACGCGGTCGCTGCGATGAAAGCCGCCGGCGCGCGCTCGGTGGAGGTGGTCGACTTCGACGCGCTGCAGACTGACACTCATCCGAAGGTCATCGACGAATGCTTCAACGGCGGCGACGTGGATGTCGCGATCGTGGCGTTCGGGTTGCTCGGCGATGCCGAGGAGTTGTGGCAGAACCAGTACAAGGCCGTGCAGATCGCCGAAATCAATTACACCGCAGCGGTTTCGGTGGGGGTTCTGCTCGGCGAGAAGATGCGCGCGCAAGGCTTCGGCCAGATCATCGCGATGAGCACGGTAGCCGGTGAACGGGTGCGCCGGTCGAACTTCGTCTACGGCTCCACCAAGGCCGGCCTGGACGGTTTTTACCTCGGGCTCTCAGAGGCGTTGCGCGAGTATGGCGTTCGCGTGCTGGTGATCCGGCCGGGCCAGGTGCGAACCCGGATGAGCGCGCACATCAAGGAAGCCCCGCTGACCGTCGACAAGGAGTACGTCGCCAACCTCGCGGTGACCGCGGCCGCAAAAGGTAAGGAATTGGTTTGGGCGCCAGCAGCGTTCCGCTACGTGATGATGGTGTTGCGGCACATCCCGCGGACCATCTTCCGCAAGCTGCCAATCTGAGCATGCGCAATGCACTGGCCACGCTCGGCCAGATGGTCGTGGCGGTCCTGGTGGCCGTCGTGGTCGCGGTGGTCGCCCTGGTCGCCATCGCCCAAGTGCAGTGGCCGGCCTTTCCGTCGTCGAACCAGCTGCACGCGTTGACCACCGTCGGCCAGGTCGGTTGCCTGGCCGGGCTGGTGGCGACCGGGTGGGCATGGCGGCGCGGGCGATTCCTGGCGTTAGCCCAGCTCGGCGGGCTGGTGTTCGTATCCGCCTTCACCGTGGTGACGCTGGGCATGCCGCTGGGTGCCACCAAGCTCTATCTGTTCGGGATCTCAGTCGACCAGCAGTTCCGCACCGAATACCTGACCCGGCTCACCGACAGCGCGGCCCTGCAGGACATGACCTACCTCGGGCTGCCGCCGTTCTATCCGCCGGGCTGGTTCTGGATCGGCGGGCGCGCGGCGGCCCTCACCGGGACGCCGGCCTGGGAGATGTTCAAGCCGTGGGCGATCACCTCGATCACCATCGCGGTGGCCGTCGCGCTGGTGCTGTGGTGGCGACTGATCCGCTTCGAGTACGCCCTGCTGGTCACTATCGCCACCGCGGCGGTGACGCTGGCCTACAGCTCACCGGAGCCCTACGCCGCGATGATTACCGTGCTGCTGCCTCCAATGCTGGTGCTGACGTGGTCGGGGCTACGCGCCGGCGCCCGCGAACGTGAAGCTGGCTGCACACTCGAGGCCGAGCGCGAAGCTGGCTTCACGCTCGTGGCGACGACGAGGCGAGGATGGGCCGCGGTCGTGGGCGCCGGGATTTTCCTGGGCTTCGCGGCCACCTGGTACACGCTGCTACTGGCCTACAGCGCGTTCACCATCACGCTCATGGCGTTTTCGCTGGCCGCATCGCGGTGGCGCCACGACAAGAAGGCGGCGCTCGATCCCCTGCGCAGGCTGGCCGTCATCGCGGTCATCTCGGCGGCCATCGGAGCCACCACCTGGCTCCCCTACCTGCTCAAGGCAGCGACCAACCCGGTCAGCGACAGCGGCAGCGCCCAGCACTACCTGCCCGCCGACGGCGCCGAACTGACCTTCCCCATGCTGCAGTTCTCGCTGCTCGGTGCGATCTGCATGCTCGGCACACTGTGGCTGGTCATCAGGGCACGCAGCTCGGTCAGGGCCGGCGGTCTGGCCGTCGCCGTGCTGGCGATCTATCTGTGGTCGCTGCTGTCGATGTTGACCACGCTGGCGCGCACCACGCTGCTGTCCTTCCGGCTGCAGCCGACGCTGAGCGTGCTGCTGGTGGCCGCCGGCGCGTTCGGCTTCGTCGAGGCCGCGCAGGCACTGTCCAAGCGCAGCCGCGCCGCCCTTCCGGTAGCCGCCGCGATCGGCCTCACCGGCGCCATCGCGTTCAGCCAGGACATCCCCGACGTGCTGCGCCCCGACCTGACCATCGCCTATACCGACACCGACGGCAACGGCCAGCGGGGCGACCGCCGGCCACCCAGCAGCGAGAAGTACTACGCGGCCATCGACCAGGCCATCCAGCGCGTCACCGGCAAACCGCGCGACCAGACCGTCGTCCTGACCGCCGACTACAGCTTCCTGTCCTACTACCCCTACTGGGGCTTTCAGGGCTTGACGTCGCACTACGCCAACCCGCTGGCCCAATTCGACCAACGCGCCGCACGGATCGAGAGCTGGTCCAAGCTCAAGACGGCTGACGAGCTGGTACACGCGCTGGACCAGCTGCCCTGGCCGGCGCCGACGGTCTTCCTGATGCGCCGCGGCGCGGGCAATACGTACACGTTGCGACTGGCCGAAGACGTCTACCCCAACCAGCCCAACGTCCGGCGCTACACCGTGGACCTCAAGTCGGCGCTGTTCGCCGATCCGCGGTTCGCCGTGGAAACCATCGGCCCGTTCGTACTGGCCGTCCGCAAGCCGGTGGCGGGCGCCTGATGGCTACCGAAACCTCGCCGGTTGCCGCCAAGCAATTACCATCTACCTCCGTGAGCGACGCGGGAGCAAATTACCGGATCGCTCGGTACGTCGCCGTCGTCGCCGGTCTGCTGGGCACGGTGCTGGCGCTGGCCACTCCCCTGCTGCCGGTCAAGCAGACCACCGCCCAACTGAACTGGCCGCAGAACGGCACCTTCAGCAGCGTCGAAGCGCCGCTGATCAGCTATGTCGCCACCGATCTGAACATCAGCGTGCCGTGTCAGGCCGCGGCCGGACTGGCCGGACCGGAGAACACCAACAAGACGGTGCTGCTATCGACTGTGCCCAAGCAGGCCCCCAAGGCCATCGACCGCGGTCTGCTGCTGCAGCGCGCCAACGACGACCTGGTGCTGATCGTGCGCAACGTCCCGGTGGTCAGCGCCCCCCTGAGCCAGGTGCTCGGTCCGGCCTGCCAACGCTTGACGTTCACCGCGCACGCCGACAAGGTCGTCGCCGAGTTCGTCGGGCTCAAGCAGGGACCCAACACCGAGCATCCGGGTGAGCCGCTGCGTGGTGAAAAGGGCGGCTACGACTTCCGCCCGCAGATCGTCGGCATCTTCACCGACCTGTCGGGACCGGTACCGCCGGGCCTGAGCTTTTCGGCGACCGTCGATACCCGCTACAGCAGCAGCCCCACCCCGCTGAAGATGGCGGCGATGATCCTGGGGCTGGTGCTGACCGCCGGCGCTCTGATCGCCCTGCACCTCCTGGATACTGCCGACGGCACCCGGCACCGGCGCTTCCTGCCCGCGCGCTGGTGGTCGGTCGGCGGGCTGGACGCGCTGGTGATCGCGGTGCTGGTGTGGTGGCATTTCGTCGGCGCCAACACCTCTGACGACGGCTACATCCTGACCATGGCCCGGGTGTCCGAACATGCCGGGTACATGGCGAATTACTACCGCTGGCTGGGCACGCCCGAGGCTCCGTTCGGCTGGTACTACGACCTGCTGGCGCTGTGGGCGCATGTCAGCACCGCCAGCATCTGGATGCGGCTGCCCACTCTGTTGATGGCACTGACCTGTTGGTGGGCGATCAGCCGCGAAGTCATCCCGCGGCTGGGTCATGCCGTCAAGCAGAGCCGGGCCGCGGCGTGGACGGCTGCCGGAATGTTTCTGGCGGTCTGGTTGCCGCTGGACAACGGCCTGCGCCCCGAACCGATCATCGCCCTGGGAATCCTGCTGACCTGGTGCTCGGTGGAGCGGGCGGTCGCCACCAACCGGCTGCTGCCGGTGGCGACCGCCTGCATCATCGGCGCTCTGACGCTGTTCTCCGGGCCGACCGGTATCGCCTCGATCGGGGCGCTGCTGGTGGCGATCGGACCGTTGCGCACCATCGTGCACCGTCGGTCCAAACAGTTCGGCGCGCTGGCGCTATTGGCGCCCATCGTGGCGGCCACGACGGTCACCGTCATCCTGATCTTCCGCGATCAGACCCTGGCCGGCGAGATGCAGGCGACCGCCCTCAAGCGCGCGCTGGGCCCCAGCCTGAGCTGGTTCGACGAGCACATCCGCTACGAGCGACTGTTCATGGCCAGCCCCGACGGTTCGGTGGCCCGGCGCTTCGCGGTGCTGGCATTGATTCTCGCGCTGGCCATCACGGTGGCGATGTCGTTGCGCAAGGGCCGAATTCCGGGCACGGCCGCCGGACCGAGCCGTCGCATCGTCGGGATCACCATCATCTCGTTCCTGGCGATGATGTTCACCCCCACCAAGTGGACACACCACTTCGGCGTGTTCGCCGGGCTGGCCGGATCACTGGGTGCACTGGCCGCGGTAGCGGTGACCGCCACGGCCATGCGCTCGCGGCGCAACCGAACAATGTTCGCCGCCGTGGTGTTGTTCTTGGTGGCGCTCTCCTTCGCCAGCGTCAACGGCTGGTGGTATGTCTCCAGTTTCGGTGTGCCGTGGTCGAATTCGTTCCCGCAGTGGCGCTTCGGCTTTACCACCGTGCTGCTGGCGCTGACCGTGCTGGTACTGCTGCTGGCGGCGTGGTTCCACTTCATCGCCACCCAGGACGGACCGCCGAGAACTCGGTTTGGGACCCGGCTGGCCGGAATTGTCCAGTCTCCGTTGGCAATTGCGACGTGGCTACTGGTCACCTTCGAGGTCGTATCGCTGACGCTGGCGATGACCTCGCAGTATCCGGCGTGGACGGTGGGCCGGTCCAACCTGCAAGCGCTCACCGGTAAGACCTGCGGCCTGGCCGAGGACGTCTTGGTGGAACTCGACCCCAACGACGGGATGCTGCCGCCGGTGAGCGCTTCAGTGGCAGACGCGCTGGGCGCGGGCCTCTCAGAAGCGTTCACGCCCAACGGTATTCCCGCCGACGTCTCCGCCGACCCGGTGATGGAACGCCCAGGGGACCGCAGTTTCGTCAACGACGACGGCATGATCACCGGCACCGAAGCGGGCACCGAGGGCGGCACCACCGTCGCGGCCGGGATCAACGGTTCGCGGGCGCGGCTGCCGTTCAACCTCGATCCGGGCCGCACGCCCGTGCTGGGCAGCTGGCGGGCCGGCATCCAGGTTCCCGCCATGCTGCGGTCGGGCTGGTACCGGCTGCCGCCGAAGGATCAGCGCGCCAAGACGCCGCTGCTGGTGGTATCGGCCGCCGGACGGTTCGACCCGCGCGAGGTCCAGGTGCAGTGGGCCACCGACGAGGAAGCCGCCGCCGGACACCACAGTGGCTCAATGGGATTCGCCGATGTCGGCGCCGTCCCGGCCTGGCGCAACCTGCGCGCGCCGCTGTCGGCCATCCCCAGCACCGCGACCCAGGTTCGCCTGGTCGCCGACGACAACGACCTGGCACCCCAGCACTGGATTGCGCTAACCCCGCCCCGGATTCCGCAGCTGCGCACGCTACAAGACGTGGTGGGCTCGACGGATCCGGTGTTCCTGGACTGGCTGGTGGGTCTGGCGTTCCCGTGCCAGCGACCGTTCGGCCATCAAAACGGCGTCGACGAAACCCCGAAGTGGCGCATCCTGCCAGACCGGTTCGGCGCCGAGGCCAACTCACCGGTGATGGACAACAACGGCGGTGGCCCGCTGGGTGTGACCGAACTGCTGGTGCACGCAACGACGGTGGCCAGCTACCTCAAAGGTGACTGGTTCCGGGACTGGGGCGCGTTGCAGCGCTTAACGCCCTACTACCCCGACGCGCAACCGGTCCGCCTGGAACTGGGAACGGTGACCCGAAGTGGGTTGTGGAATCCTGCACCACTGCGCCGGGGTTAGAGCTTTCTACAGACCCGGCAGGCAGTTGATAAAGGGTATGCACGGCGGCGACGGCGGACGCGGCGGCGGAAATCCCTCGATGATCGTGGAGTCGGTTACCGGACTGTTCGGATCGAAATACCAAGGGTGACAGACACTTCTGTCCCAGTCGGGCATGTGCCGCATTACCGGCGAACCAGGGCACCACTGATAGGTGCAGCTGTTTGTCGGACTAGGTACCGTGCCGCCGTCCTGGCACACCATCGGGGCGGGGGTGGCGTGCGCGGTTGCGGCGGCCAGGCCCCACCCAGCGACCGCGACGCCGCCGGACAACACCGCGCCGGCGAGGATCCGGTTGATGGTGTTCATAGTTGATTCCTTTCGCTACTGTCGACCAGCCGCAGACTCGCCAGCCCCAGAGCGATAAGGAGATAGGCCGCCGTTGGCAGCGGCACTATGGGCGGGGCAGGGATGCCCGCAAGTCTCGTCATTGGGCTCATGAGTGGTCCTGACGTTCGGCATGGGTAGCTCCCGTTCGGGAGACGCCGTTAGCTTGCGGCGCGCCCCTTGCCCGTCAGTCGCGAGATTCTTGCAGAATTCTTGCGCGGGATTCAGCCGCGGCGGACCTCGAAGGTGAACTCGTGCCCACAGATACAGATGTGGTCGCCATCGGTAAGCCGGGCGCTGCCCTGGATCGCCTGCCCGCGCACCTCGACACCGTTGGTCGAGCGTAGATCGGTGATCATGAAACCTGTTCCCGTATCGAGGATTACGGCGTGGTGACGACTGACGTCGGTGTCGTCGATGACGACGTCGTTATCGGTCGAACGGCCGATCCGGGTGGTGGCCCCCAGCAACGGATGGCGCCGTCCCGCCTTGTCGCGCAGCTGCGCAACAACCGATGCCGGGGCCCCGGCCGGCTGTTCGTCCTCCCGGAAAGCAGCGCGCCGGTGCGTTTTCAGAGCGGCGCGCTGACCGCCGACGGGCTCCTGACGCAGGATGCGCTCATGCAATGCAGTGAGCGTCGGACCGGGGTCGATGCCGAGCCCCTCCACCAACGCCGTCTTAAGCCGCCGATAGGCACCCAGCGCATCGGACTGGCGTTCGGTGACGTAGTACGCGGTGATCAGCTGCGCCCACAGCGGTTCCCGAAACGGGTGTTCGGCGGTCAGCGCCTCGAGCTCGGCGATCACCGCTTCGGCCCGCCCACAAGCGATTTCGGCTTCGGCGCGGGCGGTGTGTGCGGCGACCTTGTCTTCGGCCAGCGAGGTGGCGAACGCCTCGACAAACGCGTACCCGCGCAGATCGTCGAGTACCGGCCCGCGCCACTGCGCCAGCGCGGCAGACAGATGGTTGCTGGCATCCTCGAACCGCCCGGCCGCGGCGGCCGCGGCACCGGCTCTTTTCTCGGTGAGAAAGCGGCCGATGTCGCAGTCGGCGTCGGGGATGTTCAGTTGGTAGCCCGGCGGTGCGCTCGCCAGCACCTGGTTGGGGTCGACTCCGGTGGTGCGCAGCAGCCGGCGCAGATTGGAGATGTGCGACTGGATGCTGGTGCGGGCGGCCGGCACCGGGTCGTCATCCCACACCGCGTTCGTCAGCGCATCGACGGATACCGGGCGGTTGCGGTTGATCGCCAGCACGGCCAGCACCGCCCGCTGCTTGGCAGGACCCAAGGGAACCGGGGTGCCGTTGGAAACCAGCTGCAATGGCCCGAGTACGCCGAAGCGGAGGTCTACGTTGTTCATCGCGTCGATCAGGTGTGCGAATAGTGGACGTGCACGCCGGGATTCTGCGCCTTGGCCACCTCGATCAGGTGGCGCGCAACCTCAGCGGTGGCGACCGGACGGTAGCGGGCCAGCGGGCCGATCAGCAGCAGGTTGGCCAGCGGTGTCAGCTTCTTGAACGCGTCTTCGGCGGGCCTGTTGTCCGGGCGGGACGCCAGCAGCAGCGATGGCCGGAAGATCTGGACCGCAGGCAGCGGCAACGCCGAAACCGCCTGCTCCGCCTCGGCTTTGACCCGGCTGTAGTAGAAGGGCGATTTCGGGCTGGTACCGATGCCGGACACCAGCAGGAACTGCCGTGCCTTGGCGTCGGCGGCCAGCTCGGCAAGCTTGACGACGTAGCCGTAGTCGACCCTGCGGAACGCCTCCTTCGAACCCGCCTGCGAGGCCGTAGTGCCCAGACAGCAGAAAACATCGGCGTCGGCGAACAAGTCGCCCTGCGCGTCGAGATCATCGAAGTTGACGACGTGCTCGCTCAACTTCGGGTCCTCGGTCCCGCTCGGGCGGCGCACCAATGAATGAACCCGTCCCCAGTCAGGGTCTTTGAGCAGCGCCCGAAGCACCTCGCCGCCCACGGCGCCGCTTGCACCGGCCAAAACCGCGGTCCTCGTCATTCATGGCAGAGTAGCCCGGCCCCACCCTCGGCGCGGCCAGTCCGCGAACTGGTCGTGTCGGCACGGCGGCAGCCCACGAGCAAACGCTCCGCATGGCGAGTGTATGCATAAGCGACTATTGCGATAGACATCTTTTGCTCGCCCTGATTTTTTGTGTGAAATGCAAGTCTCGGTTGCGCCACGCGGGCACCATCCGGATACCGACGGAATGGCGGCGGCTGCTCTCGCCTGGCGGCTGGCGGAACCATCTGCGCAGGTGAAAGCACGTATGGGCACGCACGCCGAGCAATCACCAAGTGATGTGGGGCCGACATCGCGGCGCCCTCCACGCGGCCATCCATCGACCCGATCGACGTTTGTCTCTCGCTCAGCGCAAAGGCGATGTGCACTTTAGCCTCACAGCCAGCAACTTTGTCTGAAACGTCGGTGCGGCTAACAACTACCTGAGGCGGACTAACAATCGATGCTGATGGATTTCGGGGCCTTGCCCCCTGAGATCAACTCCGGTCGTATGTACGCCGGCCCCGGCTCGGGACCGATGCTGGCCGCCGCGTCCGCCTGGGACGAGCTGGCCTCTGACCTGGCGTTTGCTGCCTCCGGCTACGGCTCGGTGATCTCGGAGCTCACCAGCTCGGCGTGGATCGGACCTGCATCCGCCGTCATGGTCGCCGCCGTCGCACCTTATGTGGCCTGGTTGAGCACCACCGCCGTACAGGCCGAGACGGCAAGCACACAGGCACGAGCCGCCGCGGTGGCTTACGAAACGGCCTTCGCGATGACATTGCCGCCGCCGGCGATCGCGGCCAATCGCGCTTTGCTGCTGATGCTCATCGCGACCAACCTCTTCGGCCAGAACGCAGGCGCGATCGCCGCCGCCGAATTTCACTACGCCGAGATGTGGGCCCAGGACGCCGCCGCCATGTTCGGTTACGCGGAGTCGGCGGCGATGGCCGCTGCGCTGACGCCGTTCACGCCGCCACCCACTATCGCCGGCCTAGTCGGTGCGACGGCACTCGCGGCTGCCACCGGCCTTTCGCCGACCGAATGGGCCGTGCTGCTCGCCTCGTTGGCCACTGCCGAAGGATTCATCTACGACGGGGCCGGTTTCACCCTGAACATCGAACAGATAGCGCAGATGTTGATCGTGGCGCCGAGTGGCGCAACGCTGGCGACGGCGGACGGTGTGGCGCAGGCTGGGGCCGGGTCCCTCGCGCCGGTACTGGCGCATGGCGCTGCCATCGAAGTGTCGGCGACGTTCGGCGCGGCCGCCAGCGTAGGTCGCCTGTCGGTGCCGCCGACGTGGACGCCGGCGCCGGCCAGTCCGTCCGCGCCCCCGGTGGCCGCCGCGGCATCGCCGGTCAGCTTTGTTCGTCCCGCGGCGACGGGCACAACGGCGAGCCTGCTGCGCGGCCTGCCGGTGAGCGGCCGCGGGCGCACCACCAACTTCGGCCAGCGCCGGCAAGGTTTCAGTCCCACGGTCGTGCACCGCCCGGTAGCTGCCGGATAGTCGTAAGGGGTTGTCAGCGAATGGATTTCGGAGCGCTTCCGCCGGAGGTCAATGCCGCGCGCATGTATGCCGGTCCGGGCTCGGCGCCGATGATGGCCGCCGCGTCGGCGTGGAACGGGCTGGCCACCGAATTGGGTGCGACCGCTGCCGGGTATGACGCGGTGATCAAGACGCTCAGCGGCGAGGAGTGGCTCGGCCCGGCCGCGGCGGCCATGGCCACTGCGGTGATTCCCTATGTGGCCTGGCTGAGCGCGACGGCGAACCAGGCTCAGCAGGCGGCCAAACAGGCAACCGCGGCCGCGGCGGCCTTCGAGACCGCGTTCTCGTCGATGGTGCCCCCGCCGGTTATCGCGGCCAATCGCGCCCAGCTCTCCTCGCTGGTTTCGACCAATCTGCTGGGCCTTAACGCCCCCGCGATCGCGGCAAATCAAACCCAGTACGGCGAGATGTGGGCGCAGGCCGCCATGACGATGTACGCCTACGCCGGGTCATCGGCCAGCGCCGCGGCGGTCACGCCATTCGCCCCGCCGCCACAGACCACCAATCCGGCGGGCGCGGCCGGCCAGGCCGCCGCGGTCACCCAGGCCGCGGGCACCGCTGCCGGTACCGCGCTGGTGCAATTGCTCTCGGCGCTGCCCAGCGCGTTGCAAGGTCTTTCCACGCCGATCTCGTCAGTGTTCAATGCGGCAGGGGCGTCCTCGATACCGAGTTGGCTGCAGGCGTTCCTGACCTGGTACGTGCCGGTGTCGCAGCTGATCTACAACACCACCGGCCTGCCGTATTTCGGCATCGGTATCGGCAACAGCCTGATTGGCTCGGCGCGGGCATTGGGCATGATCGGCCCGCAGGCCGCCGAAGCGGTTGCCGGAGCCGCTGCCGGGGCCGCACCGGCAGCCGCCAGCGCGGCGGGGGCGCTGGGCGGCGGTGGACCGGTCGCGGCGAGTCTGGCCAGCGCGAACTCCATCGGCAAGCTGTCGGTACCTCCGACATGGGCCCCCTCGGCACCGGCGCCCGCCGCTGTACCCGGGGCGCTACGACAGATCGACCAGATCGTCGAGGCCCCCGACACCGCTGCGGCGGGAAATTTGTTGGGTGGCATGCCGTTGTCCGGTGCGGGTGCGGGCACGGCAGGTAGCGGGCCTCGCTACGGGTTTCGGCCCACCGTCATGGCCCGTCCGCCGTTCGCGGGATAGCGCTGCGCGGCCCGGCATCCGAGAAGCCGACAGCCGCGTCGCCTACCATCGACCCTCGTGCCCCACGACGGTAATGAGCGATCCCACCGGATCGCCCGGTTGGTAGCCGTCGTCTCAGGAATTGCCGGCCTGCTGCTGTGCGTCTTGGTTCCGCTGCTCTCGGTGCGGCAGACCACGGCGACAATCCTGTGGCCGCAGGGCACTACCGGGCCAGGCACCAACGTCAGCCAGATCACCGCTCCGCTGGTCTCCGGGGCGCCGCGCGCGCTGGACATCTCCATCCCCTGCTCGGCCATGGCGACCCTGCCCGCCGATGGCGGCCTGGTGCTGTCCACGCTGCCGTCCGGCGGGGTGGACACCGGCAAGCACGGGCTGTTCGTCCGCGCCGACAAAGACACGATTGTCGTCGCCTTCCGCGACACCGTGGCCGCGGTGGCGCCCCGGGCGGCGGTCGCCCGCGGCTGCAGTGTGCTGCACATGTGGGCCGACGCCGGGGGCGCGGGGGCGGACTTCGTCGGCATTCCCGGCGCCCGGGGCACTCTGGCTCCGGAGAAGAAGCCGCAAATCGGTGGGATCTTCACCGACCTCAAGGTGCCCGCACAACCCGGGCTGTCCGCCCGCATCGACATCGACACCCGCTTCATCACCGCGCCCACCCTGGTCAAGAAGACCGCGATGATTCTGGGCACGCTGGCGGTCCTGACCGCCATCGTCGCCCTGGCCGTCTTGGACCGGCTCAGCCGGGGGCGGACGTCCTGGCGTGTTGGTCTGGGGGCCTGGCTGAGACGGGTGGGCTTTGCCACGTGGCTTACCGACGCCGGGGTGATCGCGATGCTGCTGCTCTGGCACGTGATCGGCGCGATCTCGTCCGACGACGGCTACAACCTCACCATCGCCCGGGTGGCGCCGAAGGCCGGCTACATCGCCAACTACTACCGCTACTTCGGGACCACCGAGGCGCCCTTCGATTGGTACTTCTCGGTGTTGTCGCGGATGGCCTCGATCAGCACCGCCGGCGTGTGGATGCGGCTACCGGCCACGCTGGCCGGGATCGCGTGCTGGCTGCTGATCAGCCACTGCGTGCTGCGCCGGCTGGGCCCCGGCAAGGGCGGGCTGGCGGGCAACCGGGTGTCGGTGCTGACCGCAGGGGCGGTGTTCGTGGCGGCCTGGCTGCCGTTCAACAACGGCTTGCGGCCCGAGCCGCTGATCGCCCTGGGCGTGCTGGTGACCTGGATGCTGGTGGAACGGGCGATCGCGCAGGGCATGCTGGCTCCGGCGGCGGTCGCCATCATCGTCGCGACGCTTACTGCGACGCTGGCACCCCAAGGTTTGATCGCCGTCGCCGCGCTGCTGACCGGGGCGCGGGCCATCGCCCAGATCATCCGGCGCCGGCGGGCCACCGACGGCTTACTGGCACCGCTGGCCGTCCTGGCCGCCGCGTTGGCGTTGATCACCGTGGTGGTCTTCCGCAGCCAGACGCTGGCCACGGTGGCCGAGTCGGCGCGCATCAAATACAAGGTCGGGCCCACGATCGCGTGGTACCAGGACTTCCTGCGCTATTACTTCCTGACCGTCGAAAGCAATGCGGACGGATCGATGGCCCGCCGCTTCGCCGTGCTGGTGCTGCTGCTCTGCATGTTCGGGGTGCTTTTCGTGCTGCTGCGGCGGGGCGGGGTTGCAGGGCTGGCCAGCGGTCCGGCCTGGCGGCTGATCGGCACCACGGCGCTGGGTCTGCTGCTGTTGACGTTCACCCCCACCAAGTGGGCGATTCAGTTCGGCGCCTTCGCCGGGCTGGCCGGTGCCCTGGGCGCCGTCACCGCGTTCACCGTCGCCCGGATCGGTCTGCACAGCCGACGCAATCTGGCGCTGTACGTCACCGCACTGCTGTTCGTGCTGGCCTGGGCCACCTCGGGGATCAACGGGTGGTTCTACGTCGGCAACTACGGCGTGCCGTGGTATGACATCCAGCCGGTCATCGCCAGCCACCCGGTGACCACGATGTTCCTGATGCTGTCGATCGTGACCGGATTGCTGGCAGCTTGGTACCACTTCCGGATGGACTACGCCGGCCACACCGAGGTCAAGGACAACCGGCGCAACCGCGTCCTGGCTTCCACACCGCTGCTCGTGGTCGCGGTGATCATGGTGCTGGGCGAAGTCGGTTCGATGGCCAAGGGTGCGGTGTTCCGCTACCCGCTCTACACCACCGCCAAGGCCAACCTGGCTGCGCTGGAATCCGGGCTTTCGCCCACCAGCTGCGCCATGGCAGACGACGTGCTGGCCGAACCCGACCCCAATGCCGGCATGCTGCAACCGGTCCCGGGCCAGACCTTCGGTCCCGGGGGCCCGCTCGGCGGCATCAACCCGCTCGGCTTCAAACCCGAAGGCGTCGGCGACGACCTGAAATCCGACCCGGTGGTGAGCAAGCCCGGCGTGGTCAATTCCGACGCGTCACCCAACAAACCCAACGCCGCCATCACCGACTCCGCGGGCACCGCCGGCGGCAAAGGGCCGGTCGGAGTGAACGGGTCGCACGCGGCGCTGCCGTTCGGGCTGGATCCCGCGCGCACCCCGGTGATGGGCAGCTACGGCGAGAACACGCTGGCCGCGCGGGCCACTTCGGCCTGGTACCAGTTGCCGCCGCGATCCCCCGACCGGCCGATCGTGGCCGTCGCCGCTGCCGGGGCGATCTGGTCATACAAGGAAGACGGCGACTTCGTCTACGGCCAGTCACTGAAACTGCAGTGGGGCGTAAGCAAGCCCGACGGCAGCATCGCCCCGCTCGGCGAGGTCTTCCCGATCGACCTCGGGCCGCAACCCGCGTGGCGCAACTTGCGCTTCCCCTTGAACTGGGCCCCGCCGGAGGCCGATGTGGCTCGCATCGTCGCTTATGACCCGAACCTGAGCCCCGAGCAGTGGTTCGCGTTCACCCCGCCGCGAGTGCCGGTGCTGCAAACGCTGCAGCAGCTGATCGGGTCGCAAACCCCGGTGTTGATGGACATCGCGACCGCCGCCAACTTCCCCTGCCAACGGCCGTTCTCCGAACACCTTGGCGTCGCCGAACTTCCGCAGTTCCGCATCATGCCCGACCACAAGCAGACCGCGGTGTCGTCGAACCTGTGGGAGTCCGCCTCCACCGGCGGACCGTTCATGTTCACCCAGGCGTTGCTGCGCACCTCGACGATCGCTACCTATCTGCGCGGCGACTGGTACCGCGACTGGGGAACGGTGGAGCAGTACTACCCGCTGGTGCCGCCCAATCAGGCGCCCGAGGCCGTCATCCAGGAAGGCGTGATCACGGTGCACGGCTGGAGCCGGCAGGGACCGATTAGGGCTCTGCCATGACCGTCACGACCGACGCACTCAAGACCGAGGCGACCCGCGACGTGCGAGTGACGCGCTGGGTGGCCACGATCGCCGGCTTGATCGGCTTTGTGCTGTCGGTCGCGACACCGCTGTTGCCCGTCGTACAGACCACCGCGATGCTCAACTGGCCGCAGCAGGGCCAGCTGAATAGTGTTACGGCGCCGTTGATTTCGCTGACACCGGTCGACTTCACCGCCACCGTGCCGTGCGAGATGGTGCGCGGCATGCCCGCCGACGGCGGGGTAATTCTGGGCACCGCGCCCAAGCAGGGCAAAGACGCCAACCTGCAGGCGTTGTTCGTCGTGGTCAGCAAGCAGCGCGTCGACGTCACCGACCGCAATGTGGTGATCCTGTCGGTGCCACGCGATCTGGTGGTCGGCGGCGCAAACGGGCCGGGATGTTCAAACATCGACATCACCTCCACACACGCCGGCACCTTCGCCCACTTCGTCGGGCTGAACGATCCGCGGGGTGCGCCGCTGCGCAGCGGCTTCCCAGACCCGAACCTGCGCCCGCAGATCGTCGGAGTCTTCACCGACCTGACCGGACCCGCGCCGCCCGGGCTGAAGCTCTCCGCGACCATCGACACCCGCTTCTCCACCACGCCGACAACGCTGAAACTGTTGGCGATCGTCGGAGCGATCGTGGCCACCGTCGTCGCGCTGGCCGCGCTGTGGCGCCTCGACCAGCTCGACGGCCGCCGGATGCGTCGGCTGCTGCCAGCTAACTGGCGTACGTTCACTCTGCTGGACGGCGTGGTGATATTCGCGTTCCTGCTCTGGCACGTGATGGGCGCCAACTCCTCCGACGACGGCTACATCCTGGGCATGGCGCGCGTAGCCGACCACGCGGGCTACATGTCCAACTATTTCCGCTGGTTCGGCAGCCCCGAAGACCCGTTCGGCTGGTACTACAACCTGCTCGCGCTGATGACGCACGTCAGCGACGCCAGCATCTGGATGCGGCTGCCGGACCTGTTCGCCGGGCTCGTGTGCTGGCTGCTGCTCTCGCGCGAAGTATTGCCTCGGCTGGGCCCGGCGGTGGCGGCCAGCAAACCGGCCAACTGGGCGGCGGCCATGGTGCTACTGACCGCGTGGATGCCGTTCGACAACGGGCTGCGCCCGGAGGGCATCATCGCGCTCGGCTCGCTGGTGACCTACGTGCTGATCGAGCGGTCCATGCGGTACAGCCGGCTCACACCGGCGGCGCTGGCCATCATCACCGCGGCTTTCACGTTGGGCGTGCAACCCACCGGCCTGATCGCGGTGGCCGCGCTGGTGGCCGGTGGCCGACCGATCCTGCGAATCCTGGCCAAACGCCGTCGGCTGGTCGGCACGCTGCCGCTGCTGTCGCCGATGCTGGCCGCCGGCACCATCATCCTGACCGTGGTGTTCGCCGACCAGACCCTGTCAACGGTGTTGGAGGCCACCAGGGTTCGCAGCAAGATCGGGCCCAGCCAGGCCTGGTACACCGAGAACCTGCGCTACTACTACCTCATCCTGCCGACCGTCGACGGCTCGCTCTCGCGCCGGTTCGGCTTCCTGATCACCGCGCTGTGCCTGTTCACCGCCGTCTTCATCATGTTGCGGCGCAAGCGAATTCGTGGTGTGGCCCGCGGGCCGGCCTGGCGGCTGGCCGGCGTCATCTTCGGCACCATGTTCTTCTTGATGTTCACCCCCACCAAGTGGGTGCACCACTTCGGGCTGTTCGCCGCAGTGGGGGCCGCGATGGCCGCGCTGACGACGGTATTGGTATCGCCATCGGTGCTGCGCTGGTCGCGCAACCGGATGGCGTTTTTGGCGGCGGTGTTCTTCATGCTGGCGTTGTGTTTCGCCACCACCAACGGCTGGTGGTATGTCTCCAGCTACGGCGTGCCCTTCAACAGCACAATGCCCAAGATCGCCGGAATCACGGTCAGCACAATCTTTTTCATTCTGTTCGGGCTCGCGGCTTTGTATGCGGCCTGGTTGCACTTTGCGCCCCGCGGCAGCGGCGAGGGCCGGCTGACCCGAGCTTTGACCACAGCGCCGGTGTCTCTGGCAGCCGGCTTCATGGCGCTGGTGTTCGTCGCCTCGATGGGAATCGGGATCGTCCGGCAGTACCCCACCTACTCCAACGGCTGGTCCAACCTGCGGGCATTCACCGGCGGTTGCGGTCTGGCCGACGACGTGCTCGTCGAGCCGGACCCCAACGCGGGCTTCATGACGCCGGTACCCGGCGATTACGGGCCACTGGGCCCCTTGGGTGGTGTCAACCCCGTCGGCTTCACCCCCGACGGCGTGCCGGAACACACCGTCGCCGAGGCGATGGTGATGAAGCCCAACCAGCCCGGCACCGACTACGACTGGGACGCGCCCACCAAGCTGAAGACGCCAGGCATCAACGGCTCCACGGTGCCGCTGCCCTACCAGCTTGATCCGGCCCGGGTGCCGTTGGCGGGCACCTATGCCACCGGCGCGCAGCAGCAGAGCAGGCTCGCCTCGGCATGGTATCTGCTGCCCAAGGCCGACGACGGGCATCCGCTGGTGGTCATCACCGCGGCGGGCAAGATCGCCGGCAACAGCGTGCTGCACCACTACACCGCCGGCCAGACCGTGGTGCTGGAATACGGAAAGCCCGGTCCCGCTGGGGATTTCGTACCGGGCGGCAGGCTGGTGCCTGACGACCTGTACGGCGAGCAACCCAAGGCGTGGCGCAACCTGCGCTTTGCCCGCGACCGGATTCCCGCCGACGCCGTCGCCGTCCGGGTGGTGGCCGAGGACCTGTCGCTGACGCCGGAGGACTGGATCGCGGTGACCCCGCCGCGGGTGCCGGAGCTGCGGTCGCTGCAGGAGTACGTCGGCTCGACGCAGCCGGTCCTGCTGGACTGGGCGGTTGGGCTGGCCTTCCCGTGTCAGCAGCCGATGCTGCACGTCAACGGCGTCACCGAGATACCGAAGTTCCGCATCACGCCGGACTACAACGCGAAGAAGTTGGACACCGACACCTGGGAGGACGGCACCAACGGCGGCCTGCTCGGAATCACCGACCTGCTGTTACGCGCCCACGTGATGGCCACCTATCTGTCGCGCGACTGGGCCCGCGACTGGGGATCACTGCGCAAGTTCGACACCCTGGTCGACGCGCCCCCGGCACAACTGGAATTGGGTACCGCGACCCGCAGCGGATTGTGGTCGCCGGGCAAGATCCGAATCGGGCCGTAGGGTAGCGTGCTCGAGCCCGCACTCAGCGCGGGACGGGCACCGATTGGGCGATGACGCCACCGCCGGCGTCCAGCGCCTGCAGCTGGTAGTAGCCGCCTTTGCCCGCAGGCACCGGGATCGCAGTGTCGTAACCCGACCACTCGACGGTGGAAAGCGTTGTCATGGAGCGACTTTCGGATCCATTGAGCAACCGCCACCGCCGCACCTCGGTGGCGCCGTTCCACACCGCGTGGGCGGTATTGTCGGTGAAGTTCAGGGTAGGTGGTTCGACGGGATCACCGGTCCACTCATTGAGGAAGGCGCGATAGGTGCCGCCGGTAAGGGTGGCGTCGTAGACCATGTCGCCGGCCGGGGTGAACTCGGCGATGTGTCCGGCGGTCCCCCAACCGGAGAAGGTATTGCCGCCGGGCAACTGTTGCAGGTTGCCCATGGCGCCGGTGCTCAGCTTGTCGGGATGGGTCTGCGCCCGGACCAAGTTGGCCCGGCGGCCGGCGAAATCCAGGTTGATCCATTTCAGGCTGGTCGGCACCGGGCCGCCGCTCGTTTGTCCGTCGTTGCCTTCGAAGTGATTGTCGAACAAGGTGAGCGTGTTGGCTTCGGGCATCTCGGCGTCGTGCTGGTAGGCGAACTCAACACCGGCACCCAGGGCAAACGTCGAATGCCGGCCGCCCAGTTGCCAATTGACGGCACCGCTGCGCGGATCGACATTGAACACTGTCGACATCGCCCGCATGCTGATCACCAGATTTCCCGCGGGATCCAGCGCGATCGAGTTCATGTGGTAGGGATCCAGCGTTTGCCCGGCGGTGTAGATGGCCGGCGAATCAGTGATCGGCACGTGGCTGAGCGCGTCCCATTGGAACAGCGTCCTGCCCGAGGCCACGTCCAGCACCGAAGCGATGCAGTTGTAGATCTTGCCGTCGCGGGGTCCGCCGATGGCCGTCAGGTCGGTCGTCACCTCCTGGTAAGACGTCACCAGTGCGTGCCCCGCCGGAGTGAGCCGGAATTCGTGGATGTCCGACGACAGATCCCCGCCGGGCGTCAGGGTGGCGATCACGTTGTAGTGGGCGTCGGCCAGGTAGCTGACGCCCAGGCCGTGGCCGCCCTGTTTGAGGCCCTGGTACCAGGTGAGCACCGGTTTGCCTTGATAGCTTTGGACCCGAAGGTTGCCGGCGGTCTGGCCGGTTGGCAATTGCCGTTGCCACACCACTTTTCCGGCCCGGTCGGCGATCACCAGCACGGCAGGCCGCGCGGTGTTGCCGGGATTGGCCGCCGTGGTACCGGAGACGAAGAAGAGGTATCCGGGGCCGCCACCGGCCTTGTTGACGTTGACGGTGTAGCCCAACGTCTCCGCCGTGACTTCGGTATCGGCCGCATCGGCTGCGGACCCGGTCTTGCCCGCCCTTGAACCACAAGCGGTCAGGCCGATCGCCAAAGCAGCCGCGGACACACCCAATTGACGTCGCGATATTCCGGATTCGCCGACCACCCAGCAAGGTTGTCATACCGACCTGGACACTAGATGGATGGTTTGGAAGCAGGCCGCTATCGCATCGCTGGTGAGTGCGGTGGCGCTCGCCTGCGCCGCGCCGGCGTCCGGGCCCGGACGGGCCGCGCGGCTGAACTATGTAGCGATGGGTGACTCGGTCGCCGCCGCACCCGGCGTACCGGAGCAAGCCCCGCCCCAGGGGTGTCACAAGTCGACCAACAACTATCCGTCGGTGCTGGCAGCACGACTCAAGCCGATTCGGTTCGTCGACGCCACCTGCAGCGGCGCGCACACCCTGGACATCATCAGCCGCCAACAGCAGACCCGCACCGGCTTGATCGACCGCCAACTCGACGCCGTCGGCCCCACCACCGATCTCATCACGATCACCATCGGCGCCAACGATGTCGGCCTGGCCTCGGACGCAGCGGCCTGCGAAGTCAAGTCGGCCAACGCCAAGCCCTGCACCACCCAATTCGTCGTCGGCGACGTCGACCGCATATCCGCCCAGATCGCCGCCGAGGTGCCGGTCTGGGCCTCGATGATCGACCAGGTCCGCGCCAAAGCGCCCCGCGCCCGAATCGTGCTGGTTGGTTACGGGACCCTCATCCGGCCCGGGGGATGTTTTCCCGCGCAGCCGGTACTCGCCCGTGACTCCGACTACCTGCAGGCCAAGTTGAACGAGCTCGACGAACGCCAACGCCAAGTCGCGGCCGCCGAGGGGGTCGACTACTTCGACACCAGGCCGATGTCGACGGGCCACGATATGTGCGCACCGCCGGCGCAACGGTACACCGAGGGCTATGAGGTGCGGGCGCCCGCAGTTGCCTTGCATCCCACCGCATTTGGCGCTGCCGCCGTGGGCAATGCGCTGGCCGACTACTTCGGGCTGCCGCCGGCCCGCTCGGCCGCGCGCAGCTGAACCGCGCCAATTGCCCGACCGCCAGGTTTAAATTTCCGAATTTCGTCAATTACTCAAGTCGGTCGGGGCTAACCCAATAGGTAAAAGATGGTGGGTCAAATGCGCGCTCTGACACGCTTAGGGGTATCCGCGGCGGCAATCACTCTGACAACTTCCTCGGCGATGCTCGGCGCAAATTTCGCCGCGGCTTCGCCCGGTTCAAGCGGCGGCACCATCGTCGCGTTGCGTTCGGCCATGCGGCAATGCGATTTCAGCCGCACCAACTATGCACCCATGGTTCCCCAGCCGCCGCTGGGCACCGGCTCGGCAATCATTCACAGGTCAGGGTCCGCCGTGGTCGCAGAGGTGAATCTGGTGAACAGCGCCGATCCGGGCATGCACTTCGACGTCGGGCTCATCCAGGCGCCCCGACCGTCGTCGAGTGGCTGTGGCCCCGGATCCCCGGGCACCGCCTTCACCGGCCTTGATATTGACGGGTCCGGCAGAGGAAGCGTGACCATTCAAGACACCATTCAGCAGGGCACAACGGGCGTCTGGGTCATTATCGAGCGTCCGAACGAGCATTCCCAGGATCCGGCCGAGTTCTACACGTCCGAGTTTGTCGCGCCCGTGTAGCCGTATTTGTAATACGGTCGCGGCATGAGCGAATACGACTCCGAGGCCGTCGACCGGCTACCCTTCTCCACACCGGAGAAGTCGGAGCGCTACCGCACCGAAAACTACGGCGGGGCAACGGGTCTCAATTGGTACCGCACCGATCCCACTCTGCAGCTCACGATGGCCTACTACTTATCGCCCGACGAGCTGGCGCTGGTCGAACCCGAGTTGATCCGCATCGGTGAGCTGATGGGCGGCCCGGTTTCCCGCTGGGCCGACGAGACTGACCGCAACCCGCCCCGGCTGGAACGCTACGACCGGTGGGGTCACGACATCAGCCGGGTCGTCATGCCGGAGTCGTTCAGCCAATCCAAGCGCGCGGTCCTGGCTGCCCAGCGAGAACTGCGCGAGGCGGCCCGCAGCGCGGGTTACCGATCCACACTGGCGATGTTCGCGTCCAACTACCTGCTCAACCAGGCCGACATCGGGATGGGTTGCGCGCTGGGCACCGGCGGCGGCATGGTCCAGTCGCTGGTGGCCGCCTATGCGCCGGCCGACGTGCGCGACCACGTGCTGGCCAAGTTCGACTCTGGGGAGTGGGCCGGCGAGACGGCGCAGCTATTGACCGAACGCACCGGCGGCTCGGACCTGGCCGCGCTGGAGACAACGGCTCGGCGCGCAGGCGAAGCGTGGCTGCTGAACGGCTTCAAATGGTTCGCATCCAACTGCGCCGGCGAGGCCTTCGTCGTAATGGCCAAACCCGAGGGCGCGCCGGATTCGAGCCGCGGGATCGCCAATTTTCTGGTGTTGCGCACCCGCCGCGACGGCTCCCGCAATGGGGTGCGCGTCCGTCGCCTCAAGGACAAGCTCGGCACCCGCTCAGTCGCCTCCGGCGAGGTCGAATTCGTTGACGCCGAAGCTTTCCTGCTGTCCGGCGAGCCAGGGACCGCTGACGTTCAAGCCGGACCGTCCGACGGCAAGGGCCTGGGCCGCATGATGGAGCTCACCAACGCAGCCCGGCTGGGTATCGCGCTGTTCGCGCTCGGTAATGCGCGCCGGGCGTTGGTCGAGTCGCTGTGTTACGCCAGGCAGCGGCGGGCGTTCGGCGGGGCGCTGATCGACAAGCCGCTGATGCGCCGCAAGCTGGCGGAGCTGATCGTCGACGTCGAGGCCGCCCAGGCGCTGGTGTTCGACGGCACCGGCGCCACCAACCACCGCCAGCCTAGAAGCATGCGGCAACGCATCGCAGTGCCGGTGACCAAGCTCAAGGTGTGCCGGCTCGGCATCACCGCGGCCTCCGACGCGATCGAGATCCACGGCGGCAACGGCTACATCGAAACCTGGCCGGTGGCAAGGCTTTTGCGCGATGCGCAGGTGAACACCATCTGGGAGGGCCCGGACAACATCCTGTGCCTGGACGTGCGGCGGGGCATTGAGCAATCACGCGCCCACGAGACGCTGCTGGCGCGGCTGCGCGACGCGGTGTCGGTGTCCGACGACGATCAGACGACGCGGCTGGTGGCCGAGCGCATCGAGGATCTCGACGCGGCGATAACCGCGTGGTCCAAACTCGACCGCGACACCGCAGAGGCGCGGCTGTTCCCGCTGGCGCAGTTCATGGGCGACGTCTACGCCGGTGCGCTGCTTACCGAGCAGGCGGCCTGGGAGGGCGCAACCCGCAGCAGTGATCGCAAGGCGCTGGTCGCCCGGCTGTATGCGCAGCGCTATCTCGCCGACCGCGGCCCGCTGCGTGGAATCGACGCCGACTCCGAGGAAGCACTCCAACGTTTCGACGAGCTGGCCGACGGGGCCTTTACGCCGGGACCCTGACCTTGGCGGCAAGCCAGCTCAGCCCCAGCCGCCCGCCCCGCCGCCGAGATCGGTCCCATTGCCGAGGGGACCGGGACGGCCGGACGGGGTCGGATTGTCGGCGCCACCACCGCCGATACTGCCGAGATCGCCCGCTCCGTCGAGGACGGTGCCAGTACCGCCGTTGCTGCCATTGCCAGTTTCGCCGGTGAGGGGATTTGTGCCGAGGCCGCTGCCGCCGCCACCACCGCCGCCGTATATGCCATCGGCGGCTCCACCCGCCGCCGCCGATCTCCTTGCCGTCCATATTAGGACGAGATGGAGCGACTGCTCGGTGCTTTGGTGGTTCGCGGCTCGACAGGGATCTCCCGATAGCGCCGGTAGACCGCGAGCAGTGCTCGCGGTACTTTTTAGACCGGGATCAACCCATGCTTGCGCGCCAAGCGCGTCCACATTTGCTTGTCCCTCAGCAGGTGCATCGACTTGCGCAGCAACAGCCGGGTTTGGTGTGGGTCGACCACCGCATCGATGAACCCGCGCTCGGCGGCGATCCACGGAATCGCCATGTTGAGGTTGTAACCCTCGATGAAGTCCTTCTTGATCTGCTGCGCCTCGGGCGTCGTCGGGTCCGGGAACCGCTTCATCAACAGCTGCGCGGCCCCCTCGGCACCGATCACCGCGATGCGCGCGGTGGGCCAGGCGAAATTGAAGTCGGCGGTCAGCTGCCGTGAGCCCATCACCGCATACGCCCCGCCGTAGGACTTGCGGATCGTGATCGTCACCTTGGGTACGTCGGCTTCCACCACCGAGTACAGGAACCGGCCGCCGCGCTTGATGATCCCCCGCTTCTCCTCCTCGGCACCGGGCAGGAAGCCGGGTGTATCCACCACGAACACCAGCGGGATCTGGAACGAATCGCAGAACCTGATGAAGCGCGCCGCCTTGTCGGAGGCCTCGTTGTCGATGGCGCCGGACATGTGCATGGGCTGATTGGCGATCACGCCCACCGGGCGCCCGTCGACCCGCGCGTAGCCGGTGATGATGGCCGGTCCGTGCTGCGCGGCGACGTCGAGGAAATCGCCGTCGTCGAAAATCCGCAGCAGGATCTCGTGCATGTCGTAGGCCGCGTTGTCGGAGTCCGGCACGATCGAGTCCAGTTCGAGGTCGGTCGGGGTGATCTCGGGTTCCAGTCCGGGATTGACGACCGGCGGCTTGCCGAAGCAGTTGGACGGCAGGAAGGACAGGAAGTCACGTACGTACTGGAAAGCCTCGGCTTCGGAATTCACCACCTGGTGGATGTTGCCGTAGCGGGCCTGCGCGTCGGAGCCGCCGAGCTCGTCGAGGGTGACGTCCTCGCCGGTGACCTCCCGGATCACGTCGGGTCCGGTGACGAAGAAGTAGCCCTGGTCGCGCACCGAGACGAGCAGGTCGTCCTGGATCGGCGAATAGACCGCTCCGCCGGCACATTTGCCGAAGATGAGCGAGATCTGCGGCACCACTCCGGACAACGCCTCGTGACGTTGGCCCAGCTCGGCGTACCACGCCAGCGAGGTGACCGCATCCTGGATGCGGGCTCCGCCGGAGTCCTGGATGCCGACGATCGGGCAGCCGACCATCGCGCACCACTCCATCAGCCGGGCGACCTTGCGGCCGAACATCTCGCCGACAGTGCCCTGGAACACCGTCTGGTCGTGCGAGAACACACCGACCGGGCGCCCGTCGATCAGGGCATGCCCGGTGACCACGCCGTCGCCGTACAGCGCGTTGGGGTCACCCGGGGTCTTGCACAGCGCGCCGATCTCGAAGAAGGTGCCCGGGTCGACCAGCGCGTGCACGCGGGCGCGCGCACTGGGAATGCCCTTCTTGTCGCGCTTGGCGGCCGCCTTCTCTCCGCCCGGCTCCTTGGCCAGCTCGAGGCGAGTGTGTAGCTCAGCCAGCTTCTCGGCTGTCGTGTGCAGAACCGGCCCCGAAGCTGCCTCAGTCACTACTTGCCTACCTCACTCGTCTGGCTGTCGATGGCGTCCAGCGCGCGGCTCATGTGTTCGCCCACCTTGGCGATGATCGGCTCGTCGATGGCCTGAATGTGCTCGCCACCGATCGGCACGACCTCGAGTTCGGCGACGTACTCGCCCCAGCCGCCGTCGGGTTGCCGAACGGCGTACCGCGGCTCGAACATGATCGCGTCGTCATGGTAGCGATCGGCCATGTAGAGCGTGACGTGCCCATCGAAAGGCCGGATCTCGGCGGTATCGATCGCGCGGTTGTCCAGGTAGGACGTGCGCTGGTGTTCGATGATCCCGGCCGGGATCTGCACACCGCTTTGGCTGACGGCGTCCAGAACGAACCGGACCTGACCTTCGTCGTCGAGTTGCTCGAGATGTTCGTAGGGGATCTCCGGGATCGTGACGTTGAACGTTTTCTCGGCGAACTTGGCGTAGCGGTCCCAGCGCTTGCGGATCTCCTCCTTGGTCTGCGGGATCTCTTCGCCGGCGCGCACCGCGTCGATCAGACCGACGAACTGCACGTCTTTGCCCAGTTCCTTCAGCCCAATCGCGCAGGCGTAGGCCAGCACCCCGCCCAGCGACCAGCCGACCAGAATGTAGGGCCCGTCGCCCTGCATCTCGACCAGCTTGGGCACATAGGCCGCCGCACGCTCTTCGATCGACCCCTCGACTCGTTCGAAGCCGTACATCGGCGTGTCCGCCGGCAACCGGTTGAGCAGCGGCTCGTACACCACCGTCGAACCGCCCGCCGGATGGAACACGAACACCGGTGTTTTCGAGCTGCCCTCGGGACGCGCCCGCAAAGTGCGCACGAAGCCATCGATCGTCCCGGCCTCGAGGTAGGCGCGTACCTTGTCGGCCAACTCCTCGATATTCGACGAGCTCAGCACGTCCTCAGTGGTGATCGGACCCTCGGCGCGCTCGGAAAGCCGCTGCGCCATCTTGGCCGCCTTGTCCTCGTCCAGCTTGGGCAGCGGGTTGAAGATGCCGCCTGCCGACTTGCCGGTGACGACCGCCCAGGTGGCGAAGGTGACCCGCTCGGCGGCGTCACGTGGCGGCACGTCGGAGTTGAGCGCCTTGGCCACCGCTTCGGAGCTGAGCGCGTCGGCGGCCCCCTTCAAATCCGGAGCGAGGTTCGGCTTGGCGCCGTTTCCTGACGGACCCGACGGATCCGTCGGCGGCGGGGGTAGCGGGACGTCCGACTCAGGCGCGGCTTGGGTCTGCGGCTCGGCTCCCCCGCGAGCGGGAGGTGCCCCCAGCGGATCCGGCGCCGGGGCGGTCAGCGTGGAAGGCGTCGCGCCGCTGATCATTTCGGCCTGCGCCTTGGCGATCTCCTCGGCCGTCTGCGTCTTCTGGTAGTCGTGCAGCTGCTGGACCTCGTCGCGGTGCTCGATCGCGTACTCGATCAGCTTCTCCACGTTGTAGAGGTTGGCGTCGCGCACGGCCTGCAGCTGAATGGGCGGCAAGTCGAAGTCGTACTCGACGCGGTTCTTGATCCGCACCGCCATCAGCGAGTCCAGGCCCAGCTCGATCAGCGGCACCTCCCAGGGCAGGTCCTCGGGCTCATATCCCATGGCCGCCGCCACGATGGTGCCCAGCCGCTCGGCGATGGTCTCACCGGAATCCGGCGACCAGCGGCCCACGTCGGACCCCAGATAGCGGTTGGTCAGGCTGTCGGTGAGAGTTTCGGCTTCGGGTTCTTCGACCGGAGCTTGCGCCGCAACCGATTCGGCCGCAGCTGCAATCGCCGTACCGGCGCCCACCGCCGTCGGCAATACCGACTCCACGCCGGCCCGCGCCACCAGTGCGTCGTAGACCAAGGTGAACGACTCGTCGATGCGGGCGTGCACCTGAACCGAGGCGCCGCCGGGGTGCCGGGTCAGCGTGGTCACCAACCGGGCACCCTCACCGGGCACCGCGCGTTGCTCGGATGCCGTCAGTCGGGCGTCCGGCAGCACTTGCGCCGCAGCCGATTTCACCAGCGCGGCCAGGTCCGCAGCGTCGCGCGGCGCGAACTCCCACACGTGCCGGCCGTCGGGCAGCGCGACGTGGTTGCCGGGCATCACCATCGATGCGTCGCCGGAGAAGTGCGCCGGCAGCCAGTGCTCCTTGCGCTTGAACCGGGTCGGTGGAATGTCCGCGTAGTCCTCGGGACCGGCGGCGCGGGTGAACAGCGTGCGCATGTCCAGGTCGTGACCGTAGACATACAGCTGCGCCATGGTCGAGACCATCGACTCGACCTCGTCCTGCTTACGCGCCAGCGTCGGGATCAGCTGGGCATCGTGCAAGCCGGCCGAAGCGGTGGTCAGCCCCACCTGCATCAGCGCCACCGGGTTTGGCGCCAGTTCCAGGAACGTGGTGTGCCCGCTGTCGACGGCGTTACGGATGCCGTGGGTGAAGTAGACGCTGTGCCGCAGACCCTTCTTCCAGTAGTCGACATCGTGGATCGGGTCGGCGCCGGGCTTGATGTAGCTGCCCTCGTGCACCGTGGAATAGATGCCGGCCGTCGGGCTCATCGGCTTGATGCCCTGCAGCTCCGCGGCCAGCTCACCGAGCAGCGGGTCCATCTGCTGGGTGTGGCTGGCGCCCTTGGTCTGGAACTTGCGGGCGAACTTGCCCTCCGATTCCGCGCGCTCGATGATCGCGTCCACCTGCTCGGGCGGCCCGCCGATCACGGTCTGCGTGGGTGCGGCGTACACGCACACTTCCAGGTCGGGGAAGTCGGAGAACACCGTCTTGATCTCGTCGGCGGAATACTCCACCAACGCCATCAGCCGGATGTATTCGCCGAACAGCATCGCCTCGCCCTCACCCATCAGATGCGAGCGCGAGCAGATCGTCCGGGTGGCGTCGCGCAGTGACAAGCCGCCGGCGAAGTAGGCCGACGCGGCCTCGCCCAGTGACTGGCCGACCACCGCGGCCGGCTTGGCACCGTGGTGCTTGAGCAGCTCGCCCAGTGCGATCTGGATCGCGAAGATGGTGACCTGGGTGGTTTCGATGCCGTAGTCCTGCGAGTCGTCCAGGATCAGCTCGAGCACCGAGTAGCCCAGCTCGTCCTGGACCAGGGCGTCGACCTTCTCTATCCACTCGGCGAAAACAGGATCGCGCAGATACAGGCTCTTGCCCATCTTGCGGTGCTGCGCGCCGAACCCGGCGAGCACCCACACCGGGCCGTTTGTCACCGGCCCGTCGGCGCTGAACACGCCCGGCCGCTGCTTGCCCTCGGCGATCGCGCGCAGGCCCTTGACAGCCTCCTCGTGGTCGTGGGCCAGCACCACCGCGCGGGAGCGGCCGTGGTTGCGTCGCGACAATGCGCGTCCGATCGACTCCAGCGACGCCGCCTGACCCTCCGGCGACTCCATCCAGTCCGCCAGCTCGGCGGCCGCGGCCTTCTTGCGCGAGGTCAAAAACGCCGACACCGCCAACGGGATCACCGGTGCCGAACCTTCTTGGGCCGCAAGCTCTTCGAGCGCGGCCGCCTTGAGCGCCAGCGCCTCTTCGGTGATGCCCGGCAGCTCGTACTCTTCTTCTTCCGATGCGGACGGGGCCTCGTCGGTGATGATCTCGCCGTATTCGTCGAACCGCAACGCGTGACTTTCACCTTCGAGCACGTCTTCGCCAGCGGAGACGACGGGCACAACAGGCGCCTGCACCTCGGGCTCCCGTTCGATGACGTCGCGAGGCAGGACCTCGCGCACCACCACGTGCGCGTTGGCGCCGCCGAAGCCGAAGCTGGACACCCCGGCCAGGGCGTAGCCGCCGTAGCGCGGCCAGTCGGTCGCGGTGTCGGTGAACTTCAGCCGCATCGCGTCGAAGTCGATGTATGGGCTCGGTCCGGCGAAGTTGATCGATGGCGGCAGCTTGTCGTGCTGCAACGCCAGCACCACCTTGGCCATGCTGGCCGCGCCCGCGGCCGACTCCAGGTGGCCGACATTGGTTTTCACCGCGCCCAGCAGTGCCGGCCGATCGGCGGGACGCCCGCGGCCGACTACCCGGCCCAGCGCCTCGGCCTCGATCGGGTCACCCAGGATGGTGCCGGTGCCGTGCGCCTCGATGTAGTCGACGTTGCGCGGGTCGATGCCGGCGTCCTTGTAGGCCCGGCGCAGGACGTCTGCCTGCGCGTCCTGGTTAGGTGCGATCAGGCCGTTGGACCGGCCGTCGTGGTTGACCGCGCTGCCGGCGATGACGGCCAGGATCTGGTCGCCGTCGCGGCGGGCGTCGTCGACCCGCTTGAGCACCAGCATGCCGCCGCCCTCGGAGCGGGTGTAGCCGTCGGCGTCGGAGGAGAACGACTTGATCCGGCCGTCCGGTGCGAGCACCGCGCCGATCTCGTCGAAACCGATGGTCACCATCGGGGTGATCAGCGCGTTCACCCCGCCGGCGACCACCACGTCGGCTTCCCCGTTACGCAGCGCCTGCACACCCTGATGCACCGCCACCAGCGAACTCGAGCATGCGGTGTCGATGGTGACGGACGGCCCGCGGAAGTCGTAGAAGTACGACACCCGGTTGGCGATGATCGAGCTGCTGGTGCCGGTGATGGCGTACGGGTGTGCGACGGTCGGGTCGGACACCGCCAGGAAGCTGTAGTCGTTGGTGGAGCTGCCGACGTACACACCGACGGACTCGCCACGCAGGCTCGATGCCGGGATGCGGGCGTGTTCGAGCGCCTCCCAGGTCAGCTCCAGCGCCATCCGCTGCTGCGGGTCGATGTTGTCGGCTTCGGTCTTGGCCACCGCGAAGAACTCGGAGTCGAAGCCCTTGATGTCCTTCAGGTAGCCGCCGCGGGTGCGCGCGTTGGCCACGCGCTCGGCGATCCGCGGCTCTTCGAGGAATTCCGACCAGCGGCCCTCGGGCAGATCGGTGATCGCGTCGCGGCCTTCCAGCAGCGCCTGCCAGGTCTCCTCGGGACTGTTCATGTCCCCGGGCAACCGGGTGGACAGACCCACGATCGCGATGTCGACCCGCTCGGCGGGACCGGGCCGCGACCAGTCGACGACGTCGATGCCGTCATCGGCGGTTTCGGGCTCGCCTTCGATGATCCGCGTTGCCAGCGACTCGATGGTCGGATGCTGGAACGCCACGGCCACCGACAGCGTCACACCGGTCATGTCTTCGATGTCGGCGGCCATCGCCACCGCATCACGCGAGGCCAGGCCCAGCTCCACCATCGGCACCGACTCGTCGATCTCGTCGGGTGATTTTCCGACCGCCCTGCCCACCCATTCGCGCAGCCACCGGCGCATCTCGGGAACGGTCATGTCCGTTTGGCTGGCCGGGTGCTTCTCCTGCGATTCGTCCATCTCAGTCATAGGTGCCTAACTCAGGATTCGGTGGCGAAGACCGTCGGGGAACCGACGCCGCTGCGCAGGCTGCCGTCGAGGTAGGCCGTCCGGCAGGCGCGGCGCCCGATCTTGCCGCTCGAGGTACGGGGAATCGTGCCGGCCGAGACCAGCAGCAGATCACGCACGGTCACTCCGTGCCCGACGGCGATGGCCGCCCGGATGTCGTCGGCGATGGGCTGGTAGTCCAGCTTGTGCGCACCGGCGGCGCGCTCGGCGACGATCACCAACTGCTCGGAGGTGTCCTCGGCGTCGAACTTCAGCCCGGCGTGCGGGTCGTCGAACACTTTCTGGGGCAGCTGGTTGGCCGGAACCGAGAAGGCGGCCACGTAGCCCACCCGCAAGGCCTTGTTCGACTCCTGCGCGGTGTACTCGAGGTCCTGCGGGTAGTGGTTGCGGCCGTCGATGATGACCAGGTCCTTGATCCGGCCCGCGATATAGAGGTGTCCGTTGAAGTAGGTGCCGTAGTCGCCGGTGCGCACCCACAGCGCGTCGTCGGCGGCTCCCTCGGCGTGCGATTCGGGAACCCGCGACTTGAGAATGTTCTTAAACGTTTCGGTGGTCTCTTCGTCCTTGCCCCAGTAGCCGATGCCGAGGTTTTTGCCGTGCAGCCAGATCTCGCCGATCTGACCGTCGGGCAGCTCGCTGGCCGTGTCGACGTCGACGATGGCCGCCCACTCGTCGACGCCCACTTTGCCCGCCGAAACCTGCGCGACCGCGTTCGGCGCATCGGGGGCGACCTCGACGAAGCGCTGCTTGTTCAGCTCGTCGCGGTCGACGTGGATGACCGTCGGCTTCTCGTCCATCGGCGTGGTCGAGACGAACAGCGTCGCCTCGGCCAAGCCGTAGGACGGCTTGACCGCGGTCTCCGGGAAGCCGTACGGCTCGAAGGCCTTGAAGAACTTGCGCATCGACGCCGGCGATACCGGCTCGCTGCCGTTGAGGATCCCCTTGACGTTGCTGAGGTCCAGTTCGGGCTCGTCGTCGCGGGGCAGGCCGCGCACCGCCGCGTGTTCGAACGCGAAGTTCGGCGCTGCCGAGAACGTGCCGCCGGTCTCCCCCGGCTTGCGCGCGAGTTCGCGGATCCAGCGGCCCGGCCGACGCACGAACGCCGCCGGGGTCATGAAGGTGAAGCTGCCCCCGACCACCGGGGCGCACAGCGCGGTAATCAGGCCCATGTCGTGGAAGAACGGCAGCCAGCTGACCCCGCGGTCGCCTTCCTGCCCTTCCAGGGCATTGAGCACCTGCACCACGTTGGTGGGCAGGTTGAGGTGCGTGATCTGGACGCCGGACGGCACTCGGGTGGAGCCGGAGGTGTACTGCAGGTAAGCCGTGGTGGTCTCGTCGGCTTCGGGCTGCTCCCAGGTGGAAGCGACCTCGGTGGGCACCGCGTCGACGGCGATGACGCGGGGCCGTTCTTTGGCCGACCGGGCGCGAATGAACTTGCGGACGCCTTCGGCGGAGTCGGTGGTGGTCAGGATGGTCGACGGGGTGCAGTCGTCGAGCACCGCGTGCAGGCGACCGACGTGACCCGGCTCGGCGGGGTCGAACAGCGGCACCGCGATCCGGCCGGAGTACAGCGCGCCGAAGAACGAGACAAGGTAGTCCAAATTCTGCGGGCACAGGATGGCGATGCGGTCACCGGGCTGGGTGACCTGCTGCAAACGGGCGCCGACGGCGCGGTTGCGCGCCGAGAACTCCGACCACATGATGTCGCGTTCGACACCGTCGCGTTCGGTGGAGTAGTCCAGGAAGCGGTAGGCCAGCTGGTTGCCGCGAACCTTCGCCCACTTTTCGACGTGTCGGACCAGGTTGGTGTTATCCGGGAACCTGATCTTTCCGTTCAAGATGAACGGGTTGTGATACGCCATTCCGACCTCTCCTGTTACGACACTTCGTTGTCGGCACACACGTCGTGCCGGCTAAGCCAAACGTTCGATCTACGCACGAACCGGCACCGACCGACGCGTCCATGCGCTCGTCTGTGTCCGCTTCTCGACATGCTTCGACCCGGTCGGATCAACCGCATGCTCTTAAGTTTCTCTTAATGTTAAGGGCCAGTGCGCGGCAGACCAAATCACAAGGTACCGCTGATCGCGCTTTCTAAGGCAGCACTAAACGGTGGGTCTACCCATGTTTAGGATGGGGCGCGTTTTCGATCAGCCCGTGCGCCCAGTTCAGCGTCCAAACAGTCGCCGGCTGGCCGTCGGAGTTCCAGAAATCCGGTGTGCCGTACATCGCGTGGATCGGCTGGCCGGCACCACCGGCCAGGGTGTTCAGCGTGGTCGGCAGATTAGCCGGGCTGAACGCCTCTTTCGGGGCGGCGCAGATCAAGTCGCCCTCCGCGCAGATCTCGTCGGTCTTGCCATCCAGGGCGCCGAAACCACCCGGCCGCGGCCCGGTCATGGTCAAGCCGAGCCCGGCCAGCACCGGCACCTCGTGCAGCGTGATCTCGGCACCCTCACCCGCCGGGCTGGGCGGGACGTCGTTGCCCACATCGATCTGGCGGCGGCCGTCGGCGATCAATGTCACACCGAGCACCAGATCGTCATCAACGGGTCCACGGCCGTTGCCGATGTCGCTGGCGACATCACCGGCGATCACCGCGCCCTGCGAGAAACCGACGATCACGTAGCTCGTCAACGGGCATTTGTTGTTCATGTCCGTCATGGCCTGGACCATTGCGCGGGTACCTTCGGCGCGGCTGTCGTTGTACGACATCTGGTTGTCGGCGCTGAGCGGATTGTGGAACTGCGCGGTGTAGGGAACCGTGTACGTCTGCACTCGCGATGCGGGGAACCGCTGGGAAATCGGCCCGGTCACGTTGAGCAGCAATGCCCTTGGAAATTCCACCGGTTTGAGCGGGTTATCGGTGGGCGACGATTCCCAGGTTCCCGGAACCGCGATCAACTGCACGTCTGGGCACGACGCGGACTGGAAGGCGGGGCGCGGCTTGTGCGGGTGAGAAGTGGTGGGGCCGGGCGTCAAGACGCCGGGCGGGACCGCGCTGGGCGGGACTTCGTTGCGGCGCAACATCATCACCACCGCCACGATGACCAGCGCCACGACCAACGCCATGGAACCGGCAGCCACCCAGGCGAGGATCCGTTGGCGTCGCCTACGCCGGGTGTTCTTCGCCATGGTCTCCTGCTAACAGAGTCGGTTGGGTGCGAGCACGTGGCCACACCGCCCTCTGCTGCTGCACTGCCTACACGGTACCGGCTCGCCGGAACAGGCCGTCCGGTCGCGCAACCCGGGTGGATCTAACTATGGGCGCCGGCCGGCTAGCGAATCGCGCCGACGATGTCGCCGGACATCGCGCCCAGCTGGGCCGACCAGGAGCCCCAGCCGTTGTCGCCGCCGCCCGGGAAGTCGAAGTGGCCGTTATGCCCGCCCACGCTGCGATACTGCTGGTAGAACATGCGGCTGTTGCCCATCGCCTCGGCGGCCTGGCCGATCATTGCGGCGGGATTGCTGGCGCCGGGGTTGGTCGGGCTCCACACCCACACCCGGGTGTTGTTCTGCGCCAGCAACGCGGCGTGCACCCACGGGTCATGCCACTTCCAGCGGCCCAGCTGTGGGGCACCCCACATTCCGTTGCCATCCACACCGCCGAATTGCTGCAGGCCGGCCAGGATCGCACCGTTGGTGGTGGTGTTGGACGGATACAGGAATCCCGACAGCGAACCGGCGAAGCCGAATCGGTCGGGGTGGAAGGCGGCCAGCGCCATCGCGGCATAACCGCCTTGAGACGCGCCTACGGCTCCGTGCCCGCCGGGCGCCAAGCCCTTGTTCGCGGCCAGCCAGTCGGGCAGCTCGGCAGACAAGAAGGTGTCCCACTGCTTGCTGCCGTCCTGCTCCCAGTTGGTGTACATGCTGTAGGCCCCACCGGCGGGTGCCGCTACCGAGATGCCTTTGCCGGCCAGCGTGTTCATCGCATTGCCCGCGGTGACCCAGTTGCTGACGTCTGGGGCGGCGTCGAAGGCGTCCAGCAGGTACACCGCGTGCGGGCCGCCGGCCAGGAATGCCACCGGGATGTCGCGGCCCATGGCCGCCGAGGGCACCATCAGGGTCTCGTACGGAGCGGCTTTTGCGGGGCTCGCGGCAGTGGCCGTCACACCACCCAAAGCGATTGACAGTACGGCAACGCAGAGCAGCCGTAGCAGCACCGACAGACCCCTCATGTCCACCTCCATGTGACGTGCTCGTGTTGTGTGCGCACAGCGCCCGGCCCGCAAGGTAGCTAACCACACCCCGCGCGATCGGATAAAGGGGAGATAACGGCTAACGGCGGCGACCCGAATGGGTCGCCGCCGCTAGTCGATACTTTTCGACGCCTAGAGGACTCTAGGTGCCTTGGGTGGTCCCGTTGCCGTTGCCGTTGCCGTTGCCGGTGTTCGGGGTGGCACCCAGCACGTGCTGAAGGTCAGGCTTCATCGCGTTGAGCTGTGCGCCCCAGTACTCCCAGCTGTGCGTTCCGCTGTCCGGGAAGTTGAACACGGCGTTGTGACCGCCGGCGGCGTTGTAGGCGTCCTGGAACTTGATGTTGCTGGTCCGCACGAAGCCTTCGAGGAACTTGGCGGGCAGGTTGTTGCCACCCAGGTCGGACGGCTTGCCGTTACCGCAGTATACCCACAGGCGGGTGTTGTTCGACACCAGCTCCGGGATATGCAGCGACGGGTCGTTGCGCGCCCAGGCCGGGTCGCTCGAGGGGCCCCACATGTCGGAAGCCTTGAAGCCACCCGCGTCACCCATCGCCAAGCCGATCAGCGAGGGGCCCATCGCCTGGGACGGGTCGAGCAGACCCGACATCGCACCCACGTAAACGAACTGCGCGGGGTGGTAGATCGCCAGGGTCAGTGCGGACGAAGCGGCCATCGACAGACCGATCGCGGCGCTGCCGGTGGGCTTGACGCTCTTGTTGGCGTTCAGCCACGCGGGCAGCTCGCTGGTCAGGAACGTCTCCCACTTGTAGGTCTGGCAACCGGCCTTGCCGCAGGCGGGCTGGTACCAGTCGGTGTAGAAGCTGGACTGGCCGCCAACCGGCATAACGACCGACAGACCCGACTGGTAGTACCACTCGAAGGCCGGGGTGTTGATGTCCCAACCGTTGAAGTCGTCCTGCGCACGCAGGCCGTCGAGCAGGTACACGGCGGGCGAGTTGGCTCCACCGCTCTGGAACTGGATCTTGATGTCGCGGCCCATCGCCGCGGAGGGCACCTGCAGGTACTCCACTGGCAGGCCCGGCCGCGAGAACGCTCCCGCGGTCGCCGAGCCGCCGACGACTCCGATCAGACCCGACAGCAGGGCCGCGCCAACGGCACCCACCATGAGTCGTCGCGGCATAGCCGTTACGGCGCCACGCAACCTGTCAACAAGCTTCATCCTTGCTTCCTCATCCTCATCGTTGTAGGCGCATCCTTGGGTGTGGGCGCGTCCCGAACTGGGTCAGACTGCAGGCGCAGAACGCCGCAGTGCTCGTGTAGTCAACCACAACTTCGAGCCTCGGCTCTCCTCGAGAGCGGCGCGCAAGCCGCCTTCCGGCCCTGATTCGGCGGGTTTTTCCGGTGCGAATTCGCGGCTGGAAACGGCGTTTCCGCATGTGCCTGCGGTTCGGTGCGCGCTGGTAATGCATGAAATGTGATGTTGCTGTCAGTCTGGGCCGGCCCGCGTGCCGAGCGCGGCGCGCAATCGATTTGCGATTCGGCCGGAAAATTTTTCGCGCGGGGTCACTCGCGGGGCGGAGCGGGGGGTGTTCGCGGCACCTCGAGCCCGCACCGGACGAGCTCATAAAGCGGGACGCGATCGATGCGGTATCGGGTGAATTCGAAGGAGTGCACCAGGTTGGACACGAACCGGTGCCAGGTCATCGGCGCGCGCACCGAATTGAGCACCGCACTGGTGGCCGGGCACCGCAGCGCTGCTTCGGCCTGAGCCACCCAGGCCTGGTCAAGGTAGGCGGGAATGCCCGGATACCACTTGACCCACGGGCCGTCGGCGATCACCCAATCCGGGAACAGGTTCTTGTCGTGGCCGATCCGGCCGTGCTTGAGCCGGTCGGTATGTTGCGCCAGGGGATTCGCCAGCCCGATCTGGTCGATGACTCGCACGTCAAGCCCAACGTTCATGCCGAGCATGCCCAGGTTGGTGAAGAACACCGCATGTTCGCCCGTTACGTACGGCTTCTGGCCTGCCGGGGCCGGCGGGGGCGGCTGGATCATCGGCACCAGATCCCACTGGGTGTAGTTGCCGGACGGGAGCAGCAATGCGCCGTCGGGGGTGTTGTTGAGCGCCACCAGGACGGCGGCCATCCGCGGGTAGTCGAGGTAGTCCGCGGCGGTCAGCGGGTGCGCGCGCCCGGTGGCTTGTGCATAGAAGCGGCGCTCGTCGACGATCCCGGAGTAGGTGACGTGGGTGGCGTCGTCACCCATCCCCGGCGAGTTTGCCGCCCACAGCGACCAGCCGGCCACACCCAGCCAAAGCAGGCTGACGGCACCGGCCAGCCAGTAACCGGTCTCCCTGGAGAAGTCCTTGCCGTCGGGAACCAGCACCGGAATTACCGCGACCGGCGCAAGCAAACAGAAGAGCGGTGCCAGCAGGACCCGGCCGTGCATGAAGTCGCCGCCCTGGCGGATCCAGTAGAGCGCCTGCAACACGCCGCTGACCAGGATGAAGACCACCACGGCCGGCGGGCTTTGCACGGCCCGGGCTACCCGGCCGTAATTGGGTGCCGCCACCGGACGCAGGAACGACGGCCGGCGCCGTCCCAGTACGAGCAGCACGCCCAGCGGCACTAACAACAAAACCGGAATCCACAGCAGGTATGGCCGGTTGAAGTTCGCCAGATAGATCGCACCCTGCGTCCACTTGTCCCCGGCGGCGTCCTTTGCCAGGGCGGTACCCGGCACCAGCAGCCCGTAGTAGCCCATCCGGAAGATCTGATAGGCGACCGGCAGAAGACCCCCGGCCACCACGATCAGCACCCGTCGCTGCCAGGTGCGGGCGGCAATCAGCATCATGATCAGCGCGCCGCCGCCGATCAGCGCCAGCTCCGGTCGTACCAGCACACTGCACCCGGCGACAAACGCCAGCACACCCAGGAACAACCGGCTGTCCGGGCGGACCCGCAGCGCCTGCGACCAGCAGACCATCATCCACCACAGCAAACCCAGATAGGCCAGCACCAGTCCGCTCTCCAGCCCGGAGGTGGCGAAGTCACGCGCCGGCGGGACGGCGATATAGACCAGCGCTCCGGCGGGCAGCATGATGGCCCGGCGGCCCCGCAGGCTGGGCGCATACAACCGGCCCGCGCCCAGCATGAGGAACACCACGCCCAGCACCGAAAGCGTCAATGCCACCGCCAGCGCCACATACTCCAGGCGCATCGGGCCGCCAATCCAGCTGCACACATACAGCAGGTAGGTCCACAGCGTCGAGGTGTTCGCCTCGACCCGCTCGCCCATGTTGAACACTGGCCCGTTACCGGCCAGCAGATTGCGCACCGTGCGCAGCACGATCAGCCCGTCGTCGGCGATCCAGCGACGCTGCCAGGCGCCCCAGCCGAACAGCACCGCGACGACGGCGACGCTGACCCACAGACTGATCCGGACCACCGGATCGAAGGGAAACACCGGCCGGCTGGCCCGCCGCGCCGCTGGCCGGCGCGACGATGCGGCGACTTGCAGAGCCTTGAACCTCTCGCTAGCCGAAAGCAACAGCGGCACCAACAGTTCCGATCCACGCCAGTGCCAGCAACTGCAACACCCGGTCCCGCAGGGCGATGTCTTCCGGCTCTCCCGCCAGTCCGCCGTCGACGTCCACGGCATAACGCAGGATCGCGATGGTGAACGGGACCATTGACACGGTGAACCAGGACGCGGAGAACCGGTCCCGCTCGAACGCCCACAGGCCGTAGCTCATCACCACCGCCGTGGCCGACAGTGTCCAGACGAACCGCAGATAGGTGCTGGTGTAGCTTTCCAGCGACTTGCGGATCGCCGCGCCGGTGCGTTCAGCTAGCTGCAGCTCGGCGTAGCGTTTGCCGGCCACCATGAATAGCGATCCGAACGCCGCCGTCAGCAGGAACCACTGGGACAGCGGGATATCGGTGGCCGCGCCGCCGGCGATGGCGCGGATCAAGTACGCCGACGACACGATGCAGATGTCGATCACCGCTTGATGTTTGAGGCCGAAGCAGTACCCCAGCTGCATGGCGAGGTAGACGATCATCACCACGGCCAGGTTCGGCGTGAGCAGCCAGGCAATGATCAGGGACGCCGCGCCCAACGCCGTCGCCAGGGCATAGGCAAGCCATTCGGGCACCACACCGGCGGCGATCGGCCGGAACCTCTTGGTGGGGTGTTCGCGGTCGGCCTCGACATCGCGCACGTCATTGACCAGATACACCGCCGAGGCGGCCAGGCTGAAGACCACGAACGCCACGCCCGCCTTGGTCGCAACCTCGGTGTAGTCGTAGCGGACACCGCGTCCCGCGGCGGCCATCGGCGCGGCCAGCACCAGCACGTTCTTCACCCACTGACGCGGGCGGATCGCCTTGATCACCCCGGCGACCAAATTCGCCGGCGGCCCGGTCACAGCGGCCACGTCGTCGCTCATCAGGTCACACCACCTTCCAGCCGGATCGCGACGCGAGCGACGACGGCACCGAGCAGAACGCCTACCGCAACGTCGCTGGGATAGTGCACCCCGGCGAGTATCCGGGACAGTGCCATCGGGGGCACCAGTACCGCCGGCAGCACCGGCAGCCCGGTCGCCCGGCCGATCAGGATGGCGGCGGTCGTCGTCGAGGTGGCATGGGCCGACGGAAAACTCAGCGCGCTGGGCACGCTGACGTTCACGGTGACCGCCGAATGGTGCGGTCGCTGGCGTCGTACCACTCGCTTGACCAGCACAGCTGCGGCGTGTGCCGCAAAACTACCGACGCCGGCCACCAGCCAGTCGCGGCGCCGGCGTGGCACCAAGACGGCACCCAGCAGCGACACCACCAGCCAGCCCAGGCTGTGTTCGCCGAAGTAGGACAGCGCGCGCGCCGCGGTCAGCACGCCGGGACGGTCGCCCAGCGCGGACTGAACGGCCACCATTGCGGCGACTTCGCCGCGTGGCGCCCCTTCCGGGGAGGTTTCAGGCATGCTCGGGCTCGTTGCTTGCCGGCAGTAGCGCCGTCTCCCACTTCTGCTTGCTGGAGAGCACGGGCAGTGCCTCGCGGTAGACCCGGCGCATCTCATCGAAACGGCGCGCCAGCTGGCGCTGCCGGCGCAACGACTGCATCAACAGCGCGAACATCTTGGCCCGATCACGCTGCCGGTAGACCACACCGCAGCCGTCGGCGGTGGTGACGGTGACACCGTCGACCGTGCACA
This sequence comes from Mycobacterium szulgai, assembly GCF_002116635.1. Lineage (GTDB taxonomy): Bacteria > Actinomycetota > Actinomycetes > Mycobacteriales > Mycobacteriaceae > Mycobacterium > Mycobacterium szulgai. The sequence continues at coordinate 54,095 of NZ_LQPW01000176.1, read as the reverse complement.
ACCGGAACCAGCGCGCGTCCTGCGTCGGGACATTGAACTCCGGACGCACATGGTGGGCCGGGTCGGCCACCTTGAGGTTGTGCAGGATCCCGCGGGCCAGTCGGTAGCCGATCACCACCGGGTTCACCGGCGGCTTGTTCACCTGGTTCTTGTGCAGGGGCGGCGGCAGCTCGCTGGCCGCGGGCAGCACGACCGCGTCGGGATACTCCTTGCGGATGCGATGCACTTCCGGCAGCGCCGATTCCAGGATGGAGAAGATGTGCTCGGGCCCGGCCAGGAAGTCGTCGATGGCCTTGTTCTGGATAGCCACCGTCGAATATTCAAGGCAGGCAAGGTGTTTCAGGGTCGCCTTGAGGTGGCTGCGGACCAGCCCGGTGACGTCACCGTTCCAGTGCATCGCGGCGACCACCAGCCGGTTGCGCAGGTGGAAGTAGGCCTGCCAGTCGATGGCGTCGTCCTTGTCGCTCCAGGCCATGTGCCAGATCGCGGCGCCGGGCAGGGTGACGGTCGGGTAGCCGTGCTCGGCGGCACGCAGGCCGTAGTCGGCATCGTCCCACTTGATGAATAGCGGCAGCGGCTGGCCCAGCTCCTCGGCGACCTGTCGCGGGATCATGCACGTCCACCAGCCGTTGTAGTCGACGTCGATGCGCCGGTGCAGCAGCTTGCTCTTGTCCTCGTTGTCGTTCAACGGGTACTCGGCGAAGTCATGGTCGTACTCGGCATGCGGCGCGGCAGTCCACATGAAGTTCGCGCGATTGACGACTTCACCCATGATGTGCAGGTGCGACGGCTCCTGCAGGTTGAGCATCTGCCCGCCGACCAGCATCGGTGACTTGGCGAAGCGGTGCATGGCCAGCACGCGCAAGATCGAGTCCGGCTCGATGCGGATGTCGTCATCCATGAACAGAATCTGCTGGCAGTCGGTGTTCTTCAGCGCCTCGTACATCACCCGGCTGTAGCCGCCGGATCCGCCCAGGTTGGGCTGGTCGTGGATGGACAGCCGGCCGCCCAGACGCTGGGCGGCGGCGGGGAAGTCAGGGTGGTCGCGGACTTTGCGGATGCCTTGATCGGGCACGATCACCGCGCCGATCACCTCGTCCACCAACGGATCGGCGGTCAGTTCGCGCAGTGCGTTGGCGCAGTCCGCCGGGCGGTTGAACGTCGGGATGCCGACGGCGATATTGGCCCTCCCCGGCGCGGGGGTGGTCGCGTACCAGCCGCCGCTGACCAGGGTGACCGCGGAGTCGGTGGTGATGTCGAACCAGATCCAGCCGCCGTCCTCGAAGGGCTGCAGCCCGACCTCGATCTCCAGCGTCTCCGGAGTGTCATCGCTGCCGGCGAATTCACGGCCCTCGATGAAGATCCGTGCTCCAGTGGCCTTGGTCCGGTAGACGTCGACGCGCCCTGATCCGGCCAGCTCGACGCGCAGCACCACCGACTTGCAGATCGACCAGCGCCGCCAGTAGCTGGCCGGGAACGCATTGAAGTAGGTGGCGAAGGACACCTCGGACTCTTTGCCGATCTGCAGCGAGGTACGGCTCGTCGCGTGGGCTCGGCGCGAGTTGGTGGTCGACTCCTCCAGGTACAGCTTGCGCACGTCGAGGGGTTCGCCCGGGCGCGGCAGGATGATCCGGGAAAGCAGGCTCACGGCGGTCATGCGGGGGTTTCCTCTATTAAGGGCGTGCCGTCGCGCAAGTGCGGTGCGAGGACGTTCTCGTACATGTTCAAAGCGCTGGCAATGGCCATATGCATATCCAGATATTGGTAGGTGCCCAAGCGCCCGCCGAAAAGCACCTTCGCTGACGCGGTCTCGGACTTCGCCCTGGCCCGGTAGGCGGCCAACAGGGCGCGGTCGGCCTCGGTATTGATCGGATAGTAAGGCTCGTCGTCGTCTTCGGCGAAGCGGGAGTACTCCCGCATGATCACCGTCTTGTCCGTCGGGTAGTCACGCTCGGGATGGAAGTGCCGGAACTCATGAATACGCGTGTGCGGGACATCTGGGTCGTTGTAGTTCATCACCGGGGTGCCCTGAAAGTCGCCGATCGGCAGCACTTCCACCTCGAAGTCCAGGGTGCGCCAGCCCAGCCGCCCCTCGGCGTAGTCGAAGTAGCGGTCCAGCGGGCCCGTATAGACGACAGGGGCCTCCGGATTGGCCGCGCGCAGCTCGTCGCGCACGTCGAACCAGTCGGTGTCCAGCCGGACTTCGATGCGGTCATCGAGTGCCATGTTCTTCAGCCACGCCGTGTAACCGTCTACCGGCAGGCCCTCGTAAGTGTCGCTGAAATACCTGTTGTCGAAGGTGTAGCGCACCGGAAGCCGGCTGATGACGGCGGCGGGCAGCTCGGCGGGGTCGGTCTGCCACTGCTTGGCGGTGTAGCCCTTGACGAACGCTTCGTAGAGCGGCCGGCCGATCAGCGAGATGGCCTTCTCTTCGAGGTTCTGCGCGTCTTCGGTCTTGATTTCAGCGGCCTGTTCGGCGATCAGCTGGCGCGCCTGGTCAGGCGTGAAGTACTTACCGAAGAATTGCGAGACCAGGCCCAGCCCCATCGGGAATTGGTAGGCCTGCCCGTTGTGCATGGCGAAGACGCGATGCCGGTAGTCGGTGAAGTCGGTGAACTGGCGCACGTAGTCCCACACCTTCTTATTAGAGGTGTGGAACAAGTGCGCGCCGTACTTGTGGACCTCGATCCCGGTTTGCGGCTCGGGTTCGGAATAGGCATTGCCGCCGATATGCGGGCGCCTGTCGACGACGAGCACGCGCTTGTCGAGTTGGGTGGCCACGCGCTCGGCGATCGTCAGGCCGAAAAATCCGGAGCCGACAACAAACAGGTCGAAACGGGCGGCATCGAAACGGGAGATCATCGGTTGCCTAGGGTATCTGACCTTGCTGCCAAAACCCGATTTCGCGCGGTTAGTCGAACATCACACTTCAGCAGCTCTCAAGGTAGCGATTGCCTCACGATTCGATATAACCACTCTAGTCACACGAACCTCACTCGTACCATCAAGCGTGTGGGGTTGTTGCTCGGAAAGCGCGAGGCAGCACTCCATACCTGAATAGTCCAGACTGAGGAGACTTCCGTGCCGAACCGACGCCGACGCAAGCTTTCGACAGCCATCAGCGCGGTCGCCGCCCTGGCAGTCGCGAGTCCGTGTGCTTACTTTCTTGTCTACGAATCGACCGCAAGCCCCAAGCCGACCGAACATCACGAATTCAAGCAGGCGGCCAGCATCGCCGACCTGCCCAATGAGCTGATCGGCGCCTTGACGCAGGGGTTGTCGCAGTTCGGGGTCAACATTCCACCCGTGCCGGCCCTCGGCGGTACCAGCACCGGAGGCACCGGGCTGGGGGCTACGCCCGGCCTGGGCGCCACGCCCGGCCTGGGAACCAGTCCAAGTCTGACGAGTCCAGGCCTGACCAGTCCCGGTCTGACGCCGTCGACTCCCGGATCCCTGGCCCTGCCCGGTACCACGCTGTCGCCGACAACCGGCGCCGGAGCCAACCCGGCGCTGACCAACCCCGGGCTGACCAGCCCGACCGGAGTAGCGCCGGGGCTGACCAGCCCGACCGGGCTGAGCCCGGCCGCCGGCACCGGAGAGGTTCCGATCACCTCCCCGGCCGGGCTCGACCCGGGCGCAGACGGCACCTACCCGATCCTGGGTGATCCGTCGCTGGGCGGCGGCACCGGCTTGTCACCGGTCAGCCCGGCGGCCACCGGCACCGGCGGCAGCAGCGGGGGCGGCGGCCTGGTCAACGACCTGATGCAGGCGGCCAACCAACTGGGCGCCGCGCAGGCCATCGACCTGCTCAAAGGCCTGGTGATGCCGGCGATCATGCAGGGCGTACAGAACGGCGGCGCGGGTGCGGCCGGCGCCACGCCCGCCCTGCCCGGGGTGCCGGGCGCCCCCGCGGCCGCATTACCGGCAGCCGCAGGTGCAGCGGCGGGGGCAGTACCGGCCGTGCCGGCGGTGCCGGCAGTGCCCGGCGTACCGGCGGCGGCCGCCCCGGCCGCGGCGGCGGCCGCCCCGGCGCTGATACCCGTCACCTAGCGAGGCTTCCGAAAACCTGCCACCTGACGACACCGCAGAGCGGCACTGGGCCCGACACCCGGCAACCCACCCAGCAACCGACCCTCTGCGGTGTCGTCGACAGGTTTTCCAGCGTTTAACCCGTGTCGCCTCATTAGAAACATTAGACACACACGTAACATCAGCTGGTGCCGTCCCGCAGTCGCGCACCCACCATGTTGCTCACCGCTATCGCGGTGACGGTGGTGATTGTCGCGTGGGTACTGCACCGTCCACCGGAGAGCAACCACCAGACCAAGCCCGACCGCGATACCCAACTCAGCGAGCAGCCGCTGGTCGGTCTCGGCGGTGGCGTGACGGTCCGCGAACTCAGCCAGAACACCCCGTTCTCCTTGGTCGCCATGACCGGCGACCTAGCCGGCACTTCGACGCGGGTGCGCGCCAAGCGCCCAGACGGGACGTGGGGTCCGTGGTACCAGACGGAGTATGAAACCGCCGCACCCGACCCCGGCACTTCCGGGCCGTCCGGGAGCCCGCGCAGTACCGATCCGGTATTCGTCGGCACCACCACGTCGGTGCAGATCGCCGTCACCCGGCCGATGGATGCGCCGGTGACCATGGCCCCGCCCGGCGACAAGCCCGCCGAGGCCGGCCTCGGCTACCGTCCGGCCACCAAGGAACAGCCGTTCGGGCAAAACATTTCAGCGATCCTCATCTCCCCGCCCCAGGCGCCGGCCGAAACACATTGGACCCCGCCGGCCGGGGTCATCATGCCGGGCCAGGCGCCGGCGATCATCAGCCGCGCGGAGTGGGGCGCCGACGAGTCGCTGCGGTGCGGTAAGCCCCAGTACGACACCAGAGTTCGGGCCGGAGTCGTGCACCACACCGCAGGCAGCAACGACTATTCGCCGCTGGAATCGGCCGGGATCGTCAAAGCCATCTACACCTACCACAGCAAAACCCTGGGCTGGTGCGACATCGCCTACAACGCACTGGTCGACAAGTACGGCCAGGTGTTCGAGGGCAGCGCGGGCGGGCTGACCAAACCCGTCGAAGGCTTCCACACCGGTGGTTTCAACCGCGACACCTGGGGCGTGGCCATGCTGGGCAATTTCGATGACGTACCGCCCACGCCGATTCAGCTGCGGACCGTCGGCCGGCTGCTCGGCTGGCGACTCGGCATGGACGACGTCGACCCCAAGGGCAGCGTCGAACTGGAGTCCGCGGGCGGCTCCTACACCAACTTCCCGGCCGCCGCCGTCGCGAAACTGCCGACCATCTTCACCCATCGCGACGTCGGGAACACCGACTGTCCGGGCAATGCCGCCTATGCACTGATGGACGAAATCCGCGACATCGCATCGCATTTCAACGATCCGCCCGAGGAACTGATCAAGGCGCTGGAAGGTGGCGCGATCTACGAGCATTGGCAGGCGCTGGGTGGGATGAACAGCGTGCTGGGTGCACCGACGTCACCGGAGCTGGACGCCGACAACGGGGCGCGGTATGCAACGTTCGCCAAGGGCGCGATGTACTGGTCGCCGGCGACTGGTGCCCAGCCGGTCACCGGCGCGATCTACGACGCCTGGGCCTCGCTGAGCTATGAACGCGGCCCGCTGGGGTTGCCGACCAGCGCGGAAATCCAAGAGCCGCTGTATATCGCGCAGAACTTCCAGCACGGCACCCTCAACTTCGAACGGCTCACCGGCATCATAACCGAAGTGGTCGACGGGATCAGGACGCCGCTGTCCACCCAGACCGCCAGTGGACCGACGGTGCCCCCCGAACACTTCTCGCTGCCCACGCATCCGCCCAACTGACGTCGAGTTACTCTGCCCGGTGTGGCCGACACACCGTATCTGCGGATGGATCTCGGTCGCGTGCGCGACAACTTGGGTGCCCTGCACGCCTGTTTGCCCGACGCGCAGATCCGCTACGCGGTCAAGGCAAATCCGGCCGAACCGGTCTTGCGGTTGCTGGCCGCCGAAGGGGCCGCGTTCGACGTCGCCTCCGTCGGCGAGATCCAAGCATGTCGGGCTGCCGGCATCGGCGGGGAACTGCTGACATTCGGCAACACCATCAAGAAGCCCTCCGCCGTGGCAACCGCGTATGCGCAGGGGGTGCGGCGGTTTGCGTTCGATACCGAACACGATGCCGCCGCCATGGCCGAGCACGCCCCTGGCGCGGGCGTGGAATGCCGTGTGGCGCCATGGTTTCCGTCGTCGGTGACGCCGTTCGGGCACAAATTCGGCTGCCCGCCCGCCGACGCCACCGTCCTGCTGAACCGGGCCCGGCAACTCGGGCTGCGACCCGAAGGCGTCTGCTTTCACGTCGGCTCACAGCAGCTCGACGCTATGGCTTGGGAACTGGGGATTCGCTGTGCCGCAACGATATTCGACGCCCTCGGCGATCTCACCACGCTCAACCTCGGAGGCGGGTTCCCGATCGACTATGCGGCCGGCGCACCGAAACTCGAGGCCATCGCCGACGTGATCGGCTCGGCACTGGACCGTCACTTCGGCGCCACGCATCCCCAACTCGTGGTCGAGCCCGGCCGGCTGATTGTGGGTACTGCCGGCACCATCGGAAGCGAGGTGGTCTCCGTTCGAACCGGGACCGATGGCCGACGCTGGGTGTATCTCGACATCGGCCGCTACAGCGGTCTGGCCGAAACCGAAAACGAGTACATCCGCTACCGGCTGCGCACCGACCGCGACGGCGACCCGGTGGCCGAAGCCGTGATCGCCGGTCCGACCTGCGACGGCGACGACGTGCTCTACCAAAGCTATCCGCTGCCGGTCACCCTGCGGCCCGGCGATCGGGTCGAGTTCGCCGATGCCGGTGCCTACACTGCCAGCTACGCCTCTACCGCGTTCAACGGGTTCCCGCCGCTGCCAACGTATTTCGACGGGCGGAGTACAGATGCGGTGATCGTTGAGCCACTGGCGCCGGGACTTACCCGGCACTGGCGCGTCGCCGAAGTCATCTGCGATGTGCGCACTCCGTACCAGGAGCTGATGATCGGCCGGACCGAACAGGGTGTCGCATTGTTCAGCGACGGCGAACGGCAGAGCACCGAGTTCAGTCAGCTCGTCTATCACGAGGCACTGCTGGTGCCGGCGCTGCTGCTGGCCGGCACGGTCGAGCGGGTACTGGTCATCGGGTCGGGCGAAGGTGTGGTGAGTCAGCTGGCGGTAGCGGCCGGGGCGACGCATGTCGACCACGTCGATATCGACCGTGACGCCGTTCGATTGTGCGCCGAACACTTGCCCTACGGCTACGCAATGGACGAATTGCTCAGGGCCGAAGGAGGTTTGGGCCCGGTTCATGTCCATTACCGCGACGGCTGGGACTTTGTCAGCCAATCGTCCATGACCTACGACCTGGCCGTGATCGACCTGCCCGACGAGCGATCCGACCCCGCACAGCACAACCGGCTCTACGAGGCCGAGTTCCTGCAGCGCTGTCACAAGATTGCGCGGGTGGTCGTAGCCCAGGCCGGCTGCCCGACACTGTGGCGCAACAAATCGCTGCGTTCGTCCTGGCAGCGCTTTCACAAAATCTTCGGCACCGTCGTCTATTTCGGCAGCGATGAGCACGAGTGGGCTTTCCTGACTGGCCTGTCGAGATCGGACACGACATACCAAGACGCCGTCGCCATCATGTCAGCCCGGCTACCGGCGCTGGCCTACCGGCCGCGCACCATCGACGCCTTGACGATCGCGGCGGCCACGATCCCGCCAAAGGCACTGCGCGGCTAGCGGGCGCGATTACCGGGCAACCAAGGGCCCTGCTTGCCGAACGACCCAGCAGGCCGGAGAAAGCGACACGCCAAATCCGGAGCACACCGGGGTCGGGTGGGATTACGCTCGATTGGTCTTTCTGATCACACCGATCAGCAGGAGTTCAGTCGGGAGGGACGGCCATGTCGTACGTGGTCACCACGCCGGAGCTAGTGACGACCGCGGCTGGGAATCTGGCCGCGATCGGTTCGGCAGTAGAGGACGCAGCTTGGGCGGCCGCAGGGTCGACGACCGGGGTCGCGCCCGCGGCCGCCGACGAGGTGTCGCTGGCGATCTCGCGACTGTTCGGCAGCTTCGGAAACGAATTTCAAGCCGTCAGCGCGCAAGCGGCGGCTTTTCACGGCGAGTTCGTCCGCCTGCTCAACGGTGGCGCCGCAGCGTACCTGAGCGCCGAAATCGCCAACGCCGAACAGAATCTGCTGAGCCCGCCGGCTGCCGCCCCGGCGGCGCCGGGTGGCGCATACGAACGACTCTTCGTAAACACGACGACCAATCTGCAACTCCTCGGGCGCACCTGGGCCGCGCACCCCTTCCCGTTGTTGAGCCAGGTCCTCGCCAACCAGCAGCGGTACTGGCAGCAGATCGGCACCGAGATCGTCAGTTCCATCCAGAACATCCCCAACGCCCTAGCCAACTTGCCTGCCACCGTCCAAGCCGGCATCCGAGAGCTTTCGACCTTCCCATGGGCGTATTACACGCAACAGTTCGTCAGCACCCAGATCGGCTTCGCCCAAACCTTCTTCACCGCACTCAACAGTGCGGCAACCGGCATCGTCGCCGGGCTGCCCGCTTTCGGCTCGGGGCTTCAGGTGGCCTTCCAAGCGCTTCTCGCGGGCGACTATTACGGCGCGGTGGAAGATGCGGGGACGGCTCTGGCCAATCTGTTGGTCACCGGGTTCAACACCAGCAACTACACGGTCGCCGTGAGTGGTTTCCCAGTCGTTGACATCACTGCCACGGCGTATCCGGTGGCACTTGGCCCGCTGCCGGATTTCTTCACCGCCGTCGGCGTTTTCGGCCAAGACGCGCAGTACATCACCAACCTGATGCCCGCGGGATCGGTTCCAAGACAGATCTCCCAGAACTTCACCAATGTGCTCAATACGCTTACTAACCCGAACATCACGGCGGTCGCCACGTTATCGATCGACGTACTCGCCCCCAGCGCCACCGGATCACTGAGCGGCTTCTTCGCGTTGCCCGAAGTCCTCACCTATTCGGCACTGGGGCCGCCGATCACCACCCTGACCGGGCTGGCCACCAGCGCCACCGCGGTTCAGCAAGCCCTCGCGGCCGGTAATTTCGTCGGAGCGCTAGGCGCAATCGGTGATGCCCCGGCCGTCGTCGCGGACAGCTTCCTCAATGGCCACGTCATCAAAGATGTGCTGATATCGGTGCCATCGGGTCTTCCGTCGTTCCTGGCGCCACCTTTGCCGACACAAATATTGGTCACGCTGCACTTGCCCTTCGACGGGATTCTGGTGCCTCCCGCCAACCTCACGGCAACGGTAGACACGAATAGTCAAATCCCCATTCCCGGTATCCCATTCGGCGCAACCATCTACGGCACACCATTCATGGGACTGGCTCCGCTGCTGATCAATTACCTTCCCCAACAGCTCGCCCTGGCAATCGCACCCGCCGCGTAAGCGCGGCGCTATTTACAGAATCGCGACCGCCACCACGATGCCGAGCGCGAACTGCGCGGCGGCCACCATCAGCGAGTCATAGCTGTAGTCGTCGGAGTCGAACAGCGCGTGAATGTCGATACCGATCACCAGCGCTGCGATCCGCATCATCACCACCTGCGCGGCAATCCCGATGAGCCCGAAAACCGCCGACGACAGCAGCCCCTCGCTGAGGTTTCCCATCGAGGAGTAGATCGCCAGCACCACGATGAGCGCCATGCTCACCATTCCGGCGGCCGCCACGATGATCGCATTCGGCTTGCCCGCGTTCACCATCCTGCGCAGCGGGCCCGGCGTGGTCAGGTCGATGGCGTAAAAACCGATGATCATCAACACCAAACCGAGGATGGAGTAGAGGACGATGGCTCCGGATCCCCGGCCGAGGTAACTCCAATAGTCCGAATGCGCGGCCGCCACAATGGTTGTCGTCATCGAAGATCTCCGTTCGTGTCGGTGGAAGTCGTGTCGGTGGAAGTCGTGTCGGTGGAAGTCGTGTCGGTGGAAGTCACTGCTGCGGGATCCGGTGTGGGACGAAGGCCGCGCCGTCGTCGGTGATCAGCCCGGCGGTTTCCCGGATGCCCAGGCCGGCCGACGAATCGCCGACGATCCACGCCCCCAGCGCCGGCCGCATGCCGTCGAATTCCGGTAGCGGATCGAGCAATTGGTAGACGAATCCCTCTTCGCCGTAGACCCCGCCGGTGGCCGTCTCCAACCCGGCACCCACGACGGTGACGTTGGCACCCTCGCGACCCAATTTGGGTTTGCGAACGTATTCGGTGAGCTCGTGCGGGTCATCGATGTAGGCCGGCAACAGGTTTGGATGACCCGGATACATCTCCCACAGCACGGCCAGGATTGCCTTATTGGATAGCAGCGTCTTCCACAGCGGCTCGATCCACATTGTCTGCGGCAGGCTGGACACCACATTCCGGCCGAACTGGTCGTCGAGCACCCACTCCCACGGGTGCAGCTTGAAGATCGCGTCGATCCGATCTTCTTCCAGATCGACGAACCGCTGCAGCGCGGAGTCCCAGCCGACGTCCTCGATCGTCAGGCCGATGGTCTCAAACCCCGCCTCGGCCGCGGTCTCCTGCATGTACGTCGTCGTAATCTGGTCCTCGCCAGTGGCTTCCACGCCCGACCAGGCGAAGTGCAGCTGATTGCTGGGCAGCAGATCGCCCACCACCTTCCACCGTTCGACCAGCTGCTCGTGCAGCGAATTCCACTGATCGTCGCCGGGGAACTTGTCTTTGAGCCAATACCATTGCAGGATCGCGGCTTCCAGCAATGTGGTGGGTGTATCGGCGTTGTACTCCAGCAGCACCGCGGGCCGTCGCCCGTCATAGCGAATGTCGAAGCGGCCGTATACATGCGGGTCACTGCGGCGCCACGATTCGGCGATGAAGGGCCAACTCCATTCGGGCAGACCGAAATCCGCGTACCGCTCCATCAAGACGACCTGTTCGACGGCGTTCAGGCACATCGAGTGCAGCAGCTCGACGTCGGCTTCGATGGCCAGGATCTCGTCCATCTCGAACTCGTAGTACACCGACTCGTCCCAGTACGGCCGGTCCGCGCCGCGGGCATCGCGCGCCGGTGTCCCGTACACCAATCCCTGCGATTCGACGATCGATTGCCAATTCGGCCGCGGCGCAATCCTGCCGCGTTTCACGAGCCGCCGCTCCCGCCGCCGCCCTTGCCGCCGCTGCCACCGAGGCCGCCGCGCGAAATCGTGGTACCCGACTTCGTCTTGACGGTCGCGCCCTTGGGTGCGGTGGTGGATCCGCCGATCGGCCGCGATCCGACGGACCCCGAGCTGCCGTAGTAATAGCGGTACTGATGGCCGCCGTAGAAGAAAAAGCCGTTGAGGCCCGCGGTGTGGCCGGTGCAATAGCTGTCCGGGACGATGACCGGCTGGCCGTTCGGATCCTCCTGAACGCACTGGGCGGTGACGGTGTCGGGCGTCAGCAGCCAATACCCGAGGCCGGCCACCAGACCCACTATCCCGACGCCGGCGGCGGCGCCCATCAGCACCCGCTTCTGCTTGCGGCGCTTGGCTTCTGCCTCCTGCCGGGCCTCTTCGAGCTCGCGCTGCTTGTCTTCGAATTTCTGGCGTGCGCGCAACTCGGCGGGGGTGGGCGGCCGTGGCTTGGTGGTCGCGGCGTCCTGATACTTGACGCTGCCGGGCCGCTTCTTGGGCGGCTCGCCCTGCTTGTCCTGCTCGTCCTGCTTGTCCTGCTCGTCCTGCTTGTCCTGCTCGTCCTCGAACACGGCCCGGGACTCGGGCTCGCCAGTACTCGGCTCGCCGTCCCCGGGCGCGCCGGTTACCGGTGGGTCTTCTTCGGAACCCACTAGCGGTCCTCCGGTCGGCTAAACGCAGGCACGCGGGCAGTGTCCCACATCGCGCTCCAGTCCGAGGCGCCTGAGGCTAAGACCACCACCGCTCCAGCACCCGCGCGACGCCGTCCTCGTTGTTGGGAGCGGTCACCTCATTGGCGGCAGCCACGGCGTCGGGATGGGCGTTGCCCATCGCGACGCCCAGCCCGGCCTGCAGCAGCATCGGCACGTCGTTGGGCATATCGCCGAATGCCACCACCTGCGCATCGGCGATCCCCAGCGGTCGGGCGATCTCCGCGACGCCGGTGGCTTTGCTGACGCCCCGGGGCACGATCTCCACCAGACCGTTGTTGGTGGAGTAGGTGAGATCGCCCTCGCTGTTGACGTATTTGGCCAGTTCGGCCGCCATGTCGGCGCTGCGGGAACCGGCGCTTCGGATCAGCAGTTTGATCGCCGGCGTGCTGAGCAGGTCTTCGATCGACACCTCGGTGTTGTCGGGGTTGAGCCAGGCGTGCTCGTAGCCAGGTGAGCTGACGAACTGCGGGGTCACCGTGTCGTGCGCGCGCTCGCCGATCCGCTCGACCGCCAGGCCCGCGTTCGGGATGACGCGCAGGGCAACCTGGGCCAGCCTGGCCAGGGCATCGACGCCCAGGGTGCGCGCCGACACCACCCGGTCGGTCGCGGGGTTGTAGATCACCGCGCCGTTGGCACACACCGCCATCGGTGCGAACCCGAGCGCCTCCACCACCGGCCGGATCCATCGCGGTGGCCGGCCGGTGGCCAGGATGAATTGCGCACCGCCGGCAACCGCTGCCCGGACCGCATCCCGGGTGCGCGGGGTGAGGCTCTCGTCGTCGTCGAACAAGGTGCCGTCGACATCGCATGCGATGAGGGCCGGCGGCGTTGGGCTGACGGTCGACTCAGTCACCGAGGCGTCGTCTGCCTTCCTCCGGGCGCCGTGCCGTCACGCCGTCGTATCCCTGCTTCTGCATCCGCTCGGCCAATTCGGCCAACCGGAACTCCTTCGACTCGTCCGGCGTCGGTGCGCCGCCGCCGAGCCGCCGCGGTACCCAGTACTCCCCTTCCGGATGCGGATACTCCTCCTGCACCCGGTAAAGCATCGTGTTCATGACTTGGCGCAGCGCACTGTTGAACTGCTCGACGTCGCCCTGCGGCCACATCGGCGTTCCAATCGCCACCGCGATCGGAATCTTGTTGCGGAACAGATTCTTTGGGTGGTCCTTCGGCCAGATCCGGTGCGCACCCCACACGATCATGGGAATGATCGGCACCCGGGCCTCCAGCGCCATCCGGGCCGCCCCGGTCTTGAACTCCCTTAGTTCGTAGCTGCGGCTGATGGTCGCCTCGGGGTGCAACCCTACGAGTTCGCCCTCCTTGAGCCGCTGCACGGCCACCGCGAAAGCCTCGGCTCCTACCGTGCGGTCCACCGGAATCAGCTGGGTGTGCTTGATGACGTAGTTGACCGCTTTCACGTCCTGCATTTCGGCCTTGATCATGAACCGCAGCCGCCGACGGCGTTCCTTGGCGGCGATCGAAGCGGGAATCCAGTCGACATAGCTGGTGTGGTTCAGCGCAATCAGAGCGCCACCGCGGGCGGGAATGTTCTCCAGGCCCCGGTAGGTGATCTTGTTCCCGTTCAGCGCGACTACCGACGGAACGAAGAATTCCATGAATCGGAAAAACGGCTCTGCCATCGTGTAGATACTCCTTCCGCCTACCCGGACTGATGCGGGTTCCGGTTCGCGGCTTTCGCCGCGGCGTCTTCAGCGTCCATTTGTGCTGCCTCGTCGAGCGTCGGTGCACCGCCACCGAGGCGCCGCGGCAGCCAGTGAGCCCCCGCGGGCTGGGGATAGTCCTGCTGCACCTTGTGCAGCAGCGTGGTCATCGTTTCGCGCAGCACCTCGTCGGTCGCCGCGATGTCCGCGGTGGCATGTATCGGCGGACCGGCCGCCACGACGACCGGTATCTTCTTGCGCCCCAGCTGTCTTGGATGGCCCTTTGTCCAGATCCGCTGGGAGCCCCACACAATCAACGGGACGATCGGGACGTCGGCCTCCACGGCCATCCGGGCGGCACCCGACTTGAACTCCTTCAACTCGAAGCTGCGGCTGATGGTGGCCTCCGGGTAGACGGCGACCACCTCGCCGTGGCGCAACGCCTCCACTGCGGCGGCATAGGCCCCGTGCCCGGAGCTTCGGTCTACCGGAATCGCTCCGTTCTGCTTGATCAAGAAGTTGACGATCTTCACCCTCTGCATCTCGGCTTTGATCATGAAGCGCAGCCGGCGCCGCCGCCGGTTCATCGCCAGTGCGGCCGGCAGCCAGTCGACGTAGCTGGTGTGGTTGATGGCGATCACGGCCCCGCCCTGCTCGGGGATGTTCTCCTCGCCGAGGTAGGAGATCTGGGTTCGGGTGGCCCGGACCAAGAGCTTGGCCAGGATCTCGCAGGCGCGGTAGGTGGGCTCGGCCATCGATCACTGCTCCGGCGCCCCGGCCGGGTGAGTACCTTGCGCGCGGCGGGCGGCCTTCTCGGCCGCCTCCTGGGCATCCATCCGGCTTGCCTCGGCCAGCGAAGGGGCACCACCACCGAGGCGGTGCGGCACCCAGAACTCACCCGCGGGATGCGGTCCGTACTGCTCTTGCGCCTGGATCAGCAAATGCTGCATCCGTGAGTGCAGCAGCCCGCTCAGCTCGGGCGTGGGCAGCGTCGGTTCGATCGGCTCGCCGACGACGATCGCGATCGGCACCTTCGGGCGAACGATCTTCTTGGGGTAGCCCTTGGTCCAGATTCGCTGCGCCCCCCACACGATGTGGGGAATGATCGGCACCCCGGCGTCGACGGCCATCCGGGCCGCTCCGGTCTTGAACTCCTTGATCTCGAAGCTGCGGCTGATCGTGGCCTCGGGGTACACCCCCACCAACTCACCGGCCTTCAGCATGGTCACCGCCGCGTCATAGGAGGCAGCGCCGCTTTGCCGGTCCACCGGGATATGTCGCAGGGACCGCATGATCGGGCCGGTGATCTTGTGGTCGAATACCTCCTGCTTGGCCATGAAGCGCACCTTGCGGCCCAGACCCTGCTTGTAGGCAGGCAAACCGCCGAAGGTGAAGTCCAGATAGCCGGTGTGGTTGATGGCGACGACGCCACCGCCGCTGGCCGGAATGTTCTCCACACCGGTCACGGTGATCCGCAATCCCTGTATGCGCCACATCAAGCGGGCAAGCTGAATGACCGTCCCGTATACCGGTTCCACAGCTATTTAGCCTAGTGCTCCCAGCTGCCAGTTTGCTGGAGTGGTTAAAAACCCCGGCCAGAAAGGTGAGCAGTGACTTTCCCACCGTCACCGCCCGAGGTGCCCGCGGTCGTGCGGCGGCTTGCCGGCGCCAGACCCGTGCACGCCGTCTGGATCAACGAGCTGGGCGGCGTCACCTTCCGGGTCGACTCGGGGGCCGAGTACATCAAGGTGGCCAGCGCAGGCTCGGCCGACTTCGCCGACGAGGCACGCCGCCTGCGCTGGGCGGCGCAGTACCTGACGGTGCCGGAGGTGCTCGACGTCGGCGCCGACCGCGATTGGACGTGGCTGCGGACTCGTGGCCTGGCCGGGCTCTGTGCGGTGCACCCGCGGTGGACGGCGGCACCGCAGCTGGCGGTGCCGGCGATCGGTGCGGGGTTGCGCGCCCTGCACGACCGGCTGCCGGTGCAGTCGTGCCCGTTCGACTGGTCGGTGCCGAGCCGGCTGGCGCTGTTGACCACGGCCCAGCGCGCCGGTCTGGACGAGCCACCGCCGGTCGACCGACTGGTGGTCTGCCACGGCGACCCGTGCTCACCCAACACCCTGATCGGCGATGACGGGCGCTGTTGCGGACATGTCGACTTCGGCGATCTCGGCGTGGCCGATCGGTGGGCCGACCTGGCGGTGGCCACATTGTCGTTGAGCTGGAACTACCCTGGCCGAAGCTGGGAAGCGGAGTTCTTCGCGGCCTACGGTGTGGATCCGGATCCATCGCGCATCGACTACTACCGGCGGCTGTGGCAAGCCGAAGATGTGGACTCAAGCTAAGCTCGAGACCACTCGAACTGACTCTTGAAAGGTATATGTGCAGGTCACAAGCGTCGGCCACGCCGGCTTTCTGATCCAGACCCAGGCGGGCAGCATACTGTGTGACCCCTGGGTCAACCCGGCCTACTTCGCATCCTGGTTCCCGTTTCCCGACAACAGCACGCTGGACTGGAACGCCTTGGGGCGCTGCGACTATCTGTACGTCTCGCACCTGCACAAGGACCACTTCGACGCCAAGCTGCTCGATGCGCACGTCAATAAGGACGCGGTGGTTCTGCTGCCCGACTTTCCGGTACCGGATCTGCGAAATGAATTGGAGAAGTTAGGGTTTCACCGATTCTTCGAGACCACCGACTCGGTCAAGCACCGGCTGTCAAGCCCGCGCGGCGAGCTGGACATCATGATCGTCGCGCTGCGCGCCCCCGCCGACGGCCCGATCGGCGACTCGGCACTGGTCGTTTCCGACGGCCAGACAACGGCTTTCAACATGAACGACGCCCGGCCGGTCGATCTGGACATGCTGGCGTCGGAGTTCGGTCACATCGACGTCCACATGCTGCAGTACTCGGGCGCGATCTGGTATCCGATGGTCTACGACATGCCGGAGCGCGCCAAGGAGGCGTTCGGCACCCAGAAGCGACAGCGAGGGATGGACCGCGCCCGCCAGTACATCGCCCAGGTGGGGGCGACCTGGGTAGTGCCGTCGGCCGGGCCGCCGTGCTTTCTGGACGCCGAACTGCGTCACCTCAATGACGACCGCAGCGACCCGGCCAACATCTTCCCCGATCAGATGGTGTTCCTGGACCAGATGCGCACCCACGGCCACGACCGCGGGTTGCTGATGATTCCCGGGTCGACCGCCGATTTCACCGGCTCCGAACTGAATTCGCTACAGCACCCGATGTCCGTCGATCAGGCCGAGGCGATCTTCACCACCGGTAAGGCCGACTACATCGCCGAGTACGCCGAGCGGATGGCCCCGGTACTGGCCGCGGAGAAGGCCACCTGGGCCCCCGCCACCGGTGAGCCGCTGCTGGAGCCGCTGCGCGCGCTGTTCGAGCCGATCATGCTGCAGAGCAACGAGATCTGCGACGGCATCGGGTATCCGGTCGAACTGGTGATGGGCCCGGAGACGGTTATCCTGGACTTCCCGAAACGTTCGGTGCGAGAACGCATTCCCGACGAGAAGGTACGCTACGGGTTCGCCGTCGCGCCGGAGCTGGTGCGCACCGTGCTGCGCGATCACGAGCCGGACTGGGTCAACACCGTCTTCCTGTCCACCCGGTTCACGGCGTGGCGGGTAGGCGGATACAACGAATATCTGTACACGTTCTTCAAGTGCCTGACCGACGAACGAATCGCCTACGCCGACGGCTGGTTCGCCGAAACCCATGACGACTCCGCATCGATCACGCTGGACGGCTGGGAGATTCAGCGCCGCTGCCCGCACCTGAAGGCCGACCTGTCGAAATTCGGTGTGGTGGAAGGCAACACGTTGACCTGCAACCTGCATGGGTGGCAGTGGCGGCTGGACGACGGCCGGTGCCTCACCACCCGAGGACATCAACTACGGAGTTCGCGGGGTTCGGACACATGATGCAGTTTTACGACGACGGCGTGATCCAGCTCGATCGCCAAGCGATCACGTTGCGGCGCTATCACTTTCCGTCCGGCACGTCGAAGGTCATCGCACTCGACCAGGTCCAGGGCTACCAGGCCGAGTCGCTGGGGCTGATCATGGCCCGGTTCAACATCTGGGGCAGTCCAGACCTCGACCTTCGGCGCTGGTTGCCGCTGGACGTGTACCGTCCACTCAAGTCGACGCTGATCACCCTCGACGTGCCCGGCCTGCGACCGGTGCCCGCGTGTACCCCGGCGCGTCCGCACGATTTCATCGCGCTGCTCGACGATCTGCTCGCCAAGCGCGATTAGACCCGCGCCGAGCGTGCACTGGCTGTCAAATCCAGCGCGTTTTTTCGCGCTGAGCACACACTCGGCGAAGGGCTAGCGGTCTTGCAGCGCCGCCAGGCCGGCGTTGTAGCCGGGTATGAAGGTGATGCCGGGCCCGCCATGGCATCCCGCGCTGCCCAGATACAGGCCTTGAATCGGAATCGGCTGGCCGATATAGCCTTTCGGGCCGGGCCGATTCTGCCCGATCTGATCCGAGTGCAACAGCCCGTGACAGTAGTCGCCGCCGGGAGCACCGAACATCACGCCCATGTGCTTCGGGGTGAAGGTGGTGTGCCGGATGATGCTTTTCTCGAAGTTGGGGGCCAGGCGGGTGATCTTGTCGATAACCCGTTGTCCCATCTCGACTTTCGCCTCGCCATAATCTGCGCCGCCTTCGATCGGGAACCACAGCGCGAACGCCGACGCGGCGTGCTTGCCCGGCGGAGCCAGGTCCGGGTCGTGCACCGACGGGATCTGCAACACCACCGTCGGATCGGCCGGCACGATCCCGCGCCGGCAGTCCTCCCACTGCTGCTGGACTTCCTCGGGCGTGCAGAAGATGCCGATCGACGCCTGCATGCTCGGGTCGTTGAGGGCCTCGTACGGCGCGGCGAACTCCGGGGCTTCCTCCAGCGCGAAGTGCATCTGCAGGTAGCTGCCGCGGTGGTCGATGCGCGCATAGCGGTCCCGGATTTCAGACGGCAGCGCCGCGGGATCGATCAGGTCATTGAGCGTGGCGTCCGGCGCGATCGCCGAGACGACGACCGGGGCGCTCAGGGTGTCACCGGCTTCGGTGCGCACCCCGGTCACCCGGCCATCGGCGACGAGGATCTCGGTCACCTTGGTCCGCAGCCTGATTTCGCCGCCGCTGCTTTCCAGCAGTTGGGCCAGATGGGCGGTAAGCGCGCCGATGCCGCCACGCAGCTTCTTCATCTGCACGAAATCGCCCTCGGGCATGCCCAGCCCGAAGGCGAGCGCGGCGGCACTGCCCGGCGTCGCCGGCCCGCGGTACAGGGTGTTGACCGCCAGCACGGTCATCGAACCCCGCAGCGCGCCGTGCTTCTCACGGTCGGGAAAGTAGCGGTCCAGGACGTCGGTGACCGAGCCGAACAGCATGTCGTCGATCGCAGCGCGCTCGAATTCATTTGTGGCGCAGGCATACATCTCGTCGAAGGTCTTCGGCAGCGTGGCGGCCTCGAACCTGCCCAGCGCCCGGGTCGGCGCTTGGCTCCACGCCAGTAGCCCCGCCATACCAGTGACGGCGTCGGCCCCGTGCACCTCGTTGAGGTGGCCGAACATCTTCATCGGGTCGGTGTACTGGACCAGCGGGACGTCGCCGACGCCACGCAGCGCCACCGCCATCACGTCCAGGTCGACGGTCGGCAGGGTGTCCAGGCCCAGCTCGTTGATTACCTCCGCGGACGTCGGGAACTGCACCGAACCGGCGATCTCGAACCGATAGCCGTCGAACAGCTCCACAGTCGAGGCCATACCGCCGGCGTACAGCTTGCCGTCCAGGCACAGGGTTCGCAGTCCCGCCCGCTGCAACAGCACCGCCGCGGTCAACCCGTTGTGTCCGGCACCTATGACGATCGCGTCGTAATCGGCCATGTTCGGAGGCTGGCACGAGCCCAAAGTTTTGTCAATTATGACGAAACTTGGTGGCTCACCCAGCTGTCGCTGATGCCGGCCCGCAGCGACTCCAGCGCCACGTGCGACATCCTGGCCAGCTCACCGAGTGATCGGTCGTCGCCGACCATCCAGGCCTCCATGGCACCGAACACCGCGGCCGCGATGCAGCGGCCGATCACTGTGGTGCGCAGTCGCGCATCCGGCGCGGGGTTGGCCGCGCAGCTACGCTTGTGCAGTTGTGCCTCGATAGCTTCGGCGAGGTCGGCCTGCACGTCGCGGATATGGCGGACGATGCGGCCCTGGTCGAGCTCGCCACCCCGTAACGCGGCGATTTTGGTCACGGCCTCAACGTCATAGGGGAAGGCGAAGATAGCCGCCTGCACCGAATCGATGACGGGCTCGTCGGCAGGCCTGGCATCCAGCGCCGCGCGAAACCAGTGCAGCCCGGTGTAGTCGGCAAACAACAGATCGTGCTTGGAGCCGAAGTGGCGATAGAAGGTACGCAGCGAAACGCCGGCGTCGGCGGCGATCTGTTCGGCCGAGGTGTCCTCAACCCCCTGGGCCAGAAATCGCACCAGCGCAGCTTGTCGCAATGCCTCCCGGGTGCGTTCACTGCGCACCGTCTGAGCCGGCCGGACCATGGCAGTTAAGGTACCAGCACAAGTTCTGTCACTATTGACAAAACTTTAAGCAGCGAGCCAAACTGCGGCCATGGTCTCCATCATCGTCCACTTTCTGCTCGGGCTGGCTTGCATCGGATGGATCATCGCGTCCAACCCGAAGGTCTACGCCAAGCCGGCCAACGGGCCGTGGCTATCGCCGCTGGAATGCGTGTTTTACGCTGCCGGCATCGCGTCGATCGCGCTGGGCTACTACTTCAACATCCACTTCGTGCTCGACGCGCACGGGCAAGGCAACATCATCTCGGGCCCCGCCAGCTACCCGAATTTCATCAAGGGGCAGTTCGCCACCCCGGCGTGCGGCTCGGGTAACCAGGACTACATGATCGCCAATGTCATTCTGATGCCGGTGTTCACCATCATCGACGGCTACCGGCGTGGTTTGCGGCGTCCGTGGCTGTTCTTTCTGTCCAGCTTTTTCACCAGCTTCGCTTTCCCGTTTGCCTTCTACTTCGCGACCATCGAGCGGCAACGCCGCCACGAACAATCCCGCCAGGCGATAAACGCTTAAACGGCACCGGGTTTGGTGGCCCGCCAGCGCTGTCGGCCGCCTGCCACATCGATGTGGACGTCGGTGAACCCTGCGCTTCGAAGCCGGCCAGGCAGGTCCTTCGGGGCAATCGGGTTGTAGGTGTCGGCGATGTGGATCAGCCGAAACGGCAGTGTCGGCACACCGTCGCTGCCGGCGAAAACGCCGCCCGGTTGCAGCACTCGAAACGCCTCGGCGAACAGTTGGTCCTGCAGCTCGGTGCTGGGCACATGGTGCAGCATCGTGAAGCACACCACCGAGGAGAAGTGGCGGTCGGGCAGTCCGGTGTTGGCGCCGTCGCCGTGGATGATGTGTGCCCGCTCGCCGTACAACCGGTCCAAGCGGTCGGCCATTGAGCTGTCGACCTCGACGGCGGTAAGCGAGTCGGTCCGGCCCAGGAGTGCCTGTAATGTCGCGCCGTAGCCGGGGCCGATTTCCAGTGTGCGCGAGCCTAATTCGACGTGACGTAAGGACCAGGGCAACAGTTGGTCGGCCACCATGGTGGCCCATCCCGCCGAGCTGCACCGGCGGCGGTGGAGGAGATTCATACTCATACCGCAGAAGACTAGGCGGCTACCGTCGCGGCAGGCTTCCGATATTCTGCCTCATTATGTCGGAAAACAGCCACCATGGGCGAGCGACCTCTTCGCAGGCGCTCGCGCCGGGCGCGCGGATCGAACGGCACCGACATCCGCTACACCAGATCGTCTATCCGTCGGCGGGTGCGGTGTCGGTAACCACTCCCGCGGGAACCTGGATCACGCCGGCCAATCGAGCGATCTGGATACCGGCGGGCTATTGGCACGAACACAAGTTCCACGGCCACACCCAATTCCATGGCGTGGCACTGGATCCGGGGCGCTACCGAGCGGGACCCACCGCACCGGCGGTCCTTGCGATCACACCCTTGATGCGCGAATTGATCGTCGCGTGTTCGCAAACCGATGGAACCGACACCGACGAGCATCACCGGATGCTGGCCGTGCTGCACGATCAATTGCGAACAACCAGCATCCGCGAGTCGTTCTGGATTCCCACTCCGGCCGATAGCCGGCTACGCCAAGCGTGCGCATTGATCGCCGACAACCTGACCGAGCCGTTGACCTTGCAACAGATCGGCAATCGAATCGGCGTCAGCCAGCGCACGCTGAGCCGGCTGTTCAGCGACGAGATGGCGATGACGTTCCCGCAATGGCGGACTCAGCTGCGCCTGCAACACGCGCTGATGCTGCTCGCCGAGCGACGCGACGTCACTTCGGTGGCCGCGCAATGCGGCTGGTCCAGCCCGAGCGCCTTCATCGACACCTACCGGCGCGCCTTCGGACACACGCCGGGTCACGCCGCTGCCCGATGGTGACCCGCTTCGCCCGCTCCGCCGCGCTCGCGATCGCCACGGCCCGATGGTGACGACCCGCTTCGCCCGGCTCCGCCGCGCTCGCGATCGCCACTAACCAACCGGCTCCAGCACCTCGGCACCGACGAACGGAACCAGCGCACTGGGAACCCTGACACTGCCGTCGGGCTGCTGGTGGTTCTCCAGGATCGCAACCAGCCAGCGGGTGGTGCCCAGCGTGCCATTCAGCGTGGCCGCGATCTGCGGTTTGCCTGCCGTGTCCCGGTAGCGCGTCGACAGGCGGCGCGCCTGAAACGTGGTGCAGTTCGAGGTCGAGGTCAGCTCGCGGTAGGCGCCCTGCGTCGGAACCCAGGCTTCGCAGTCGAACTTGCGCGCGGCCGAGGAGCCCAGGTCGCCCGCGGCCACGTCGATCACCCGATACGGCACCTCGATGCGGGCCAGCATCTCGCGCTGCCAGCCCAGCAGCCGCTGGTGCTCGGCTTCAGCGTCACCAGGCTGGCAATAGATGAAGGCCTCGACCTTGTCGAACTGGTGCACCCGGATGATGCCGCGGGTGTCCTTGCCGTAGCTGCCGGCTTCGCGCCGGAAACATGACGACCAGCCCGCGTAGCGCAGCGGCCCATTGGACAGGTCGAGGATCTCGTCGGAGTGATATCCGGCCAGCGGAACCTCGGAGGTGCCCACCAGATAGAGGTCGTCGCCCTCCACCCGGTACACCTCGTCGGCGTGGGCACCCAGAAATCCGGTGCCGGCCATGATTTCGGGACGCACCAGCACCGGCGGAATCATCGGCGTAAAGCCGTTGTCGACGGCCACCCCCAGCGCCAGCTGCAGCAGCCCCAGCTGCAGTAGCGCGCCCCGTCCGGTCAGAAAGTAGAACCGCGAGCCGGATACCTTCGCGCCGCGCGTCATGTCGATCAAACCCAGCGACTCGCCGAGTTCCAGATGGTCCTTCGGGTGATCCAGCGCAGCGGGCTCACCGACGACGTCGAGCACCGCGTAGTCGTCCTCGCCACCGGCGGGGACCCCGTCGATCACCACGTTGGAGATCGCCATGTGTGCCGCGGTAAGCGCCGCCTCCGCTTCGGCCTGGCCCGCTTCGGCGGCCTTCACCTGCTCGGCGAGGTCCTTGGCCCGCGCCAGCAACGCCGGTCGCTGCTCGGCAGACGCGGCGCCCACGCTCTTACTGGCGGTCTTCTGCTCGGCGCGCAGCGTGTCGGCCGAGGAGATCGCGGCGCGGCGGGCGGCGTCAGCCGTCAACAGCGCATCGACCAACGCCGGGTCTTCGCCACGGCTGAGTTGAGAACGGCGGACGGCGTCGGGGTCTTCCCGGAGCAGCTTCAGGTCGATCACGGGCGCCAGACTACTTTTTGACGGCGCCGTCACGGCACAGCACCCGTACCGGGTCTCACATCGGCAACATTTGTAACGCCCCTGTGTAGGGCCTGTCAGAATGGAGCGGATGTTGGATGCGCCCGAGACGGAACTGCTACCGGCCGACCCCGAAACCGACGGGGCAGCACAGCCGGCGCGCAAGCTGAGGTGGCCGCGCGGCCTACAGGCCTCGGCGACCCGGCGCGGGCTGCTGCTAACCGCCCTGGGTGGCCTATTGATCGCCGGGCTGGTGACGGCGTTGCCCACCGTCGGCACCGGACCGGGCCGGCTGGCCGGCTACATCGACAGCAATCCGGTGCCCAGTACCGGCGCCAAGAGCAACGCCGCCTTCAACCGCGCCACCAGTGGCAACTGCCTGAACTGGCCGGATGGCACCCCGGAGTCGGCGACCATCGTCAACTGCAGTGACGACCACCGCTTCGAAGTCGCCGAATCCATCGACATGCGGACCTTCCCCGGCTCGGAGTATGGCCCCAACGCCGCCCCGCCCTCGCCGGCGCGCATCCAGCAGATCAGCCAGGAGCAGTGCGATCCCGCTGTACGCCGCTACCTGGGACCCAAGTTCGATCCGAACAGCAAGTTCACCGTCAGCATGCTGTGGTCGGGCGACCGCGCTTGGCGCCAGGCCGGCGAACGCCGCATGCTGTGCGGCCTGCAGCTGCCCGGCCCGAACAACCAGCAGCTCGCGTTCAAGGGCAAGGTCGCCGACATCGACCAGTCCAAGGTGTGGCCGGCGGGCACCTGCCTGGGTATCGACCCGACCACCAATCAACCGGTCGACGTGCCCGTCGACTGCGCGGCGCCGCACGCCATGGAGGTAACCGGCACGGTCAACCTGGCCGAGAAGTTCCCCAACGCCCTGCCTGCCGAACAGGAACAGGACGGGTTCATCAAGGACGCCTGCACCCGGATGACGGACGCGTACCTGGCGCCGCTGAAGCTGCGGACCACCACGCTGACCCTGATCTACCCCACACTTTCGCTGCCCAGCTGGTCGGCCGGCAGCCGCGAAGTCGCCTGCAGCATCGGCGCGACCCTCGGCAACGGCGGCTGGGCCACGCTGGTCGGCAGCGCCAAGGGCCAGCTGCTGATCAATGGCCAGCCGCCCGTCCCCCCGCCGGACATCCCCGAAGAGCGGCTGACCCTGCCGCCGATTCCGGTCCAGTTGCCTCCGCAGGTGCCCCAGGCCCCGGCACAGCAGGTCCCCACGACTCCCCCGGGCAACCAGCACCTGCCCAACCAGCAGCCGGTGGTCACGCCGTCGCGGGCGCCGGCAGCCCCGGCCTCCCAGGCGCCCACGGCCACCCAACCGCCGGCGGAGAACCCGCCGCCAGCGGACGGCGGCGCCGGCGCCCCCGCGCCAGCGCCTGCGCCAGCGCCTGCGCCGGCGCCAGAAGGACAGGCACCCGCCGAGCCGGCGCCCGCGGGCTAACGCGGTGGCCGTTGGGATGGACCCGCAGCGATTCGACGAGCTGGTCTCCGATGCACTCGACCTGATCCCGCCCCAGCTGGCCGCCGCGATGGACAACGTTGTCGTGCTGGTCGCCGACCGCCATCCCGAAGACGACGACCTGCTCGGCCTCTATGAGGGTGTGGCGTTGACCGAGCGCGATTCCGACTACGCCGGGGCGTTGCCGGACGCCATCACCATCTATCGCGACGCCTTGCTGGACGTCTGTGAATCCGATGACGAGGTGGTCGATCAGGTGGCGATCACCGTGGTCCATGAGATCGCCCACCACTTCGGGATCGACGACGACAGGCTAGACGAACTGGGCTGGGGCTGATTTTGGGCCGGCGGCAACAGGCGCGGCATCCCGCATTTGTCGGGGACTAATGCTATGAACGGCATATGAATACCCCCTGCCGCGACTGCCGGGCAGGCTTAGATCACTGCCACGGCACCATCATTCGCCACATCGAGGGACGTCCTGAGTGCACCGAGGCGGATTGCGTCGCCCCGGAGTTGTTCGCGCACACCTTCGTCATCGACTGCAATGCCATCGGCTGCAGGTGCGCCGACGCTGAAGAGGCCCGGTGGTCAGCCCATCGGGTCGGTGCCTGAGGCCACCGCGTCCGGCACCGGGGTTGCCCCCGGTTCGGGGTAGAACGGCGGCGTGCGGGCGCCCCACCGCACACAACTCCATCGCCCATCGGTGATCGGGCTCAGCACCACCGACTCGGCATTTTCCAGGTGGTTGTCCAGGACAAAGCTGCTGTCCACCCCGGCCAGCACCGCCGACGCAAGGCGGATCGCCGCGCCATGGCTGACCACCACGATGTCGCCGTCCCAGTCGTCGTTGTCCAGGTATCGCAGCCGCAGGTCGGTGAGCACTGGGACGTAACGGTCCAGGACCTCGTTGGCCGTCTCGCCGCCGGGCAGCGGTACGTCCAGCTCACCGCGATGCCAGCGCTCGTAGATGGCGTTGAATTCGGCGACCGCCTCGTCGTCGCTGCGGTTCTCCAGCTCGCCGACCTGTACCTCGTGGATGCCGGCGAATTCGATGGGCGGCAGATCGAGCTCAGCGGCTATCACCGCGGCGGTCTGCGAAGCCCTGGTGGCCACCGAGTGCGCCAGCATGGCCGGCCGGCTGTAACAGCCCTGCGCGAAGGCTCGGGCCTGATCGTGACCCAACGGGGTCAACGCCGCCCCCGGCGGCAACGTGTCCAATCGCCGCTCGACATTTCCATACGACTGGCCGTGCCTCAGCAATACCAAACGACCGCTCATTCCCCCGTCTCCGTAACTCGCTTTCCGTCCCGCAACCCCGCCAGCCAGTGCAAAGCCTCGTCCGGCGGCGGCGGCTCCAGGCCACCAGCTTGTCCGGTCGGCCAGGAACCCAGGTATCTCACATCGGCACAACGACGGTGCAGCGCCATGAGTGCCTCGGCTACGGCGTAGTCGTCGATGTGACCGATGCAGTCGACGAAGAACATGTAAGTGCCCAATTCGGTACGGGTGGGCCGCGATTCGATCCGGGTGAGATCGATGCCGCGCATACCGAACTCGGTGAGCGCATCCAGCAGGGCGCCGGGCACGTTGTCGATGCGCAATATCGCCGAAGTGCGATCGGCCCCGGTGCGCGCCGGCGGCGGCGCCGGCAAGCCGATCAGGACGAAGCGGGTGCGCGCGCTGGACTCGTCTACAACACCTTCGGCCAGGGCGGCAAGCGCATAATGCGCGGCGGCCAGCGGCGAAGTCACCGCGGCATCGACATGACCGTCGGCGACCTGACGCGCGGCGTCGGCATTGGAATAGGCCGGGTGCAACTCGGCGCCGGGCAGATTGGCCATGAGCCAGCGCCGCACCTGTGCGGCGGCCACCGGGAAGGCCGCGACCGAGCGCACGTCGCCGGCGCTGCGGCCGGCCCGGACGACGATGCTGAAGGCCACGTCCAGTGTCGTCTCCGCGAACACTTGCAGCGGAGCGCCAATGGCCAGGCTGTCCAGAGTCGGCGCCAGGGAGCCGTCGATCGAGTTCTCGATCGGCACGCACGCATAGTCCGCCGTCCCATCCCGGACGGCGTCCAGCGCCGCCGGCGTGCTCTCCACCGGCACTCGGTCCAGGTTCACCGGATCATGCGCCGGCACCAGTCTGGCGGCCGTCATTTCGAGCAGCGCCGCCTCGGTGAACGTTCCTGCCGGACCGAGGTAAGCGATGCGGGCCACGCTGACAACCCTAACGGCGCGGCGGCGATCGGTCCTTGCCACGCCCATCGATCTAAGTTAACTTAGGCTTACCTAATCACGATGGAGGTAATTGTGCTGCCGGTCACAAATCCGACGCCGACGACCGCAGAGCGCATCCGCAGTGCCTGCGCCCGGGCGGGCGGGGCCCTCTTGGCGGTGGAGGGCGCGGAGCCGATAGCCACGCCTCTGCACCACTTGCTCTACGACGGGACGTTTGCCGTGGTGGTCCCGGCCGAGCGCGGCGAGGCAATGGGGTGCGGGTCGCAGGCGGTGCTGGAGCTGACCGACTACGCGCCGCTGCCGGTGCGAGAGCCGGTCCGCTCGCTGGTGTGGGTGCGCGGCAGGTTGCACCGAATCCCCACGGAAGCGGTGACCACACTGCTCGACCTGATCGCGACCGAGGATCCCAATCCTGTTCTGCTGCAAGTCGAGACGCCGAGGTCCAGCCCGCCCGACGAGGAGGACGGCGCGCGGTACACACTGCTGCGGTTGGAGATCGCGTCGGTGGTGGTGACCGACGCGACCGGCGCAGAGCCGGTCACCGTCGATGATCTGCTTACGGCCCGGCCCGATCCGTTCTGCGAGATCGAGTCGACGTTGCTGTGGCACCTGGCCACCAGGCACAACGATGTCGTGGCGCGGCTGGTGTCCCGGCTGCCGGCGGCGTTGCGACGCGGACAGGTCCGGCCCCTTGGTCTCGACCGGTACGGCGTGCGCTTCCGCGTCGAGGGCAACGACGGCGACCGCGACATCCGGCTGCCGTTTCACAAGCCCGTCGACGACATGAACGGACTCGGCCAAGCCATCCGGGTGCTGATGGGATGCCCGTTCGTCAACGGCCTGCGCGCCCGCAAGTAACCGGCCGCCCGGGCACGTACGTTATCCGGGTGAACGACGAGTCACCGGATTTTCGGCGACCAAGACGACCGATCCCACCTGGCCCGGAACCCTCCCAGGTGATTCGCCGCGAGACCACACCGCCGCCGGCGCCCGAGGAGACAGTGCCGCGGCGGGCCCTGCGTTCCCGCACGCCGCCGGCAATTCCCCCGCCACCGCCTGCTTCAGCGCCACGCCAGGTTATGCCGCCGCCACGTCCGGTTGTCCCGAAGAAGCGCCGCAAGCGCCGCTGGGGGCGGATCCTGGCGCTGAGTCTGCTGATCGTCGTTCTCTTGATCAGCGCCGGCATCCTCGGTGAGGCGCTGTGGCTGGACACCTCTTTGCGCCGCCAGCCGGTGCTCACCGACTATGCCGATCGGCCGGCATCGGGCCGAGGCACGAATTGGCTGCTGGTCGGCTCCGATAGCCGCCAGGGCCTGACCGCTGAACAGCAACAGGAACTAGCCACCGGTGGCGACATCGGCGACGGTCGCACCGACACCATCCTGCTGGTTCATCTACCGGGTTTTGGTTCCAGCACCCCACCGACATTGGTGTCGATCCCCCGCGATTCCTATGTGCCGATACCCGGCCATGGCCGCGACAAGATCAACGCCGCGTTTGCCATGGGCGGCGCGCCGTTGCTTGCGCAGACGGTCGAGCAGGCTACCGGCCTACGCCTGGATCACTACGCCGAGGTGGGTTTCAGCGGTTTCGCCGTCCTGGTCGACGCGCTGGGCGGGGTGACCGTGTGCCCGTCGGAGCCGATCAGCGACCCGCTCGCCGGTATCGATCTGCCCGCCGGCTGCCAGCAGCTGGATGGCCGCGGTGCGCTGGGATTCGTCCGGACGCGGGCCACACCGCGGGCAGACCTGGACCGGATGATCAACCAACGCCAGCTCATGTCGGCGCTACTGCACCGCGCCGCGAGCCCGGCGGTGTGGCTCAATCCGTGGCGCTGGTACACCGTGCCGCGGGCGGCCGCCGGGGCATTGACCGTCGACCAGGGTGGCCATGCCTGGGATTTGGCGCGCCTCGGCTGGGCCTTGCACGGGCACCCGGTCTCGATGACCGTGCCCATCGGAGAGTTCACCGAAAGCGACTCCGGATCGGTCGTGGTGTGGAACCGCGACGCGGCCCGCGAGTTGTTCGAAGCGCTGAATTCCGATAACCCGGTGCCAACCGCCGCGCTCGACGGGCAGCAATAAATTACTTAGGGAAACCTCGGCTAATTTGTCGGCGCCGGGTTGTTAGGAAACGCTTTCCTGACTAAGTCATACCTTCGTTGCAGACCTGCCTCTACCTGGGCTAGCCTGCGTTTCATGACTGAATACGACGGACCTAAAACAAAATTTCACGCCCTAATTCAAGAACAAATATTCAATGAATTCACCGCGGCTCAACAATATGTTGCGATAGCAGTTTATTTCGATGGCGAAGATCTGCCACAGTTAGCGAAACACTTTTACGGTCAGGCGGTCGAGGAAAGAAATCACGCGATGATGCTCGTGCAGCATCTGCTCGACCGCGGTGTGCGGGTCGAAATTCCCGGCGTCGACCCGGTGCGCAACCAATTCGACCAGCCCCGCGATGCGCTCGCGCTGGCCCTGGACCAGGAACGCACGGTAACCGAACAAGTGAGCCGGCTGGCCGCGGTGGCCCGCGATGAGAATGACTTCCTCGGCGAGCAATTCATGCAGTGGTTCCTGCAGGAGCAGGTCGAAGAGGTGGCGCTGATGTCCACCCTGGTGCGCGTCGCCGATCGGGCCGGGTCCAACCTGTTCGAGCTGGAGAACTTCGTGGCTCGCGAGGTGGGCAAGGCACCGGCCGGCTCCGGCGCGCCGCATGCGGCCGGCGGGCAGCTGTAAACGGGATCAGCCGCTGCTCTCGTCCGCGCGCGCGTTTTCCAGCCAGGCCTTGGTGCGGCCGGGGTGGTTAGTGGCGATCCACGCCACCCCGACCTCGCGGCAGAAGTCGATGTCTTCGTATTCGTCGACATCCCAGCAATACACCGCCCGGCCCTGGGCAGCGGCGCGGTCGACGAGTTGTGGATACTCGCGCAACGCCGGCATCCAGGGCCCGACCGCGGTGGCCCCGACCGCCGTCGCCGCCGTGCTGGCCAGGTAACGGGCGTTCTTGCCCAGCAGCACCGTGGGCAGCAGCGGCGCAGCCCGCCGGATCCGCCACACCGCGGCCGCCGAGAAGGACATGACGACCGCCCGGGACAGGCCGGCGGACGCCGGCGCGGCGATGCCGTAGCGGTGCAGCAGTGCCAGCAGCTTGCTTTCCACCAGCGAGCCGTACCGGACCGGGTGCTTGGTCTCGATGAAGATCTTCACCGGCCGGTGCCAATCCAGGACCAGCGAAACCAGCGCATCCAACGTCAGCAGACTGGTGTCGCCGTGAGCGCCGTCCGGACGCCAGCTGTCGTGCCACGCCCCGTATTCCAGCTCACTCAGTTGCGCCAGCGTCATCGTGCTGACCAAACCGGCGCCCGTCGAGGTCCGGTCCAGGCGGCGGTCGTGCACGCAAACCAGATGGCCGTCGCGCGTCAGCCGCACATCGCATTCCACACCGTCGGCGCCCTCCTTGAGGGCTAGGTCGTAGGCGGCCAGCGTATGTTCCGGTCGCGCGGCCGAGGCCCCGCGGTGAGCAACCACAAACGGATGCCCGGTGAGCACCTCGTCGGCCGGCGTCATGTTCACTATGCTGCCGGTTCCTGCCCCTCCAGCTCAACCGCACGGGCAGATGCCGGGGCTGGCCGGTCGTCGGGAACCACAAGCCACCGATGGGCCGGGCGTTCGACCGGTTTGAGCTCGAAGCCCTCGAAAACCCGCGTGACGGCGGCGACGGTAGCCGCCGCGCACAGGTACGCCAGCACCATCGTGACGGTGTTGTTGGCGATCCCCTGGGCGTCGGAAACCCAGCTGGTCGCGATGGCGAAGATCGAGATCGCGTTGCTCAGAACCCACACCAGCCACCACACGACGATCGGTCGCTGCAGCCGGCGGTGGTGGTCCTCGATGCTCGCCAGCTCGATGACGTACACCGGCGCCCAGAGCAGGTTGGCCAGCGGCACCAGGCAGCCGGCCCACAACGAGCGCACGGAACGCGGCTCGGGCAGGCCGGCGTGGTGCAAAGCGGCGGCCCGCCGCGCGATCAGCCACTGGATCAGCAGCACAGCGCTGGCGCCCACCGCCACCAGCGCCGCCACACTGACCAGGTATCCCAGCCAGACCGACGCGCCGGCCACCCACGAAGGCAGCAAGATGTTGCGGTTGATGATCAGCAGCACATACCGGACCACGAACACCAGTGCCGCCGCGGACAGCGTCAGCAGGGTGGCGAACAACATGGTGCGTACCGTCACGGCCGATGGACCTGATTTCGGGGGTGCGGCCAGCGCCGCCGCCTGCCCGGCCTGGTCGACGCGATCGCCTAGGCCCCACCGGGGAATGACGGCATACCGCGGAGTGGGTCCACGCGAGCGTCGCCCCGAGCGCAGTGGCGGCGCGGCGCCGGGCCGCACGGCTATCCAGCGAAACCCCGGTGGCAGTCGTGGTGCGGTGATCCGCACTGCAGGAACCGTCGGCTGCTGCGGGGCAGCCGGAGTGCGCCAGCGCGGATCGGCCTGGGGCATGTCGGCCAGGGGGGCCATCAGCGCGCCGCGGCAGCGCGGACACCACTGGCGCTGCCGTTCGCGCACGTTCCACCGAGTGCCGCACTGGGAGCACACCTGGATCACCGCACCAGCCTAACCGGGGCGACGATGCGCCGGCGCCCCACGGCATCGAGTAACACCAGCCACGCCAACACCACGACGAGTCGGCGCACCCAACGCGCAAGTGCGGTACCACAACAGCAGTCCCTGTCGGCGGAGCGCTTTTTGCCGAGTCGGCGCAGGCGGCCTCCGGCGAACCAGCGCGGGGCCGCACAGCTACTTCGGCTATCCACAGTTTCCACAGCTTTATCCACAACACGCTGAGCGGACTTCGCATCGTTGGCACCCGTATCTATCGGCCCGGTTAGACCGCGACTGTGGATAACGATGCGATCACGACACCTGTCAATCGACAGCCTCGCGGGTACTCCGAGCGAAATGGATTGTCGCGCTAAGCAACCCATTTTGGCCCGCCCTCATGCGAGATTCCGTTCGGTTTCCCAACCTCGCGACTTGGCGATATGATCTGCGGCACTAGACTTCATTGTGACTCACCTCACTGAGGTGAATGTGCAGGCGAAAGGCACCTCATGGCCACGCATTCGTACGGTCCGGGGTCGACGAGACCGTCGGACCCGGGTTCCGGTTCGCCTGCGTGGAACCACGCCTACGTGATCGCCGCCTTGCGTGCCGCACTGATCGCACTGGCGCTGTTGGCGGTTCTCGCCGTAATCGCGTTGTCTTGAAACCGGGCCGACGGGGTACTCGCGGCCGGTCACCCATCGTGGTCGTCCTTGCGGCGCGCGCAGTCATGGAGCAGGGTTGAAGACGGCAGCCCCGCCGCGCGGCGTAAGCCGCGGGAGAGACGCGTCCGACTACCACCAACGTTCACCAAGGAAGGAATGCCGTGGCTGAATACACCCTGCCCGATCTGGACTGGGACTATGGAGCACTGGAACCGCACATTTCCGGCCAGATCAACGAGCTTCACCACAGCAAGCACCACGCCACCTACGTCAAGGGCGCCAATGACGCTGTCGCCAAACTCGAGGAGGCGCGCGCTCAGGAGGACTTTTCGTCGATCTTGCTGAGCGAAAAGAACCTGGCGTTCAACTTGGCCGGCCACGTCAATCACACCATCTGGTGGAAGAATCTGTCTCCCAACGGTGGTGACAAGCCAACGGGCGAGCTGGCCGCGGCCATCGATGACGCGTTCGGTTCATTCGACACGTTCCGTGCGCAGTTCCACGCCGCCGCCACCACCGTGCAGGGTTCGGGCTGGGCGGCACTGGGATGGGACACACTGGGTAACAAGCTGCTGATCTTCCAGGTCTACGACCACCAGACCAACTTCCCCCTCGGCATCGTTCCGTTACTGCTGCTCGACATGTGGGAACACGCCTTCTATCTGCAGTACAAGAATGTCAAGGTGGATTTCGCCAAAGCATTCTGGAATGTCGTCAACTGGGCCGATGTGCAATCGCGTTACGAGGCCGCGACCTCGAAAACCCAGGGGCTCATTTTCGGCTGACTCCCCGACATCAGGGCAAGGGCGCCGTGCGAGATCGCGCGGCGCCCTTGCGTTTAACCGGGTGTTTCTCCGGGCATTTTGTGAATACGAACACCAGTAGCCGTGTCGAGTTGCAAGGCGCCGAAACCGCGCGCATGCTTAATCATTCGCGTTACCAGTGTCGGTATTTCGGACGGAGGCATTCGCGGAGGAGCGAGATGGATACAGCATCAAGTGGGCCTATAGGTGTCGCTCCATTTCATGCTCGTGGTGCGCTTAAAGGGTTTGTCATCTCCGGAAGATGGCCCGATTCCACCAAAGAGTGGGCCCAGCTTTTAATGGTCGCGGTCCGCGTCGCCTCGTTACCGGGATTGCTCTCCACCACAACCGTTTTCGGTGCTCGCGAGGAGCTGCCCGACGAACCCGAGCCGGGCACCGTCGGCCTGGTCCTGGCCGAGGGCACGGTCTTCGGCGAAACCGCAATCAAGCCAGGATATTTCGCCGAACACCAGCCTCCGGCATTGCTGATGCTGCACCCGCCCTCCGAGACGATGCCGTCGCTGCCGGAATGCACCGGCGCCGCCTCCGGGTGTGTCCTGCTGCCGGGACTGCCCTACCTGGGCTTGGAGCACCGGGCCGCGTGGGTCGAAGCCGAAGCCGACGGCACCATCACGTCGATGGTGAGCCGGGTCGGCGTGGACCCGATCAGCCATCCCGACACCGCGATTCTGGCGATGCTGCTTGCCGCATAAGGAAATTCAAACCGATTGATACGGCTACCCGAACTTCGCGGGTTTCTGGCGCACACCCGATACGGCCGCTAGCCTGGTGTCGTTAGCGAAGGGGAGTAGCCCCCAATCGTCGTGTCGACATACTGGCGAAAGCCCGGCCGGCGAACCGTTTATTCGAACGGTGGGTGAGACCTTCGACCGATGTTCGGCGATTGACGTCGTCGAATACGTGTCGAAAGGTCGTCCCATATGCTCGCCGCCACACTCTTGAGCCTCGGAGTGGTATTCCTGGCCGAACTCGGCGACAGGTCCCAATTGCTCACGATGACTTACGCGCTGCGCTACCGCTGGTGGGTGGTGCTGACCGGGGTGGCGATCGCCTCGGTCACCGTGCACGGGGTTTCGGTTGCGATCGGACACTTTCTAGGCACCGCCCTGCCGGCCCGGCCGATGGCGTTTGTATCCGCCTTCGCTTTTCTTATCTTCGCGCTCTGGACGTGGCGCGAGGGGGCAGCGGCCGACGAGAACGTCTCGGCTCCCCGCCAACCCCGATTCGCGCTGCTCACCGTGGTTTCCTCGTTCATGCTGGCCGAGCTCAGCGACAAGACGACGTTGGCGACGGTCACCCTGGCCAGCGATCACGACTGGGTCGGCGTGTGGGTGGGCACCACCTTGGGCATGATCCTGGCCGACGGGCTCGCCATCGCAGCCGGACTGCTGCTGCACCAGCGGCTCCCCGAGCACCTGCTGCATGTCCTGGCCAGCTTGCTGTTCCTGGAATTCGGGCTGTGGATGCTGTTCGACAACGCGCTGGGGTGGCGTTGGGTTGCCGTCGCGGTGACCGCCGCGGTCGCACTGGCCACGATCGCAGCTGCCGTCTCGGTCAAGGTGGCGCAAACTCGCCGCGGCCGGCGCGCGGCGGTATTCGCCGCCGGAAGATCACCGAATGCCACCTGAGCGGTGACCGGTGGCGGCCGAACCTTCTGGGTTCGCCGAGCGGCGTCCCCGGAGCCGTCCCGGTGAGCTTCGAAGCGCGCCGCAGGTCATCAGAGATCGGCCGAGCAAAGGCAGACAGCAAAGGAGTCTGCTGACGAATCGGCGCCGTCGGCTGGTTGCCCGAGGTCGTGTGCGTGCGACCTGCACAGGCCACCGCGGTGTTTCAGCGGTGACCGCCAGGGCCCGTCGTCGCGCGCGTTCTCGACGTGTATTCTGCGGATAACCTGTGAAATCCGTTCATTTTGTGGACACCTAGCCGAATCGTTTGGATGCTCGTCGGAGGGGTCTCGACCGTCCGCCCGGCACGCGGGTACCAAATCCGGGTAGGTTTGCACTTGGTTGGCGACATAACTGTCGCTACCATGATCAGCAAATACAACTAGACAAGTGTTCGCGCTACCGCCCAGTGGAGGTCATATCGATGAGCACGACGTTCGCTGCTCGCCTTAACCGCCTGTTTGACACGGTGTATCCACCAGGGAGAGGGCCGCACACCTCCGCGGAGGTCATCGCGGCACTCAAGGCGGAAGGCATCACGATGTCGGCTCCCTACCTGTCGCAGCTACGCTCCGGCAACCGTACGAACCCCTCCACAGCGACCATGGCCGCCCTTGCCAACTTCTTCCGGATCAAGCCCGCCTACTTCACCGACGACGACTACTACGAAAAACTCGACAAGGAACTGCAGTGGCTGGCCACCAGCCGTGAGGACAGCATCCGCCGCATAGCGGTCCGGGCCCAGGGATTGTCCGCCCAGGCACAGCAGGAAGTCGTGGACCGGATCGATGAGTTGCGCCGCGCAGAGCGGCTCGACGCCTAATCCCATCCACGCCCCATCTGCCGGGGGTCGGCCCGCTCCGATTAGGGTTGGCCCAGCGCTCGCGCACACGCGATAGTCCACGAGATACCGGGAGGCGGCCGGCAATGGGCCTGTTCCGCAAGCGAAAGAGCCGCGCGACCCGTCGCGCCGAGGCCCGGGCTCTCAAGACCCGCGCCAAGCTCGAAGCCAAGCTGTCGGCCAAGAACGAGGCGCGCCGCTTCAAGGCCGCCCAAAAGGCCCAGGACAAGGCCCTCAAGGCGGAACTCAAAGCGCAACGCGACAGCGATCGCGCTGCAGTGAAGGTCGCCGAGACTGAACTCAAGGCGGTGCGTGAAGGTAAGTTGTTATCCCCCACTCGAATTCGCCGCGCGCTGACGGTCTCACGGCTGCTCGCGCCGATATTGACGCCGGTGATATACCGCGCGGCTATCGCCGCCCGGGGGATGATGGATCAGCGTCGCGCCGACCAACTCGGCATCCCGCTGGCTCAGGTCGGCCAGTTCTCCGGACACGGCGCGCGACTGTCGGCCCGGATCGCCGGATGCGAGCAGTCGCTGCGGACGGTGCAAGAAAAGAAGCCCAAGGACGCCGAGACCAAACAATTCGTGGCGGCGGTCAGCGATCGGCTCGCCGATCTATCGGCGGCTATCACCGCCGCAGAGCACATGCCGGCCGCTCGGCGCCGCACCGCTCACGCGGCGATCTCGTCCCAATTGGACGGTGTCGAGGCCGACCTGATGGCCCGTCTGGGGCTGAGCTGACGATGAGGCGCTCACTACCGATCGTGTGGCTGGCCGTGGTACTGACCGCCCTGACGATGACGGCCACCGTGACCGCGCAGCCGGTGTGGGCCCGCGGCGCTACAACCCCCGGTGTCGTAGCCGCGCCCCCGAACGAGGGCGACGATGTCCCGGTCTGGCCGTTCGCACTGGGCACGATCATCGCGGTCGGCGCGGGTGCCCTGTGGGCCATGCG
The DNA here is from genome assembly GCF_002116635.1 of Mycobacterium szulgai. GTDB lineage: Bacteria > Actinomycetota > Actinomycetes > Mycobacteriales > Mycobacteriaceae > Mycobacterium > Mycobacterium szulgai. Next base: position 17,358 of record NZ_LQPW01000176.1, on the reverse strand, counting down.
GCGCAAGCCTTAGCGCAGCCGGCTGGGCTGGCATGATGGGACCCGATTGTTCACCGACCTAGTAAGCGACGACAAAGACGATAAAGCTGCAAAGGAGCGGCCGCATGGCAGACCCGCAGGATCGACCCGACAGCGAACCCGAAGGCGCACCGCCACCCCCGGCCAAGAAGGCACCCGCTAAGAAGGCCGCCAAAGCGCCCGCGAAAAAGGCCCCCGCAAAGAAGGCACCCGCCAAGAAGACACCCGCGAAAAAGGCGCCGGCCAAGAAGGCACCGGCCAAGGCGGCTGAACCCGCGCCCCCGAAGCTGGCCGACGAGGTGCTCGGCGTAGCACATCGAGCCGAAACCAACGGTCAGCTGGCCGCTGCCGCCAAAGACGCAGCTGCACAAGCGAAGTCGACGGTTGACCACGCGAACAACCCACTCCCCCGCGAAACATCGGCACCGTCGCCGCTACAGTCGCCGGTGCCGGTGCTCGTCGCCATCACGCTCAGCCTGCTGGCGCTGCTGCTGGTCCGCCAACTGCGGCGCCGCTGATCGATGACCTTGTCATTTCGGCCGACGGCCGATCTCGTCGACGACATCGGGCCGGACGTGCGTAGCTGCGACCTGCAATTCCGGCAGTTCGGCGGCCGCACCGAATTCGCCGGGCCGATCAGCACCGTGCGCTGCTTCCAGGACAACGCGTTGTTGAAGTCCGTACTCTCGGAGCCCGGCGCGGGCGGCGTGCTTGTCATCGACGGTGCCGGCTCCCTGCACTCGGCATTGGTCGGTGACGTAATCGCCGAGCTGGCCCGCTCCAACGGCTGGTCCGGGCTGGTGGTCAACGGCGCGGTCCGCGACTCCGCCGCACTGCGCGGCATCGATATCGGCATCAAGGCGCTGGGCACCAACCCCCGCAAAAGCACCAAAACCGGCGCCGGCGAACGCGGCGTCGAAATCACCTTGGGCGGTGTGACATTCGTTCCCGGGGACATCGCCTACAGCGACGACGACGGCGTTGTCGTCGTCGCTGCAGGGTCCTGAACTGCCCCTAAACTCCCACTGGGACAGGCTTTTTGGCAAACCGCAGACCCTCGTCGTTGATCTTGCCGCGCCGGATGAGGTGGATATCGCGCAGGTAGTTCTGGTTCAGGCGCCACGGGGTGCGCGAACCCTGCTTGGGCAATTCGTCGAGTGAGCGCAATACATAACCCGGGGTGAACTCCATGAATGGGCGCTCGTCGACATCCGCGGGCGGATTCTCCACCACAACCGTGTCAAAACCCTTGTCGTCCATGTAATTAAGCAGGCGGCAGACGAACTCCGAAACCAGGTCGGCCTTCAAGGTCCACGACGCATTGGTGTAGCCGACGGTGTAGGCCATGTTCGGAATGCCGGACAGCATCATGCCCTTATAGGCCATCGTCTTGGTCAGGTCCACCGGCTGTCCGTCGACGGTAGCGCTCGCGCCACCGAACAGCTGCAGGTTCAAACCCGTTGCGGTGATGATGATGTCGGCCGGCAGTTCCCGCCCCGAGTTCAGCCGGATTCCGGTCGCCGTGAACCGGTCGATGGTGTCAGTGACCACGTCGACCTTGCCGTGCCGGATGGCCCGGAACAGGTCTCCGTTGGGCACCAGGCACAACCGCTGCTCCCACGGGTTATAGTGCGGCCCGAAGTGTTTGCGGACGTCGAAGTCCTCGGGAAGCTGGCGCTGGACCAGGCCCATGAACATTTTTCGCATCCGGCGCGGCCACTTCTGACAGGCCCCGTACACAGCCTGCTGACGCAGAACGTTCTTCCACCGCACGGCGGTGTACGCCATCTTCTCCGGAAGCCAGCGGTTGAGCCGCTCGGCAATGGTGTCCTCTTCGGGTTGGGACACGATGTAGGTGGGCGAGCGCTGCAGCATGGTGACATGCTGCGCGCCCGAATTCGCCAGTGCTGGAACAAGAGTGACCGAGGTGGCCCCACTGCCGATGACAACCACCCGCTTGCCGGCGTAGTCCAGGTCCTCGGGCCAGTGCTGGGGATGGATGATCGGGCCGCTGAAATCCTCGGCACCGGGGAACTTGGGCGAGTAGCCCTCCTCGTAGTTGTAGTAGCCGCTGCACAGAAAGAGGAATGAGCACGTGATCGAACTCGGTACGCCGTCGCATTCGATCTGGACGGTCCAGCGATTCTCCCTGCTCGACCAATCAGCGCTGAGCACTTTCTGGTTGAGCCGGATGTGCTTGTCTATGCCGTACATTTCCGCCGTGCTCTTGACGTAGTCGAGGATCGGCTTGCCGTCGGCGATGGCCTGGCGGTCGGTCCAGGGACGGAAGCGGAATCCGAGCGTGTACATGTCGGAGTCCGAGCGAATGCCCGGGTAGCGGAACAGATCCCAGGTGCCGCCCATGGCTTGGCGCTTCTCCAGGATCGCGTAGCGCTTGGTCGGGCAGCGATCCTGCAAATGCCAGGCCGCACTCACCCCCGAAATGCCGGCGCCCACAATGACGACGTCTAGGTGCTCAGTCATGGAACCAAGTTATCAACAGTGTGTCGAGTTCGCCAACGGTATGTCGAATAAGGCCCTTCCGGCAAATTAACCGCCAAGCAAATGGATATTGCGAACCTGGTCACTGCAGCCCGCTCACCGCGTTATAGTCCGCCGCAATTGCAGGAGGTGGGTGAGATGTCGTTCCTTATCGCACTGCCGGACTCGCTCGCAACAGCGGCGACCGATCTGATCGGTCTCGGTTCGGCGCTGAGCGCGGCAAACACCGTCGCGGCGGCGCAAACAACCCGGCTTACGGCCGCAGCCGAGGATGAGGTCTCGGCGGCCGTCGCAGCGTTGTTCTCCGCCCACGGTCAGGGATATCAGGCGCTCAGCCGACAAGCGGCGGCCTTCCATGCCGAATTCCAACGCGGCTTGACTGCCGGCTCGGCGGCGTATGCCTCAGCGGAGGCCATCAACGCAGCGGCTGCCAACAACCCGGTGCAACAACTGCTCAACGCGATCAACGTGCAAGTACAGGCGCTGACCGGGCGACCGTTGACCGGCAACGGCGCCAACGGAGCTCCCGGCACCGGCGGCAATGGCACGCCGGGCGGCTGGTTGTGGGGCAACGGCGGTGCGGGCGGATCCGGCGCGTCCGGCGCCGACGGCCAACGCGGCGGCACCGGCGGGGCTGCCGGTCTCTTCGGCAACGGCGGCGCGGGTGGAGCCGGCGGCGAATCGACCACCGGCACGGCTGGAGCCGGCGGAGCCGGCGGGGCCGGCGGCGCGTTGTTCGGAACTGGCGGCGCCGGCGGAACCGGCGGGACCAGCGGGGCCGCATCCACCGTGACCGCCGGGGCCGGCGGGGCCGGCGGCGCCGGCGGGCTGTTCGGCAACGGCGGGGCCGGTGGCACCGGCGGATACGCCCGAAACGCTGCGGCTAATGGCGGCGGCGGCGGTACCGGTGGCGCCGCCGGATTCTTCGGCAATCACGGCGGCACCGGCGGTGGCGGCGGATTCGGTGCCAGCGGAGGTGCCGGCGGGGCCGGCGGCGCGGCCGGCCTGTTGGGCGCCGCCGGCGATGGCGGTTTAGGTGGCCTCGCCACCGGCGGCGCGGGCGTTGGCGGCGCCGGTGGCGCGGGCGGGGCAGGCGGCTTGTTCACCCCTGGGGGCAGCGGCGGCGACGGTGGCGTTGCCAACGGCGCCGCCGGTGTGGGCGGTGCGGGTGGCGCCGGCGGTGCAGGTGGATTGTTCAGCGCGGGCGGGGCCGGTGGAGCCGGCGCCGCCGGCGCCGTCGAGGGAGGCACCGGTGGAGCAGGGGGTGCCGGCGGCCTGTTCGGCTCGGGCGGCTCGGGCGGCGACGGCGGATACAGCATCACACTCGGCGGCGTCGGCGGTGCCGGCGGAGCCGCCGGTTACTTCGGTGCCACCGGCGGCGCTGGCGGCAACGGCGGCAACACCGGCATCCTGTCTGCCGGCGGGGCAGGCGGCAACGGTGGCAACGGCGGGCTGTTCGGTTCTGGAGGCAACGGCGGAACCGGCGGGACGAACCTCACCTCGCTTGTCTCCAGCGATAAGGCGGGCAGCGGCGGCAATGGCGGCAACGGCGGCATCGTCTTCGGCTCAGGCGGTGCTGGCGGCGCGGGCGGTGTCAGCTTCGCCGCCACGGGCGGCGCCGGCGGTACGGGTGGCAACGCCGGCCTGATCGGCGGCTCGGGTGGCGCCGGCGGCGCCGGCGGCTTCGGCAAAGTCGGAGGCGACGGCGGCAACGGCGGCAAGGCCGGGTTTGTCGGCGACTCCGGTAGCGGCGGCGCCGGCGGCCAGGGCATCACCGGCCTTGGCGGCCAAGGTGGCAACGGCGGCAACGGCGGCAACGGCGTGCTGCTCGGCACCGGCGGGAACGCCGGCAATCCCGGAACCGGCGCCACCGACGGCACCATCGGCGCCGCCGGATCCGGCGGACCCCTGCAAGGGGTCTTCGACGCGGTCAATGGGCCCACCCAAGCCCTCACCGGACGCCCGCTGATCGGCAACGGCAGCAACGGCGCCGCGGGAACCGGACACGACGGCACCCCGGGCGGGTGGTTGTTCGGCAACGGCGGTGCGGGCGGGTCCGGTGCGCCCGGCACCGTCGGCCAAGCCGGTGGTGCCGGCGGGGCCGGTGGACTGTTCGGTAACGGCGGCGCCGGCGGGGCCGGCGGGGAATCGACCGGCCTCACCGCCGGAGCTGGCGGGGCAGGTGGCGCCGGGGGTCGCGGCGGCCTGTTATTCGGCACCGGCGGTGTCGGGGGCGGCGGCGGGGCGGCCGGCACCACGGCGACCGTCGCAGCTGGGGCCGGCGGCGCCGGCGGAGCCGGCGGATTGTTCGGCGACGGCGGCAGCGGCGGGATCGGCGGGGTCAGCCTCAACTTCGCGAAAGGCATCGGCGGAGCCGGCGGGGACGCCGGCAGCGCCGGACTGTTCGGCAACCATGGCGGCACCGGCGGCCACGGCGGCTACGCCAACACCGGCGGTGTCGGTGGCCACGGCGGAGCCGCCGGGATGTTCGGGGCCGCCGGCGGCGGCGGTGCCGGGGCGTACGGCAACGGGACCGGGGGCGCCGGAGGCACAGGCGGAGCTGGTGGGCTGTTCAGCCTCGCCGGCATTGGTGGCGACGGCGGTCAGGGCGGCGTCAACGGCGGCGCGGGTGGCACCGGCGGTGCCGGCGGAGTGTTCAGTGCCGGTGGCGCGGGCGGCAGCGGTGGATTCGGCCTCTTCAGTAAGGGCGCGGCAGGCGGTGCCGGCGGCGCAGGTGGCTTGTTCGGCTCGGGCGGCGCCGGTGGAGCCGGCGGTCGCGGGCCCACACTCGGCGGCGCCGGTGGAGCCGGTGGGGCCGCCGGATTCTTCGGCGCCAGCGGCGGCGCCGGCGGTACCGGAGGTAGCAGCGGGACGACCGCCGGGGCCGGCGGTACCGGCGGGGCTGGCGGGTTGTTCGGCGCAGGAGGTAGCGGCGGCACGGGCGGGTTCAGCACCAGTCAAGGCGGAGCCGGTGGCAGCGGCGGCCATGGCGGCACTTACTACGGCGCTGGCGGCGCTGGCGGCGCCGGCGGGTCCAGCGGCAAGGCCGGCGGCGCGGGGGGCGCCGGCGGCGATGCGGGCCTGCTCTCGGGCGACGGAGGCGACGGCGGGGCCGGCGGTTTCGGCGTCGACACCGGCGGCCATGGCGGTGCCGGCGGCAAGGCCGGGCAGATTGGCGACGGCGGCAACGGCGGCGCCGGCGGGCAGGGCAGCCCCGACGGCACCGGCAAGGGCGGCAATGGTGGTGCCGGCGGCAACGCTGTGCTGATTGAAGACGGCGGGAACGGCGGCAACGCCGGTACCGGCGGTCTCGGCTCCGGGACTGCAGGTCTGGGCGGAACCGGCGGCTCGCTGCTTGGTGCGGACGGACGCAACGGGCTGCCGTAACGGCCAGCCTCGACAAGATGTCGAGATTCTCAACACGGTGTAACCTGCCGTCGTGGCCACTTCCCCTGCCAGCAGAACCCCGCTCAGAGGTGGCCGGCGTAGCGCACGCCCATCCGGCGACGAACGTGAGCTGGCAATCCTTTCAACCGCAGAGCAACTGCTGCAGGATCGTCCGCTGGCCGACATCTCGGTCGACGACCTGGCCAAGGGCGCCGGGATCTCGCGGCCCACGTTCTACTTCTATTTCCCGTCCAAGGAAGCGGTGCTGCTGGCGCTGCTCGACCACGTGGTCAACGAAGCAGACTCCGCGTTGCAGGCTCTGGCCGAAACCAGCGACGCCGACCACGAGAACATGTGGCGCACCGGCATCAGCGTCTTCTTCGAAGCGTTCGGATCGCACAAAGCTGTAACCCGCGCCAGCATGGCCGCCCGGGACACCAGCGGTGAGCTGCGGGAGCTGTGGTCGACGTTCATGCAAAAGTGGATCACCTTCTCGGCTACGAAGATCGACGACGAGCGCGACCGTGGTGCCGCTCCGCACACCCTGCCCAGCCATGAACTGGCCACCGTCCTCAACCTGATGAACGAACGGTCGTTGTTCGCGTCGTTCGCCGGGGAAGAACCCTCGGTGCCCGAAGCCCAAGTCCTCGACGCACTGGTCCATGTCTGGGTCAACAGCATCTACGGCGAGGCCCGCTAGCGTCCTGGGCTTGTCACCCCGCCATGCGAACATGTGTTCGTGCGGTGCGAGGCGTCCATCCTGCACGCGGATCTGGACTCGTTTTATGCCTCCGTCGAACAGCGGGACGACCCGACGTTGCAGGGCCGCCCGGTGATCGTCGGCGGCGGAGTTGTGCTGGCCGCCAGCTATGAAGCCAAGGCCTACGGCGTACGTACCGCGATGGGCGGCGGGCAGGCGCGTCGGCTTTGCCCGCATGCCGTGGTGGTGCGCCCGCGAATGTCCGCTTATCAGCAGGCCAGCGACGCGGTGTTCGAGGTGTTTCGCCACTGCACGCCATTGGTCGAGCCGCTTTCGGTGGACGAGGCGTTTCTCGACGTCGGCGGCCTGCGGCGGGTGTCAGGCACGCCGGTCCAGATCGGCGCCCGGCTCCGCGCCGATGTGCGCGACCAGGTGGGTCTGCCCATCACCGTCGGAATCGCGCGAACCAAGTTCCTTGCGAAGGTAGCCAGCCAGGAGGCCAAGCCCGACGGGCTGCTACTGGTACCGCCCGATCAGGAACTGGGATTCCTGCATCCGCTGCCGGTGCGCCGGCTGTGGGGCGTGGGCGCCAAGACGGCCGACAAATTGCACGCTCACGGCATCACCACCGTCGCCGAAGTCGCCGAACTCGGCGAGTCGACGCTGGCCTCGATGGTCGGCGGCGCCATGGGCCGCCAACTGTATGCGCTGTCGCGCAACATCGACCAACGCCGAGTCACGACCAGTGTGCGGCGCCGCTCGGTGGGCGCGCAGCGCGCACTGGGCCGCGTCGGCAACACCATGTCACCAGGCGAAATCGATGCCGTTGTTGTCACCTTGATCGACCGCATCACCGGCCGAATGCGCGCCGCCGGACGCACCGGACGAACCGTGGTGCTGCGGCTGCGGTTCGACGACTTCACCCGCGCAACGCGTTCTCACACGCTGCCGTGGGCCACGTCCTCGACACAGCCCATCCTGGCCGCGGCCCGGCGACTGGTCGCCTCGGCCGCCCCCGTGATCGCCGAGCGTGGCCTGACGCTGGTCGGGTTCGCGGTGTCGGGCATTGACCGCAGCGGCTCCCAGCAACTCATGCTGCCATTGCCCGGCGAGACGCCCGATTCCATCGACGCCGCCGTCGACCAGATCCGCCGGCGCTACGGCAAATCCGCGGTGACGCGCGCGGTACTGGTCGGGCGTGACCCCGGACTGGAGATGCCCCGCCTTCCCGACTAGTGAGCCCACTCCAGCAGCCGATCGGCCGGCCAGGTGTTGATGATGCGGTCCACCGGGACTTCGGCGTCGAGTGCGCGCTGCGCACCGTAACCCAGGAAGTCCAGCTGTCCGGGCGCGTGCGCATCGGTGTCGATGCTGAATACGCAGCCGATGTCGCGCGCAAGGTCCAGCAGACGGCTCGGTGGGTCCCGGCGCTCCGGACGGGAATTGATCTCCACGGCGGTGCCGTGGTCACGGCATGCGGTGAACACCGCCTCGGCATCGAATGCCGATTCCGGCCGGATACCCCGGTTGCCGGAGACCAGCCGCCCGGTGCAGTGACCAAGCACGTCGGCGTGCGGGTTGGCGACCGCATTGACCATGCGGCGGGTCATTGCCGCGGCATCCATGGAGAGCTTGGAGTGCACGCTGGCCACCACGATGTCCAGCCGCTCCAGCAGCTCGGGTTCCTGGTCCAGGCTGCCGTCGTCGAGAATGTCGACCTCGATCCCGGTGAGGATGCGCAGCGGCGCGAATTGCTCACGCAGCCCATCGATTACGTCGAGCTGCTTGCGCAGCCGGTCCGGAGAAAGGCCGTTAGCGATGGTCAACCGCGGCGAGTGGTCGGTCAGTGCGCAGTACTCATGCCCCAGCGAGGCCGCGGTGGCCATCATCTCACCGATCGGCGCCGAACCGTCCGACCAATTGGAATGCAGGTGCAGATCGCCGCGTAACGCGGCCCGGATATCGCCGCCGCCGAGATCTTGCGCTGCAGAACGCAATTCGATCAGGAGATCGGGTTCGCGACCGGACCAGGCCTGGTCGATGACCTTCGCGGTCTTGGGACCGATGCCCGGCAACGACTGCCAGCTGTTGGCCTGGCCGTGCCGCTCACGCTGCGCGTCGTCCAGCTTCTCGACGATGTCGGCGGCGTTGCGATAAGCCATGACGCGTCGCGCGTCGTGGCGGCTACGGTCTTTGTAGTAAGCGATTTGCCGCAGCGCAATTACTGGGTCCACAGCTGCCCCGCGATAAATCCTGCGAAAATTACTGCGAAGCCGCCTATTTCGCCGAGAATCAGCAGGGCCATCGCCGTTCCCGTTCCCCGCGCCGGAGGGTTGAACTGGTTTTCGGTGTCCCGGCGGGCGCCGTGCGCGATGTAACTTCCGATGGCCGCGACGAAAAAGAACACCACCACCGCGGCGGCGGAGAGGTTCACCCAGACCGGCCAGGCGCTGAATGCGACGAAGACCGCGATCAGCAGCGTCGCAAACGAGTAGAGCAGCGCCGCCCGATGAGCGATGTCCACGTAGGGGTGCGCGCGGTGATCGTCGGACACCATGATCTGCCGGTACTTCCACACCCCGAGAACAAGCGCCAAAAGAAAGATCACGCCGGCCGCAGCCAGGGTCAGTGAAATATCGATGCGTTCGATGTGTATGGCGAAGTTCATCGTTACCCGAGTTTAGTTGCGCTTCACAAACTGCGACTACGGTCGGACTAATGCGATTCGCGTTCAAGACCTCACCGCAAGAGACCACCTGGGCCGACATGCTTGCCGTCTGGCAAGCCGCCGACGCCATCGACGTCTACGAGTCGGGGTGGACGTTCGATCACTTCTATCCGATTTTCAGCGACTCCACCGGGCCGTGCCTGGAGGGCTGGACAACGCTGACCGCGCTGGCCCAGGCCACCACACGGCTGCGGTTGGGCACCCTGGTGACCGGCATCCACTACCGTCATCCCGCCGTGCTGGCCAACATGGCGGCCGCACTCGACGTCATCTCGGGCGGCCGGCTCGAGCTGGGTATCGGCGCCGGCTGGAACGAGGAGGAATCCGGCGCCTACGGGATCGAACTGGGCACCATCAGGGAACGGTTCGATCGGTTCGAGGAAGCCTGTCAGGTGCTGACCAGCCTGCTCAGCCAGGACACCACCGACTTCGACGGCAAGTACTACCAGCTCAAGGGTGCTCGCAACGAACCGAAGGGGCCGCAGCGCCCACACCCGCCGATCTGCATCGGCGGCAGCGGGGAGAAGCGCACGCTACGGATCACCGCACGCTATGCCCAGCACTGGAACTTCGTCGGTGGTCCGCCTGAGGAATTCGCGCGCAAGCGCGCCGTCCTGGCGTCGCATTGCGCAGACATAGGTCGCGATCCGAAAGAGATCACGCTGTCGGCCCATCTGCGCTTGGAGCCGGACCGCGACTACTCGAAGGTGATCGACGGCGCGGCCGCGCTGGCCGCCGAAGGTCTGGACCTCGGAATCGTCTACATCACGCCTCCGCACGATCCGGCCGTCCTGGAGCCGTTGGCGGAGAAGATACGGGACTCCGGGCTCTGCAGATAACACGTCGATTAAGGCGAGCAAACTATCGCGGGCCCGCGGCTACGCGGGCCCGCACTCCTACACGGCGAAGCGCAGTAGCTCTTCGGCGGTTACCAGACGTTCGTGTTTGGCGGGAAACTCGTGGCTTTTCACCGGGTGGCGAAACCATGACCAGGCGATTCGCCCCATGCGTGACCGGGGTACTGGGTTGCTATGCACAGTGGCACTCCTGCGATCCGATAACTCATCCGGGCTTCACATCTGACGTCTATGTGATCCAGCCCACAGAGAGCTATTAGACACCCCGGTTCTGGCAAACGGTCGACGGCGCGCCGAGCAATTTATCAAATGTTTCTGGTGTTACTGATGTGACTAGTGTATGGGAGCGGCCGTCGGTTTGATCGGCGCCGGAAGCGCGCTCGCGCCCATCAAATGGCGGTCCACACCGGCCGCCGCCGCCCTGCCCTCAGCAATCGCCCAGACGATCAGCGACTGGCCGCGACCCATGTCACCGGCAACGAACACACCCGGGACCGAGGTCTCGAAGTCGTCGTTGCGGGCGACGTTTCCGCGGTCGGTCAGCTTGACCCCGAGATCGGTGAGCAGCCCCGGCTGCTCCGGGCCGACGAACCCCATCGCCAGCAAAACCAGGTCGGCCTCCAACTCGAAATCTGAGCCCTCGACCTTGACGAATTTGCCGTCCTGCATGGTCACTTCGTGCACCTTGAGTGCGGCTACGTGGCCATCCTTACCGACGAACTCCTCGGTGTTTACCGAGAACACCCGCTCGCCGCCTTCCTCGTGCGCCGACGAAACCCGGTACATCAGTGGGTACATCGGCCACGGTGTCGATTCGGCGCGAGTGTCCGGCGGGCGCGGCATGATCTCGAACTGGTGGATGTTGACCGCACCCTGGCGGTGTGCGGTACCCAGGCAGTCGGCCCCGGTGTCGCCGCCGCCGATGATGACGACCCGCTTGCCGTGTGCGGTGATCGGGGGCTGCCCGTCGGGACCCAAAACGTCATCGCCCTCCTGAACCCGGTTGCCCCAGGGCAGGTACTCCATCGCCTGGTGGATGCCATCCAGATCCCGGCCGGGAATGGGCAGGTCGCGCGCGGCGGTGGCACCGCCGGCCAATACCACCGCATCGAAATCAGCTCGCAGTTGCTCGACGGTGAGGTCGGCGCCCACGTTGACGCCGGCCCGGAATTCGGTGCCTTCGGCACGCATCTGCTCCAGCCGCCGGTCCAGGACGCGCTTTTCCATCTTGAACTCGGGAATGCCATAGCGCAGCAAACCGCCGATGCGGTCGTCGCGCTCGAATACGGTGACACTGTGCCCCGCGCGAGTCAGCTGTTGAGCGGCCGCCAGGCCTGCCGGGCCCGAGCCCACGACGGCGACGGTCTTCCCGGTCTCGCAGTGCGGCCGGACCGGCTCGACCCAGCCTTCATCGAAGGCCCGGTCGATGATCTCCAGCTCGATCTGTTTGATGGTGACCGGATCCTGGTTGATGCCGAGCACACACGCCGGCTCACACGGGGCCGGACACAGCCGGCCGGTGAAGTCCGGGAAGTTATTGGTGGCATGCAACCGTTCGATCGCGTCACGGAACCGGCCCCGGCGCACCAGGTCGTTCCATTCCGGGATCAAGTTGCCCAGCGGACAGCCGTTGTGGCAGAAGGGAATACCGCAGTCCATGCAACGGGTTGCCTGGTGGCGCAAGGTCTCTTCGTCGAAGTCCTCGTAGACCTCGTTCCAGTCGCGCAGGCGCAGTTCGACAGGTCGGCGCTTCGGCAGTTCCCGATGCGTGTATTTCAGGAAGCCGCTCGGATCAGCCATGTGCGGCCGCCATGATCGCCTTGTCGACATCGACACCGTCGCGCTCGGCTTCCGCGATCGCCTGCAACACCCGCTTGTAGTCGCGCGGCATCACCTTGACGAAGTGCCGTTTCTGTCCGGACCAATCTGCCAGGATCCGCTGTCCCACAGCGGAATCGGTGGCATCGACGTGTGCCGCAATGATGCCGTGCAAGTAATCCACATCCTCCTCGTCGAGGGTTTCCGCCTCGACCATCTCAATGTTCAGGTTGTTGGTTAGCTCGCCGTCGGGGTCGTAGACATAGGCGACGCCTCCAGACATACCCGCGGCGAAGTTACGTCCGGTCCGGCCCAGGATCACCACCCGGCCACCGGTCATGTATTCACACCCGTGATCGCCCACACCCTCGACGACCGCGTGTGCACCGGAGTTGCGGACCGCGAACCGCTCGCCGACCACGCCGCGCAGGAAAACCTCTCCGCTGGTGGCGCCGAACAGAATCACGTTGCCGCCGATGATGTTGTCCTCGGCCACGTAGTCCTGGGGCGCGTTGTCCGACGGGCGCACCACGATCCGGCCGCCCGACAGTCCCTTGCCCACGTAGTCGTTGGCGTCACCGTAGATCCGCAGCGTAATGCCTTTGGGCACAAAGGCGCCGAAGCTGTTGCCCGCCGACCCGTCGAAGGTGATGTCGATGGTGCCGTCCGGAAGCCCTTGGCCACCATAAGCTTTGGTCACCTCGTGGCCGAGCATGGTGCCGACCGTGCGGTTGACGTTGCTGATGGTCGTCGAGAAACGCACTGGTTTACCCGAATCCAACGCCTCCCGGCTCATGACGATCAACTGCTGGTCGAGCGCCTTGTCCAGGCCGTGGTCCTGGCGGGAACTGCAGTACAGGTCCTGGTTCATGAACGCCGACTCGGGCTCGTGCAGAACGGGCGTCAGGTCCAGCCGGTGCGCCTTCCAGTGCGCCCGCGCCAGCGTCGTGTCCAGCGCGCCGGCCTGACCGACGGCTTCGTTGACGGTGCGGAAACCCAGCTGCGCCATGTATTCGCGGACTTCTTCGGCAATGAACAGGAAGAAGTTCTCCACGAATTCAGGCTTGCCGGTGAACCGTTCACGTAGCACCGGATTCTGCGTGGCGACACCGACCGGGCAGGTGTCGAGGTGACACACCCGCATCATGATGCAGCCGGCCACCACCAGCGGGGCGGTGGCAAAGCCGAACTCCTCGGCGCCCAGCAGCGTGGCGATCATGACGTCGCGTCCGGTTTTGAGCTGGCCATCGACCTGGACGACGATCCGGTCGCGTAACCCGTTGAGCAGCAACGTCTGCTGTGTCTCGGCCAGACCCAACTCCCATGGTGCGCCGGCGTGCTTCATCGACGTCAGCGGGGTGGCGCCGGTGCCGCCGTCGTGGCCGGAAATCAGCACCACGTCGGCGTGCGCCTTGGAAACACCGGCCGCGACCGTACCGACTCCGTTCTCGGAGACCAGCTTGACGTGCACCCGTGCTGATGGGTTGGCGTTCTTCAGGTCGTGGATCAGCTGCGCCAGATCCTCGATGGAGTAGATGTCATGGTGCGGCGGCGGCGAAATCAGGCCGACGCCCGGGGTGGAGTGCCGCACCGAAGCCACCCACGGGTACACCTTGTGCCCCGGAAGTTGGCCGCCCTCACCGGGTTTGGCGCCCTGGGCCATCTTGATCTGAATGTCGGTGCAGTTGGTCAGGTAATGCGAGGTGACGCCGAACCGGGCGGACGCAACCTGCTTGATGGCGCTGCGGCGCCAGTCACCGTTGGGGTCGCGCTCGAATCGCTTGACATCCTCGCCGCCCTCACCGCTGTTGGACCGGCCACCCAGCCGGTTCATCGCGATGGCAAGGGTCTCGTGCGCTTCGGCCGAGATCGAGCCGTAGCTCATCGCCCCCGTGGAGAAGCGCTTGACGATCTCGCTGGCCGGCTCGACCTCTTCGATCGGAATCGGAGCACGTACCCCGGCCCGGAACTTGAGCAGCCCGCGCAACGATGCCATGCGCTCGCTCTGGTCGTCGACCAGACGGGTGTACTCCTTGAAGATCTTGTATTGGCCGGTGCGAGTGGCGTGTTGGAGTTTGAACACCGTCTCGGGGTTGAAAAGGTGGTATTCGCCTTCGCGGCGCCACTGGTAATCGCCGCCGACTTCGAGTTCGCGGTGCGCGCGTTCGTCGGGCCGGTCCAGGTACGCCAGTGCGTGCCGGGTGGCGACGTCGGCGGCAATGTCATCGAGGGTGATTCCCCCGGTGGGACAGCTCAATCCAGTGAAGTACTCGTCGAGGACCTCCTCGGAGACGCCGACGGCCTGGAACAGCTGCGCCCCGGTGTAGGACGCCAGCGTCGAAATGCCCATCTTGGACATAACTTTCAGCACGCCCTTGCCCGCCGCCTTGACGTAATTCTTCAACGCGGTGTTGCGGTCGATCCCGTCGCCGACACCCTCCAAGACGCCGCGGTCGAGCATGTCCTCGATCGACTCGAACGCCAGGTAGGGATTGACGGCGGCGGCGCCGCAACCGACCAGCATCGCCATGTGGTGCACCTCGCGGGCATCGCCGGATTCGACGACCAGGCCCACATGGGTGCGGGTGCGATCGCGCACCAGGTGGTGGTGTACCGCGCCGACGGCGAGCAGTGACGGTATCGGTGCCATCTGCTCGTCGGAATGACGGTCGGACAAGATGATCATCCGGGCGCCGTCGGCGATCGCCGCTGAGGCTTGGGCCCGCACCTCGTCCAGCGCGGCTGCCAGTCCTGCGCCGCCCTCGGCCACCGGGTACAGACAGCGAATCACCTTGGATCGCATGCCATGTGGGCGTCCGTTGACCTCGTCCTCGGGGTTGAGGTTGATCAGTTTGGCCAGCTCGTAGTTCCGCAGGATCGGCTGGGGCAGCATGATCTGGTGACAGGAGTTCTCGTCCGGGTTGAGCAGGTCGCGCTCACCGCCGGTGGTGCCTTGCAGGCTGGTCACCACTTCTTCGCGGATGGCGTCCAGCGGCGGGTTGGTCACCTGAGCGAAGAGCTGGTGGAAG
This sequence comes from Mycobacterium szulgai, assembly GCF_002116635.1. Taxonomy (GTDB): domain Bacteria; phylum Actinomycetota; class Actinomycetes; order Mycobacteriales; family Mycobacteriaceae; genus Mycobacterium; species Mycobacterium szulgai. The sequence goes on along the minus strand of NZ_LQPW01000176.1, from coordinate 2,319 downwards.
TAGTCGTACAGCATCTTCGGCCGCCGCGACAACACCGCGATCGGGGTATCGGTGCCCATCGACCCGATCGGCTCCGCGCCGGTGCGCACCATGGGCGCTACCAGCAGGTTCAGCTCCTCGTAGGTGTAGCCAAAAGTCTGCTGCCGCATGACAAGTCGGTGGTGCGGCATGCGAACGTACTTGTTAGCCGGCAGCTTGTCGATCGGCACCAGGCCCTTGTCGAGCCATTCCTGATACGGGTGCTCGGCGGCCAGTTCGGACTTGATCTCCTCGTCCGAGACGATGCGGCCTTGGGCCGTGTCCACCAGGAACATCCGGCCGGGCTGTAACCGCATCCGCTGCACCACGGTCGACGGGTCCAGGTCCAGGACGCCCGCTTCGGAAGCCATCACGACCAGGCCATCGGCGGTGACCCAGATGCGGGACGGCCGCAGGCCGTTGCGGTCCAGCACCGCGCCCACAATGGTGCCGTCGGTGAAGGTGATCGACGCGGGGCCGTCCCACGGCTCCATCAGCGATGCGTGGTACTGGTAAAAGGCCCGTCGCGCGGGGTCCATCGACTCGTGGCGCTCCCATGCCTCGGGGATCATCATCAGCACCGAGTGCGCCAGGCTGCGCCCGCCTAGGTGCAGTAGCTCGACCACCTCGTCGAAGCGCTGAGTGTCGGAGGCGGCGGGGGTACAGATCGGGAACAGCTTCTCGACGTCATCTTCCGAGCCGAAGACGTCGGTCTTGATCAGCGCCTCCCGGGCCCGCATCCAGTTCTCGTTGCCGGTGACCGTGTTGATTTCGCCGTTGTGGGCGACGCGGCGGAACGGATGGGCCAACGGCCACGACGGGAAGGTGTTCGTGGAGAACCGCGAATGCACGATGCCCAGGGCGCTGGTCATCCGGTCGTCCTGCAGGTCAAGGTAGAACGCTTTGAGCTGCGGGGTGGTCAGCATGCCCTTGTATACGAGCGTCTGGCCGGACAGGCTCGGGAAGTACACCGTTTCCCGGCCCGGCCCATCCTGGCCGGGGCCCTTGGTGCCGAGTTCGTGTTCGGCGCGCTTGCGGACGACGTAGGCGCGGCGCTCCAGCGCCATGCCGGTAGCCCCGGCCATGAACACCTGGCGGAAGGTGGGCATCGCGTCCCGCGACAACGCACCCAGCGACGAGTCGTCGGTGGGCACGTGGCGCCAGCCCAGCACCTTCAGCCCTTCGGCTTCGGCGATCTTCTCCACTGCCGCGCATGCCGCGGCGGCGTCTTTGGATGACTGGGGCAAGAATGCGATACCGGTGGCGTAGCTGCCCGCGGCGGGCAGCTCGAAGTCCACCACCGCGCGCAGGAAGTCGTCCGGGACCTGGATCAAGATGCCGGCGCCGTCACCGCTGCGCGGCTCGGCGCCCTGAGCGCCGCGATGTTCGAGGTTGAGCAGCGCGGTGATCGCCTTGTCCACGATGTCGCGGCTACGCCGGCCGTGCATATCGACGACCATGGCAACACCGCATGAATCGTGTTCATACGCGGAGTTGTACAGCCCGACGCGCTTGGGCGTCATTCCCCACCTAACCCTTCACCAGACTTTTGCAACGGCCTCATCATCGGCTCCGACTGGGCCGCGACCCGGAGGTTGCGGGCTTGACCCCTTCGGTCCTGTCGATAGGCTGTTCGACAGGCGGAGACGGTTCGGTTGTTGATTCGTCCGTGCAGCGTTGAACGGCGGCCTTTTAACCGATCTCGACAAGTCGTAAAACGATATGACAAAACCCGCCTGACATGCCAACTTCCCAATACTAACCCGCGGGCTGGCAGCAACGTAAATTCGCGGTTACCGGTCATCGACGGTATCGCGGCACACACTGGGCCGGTCGGCCGGGTGGCCACACACCATGCGCTTAAACGAGTTTGCTACAAGTTTGGCCGGCCGTCTGCCGCGGCGATCGCCGGCGTGGGGTGCATCAGTCACACCGGCAACACGGCCTGCGATAAGACGTGGCAGCACTGCCGCCCGAATCGCGCGTGCAGCCGCGCCGGGCGCACCGAAAGCACCACAGCCTTCGGACTACCTGAGTTTGCACAATATTAATAGGACTCTAAATCGAGTTGGACCTGACCGATACTGGTGCCTAGCCCTTCTCAGACCTTCCGAGATTCTGGTCACCCATCAGCTGAGGAGCCCATGAACGAGCGCGAGGAATACCTGCGGGACAGGGTGCGCCCCGTAGCACCCCGGCCAGCTCCGCCACCGGCTTCCCCGACACCACCGCCTCTTCCCCCGGCACCCCCTTCCCCGACACCACCGCCGCTCCCCCCGGTACCGCCCCCCCCGGCACAGC
>NZ_LQPW01000175.1 GCF_002116635.1 Mycobacterium szulgai | reverse complement strand
TGACGGTGGGCCTCACCGAGGCGTTCCAACACCACGATCGCCGCGCCCTCACCCCACCCGGTGCCATCAGCAGCCGCGGCAAACGCTTTACACCGCCCATCCACCGACAACCCACGCTGGCGAGCGAACTCGATAAAGGGTGCGGGGGTGGTCATGACGGTTACTCCGCCGGCCAAAGCCAGACTGGACTCGCCGTTGCGCAGGGATTGGCAGGCTAAGTGGGTGGCTACCAGTGAGGACGAGCAGGCGGTGTCGATAGTGATCGCCGGACCCTGCAACCCCAACACGTACGCCACCCGACCCGAGGCCACACTCGTCGCCGACCCCGTCAACCCATAACCCTCGGAGCCGTCTGGCCCGGCGGTGCCTGGTTGCGCCCAGGCGCCGGCGAAGACTCCGGTGTCCGTGCCGTCCAGGGTGGCCGGGTCGATACCGGCGGTTTCCAAAGCCTCCCAACACACTTCGAGCAACAGACGTTGTTGGGGATCCATCGAGGTGGCTTCCCGCGCTGAAATCCCGAAGAACTCGGCATCGAAGCCGGCCGCATCCGTCAAGAACGCTCCGGAACGCGTGTAGGTTTTGCCGACCGCGTCGGGATCGGGGTCAAACAACCCGGCCAAATCCCAACCCCGGTCAGCGGGGAAGCCCCCGACCGCATCAACACCGCCGCTGACCAACTCCCACAACGCCTGCGGCGAATCCACCCCACCAGGCAACCGACACGCCATGCCGACGACCGCGATCGGCTCGTCGATGTGCGCGGCAACGGCGGCGATCACCCGCGTCGGGATGGCGCTGCCCGACAGCAGACTCATCAGGTGGCGGGCAATGGCGGTGGGGGTGGGGTGGTCGAAGACGAGGGTGGCGGGTAGGGGTAGGCCGGTGTGTTGGGTCAGGGTGTTGCGGAGTTGTAGGGCGGTCAGCGAGTCGATGCCGAGGTTGGTGAAGGGTTGGTCGGGGTCGAGGGTGTTGGGGTCGGGGTGGGCCAGCACGGTGGCGGTGGTGGTGAGGATGAGGGTGGTCAGGGTGGTCAGTTGCTGTTCGGGGGTGTGGCCGGCCAGTTGGGTGGCCAGGGTGTTGGGGGTGGTGGTGCTGGCTTGGCGGCGGGTGGTGGTGAGGGTGGAAAGG
>NZ_LQPW01000174.1 GCF_002116635.1 Mycobacterium szulgai | reverse complement strand
CTGGCTGAGAGCGCCGGGAAGACCGCGCTCAACCCGGCCGCGAAGTTCTGCCCCGCGGTGAGCAGCGCACTCAACGCGCCTTGCAGCGCCGGGGCACCGGATAGGGCGGCGTTCAGGGCGGTGTTGAAGGCCGCAGTTAGGCCCGAGAGGCTGGCTTGGAAGGCGGGCAGGCTGCCCGACAGGGCCGCGCTCAGGGTGGCGTTGAAGGCTGCTGAGAGGGCGGGGAAGGTGGCCGAGAAGCTGGCTGAGAGCGCCGGGAAGACCGCGCTCAACCCGGCCGCGAAGTTCTGCCCCGCGGTGAGCAGCGCACTCAACGCGCCCTGCAGCGCCGGCGCACCGGACAGGGCAGCGTTCAACGCCGCGTTGAAGGCCGCACTCACCCCCGACAGGCTGGCCTGGAACGCCGGCAAGCCGCCGTTGATGGCGGCGGTCAGGGTGGCACTTAACGCTGCCGACAACGCCGGCAACCCTGCGCCGAAAGTCCCCGACAATTGTGCGGCCAGGCTCTGGCCGGCGGTCAACAGTCCGGTCAAGCCAGCTTGCAGGGCCGGCAGGCCGCCGGTGAGGGCAGCGCTAAGTTGAGCACTCAAACCAGGCAGAGTTGCACTGAAATTCGCCACCAGGTTCTGGCCGACATCGATCAGGCCGGTGAACCCGGTGCCGAAGTTGGCAACCAAGCTGCCACCGGTGCTTACCAGTTGCGACAGCCCGGCGGAGACGTTGCCGATCAGCATGCCGCCGGTCTGCGCCAGCTCGGCAAGGGTCGGCAGCTGGGCATTGAGGCTCGCTGTCAGGGCTGCGCTGAGGTTGGCTCCCAGTCCGGCATTTAGGAACGCCGAGAGTGCAGCGTTTGCCTGGGCAGTCAACGAGGCGCCGGCTCCGGACATGGCGGCACCGAAGTTTTCCAGGGCGAGACCGGCGTGCGTGATTGCTTCGCCGGTCTGCACCAACCCTGAGCCGAAGCCCGATGCCAGCGCACCGCCGGTCTGCAGGGCAAGCCCAGCGCCGAGGCTCGGAAGTGCTTGCAGGGCCCGCAAAATGAGCGCAACGTCGATGCCCCCGGACAGGGAGCCACCCAACTGCCCGGTGACGGCTGCGGCGGCATTTTCGGCCGCGGCCGCGAAGGAAGCACCACCGCCGGTGAGCAGCGCAGCGCCATTTGCTGCCTCGGCGGCGGCGTATGAAGATGCGCCACCGCTCAATAGCTTGACGAACTCGTCATGAAACGCCGACGCCTGCGCGCTGACGGCTTGATATTCCTCACCGACGGTGCCGAATAGCGCCGCGATTGCGCCTGAAACCTCGTCTGCTGCTGCGGGCGCCAAGCCCGTCGTCGCCCCTGCAGCCGATGCTGTGACTTCGGCGAGTGCCGTACGGATGCCTGCTAAATCCCGGGCTGCTTCCTCGAAGAGCTCCGGTACTGCGACTACAAAAGACATGTCCATCTCCCCGCTGACCCAATGAACAAGCAGTAACCCGACGACCCCCGACGCCATCGAGGCAACATGTGCCCAATAGGACCTGCCCAAACGCGAGCTTCCCTAAACCACAAAGAGAAAAAAATTTTCGGTGGAATCTCAACGCTGCGTTCCGCAACCGGTCGCGGCGTGAAATCCGCTGTGCGCTAGAGCAAATGCTCCGAGCGCCGCGCGGGACCCCGCCCAAGACGTGTACACCAGCATTGGAATTAATTTGCAAACATCTGCATAACCATGCAGAATCCTTCAGATGTCCGACGCGATCAGGGTGGCGGTTGCCGGTGCCAGTGGTTATGCGGGCGGTGAGATCCTTCGGCTGCTGCTGAGCCATCCGGCCTCCCTCGATGGTCGGCTGAAGATCGGTGCTGTGACGGCCGCGGCGAGCGCCGGTAGCGCCCTGGGTGCGCATCATCCGCACCTGACGCCCTTAGCCCACCGAATGCTCGAACCCACCGAGTTGGCGGCGCTCCGCGAGCACGAGGTTGTGTTTCTCGCGCTGCCGCATGGGCATTCGGCCGTGCTGGCCCAGCAGCTTGACACACAAACTCTGGTTATCGATTGCGGCGCCGACTTTCGGCTCACCGACGCCGCGGCTTGGGAGCGCTTCTACGGTTCTGCGCACGCCGGCAGTTGGCCGTACGGACTGCCCGAATTGCCCGGTGCGCGCGAGCGGCTGCAAACCGCCCGGCGCATCGCGGTGCCCGGTTGCTACCCGACGGCTGCGCTGCTGGCATTGCTACCGGCTATGGCCGAAGACCTCATCGAGCCCGCGGTCACCGTGGTCGCGGTCAGCGGCACCTCGGGCGCCGGTCGTGCGGCCAAGACGGATCTGCTGGGTTCAGAGGTCATCGGATCAGCACGGGCATACAACATCGCAGGAGCCCACCGGCACACGCCTGAGATCGCTCAGGGCTTACGAACGGTCACCGACCGTGATGTCACGGTTTCATTCACCCCGGTGCTCATTCCGACGTCCCGCGGAATTCTTGCCACCTGCACCGCGCGTACCCGGTCTTCCCTCTCGGAGTTGCGAGAGGCGTACGAAAAAGCTTACCACGCAGAACCTTTCATTTATCTGATGCCTGATGGGCAACTACCGCGTACCGGTGCGGTCATCGGCAGCAACGCGGCACACATTGCGGTGGCCGTCGACGAGGACGCCGCAACATTCGTGGCCATCGCTGCGATCGACAACTTGGTCAAGGGCACCGGCGGCGCGGCGGTGCAATCGATGAACCTGGCACTGGGGTGGCCGGAGAGCGCGGGCTTGTCCGTAGTTGGAGTGGCGCCATGACCGAAACGGATTCTGTGACGAGGCTTTTGCGTGCCCAGGGCGTGACAGCCCCGGCCGGCTTCCGCGCCGCCGGCATTGCCGCGGGTATCAAGGCATCCGGTGCTCCGGATCTGGCGTTGGTGTTCAACGAAGGCCCTGACTACGCCGCCGCCGGTGTGCTCACTCGCAACAAAGTCAAAGCGGCACCAGTGCTTTGGACTCAGCAAGTGCTGACAACCGGGCAACTCCGCGCGGTCATCCTCAACTCCGGCGGCGCCAATGCCTGTACTGGGCCGGCCGGCTTTCAGGACACCCACGCCACCGCCGAGGCAGTTGCTGCCGCATTGTCGGACTGGGGAACTGAAACCGGAGCCATCGAAGTCGCCGTCTGCTCCACCGGATTGATCGGCGACCGGCTGCCGATGGACAAGGTACTCAACGGCGTTCGTGACATCGTGCACGAGATGCATGGTGGACTGACCGGAGGCGACGACGCCGCTCACGCAATCATGACCACCGACACCGTACCCAAACAAGTTGCGCTGCATCATCAAAACAACTGGACTGTCGGCGGAATGGCCAAAGGCGCCGGTATGCTCGCGCCTTCATTGGCCACCATGCTCTGCGTGCTTACCACCGACGCGGTTGCCGAACCGGCGGCGCTGGAGCAGGCGCTGCGGCGCGCCACTGCCCGCACATTTGATCGCCTCGACATCGACGGCAGTTGTTCAACGAATGACACCGTGTTGTTGCTTGCCTCGGGAGCCAGCGAAATCATTCCGGCCCAAGCAGATCTCGACGACGCGGTACTCAGAGTCTGCGACGACCTTTGCGCACAGCTGCAGGCCGACGCCGAGGGAGTCACCAAGCGAGTAACCGTCACCGTGACGGGAGCTGCCACTGAAGACGACGCCCTGACTGCGGCGCGCGTCATCGCGCGCGACAGCCTGGTCAAAACCGCGGTGTTCGGGTCTGACCCCAACTGGGGCCGGGTGCTGGCCGCTGTCGGGATGGCACCGATATCCCTCGAGCCCGATCGGATCAGCGTGTCGTTCAACGGTTCTGCGGTATGCATCGACGGCGTAGGGGCACCCGGAGCGCGCGAGGTCGACTTGTCGGCGGCCGACATAGACATCACCGTTGACCTTGCGGTCGGCGACGGGCGGGCCGCCATCCGGACCACCGACCTGTCGCACGCCTACGTCGAAGAGAACTCGGCGTACAGCTCATGAGCGAGCAGACATTAACCACGCAGGGCAAGGCGGAGGTTCTGGCGGAAGCCTTGCCCTGGCTCAAGCAATTGCACGGCAAGATCGTTGTCGTCAAATACGGCGGCAATGCGATGACCGATGACATGCTGCGACAGGCCTTCGCCGCCGATATGGCCTTTTTGCGCAATTGTGGCATCCATCCCGTCGTCGTGCACGGCGGTGGCCCGCAGATCAGCGCCATGTTGCGGCGGCTGGGCATCGAAGGCGACTTCAAGGGCGGATTTCGCGTCACCACACCGGAAGTCCTCGACATCGCGCGGATGGTCCTGTTCGGACAGGTGGGCCGCGAACTGGTCAACCTGATCAACGCCCACGGGCCCTATGCCGTGGGAATCACCGGCGAAGACGCGCAGCTGTTCACCGCGGTACGGCGCAGTGTCACCGTCGACGGTGTGGCTACCGACATCGGGCTGGTCGGCGACGTCGACCGGGTCAATACCGATGCTCTGCTGGATCTCATTGCGGCACGCCGTATTCCGGTGGTCTCAACGCTGGCTCCGGATGCCGAGGGGGTGGTGCACAATATCAACGCCGACACCGCCGCGGCAGCGCTCGCCGAAGCACTCAGCGCCGAAAAGCTGTTAATGCTCACCGATGTCGAAGGCCTGTACACCAATTGGCCGGACCGCGGATCGCTAGTCAGCGAAATCGATACCGCCACGTTGGCGCAACTGCTACCCACACTGGAGTCGGGGATGATTCCCAAGATCGAAGCGTGTCTGCGTGCGGTCTCCGGTGGAGTGCCGAGCGCGCATGTCATCGATGGGCGGGTCAAACACTGTGTGCTGGTTGAGCTGTTCACCAATGCAGGCACCGGCACCAAGGTGGTATCCGCATGAACAATACCGAAACAGTGCAGCAGCGGTGGCAGGCCGTGATGATGAACAACTACGGCACCCCGCCTGTCGCGCTGGCCAGCGGCGACGGCGCGGTGGTCACCGACGTGGACGGCAAGAGCTATGTCGACCTACTCGGCGGCATAGCGGTCAACGTCCTCGGGCATCGCCACCCGGCCGTCATCGAGGCTGTTACGCAACAGATGTCGACGTTGGGCCATACCTCCAACCTTTATGCGACCGAACCGGGAATTGCGCTGGCTGAGGAACTGGTCGCGCTGCTGGGCGCCGAAACCCAGGCGCGGGTGTTCTTCTGCAACTCCGGCACCGAGGCCAACGAGGTCGCCTTCAAGCTGACTCGGCTCACCGGTAAGACGAAACTCATTGCCGCACAAGAAGCTTTCCACGGCCGCACGATGGGCTCGTTGGCGCTGACCGGCCAGCCCGCCAAGCAGGCACCGTTCGAACCGCTGCCGGGCTATGTCACCCATGTCCCCTACGGTGATGTGGACGCATTGGCGGCCGCGGTCGACAACGCCACGGCCGCAGTATTTCTCGAACCGATCATGGGGGAGAGCGGTGTCGTCGTCCCGCCCGAAGGCTATCTGGTGGCCGCTCGCGAGATCACCGCGCGGCATGGTGCCCTGCTGGTGCTTGACGAGGTGCAAACCGGAATGGGCCGCACGGGAGCGTTTTACGCCCACCAGCACGACGGCATCACGCCCGACGTGGTGACGCTGGCCAAGGGCTTGGGCGGTGGATTGCCGATCGGGGCGTGCCTGGCCGTCGGTACTGCCGCGGACCTGCTGACGCCCGGATTGCACGGCAGTACCTTTGGCGGTAACCCGGTGTGCACCGCGGCGGCGCTCGCAGTGGTCAGAGTGCTGGCCGCTGAGGATCTGGTCCGCCGTGCCGAGGTGCTGGGCAAATCGCTACGGCACGGCATCGAATCGCTCAACCATCCGCTGATCGACCACGTTCGCGGCAGGGGCCTGCTGCAGGGCATCGTCCTGAAGGCCCAACAGGCCAAGGACGCTGAGTCCGCCGCCCGCGACGCCGGTTATCTGGTCAATGCCGCCGCGCCCAACGTCATCCGGCTGGCTCCGCCATTGATCATCACCGAGCCGCAGCTGGAAGGATTTGTCGCAGCACTGCCAGGCATCCTCGAGAAGGCCGGAGCATGAGGCACTTTCTGCGTGACGACGACCTGTCCCCGGCAGAACAGGCCGAGGTCCTCGAGCTGGCCGCGGAGCTGAAGAAGGCCCCCTTCAGCCGTCAGCCCCTCGAGGGGCCGCGGGGGGTTGCGGTCATCTTCGACAAGAACTCGACGCGCACCCGGTTCTCCTTCGAAATGGGCATCGCCCAATTGGGCGGTCACGCCGTTGTAGTCGACGGCCACACCACCCAACTGGGCCGCGAGGAAACCTTGCAGGACACCGCCAGGGTGTTGTCCCGCTATGTCGATGCGATCGTTTGGCGGACGTTCGGGCAGGATCGGCTGACCGCCATGGCCTCGACCGCGACGGTGCCGGTGGTCAACGCCCTCTCTGACGAGTTTCACCCCTGCCAGGTGTTGGCCGATCTACAGACCATCGCCGAACGCAAGGGGACGCTGAAAGGATTGCGTCTGTCGTACTTCGGCGATGGCGCCAACAATATGGCCCACTCGCTGATGCTCGGTGGTGTCACCGCCGGCATGCATGTGACAATCGCTGCGCCGGAAGGCTTTACGCCCGCCAAAACGGTTGTCGCCGCGGCCGTGCGTCTCGCAAAGCAAACCGGCGCCTCGATAACGCTGACCGCCGACGCGGATGCGGCAGCCGTCGGCGCCGACGTGCTGGTGACTGACACCTGGACCTCTATGGGCCAGGAGAACGACGGACTGGACCGCGTCAAGCCGTTTCGGCCGTTTCAGATCAACGAACGACTGACTGGCAAAGCCGACGCGGAAGCCATTGTGCTGCACTGCCTTCCGGCGCATCGCGGCGACGAGATCACCGACGAGGTGATGGACGGACCGGCCAGCGCGGTATGGGACGAGGCGGAAAACCGGCTGCACGCCCAGAAGGCGCTGCTGGTGTGGCTACTGGAGCAACGCTCATGAACCAGAGCGCCAAGACACAATCCGTGCAGGGACCCGAAGTCAGCGCCAACCGCGCCGGCCGTCAGGCTCGCATCGTGGCCATCCTGTCGTCGGTGGAGGTGCGCAGCCAAAGCGAGCTCGCCGCGTTGTTGGCCGAAGAAGGCATCGAGGTCACCCAGGCCACGCTGTCGCGCGACCTCGAGGAACTCGGCGCGGTGAAACTGCGGGGCGCCGACGGCGGTACCGGCGTCTACATCGTGCCCGAGGACGGCAGCCCGGTCCGCGGGGTGCACGGCGGCACCCAGCGGATGCAGCGGCTGCTCGGTGACCTGTTGGTGTCCACCGACGCCAGTGGCAACCTTGCGGTACTGCGCACACCGCCGGGCGCGGCACACTACTTGGCCAGCGCGATCGACCGCGCCGCCCTGCCCCAGGTGGTGGGCACGGTCGCGGGTGATGACACCATCCTTGTGGTCGCCCGCGAGCCGATGACTGGCGCGGAACTCGCCGGCATGTTCGAGAACATTCAGTAAGGAGATTGGTTCATGTCAGAGCGCGTCATCCTGGCGTATTCCGGCGGCCTGGACACCTCGGTGGCGATCAGCTGGATAGGCAAGGAGACCGGCCGCGAGGTCGTGGCGGTGGCGATTGATCTCGGCCAGGGCGGCGAGGACATGGAGGTCGTGCGGCAACGGGCACTTGACTGCGGCGCCGTGGAGGCCGTCGTCGTCGACGCCCGCGACGAATTCGCCGAGGGCTACTGCCTGCCCACGATCCTGAACAACGCCCTGTACATGGACCGCTACCCCTTGGTCTCGGCCATCAGCCGGCCACTGATCGCCAAGCACCTCGTTGCCGCCGCGCGCGAGCACGGTGGCGGCATCGTCGCGCACGGCTGCACCGGCAAAGGCAATGACCAGGTCCGGTTCGAAGTCGGATTCGCTTCGCTGGCACCGGATTTGGAGGTGCTGGCCCCGGTGCGCGATTACGCGTGGACGCGGGAGAAGGCAATCGCATTCGCCGAAGAAAACGCTATCCCGATCAACGTCACCAAGCGCTCACCCTTCTCGATCGACCAGAACGTCTGGGGCCGCGCGGTGGAAACCGGCTTCCTGGAGCATTTGTGGAACGCCCCCACCAAGGACATCTACAGCTATACCGAAGACCCCACCGTCAACTGGAACACCCCCGACGAGGTGATCATCGGGTTCGAAAAAGGCGTCCCGGTCTCCATCGACGGGAAGCCGGTATCCATGCTGCAGGCCATCGAAGAGCTCAACCGCCGCGGCGGTGCGCAGGGCGTCGGGCGCCTCGACGTCGTCGAGGACCGCCTGGTGGGCATCAAGAGCCGGGAGATCTACGAGGCGCCCGGGGCCATGGTGCTCATCACCGCGCACACCGAACTCGAACACGTCACCCTCGAGCGGGACCTGAGTCGGTTCAAGCGGCAGACCGACCAGCGCTGGGCCGAGCTGGTCTACGACGGGCTGTGGTACTCGCCGCTGAAGGTCGCCCTGGAAAGCTTCGTCGCCAAGACCCAGGAGCACGTTTCCGGCGAGGTGCGACTCGTTCTGCACGGTGGCCACATCGCTGTCAACGGCCGGCGCAGCGCCGAATCGCTGTATGACTTCAACCTGGCCACCTACGACGAGGGCGACACGTTCGACCAATCCATGTCGAAGGGCTTCGTCTACGTGCACGGGCTGTCGTCCAAGCTCGCGGCCCGCCGGGACCTGGCCAGCGAGGCGTGAGCACCAACGAGGGGTCGCTGTGGGGCGGGCGATTCGCCGGGGGCCCGTCGGACGCGTTGGCCGCGCTGAGTAAGTCGACGCACTTCGACTGGGTGCTGGCGCCCTACGACGTCATCGCCTCAAGGGCCCACACCGTGGTGCTTTTCCAAGCGGGCCTGCTCACCGAAGAGCAGCGGGACGGATTGCTGGCCGGCCTGGACAGCCTGCAGCAGGACGTCGCCGACGGCAGCTTCACACCGCTGGTCACCGATGAGGATGTGCACGCCGCCCTGGAGCGCGGGCTGATCGACCGCGTCGGCCCGGAGCTGGGCGGGCGGCTACGGGCCGGCCGATCACGCAACGACCAGGTGGCCACCCTGTTCCGGATGTGGCTGCGCGACGCGGTGCGCCGGGTGGCCAACGGCGTACTCGACGTCGTCAGGGCGCTCACCGACCAGGCGGGGGCGCACCCGACGGCCATCATGCCCGGCAAGACCCACTTGCAATCCGCCCAGCCGATCCTGCTGGCCCACCATCTGCTCGCGCACGCACATCCGTTGCTGCGCGACGTGGACCGCATCGCCGACTTCGACCGGCGCGCCGCCATCTCCCCATACGGCTCCGGCGCGCTGGCCGGGTCCTCGCTGGGTCTGGACCCGGACGCGATCGCCGCTGACCTGGGATTCACCGCCGCCGCCGACAACTCCGTCGACGCGACCGCAGCCCGCGACTTCGCCGCGGAGGCCGCGTTCGTCTTCGCGATGATCGCCGTCGACCTGTCCCGGCTCGCCGAGGACATCATCCTGTGGAGTTCGACGGAGTTCGGCTACGTCACCCTGCACGACTCATGGTCAACGGGCAGCTCGATCATGCCGCAGAAGAAGAACCCCGACATCGCCGAGCTGGCCCGGGGCAAGTCCGGCCGGTTGATCGGAAACCTGGCCGGCCTGCTGGCCACGCTGAAAGCTCAGCCGCTGGCTTACAACCGGGATCTGCAGGAAGACAAGGAGCCGGTGTTCGACTCGGTGGCCCAGCTCGAGCTGCTGTTGCCGGCGATGGCCGGCTTGGTCGGCAGCCTGACCTTTCACGTCGAGCGGATGGCGGCGCTGGCGCCGGCCGGTTACACACTGGCCACCGATATCGCCGAATGGCTTGTGCGGCAAGGCGTTCCGTTCAGGTCCGCACATGAGGCGGCCGGCGCCGCGGTGCGCGCCGCCGAACAGCGCGGGGTGGGACTGCCAGAGCTTACCGACGACGAGCTGGCCGCGATCAGTCCCGAACTGACGCCCCGGGTGCGCGACGTGCTGACGATCGAGGGGTCGGTTTCCTCCCGAGACTCCCGCGGTGGGACCGCGCCCGATCAAGTCGCAAAACAGCTGAGTGTGGTGCGCGCGAGCGCCGATCGGCTGCGCCATCAGCTGGCGCGCTGAGCGTTTTTGCCGGGCAGTTCGGCTCCGACTAAACTCGCAGCTCTATAGCGATCCGGTTGAACTAACCGGCCTTGACGATTCGTGTCAAAGGGGTGGGGTCAAAATGAGCGTCATCGCGGGAGTGTTCGGCGCGTTGCCGCCATACCGCTATTCCCAACGCGAACTCACCGACGCATTCGTCAGGGAGCCGGAATTCGAGGGTTACGAAGACATCGTCCGGCAGTTGCACACCAGCGCCAAGGTCAATAGCCGGCACATGATCCTGCCGATGGAGGCGTATCCAAAGCTCACCGACTTCGGCGAGGCGAACAAGATCTTCATCGACAAGGCCGTCGATCTCGGTGTCGAGGCCTTGCTCGGCGCGCTGGACGAGGCCGGCCTGCAGCCCCAGGACCTCGACGTGCTGATCACCACGACGGTCACGGGTATCGCGGTCCCGTCGCTGGACGCCCGGATCGCTGGCCGGGTGGGCCTGCGCGCCGACGTGCGCCGGGTGCCGCTCTTCGGCCTGGGTTGTGTCGCCGGGGCGGCCGGGGTGGCCCGCCTGCACGACTACTTGCGCGGTGCCCCTGACGGCGTCGCGGCACTGGTCTCCGTCGAGCTCTGCTCGCTCACTTTTCCCGGATACAAGCCCTCCCTGGCCGGCCTGGTCGGCAGCGCCCTGTTTGCCGACGGTGCCGCCGCGGTGGTTGCCGTCGGTGATCGTCGCGCCCAGGAGGTGGACGCCGGCGGCCCCGACATCCTGGACTCGCGCAGCACGCTCTACCCCGACTCGCTGCGCACCATGGGTTACGACATCGGCTCGGCGGGGTTCGAGCTGGTCTTGTCCAAGGATCTGGCTGAGATCGTGCAGCAGTATCTGGCCGACGATGTCACGGCGTTTCTGGCCGCTCATGACCTGACCACTACTGACATCGGCGCCTGGGTAACACACCCCGGGGGACCCAAGGTCATCGAGGCGATCACCGAATGCCTGCAGTTGAAGCCCGAAGCCTTGGAGCTGACGTGGCGCTCGCTGGGTGAGATCGGCAACCTGTCGTCGGCGTCGGTCCTGCACGTGCTTCGGGACACCCTTGCCAAACCGCCACCTAGTGGCAGCCCTGGGCTGATGATCGCCATGGGTCCGGGTTTCTGCTCTGAATTGGTGCTGTTGCGCTGGCACTGATTCGATGCAGGACCTGTTCCCGCGAGCGTAACGACACTGCGACATTCGGAGCGAAATCTTGCAGTGGCGTAACGCTCGGCGCGCCTCACCTTGAGTAGCACGAAAGGCCGCGATCTATGGACAGCACTCAAGAAGAGCTCATCACCGCGCTCCGCCGATCACTCAAGGAAAACGAGCGGCTCAAGCGGGAGAACCGCGACTACCTGGCGCTGACCACTGAGCCGGTCGCGATCGTGGGGATGGGCTGCCGGTATCCCGGTGGGGTGGATTCGCCGCAGGCGCTCTGGGACATGGTGGCGGCCGGCCGCGACGTCGTCTCGGAATTTCCCGCCGATCGCGGGTGGGATCTGGCCGGCCTGTTCGATCCCGATCCCGACGCGGTCGGCAAGTCTTACACGCGGTGCGGCGGCTTCTTGACGGACGTGGCCGGTTTCGATGCCGAGTTCTTCGGCATCGCGCCCAGCGAGGTGCTGGCGATGGACCCGCAGCAGCGGCTGTTGCTGGAGGTGTCCTGGGAGGCGTTGGAGCGCGCGGGAATCGACCCGGTGCGCATTCGGGGTTCGTCGGCAGGCGTGTTCGCCGGAATCTTCCACGGAACCTACGGGGGCCAGGGCCGGGTGCCCGGGGACCTGGAGCGGTACGGGTTACGCGGTTCGACCCTGAGCGTCGCATCCGGCCGGGTCGCCTACGAACTGGGCTTGGAGGGACCCGCGGTGTCGGTGGATACGGCGTGTTCGTCGTCGTTGGTGGCGCTGCATTTGGCGGTGCAATCGCTGCGGTCCGGAGAGTGCAATCTGGCGCTGGTCGGCGGGGTCACCGTAATGGCCACCCCGGCGATGTTCATCGAGTTCAGCCGGCAGCGGGCGCTGTCGCCTGACGGACGGTCCAAGGCGTACGCGGGGGCCGCCGACGGCACCGCGTTCTCCGAAGGCGCCGGCGCCCTGGTGCTCGAGCGGCTCACCGATGCCCAGCGCTTGGGGCATCCAGTGTTGGCGGTGGTGCGCGGATCGGCGGTCAACCAGGACGGGGCCTCCAACGGCCTGGCTACCCCCAACGGGCCGGCGCAGCAGCGGGTGATCAGGGCTGCCTTGGCCAATGCGCGACTGAGCGTTACCGACGTGGATTTGGTGGAAGGGCATGGGACCGGCACCACATTGGGGGACCCCATTGAGGCGCAGGCGATTCTAGCGACCTACGGGCAGGGGCGTAGCGCGCCGCTCTGGTTGGGTTCGATCAAATCGAACATGGGTCACACCTCCGCGGCGGCCGGTGTGGCCGGGGTGATGAAGCTGGTGTTGGCGATGCGGCACGGGGTGATGCCCAAGACGCTGCACGTGGATGTGCCTACGCCGCACGTGGATTGGTCCGCCGGTGCGGTGTCGCTGCTGACCGAGTCGCGCGCCTGGGAGGTTTCGGGCCGGCCGCGGCGAGCAGGCATCTCGTCGTTCGGGATCAGCGGGACCAATGCGCATGTGATCGTCGAGCAGGCGCCCGCGGTGGAACCCGCTGTGCCTGAGGGCGATCGCAGCGCCACCGCGATTCCGTGGCTGCTGTCGGCGCGGTCGGCACACGCGTTGGCATACCAGGCGGAGCGACTGCTGGAGTGGGTCGCGGCCGATGAAGCCTTGAGCGCACTCGATGTGGGATGGTCGCTGGTTTCGACGCGGTCGGTGTTCGAACATCGGGCCGTGGTGGTGGGTGGCGATCGCTCCGAGTTGATGGAGCGGCTCGCGACCCTGGCGGCCGGCGAGCCGGGTTCGGGCGTCGTGGCCGGGCGTGCGCGATCGGTGGGCAAGACGGCGTTCGTTTTCCCCGGCCAAGGAGCGCAGTGGCTGGGCATGGGTGTCCAATTGCTCGATGCCGCACCGGTATTCGCCGACCATCTGCACCGCTGCGAAAAGGCGCTGGGTGAGTATGTGGACTGGTCGTTGATCGACGTCTTGCGTGGCGCGCCGGACGCGCCTGGGCTGGATCGGGTGGACGTGGTGCAGCCCGCGCTGTGGGCGATCATGGTGTCGCTGGCCGAATTGTGGCGCTCCATAGGAGTGGTTCCCGACGCGGTGATCGGACATTCGCAGGGGGAGATCGCGGCGGCCTATGTGGCCGGCGCGTTGTCGCTGGAGGACGCCGCCAAGGTGGTGGCGCTGCGCAGCCGGCTGTTGCTGCAATTGTCCGGCGCCGGCGGCATGGCCTCGTTGGCGTGTGGGCTGCCCAGAGTCAAGGAGCTGCTCGCGCACTGGGGCGACCGACTGAATATCGCTGCGGTAAACGGCGTTTCGGCGGTCGCGGTGGCTGGTGAGGTGGGCGCCATCGAGGAGCTGCTGCGACGCTGCGAAGCCGACGACATTCGCGCCCGCAGGATCGAGGTCGATTACGCGTCGCACTCGGCGCAGGTGGACGCGATCCACGCAGACCTGATCGGGGCACTGGACGGGCTGATGCCCCGCTGCTCTTCAACGGCCTTTTTCTCAACGGTCAGCGGCGAACTCATGGACACCGCCGGTTTGAACGCCGAGTACTGGTTCCGCAGCATCCGGCAGACGGTGCAATTCGAAGCGGCCGTCCGCAGCGCCTCTGACGACGGATACCAAGTGTTCATCGAATGCAGCCCGCACCCGGTGCTGATCGCCGGTATCGAAGAAACCGTCGCCGATGCTGCGCAGACCAGTGTCGGCGAGCCGATCATCGTCCCGTCGCTGGGTCGAGACGACGGTGGCCCGGACCGGTTTTGGCTGTCAGCCGGCCAGGCGCATGTCGCCGGTGCGACGGTGCACTGGCCCGCGGCGTTCGAGGGCCTGGCCGTCCGACAAGTGGAGTTGCCGACGTACGGGTTTGTCCGGCGCAGATTTTGGTTGGGGCCCTTGGGTGTTGACAGCGGCGATGCAACCGGGCTCGGCTTGGCCGGTGTCAGTCATCCGCTATTGGGTGCCGTGCTGGAGCGGCCCGATTCCGGTGGCGTGGTGTTGACGGGTCAGCTTTCGTTGACTGCCCAGCCGTGGTTGGCCGACCACGCGGTGGGCGGTGTGGTGCTGTTTCCCGGAGCGGGCTTTGTGGAGCTGGCCATCCGGGCCGGTGATGCGGTCGACTGCGGCGTGGTCGAGGAGCTGACGTTGTTGGCTCCGCTGGTGTTGCCGCCGGCCGGTGGGATGCGGATGCAGGTGGTGGTGGGCGCCGCGACCGAATCGGGCAGTCGGGCGGTATCGGTGTATTCCCATGGCATGGGCGCTGATTCGGTGTGGGTGCTGCACGCCCAGGGCACGTTGAGCGCGGCGGCGATGCCGGCTGCCACGGACCTATCGGTGTGGCCGCCGGTGGGAGCCCAGGCCGTGGGTGCCGACGACGCCTATGACGTGCTGGGCGGACGGGGCTATGGCTATGGCCCGGCGTTCCAGGGATTGCGGTCGTTGTGGCGAAGGGGTCGTGAGGTTTTCGCTGAGGTGGCGCTTCCGCAGGGAGTGCTGACCGGCGGGTTCGGCATTCATCCGGTGGTTTTGGATGCCGCCTTGCATGCCTGGGGCGTGGTCGATGGCGGCGAACAGCCGATGTTGCCGTTCTCCTGGCAGGGCGTTTGCCTGCACGCGTCCGGGGCGTCGCGGGTTCGGGCGAGGTTGGCACCGTTGGGTGTGGGGGCGATGTCGGTGGAGTTGGCCGATACCGACGGTTTGCCGGTGCTGTCGGCGCGGGAGCTTGTCGTTCGTCCGGTCTCGGCACAGGTGCTGTCGGCGGCCGTCACCGCCGCTGGCGGCGGTGCCGGGTCTGGTGGTGGGCGACTCCTGGAGGTGGGCTGGTCGTCGATTTCATTACCGTACAGCGGGATTGGCGATCAGCCATTGGTGGTGCGCGAATTGAGTGCCCGCAGCGGCGGCAACGGTGCAGAGGTGCTGGACGCGGTGTATGGGGGCGTGCACGCAGTGCTGGCCGAATTGCAGTCCTGGCTGGCCGGTACCGAGGACGGGATGCTGGCGCTGGTAACTCGTGGTGCCGCGGCCCTGCCGGGCGAGGACGTCACCGATCTGGTGGGTGCGGCGATTTGGGGCTTGGTCCGTTCGGCTCAGGCTGAGCACCCGGGGCGGGTGGTGCTGGTCGATTCGGACGGCTCGCTGGATGTCGCCGACGTAGTTGGTTGTGATGAGCCGGCTTTGGTGGTTCGTTCCGGCGTGGCATACGCAGCGCGGGTGGCCCCGGTGGGAGCCGGATCGGTGTTGGAGCTGCCGTCTGGGTCCGGGGGCTGGCAGCTGGCCGTCGGCGGCGGGGGGACGCTGGAGGATCTGGTGGTGGCCCCAGTGGGCCGGGCCGAACTGGCCGCTGGGCAGGTGCGGGTCGCGGTGGCCGCCGTCGGGGTGAACTTCCGGGATGTCTTGGTGGCGTTGGGAATATATCCCGGCGGTGGGGAATTGGGCGCCGAGGGCGCCGGCGTGGTGGTGGAGGTGGGTCCTGGGGTGGACGGGCTGCTGGTCGGGGATGCGGTGATGGGTTTGCTGGGCGTGGTGGGCGCCGAGGCGGTGGTGGATGCGCGGCTCGTGACGGCGGTGCCGGCGGGACAGTCGCTGGTAGAGGCGGCCGGTGTCCCGGTGGTGTTCTTGACGGCGTTCTACGGCCTGTCGGTATTGGCCGGCGTCAAGGCCGGGGAGAAGGTACTGGTGCATGCCGGAACCGGCGGCGTCGGCATGGCCGCTGTGCAACTGGCCCGGCATCTGGGTCTCGAGGTGTTCGCCACCGCCAGCCGGGGCAAGTGGGAGACATTGCGGGCCATGGGCTTTGACGACGACCATATCTCGGATTCACGTAGCCTCGACTTCGAGGAGAAGTTCTCGGCGGTCACCGGCGGTCGTGGCATGGACGTGGTGCTCAACTCGCTGGCCGGTGAGTTCACCGACGCGTCGCTGCGGCTGCTGACTCCGGGCGGGCGCTTCATCGAGATGGGCAAGACCGACCTGCGCGACCCGCAGGTGGTGGCCGAGCGGTACCGGGGTGTGCAGTATCGCGCCTTCGATCTGATCGAAGCCGGTCCGGAGCGTATCGCGGCCATGCTGTCCGAGGTGGTCAGGTTGCTGGCGGCCGGCGCGCTGACACCGTTGCCGGTCAGAGCTTTCGATGTGCGCTGCGCCTCGGCGGCCTATCGCTTCGTCAGTCAGGCCCGTCACGTAGGCAAGGTGGTGCTGACGCTGCCGGACGGACCCGGTGGTGCGCTACTGAGTGGGGCGGGTGGTGAACTGGCCGGCGGCACGGTGGTGATCACCGGCGGTACCGGAATGGCCGGTTCGGCGGTGGCGGCCCATCTGGTGGAGCGCTATGGGGTGGCCAACGTCGTGCTGGCCAGCCGCAGCGGGGCACAAGCCGCGGGAACGGCACAGCTGGTGGCACGCCTGCGCGAAGCCGGCGCTGAAGTAGCGGTCGTGGCCTGTGATGTGGCCGACCGCGAGGCGGTCGCTGCGTTGCTCGCCGGTCTGGATCCGCGCTATCCCCTCAAAGGGGTGTTTCATGCGGCAGGGGTTCTCGATGACGCGACCATCACCGGGTTGACACCAGCGCAGGTGGATAACGTGTTGCGGGCCAAGGTCGATGGGGCCTGGCATTTGCACGAGCTCACCGCGAAGCTGGATTTGTCGGTCTTCGTGATGTTTTCGTCCATGGCGGGGATCGTCGGAACCGCGGGCCAGGCCAATTATGCGGCGGCGAACGCGTTCCTGGACGGGCTGGCGACCCACCGGCGTGCCGGCGGGTTGCCGGCGTTGTCGGTGGCATGGGGGCTGTGGGAACAGGCTTCGACGATGACCCAACACCTGGGCGAGCGGGACCGGGCACGGATGAATCGCACCGGGCTGGTGCCGATTTCGACAGAAGCGGCATTGGGATTGCTGGATACCGCGTTGCTGGCCGACCGCCCGGTGCTGTTGGCCGCCCGGCTGGATCCGGCTGCCCTGGCCGGGGCCTCGGTGCCGCCATTGTTGAGCGGGCTGGTGGCCCACCCGATCCGACGTGTCATCCTCGATAGCGCTACCGCGGTGTCGACGTCGGGATTGGCGTCGCGGCTGAACGCATTGAGTCCCGAGCAGCGCCGCCGCGAACTGAGCGAGCTGGTCTGCAGCAACGCCGCAACGGTGCTGGGTCGCTCGAGTGTGGCAGACATCAACGCCCAGCGCGCTTTTCAAGACCTCGGCTTCGACTCGTTAACCGCTGTGGAACTGCGCAACCGGCTCAAGAGTGCGACCGGGCTCACCTTGCCGCCGACCCTGATCTTCGACTATCCCACCCCGGCGGCGCTGTCCGAACACCTTATCGCCCAATTCGATACGGTCCGCCCAGTCAGCGAAGAACCCGACCTGTTGGCTCGCTTCGACGAGATCACCCGGGAGCTGCAGACGCTGCTCAACCGGCCCGATTGGAGCCCCGACGACAAAGCGCAGCTGAACAGTCGCTTGCACGGCATCTTGACCCACCTGATCGACGACGACATCACCGACGCCACGGAAAGCCAGCTCTTCGCCATTCTCGACGAAGAACTCGGCTCCTGAGCCCATTCCGACTAGGAGCAACCATGCCGGAAACCGGCAAGCACGTCGATTACCTCAAACGGCTTACGGCGGATCTGCGGCACACCCGGAAGCGATTGTCGGAGCTGGAAGCCAAGTTGTCCGCGCCGGTGGCGGTGGTGGGCATGAGCTGTCGGTACCCCGGTGGTGTGGATTCGCCGGAGGCGTTGTGGGAGATGGTCATTGCCGGGCGCGACGCCATCGCGGACTTTCCCGCCGATCGCGGCTGGGACGTCGAGGGATTGTTCGACCCGGACCCGGATGCGGCCGGCAAAATGTATACCCGCCGCGGCTCGTTCCTGGACGAGGTAGCCGCGTTTGATGCCGGATTCTTCGGCATCGGGCCCAACGAGGCTTTGGCTATGGACCCGCAGCAGCGGTTGATGCTGGAGCTGTCGTGGGAAGCATTGGAGCGCACCGGGATTGATCCGACAACGTTGCGTGGCTCGGCCACCGGCGTATTCGCCGGAGTCATCCATGACAACTATGGCGGTCACGTACAGGGTGAGTTGGAAGGCTACGGGCTGACGGGTTCCACGTTGAGCGTCGCCTCTGGCCGGGTGGCGTATGTGCTGGGGCTGGAAGGCCCAGCGCTGTCGGTGGATACGGCGTGTTCATCGTCGCTGGTGGCGTTGCATCTGGCAGCGCAGTCGCTGCGATCAGGCGAGTGCGACCTGGCGCTGTCCGCCGGTGTCACCGTAATGTCCAGCCCGGCACCGTTTGTCGAGTTCAGCAGGCAGCGGGCGCTGGCGCCCGATGGCCGGTGCAAGGCGTACGCCGGCAGCGCCGACGGAACCTCGTGGTCGGAAGGCGCCGGCGTGCTGGTGCTGGAACGGCTGGCCGACGCGCAACGGCTGGGGCACCCCGTGCTGGCGGTGATACGCGGTTCCGCGGTGAATCAGGACGGTGCCTCCAACGGGCTCACGGCACCGAACGGCCCCGCCCAGCAGCGGGTGATTCGGGCTGCGCTGGCCAGCGCCCGGCTCAACACCGCAGACGTCGACGTAGTCGAAGGGCACGGAACTGGCACCCGGCTGGGCGATCCCATCGAGGCCCAGGCGCTGCTGGCCACCTACGGCCAAGGCCGGCCCGACGGTGAGCCGTTGTGGTTGGGTTCGATCAAATCCAACATCGGCCACACCTCCGCCGCGGCGGGGGTGGCCGGGGTGATCAAGATGATCCAAGCCATGCGGCACGGCGTGATGCCGAAGACGTTGCACGTCGACGTGCCGACGCCACACGTGGATTGGTCCGCGGGCGCGGTATCGGTGCTGACCGAGTCGCGGCCCTGGCCGCGGGGCGACCGGCCGCGGCGGGCGGGGGTCTCCTCATTCGGGATCAGCGGGACCAACGCGCACGTCATCGTCGAGCAGGCTCCGGCGGCGGCTCCGATCGAAAACGCAGACGCTGAACCGGATAACGACCTGTCGGTAGTGCCATGGATTCTGTCGGCGAGGTCGGCGCCGGCGTTGGCCGGACAGGCGAAGCGGCTGCTCGCGTTCGTGACGGCCGACGACGCTGTGGACCTGGTTGATGTGGGCCGGTCGTTGGTGAAAACCCGGGCGGTGTTTGAACATCGTGCCGTGCTGGTGGGCACCGACCGCCAGACGCTATTGACGGCGCTGTCGGAGGTGGCAGCCGGCGAGCCTGGCACCAAGGCGACAGTGGGCCGCGCGCGATCGGG
This sequence comes from Mycobacterium szulgai, assembly GCF_002116635.1. GTDB lineage: Bacteria > Actinomycetota > Actinomycetes > Mycobacteriales > Mycobacteriaceae > Mycobacterium > Mycobacterium szulgai. Next base: position 57,011 of record NZ_LQPW01000174.1, on the reverse strand, counting down.
CGGCAAGACGGCCTTCGTATTCCCCGGGCAGGGCGCGCAATGGCTCGGGATGGGCGAGCAGCTGTATGCGGAGTTGCCGATGTTCGCCCGCGAATTCGACGCCGTGGCCGATGCGCTTGATCCACACCTGCGCCTGCCGCTGCGCAAGGTGCTCTGGGGGGCCGGCGAGGTGCTGCTGACGAGCACCGAATTCGCTCAGCCGGCGCTCTTCGCGATCGGAGTGGCGCTGGCAAAGTTGTTGCAGGGCTGGGGCATTGTCCCGGATTTGATGATCGGCCATTCGGTGGGCGAGATCGCGGCCGCACACGTTGCCGGGGTGTTGTCATTGGCTGATGCGGCGCGATTGGTGGCCGCCCGCGGCAGGCTGATGTCGGCGTTACCGGCCGGCGGCGCGATGGTGGCGGTGGCCGCCGGCGAAGAGGAAGTGGTGCCGCTGCTGGTCGACGGCGCAGATCTGGCCGCCGTGAATGCGCCTGACGCAGTGGTGATTTCGGGTAGTGAGGCGGCGGTGACCGGCATTGCGGATCGATTCGCCCGGCGCGGGCGCCGCGTGCATCGGTTGAACGTGTCGCACGCGTTTCATTCGTCGCTGATGGAACCGATGCTCGAGGAGTTCACTCTGATCGCCGACGGCATTGCCGTGTCAAAACCGCAGATTACCCTGGTGTCCAATGTGACTGGGCTAGTCGCCGATGCGGACTACGGATCTGCGAAGTATTGGGTTGAGCACGTACGCCGTCCCGTGCGGTTCGCCGACGGGGTGCGGTCGCTGGAATCGGCTGGTGCCACAACGTTTATCGAGATGGGCCCGGCCGGCGGGCTGACCGCCCTCGTGGAGCAGTCGTTGTCGTTGGTTGACGCGGTGTCGGTTCCGGCGTTACGCAAGGATCGCCAGGAGACTGCGTCGGTGCTGGACGCTGTGGGGCGGTTGTTCACCGCGGGTGCGGCGGTGGACTGGCCGGCTATTTATGGCAGCCGTGGCCGGCTGGTTGACCTGCCCACCTACGCCTTCCAGTGGCAGACCTACTGGCTGCCCCCGGGTTCGACGGGTTCTGGCGACATCCGCGGCATGGGACTGGCCTGGGCTCAGCATGGTTTGTTGGGTGCGGTCGTCGAGCAGCCGGACTCGGGCGGGGTGGTGTTGACGGGCCGATTGTCGGCAGAGGATCAGCGGTGGTTGGCCGACCATGTCGTCGGTGGAGTAGTGCTGTTGCCAGGGGCGGCCTTTGTGGAGCTGGCGTTGCGGGCCGGCGACGAGGTGGGCTATGGGACCGTCGAGGAGCTGACGGTGGTCGCACCCCTGGCCCTGCCGATGGTGGGCGGGGTGCAGCTACAGGTCGTGGTGGGCGGTGCCGACGAGTTGGGCGAGCGGCCGGTCTCGGTGTATTCGCGTGCTGATGCCCAGGATTCGCGCTGGGTGCTGAACGCACAGGGTCTGTTAACGGCCACGCCGGTCCCGGCGGCGTCGAGTTTTTCGCTGTGGCCACCGGCCAGCGCCACCGCGGTCGACATCGACGGCGCGTATGAGCGGCTGGCCGAACGCGGCTACGAATACGGCCCTGCGTTTCGCGGTCTCGCAGCGATGTGGCAACGGGGCTCGGAGATATTCGCTGAGGTCGCCGTCCCCGCCGATGCGGGAGTCACGTTGGCCGGCTTCGGCATTCACCCCCTGGTACTGGACGCGGCGTTGCATGCGATGGGGATGGGCGAGCAGACCCAGGCGACGTTACTGCCGTTTTCGTGGCAGGGTGTTTCGCTGCATGCCGCGGGCGCGTCGCGGGTGCGGGTGCGGATCGCGCCGGCCGGCGACGGGGCGGTGTCGGTGGACTTGGCCGACCCAACCGGCGCGCCGGTGTTGTCGGTGCGGGCCCTGGTCATGCGTCCGGTATCGGCGGAGCAGTTGTCGACGGCTATGGCCGGTGTTGATACGGCCAGTCGCGGGCTGCTCGAGGTGGTCTGGTCGCCGGTGTCGCCACCCGGCAACGACACCGGCGTAACCCCGGAGATCTTCGAGCTGGAGTCCACAGCCAACAACGTGGAGTCGGTACACGCCGTCGCGCATCGGGCGCTGGCGGCCGTGCAGTCCGCACTGGCCGAGGAGCGAGTTGAGCCGTTCGTCGTGCTGACCCACGGGGCCGTCGCGCTGGCGGGTGAAGACGTAACCGATCTGGCCGCTGCGGCGGCGTGGGGTTTGGTGCGCTCGGCCCAGGCCGAGCATCCCGGTCGAGTGGTGTTGGTCGACACCGATGGTTCACTGGATGTCCGGGACGTAATCGTTTGCAACGAACCGCAATTGGTGATCCGCGCCGGAAAGGTGTATGCGGCTCGACTGACACCGCTGGGTCCGGAGCCGGTATTGCAGGTGCCCGATGCCGAGGGCGGATGGCGCCTTACCGCCGGTGCCGGCGGCACCTTCGAGGAACTGGCACTGGTGCCATGTCCCGCTGCGGAGCTGGCCCCGGGCCAGGTGCGAGTCGCGGTGCAGGCACTGGGAGTCAACTTCCGCGACGTGCTGGTGGCGCTGGGTATGTATCCCGGGATGGCGGAGGTGGGAGCCGAAGGGGCTGGGGTGATCACCGAGGTCGGTCCGGAAGTCACCGGCTTGTCAGTCGGCGAACCGGTGTTGGGGCTGTTGGGACTGGCCGGGTCGGAGGCCGTGGTAGACGCGCGGTTGGTGACCAAGGTCCCCACGGGCTGGTCCATGACCGAAGCCGCAGCTACCCCCACCGTGTTCTTGACGGCCTATTACGCGCTGCGGGTGTTGGCGAACGTACAGCCTGGGGAGTCGGTGCTCATCCACGCCGGCGCCGGCGGAGTGGGGATGGCCGCTGTGCAGCTCGCCCGGCTGTGGGGGCTCGAGGTGTTCGCCACTGCCAGTCGCGGTAAGTGGAGCACGTTGCGGGCCATGGGATTCGATGACAATCACATCGCCGATTCGCGCACCCTGGCGTTCGAGGACAAGTTCTTTCTGGTGACCGGCGGAAGCGGGGTGGACGTGGTGCTGAACTCGCTGGCCGGCGAGTTCAACGACGCGTCGTTGCGGCTGATGCCGCGGGGCGGCCGCTTCATCGAGATGGGCAAGACCGACATCCGGGACCCACAGGTCATTGCCCAGGATCATCCGGGGGTGGCGTATCGGGCGTTCGATTTGATGGAGGCCGGCCCGCAACAGATCGAGCAGATGCTGGCCGACTTGATGCGTTTGTTCGAAGATGGCGCGCTGCAACGGCTTCCGGTCAAAACCTGGGACGTTCGCCTGGCCCCGGAGGCTTATCGGTTCTTGAGTCAGGCCCGCCACATCGGCAAGGTGGTGCTGACCATGCCGGATGCCTGGACAAAAGGCACGGTATTGATCACCGGTGGCACCGGGATGGCCGGTGCGGCGGTGGCGCGTCATTTGGTGAGCCGGTACGGGGTGCGACGGCTGGTCCTGGTCAGTCGGGCCGGTGAACACGCCGAGGGGGCGGCGGATCTGGTGGCCGAGCTGGCCGAGGCGGGCGCCGAAGCACGGGTCGTGGCCTGCGATGTGGCCGAGCGCGACGAGGTGGCCGGCCTGGTGGCGGCGCACCCGGATCTAACCGCGGTGTTCCACGCAGCGGGAATCATCGACGACGCGCTGATCGATTCGTTGACACCTGAGCGGCTCGATACCGTGTTGCGGGCTAAAGCCGACGGTGCGTGGAACCTGCACGAACTCACCAAGGATCTGAATCTGGCTGTGTTCGTGCTGTTTTCCTCGCTTTCGGGGCTCGTGGGTGCCCCGGGGCAGGGCAATTACGCCGCGGCGAATGCCTTTCTGGATGCGCTGGCAGTGCATCGACGCTCGCAGGGTTTGACGGGAGTGTCGGTGGCCTGGGGGTTGTGGGAGGAAGCCTCAGCGATGACGCAACACCTGGGGGAGCGGGATCGGGCCCGGATGAGCCGGGTCGGGCTGGCGCCGCTGAGCACCGAGCGGGCGATGGGATTCCTCGACAACGCGCTGCTGTCCGATCGGGCCGTGCTGGCGGCCACGCCGCTGAACCGTGCCGCCCTTGCCGCCGCCGGATCGGCGGTGCCCCCGCTGTTCAGTGGGTTGATTACCAGCCCGGTGGCGCGGCGTTCAGTCGCGGCCGGCGACGCGTCGATGTCGATGTCGGGATTGATCTCCCGGCTGCACGGGCTCACGGCCGAGCAGCGTCAGCGCGAACTCATCGAGCTGGTGTGTACCAACGCTATCGCGGTGCTCGGACATGCCAGCAGCCCAGATATCGACGCGCACAAAGCGTTTCAGGAACTCGGCTTCGACTCACTGACCGCCGTGGAACTGCGCAACCGCCTCAAGACCGCCACCGGGCTCACGCTGCCGCCCACCGTGATCTTCGACTACCCCACGCCCGCCGCACTCGCCGAACATCTCGACACCCAGCTCAGCGCGGCCCCCAACCAAGCAGGCCAAGCGTCCGGCGTCGCCGGCAACGAAGCAAACCTGTTGGCGCGCTTCAACGATATTGCCCGCGAGCTCGACTCGCTGGTCAGCCAGCCCGAGTGGAGCCCCGAAGACAAGTCGCACCTGGGCAAGCGGCTGCAGGCGATCGTGACCGATCTGACCGCCCCGCGTCCGGCACCCGAGCCGGCACCCGACGACGAGGACATCACCGCCGCCTCCGAGAGCCAACTGTTCGCCATCCTCGACGAGGAGCTCGGCCCCTAGTTCCGGTATCTGTTTCGACTGTGTCGACGCGGTCGTCATAGGTGGCGGGATTTCGGGGCTCACCGCCTTCGGCCGCGGGATGGTGCAGACGCTGATGAGTTTCTGAGGCCCAAGGCTCACTTTCAGCTCGCACACCACCTCGTCAACGTGCCGCCGGACACCCCGACGACACTCAGGCTCGTCTGACGGGTACCGCGGCTCGCCCGAGCGCTGTGGCAGGCCCGCAAGAGCCCTCCCCGGCTCCCGGTTCGTACCATGCGAATCAGTGCCTCACGAAGTGGAGGGTGGTTTGCAACCGACGGATATCGCCATCATCGGACTGGCATGCAGGTTTCCTGCAGCCGCCAACCCGCACGACTTCTGGCAGTTGCTGCGCGACGGTCGCGAAGCCACCGGCCCTATCGAGAACCTCGCCGACTTCGACGCCGGCTTCTTCAACCTCTCGCCGCGCGAGGCGTGCGCGATGGACCCCCGCCAGCGCCTGGCGCTGGAGTTGACCTGGGAGTTGTTCGAAGACGCTTTCGTTGTGCCGCAAGATGTGCGCGACCAGCAGGTCGCGGTGTACCTGGGCGCGATGAACGACGATTACGCCTTTCTGACGCTGCGCGACGCTGCAGACACCCTTGACCATCACTCCTTCGCCGGCAGCAATCGGGCCATGATCGCCAACCGGGTGTCGTATGCCTTCGGGCTGCGTGCGGCCAGCATGGTCGTCGACTCCGCGCAATCGTCGTCCCTCGCGGCGGTACACCTTGCCTGTGAAAGTCTGCGGACCGGCGCGGCACAGCTGGCGATAGCCGGAGGCATCCAGCTCAACCTGGCACCCGAAATCGACATGCTGGAAACAGAATCGGGTGCGCTGTCGGTGCTGGGCCACACCTACGCATTCGACGAACGCGCCGACGGCTACGTGCGGGGCGAAGGCGGCGGCGTTGTTCTCCTCAAGCCCTTACCCGCCGCCGTGGCTGACGGAAACCGAATCCACGCAGTCATTCTGGGCAGCGCGTTGGGTAACGCCGGGCATCGCGGGCCCGGGTTGACGGTGCCCTCGGCCGCTGCGGAGGCAGAGGTCATCCGCCAGGCGCTGTCCAGCGCGGGCCTCGACCACAACCAAATCGACTATGTCGAGGCGCACGGAACGGGCACCCAAGTCGGTGACCCGATCGAGGCGTCGGCGCTTGGTGAGATCTTCGCCGAACGGCACCAGCGTCCGGTGGCCGTGGGGTCGGTGGCAACCAATATCGGCCACGCCGGCGCGGCCGCGGGCATCGCGGGGTTGCTCAAGACGGTCTTGGCGCTCGAAAGCGGTCTGATTCCAGCAAGTCTCAACTATGCCAGTCCCAGCGTCGATGTGGAAAGCCTTGGTCTGCGCGTCAATACGGCGCTAACGCGCTGGCCCGAAGGGCAGCCACGGCGAGCCGGCGTGTCCTCATTCGGAATGGGCGGCACCAACGCACATGTGATCCTGCAGCAAGCGCCTGAGGCGGCTAAAAGCGCTGTGGCGGACAATGATTCGGTCACAGTACCGTGGGTACTGTCGGCGCGGTCGAGTGCGGCGCTGGTCAACCAGGCGCAGCGGCTGCGGGCATGGGTCGACGCCGACCACCGGTTGAGCGCCGTCGATGTGGGATGGTCGCTGGCCAGTACACGGTCGGTGTTCGAGCACCGCGCCGTCGTGGTCGGCGCCGCGCGTGATCAGTTGTCGGCTGGCCTGGCCGACTTGGCCGGTGCCGATCACGTCCCCGACCAGCCGAGCCGCAGGATCGCGTTCGTGTTCCCTGGAGACGGCTGGCAGTGGCTGGGTATGGGTCAAGAGTTGTATCAACGGTTTCCGGCTTTCGCGGCGGCCTTCGACGAAGTCGCCGACGCGTTGGATGAAAAGCTGAGATTGCCGCTGCGGCAGGTGCTCTGGGGCAACGAGGTTGAGCTGTTGCAGAGGCCGGAATACGCCTGGCCCGCGGTGTTCGCCGTGGAGGTGGCGCTGGCAAGGCTGCTGGCGGAATGGGGAGTTGAGCCAGACGTGGTGGCGGGTCAGTCGGTCGGCGAGGTTGCCGCCGCCTACATAGCCGGCGTGCTGTCGCTGGCCGACGCCGCGACTTTGCTGACTCAGGGAAATGACGAGTTCTTACCGACGCTGGCTCAGGTGCCGGAATCGCAGCAGCGAATCGAACTGGTGTCGGGCACGGTGGCGGCTGAATCGCTGGGGACCAATGTGTTCGTCGAGGTGGGTCCGGATGCCGGGTTGACCGCCGAGTCCCTGCTCTGGACGCTGGGTCGGTTGTTCACCGCGGGTGTGAACGTGAATTGGCCCCGGGCATTCGCCGGGCTGGGCGCCCAGCGGGTCGACCTGCCGACCTACGGATTTGCCCGGCAGCGCTATTGGCTTGGCGGCACTCGCGCGCATCAGCCGGGTAGTGAACCGGCAAGCGTGGCGGGACTAGCGGACCTGCCTGCCGCAGAGCAACGCCGCAAGCTGGTGGAGCTGGTGTGTGTGCACGCGGCGATCGTCTTGGGTCACCCGGACAGCCGGGACATCGATCCCGAGCGCGCTTTCGAAGAACTTGGGTTCGGGTCAATGACCGGCGTGGAATTGCGAAACCGCCTGACAACAGCCACCGGTTTGGTGTTGTCGCGCACGCTGATCTTTGACTATCCGACGCCCGCGGCTTTGGCGGCCCACCTCGGTTATCAACTTTCGGGCAGTCCGCATCCGGCATCTGACGATGAGAATATCTGGGCGCTGCTGCGAAACATTCCCATCCACGAGCTTCGCCGCACCGGACTGCTGGACAAACTATTGCTGCTGGCCGGGCAGTCCGGCAACGTCGCGCCTGATCGGAGCGTCAGCGACGACATCATCGATTCGTTGAGCCCGGAAGCCTTAATCGAAATGGCGCTTAATTCGGATCCCAATGCAGATGATGAAAATGACACTAACTGGTGAAATGCGGCCGGCCCTGCCCAATTACTGCGACTGCCCTCCGGTAAATGCGACAGGTGTTGAATAGCTCAGTTCTTTTGCGGGAACCGTCCACGCCCAACTAAACTGCGGGCTTTAAGGGGTACGAATCGGGGCCGGCTTAAGTGACCGGGAGGGGTAGGGAAAATGAGCGTCATTGCCGGTGTGTTCGGAGCGTTGCCATCGCACCGCTATAGCCAGGCCGAGGTGACCGATGCGCTGGTCGAATTCCCCGGCCTCAAAGAGCATGAGGAGATCGTCCGGCGCCTGCACGCCGCCGCCCGGGTCAACAGTCGTCACCTAGTTCTGCCGCTGGAGCGATATGCGTCGCTCACCGACTTCGGCGATGCAAACGAAATCTTCATCGACCAGGCGGTCGATCTCGGCGTCGAGGCCCTCATGGGCGCTTTGGACGAGGCCGGGCTGCAGCCGTGCGATATCGACATGATCATCACCACGACGGTCACCGGTGTCGCCGTGCCGTCACTTGATGCCCGGATCGCCGGACGGATCGGTCTGCGTTCCGATGTGCGCCGGATGCCGCTGTTCGGGCTGGGCTGCGTCGCCGGGGCAGCCGGAGTAGCCCGGCTGCACGACTACCTGCGTGGCGCGCCCGACGGCGTGGCGGTCCTGGTAGCCGTCGAGCTGTGCTCACTGACCTATCCGGCGGTCAAGCCCACGGTGTCCGGCCTGGTCGGGACCGCGCTGTTCGGCGACGGCGCGGCCGCGGTGGTTGCCGTCGGCGACCAGCGCGCCGAGCGGATGCGCTCAGCCGGGCCCGACATCGTCGATTCGCGCAGCAGCCTGTACCCCGATTCGCTGCACATCATGGGCTGGGATGTCGGCACCCACGGGCTGCGGCTGCGGCTCTCGCCGGATCTCACCACCCTGATCGAGCGGCACCTCGCCCAAGACGTTGACGCCTTCTTGGCGACGCACCAGTTGAGCAGGGACGACATCAGCGCCTGGGTGAGCCACCCGGGTGGCCCGAAAGTCATCAACGCGATTGCCACCAGCCTGGAGCTACCGCCGGAAGCGCTAGAGCTGACCTGGCGCTCGCTCGGCGAGATCTCCAACCTGTCGTCGGCTTCGGTGCTGCACATCCTGCGCGACACCATCGAAAAGCGGCCGCCCAGCGACAGCCCGGGGCTGATGCTGGCCATGGGGCCCGGATTCTGCGCCGAACTGGTGCTACTGCGCTGGCACTGAGTCAGTGACTTCGACCGTCAAACCCGGTCGAGGGCACAGCGCGGCCAGGTGTCCCGCCCGGATCCGCTGAGCGGGCAACCGAAGTGATGCCCTGGCGACCAGCCGGGCAAGCATCACCGTCATTTCGGTGGTGGCCATCGCCGCTCCGATACACCGGTGCAACCCGCCGCTGAACGGGATGAACTCATGCGGCGCGGGTTTGCGGTACTCCGGCGACTCGGGATCCCAGCGTTGCGGACGGAATTCGGTTGGTGCGGGCCATGTTTCGGGGAGCCGATGGGTGACGTAAGCGCTGAAGACCAGCAGCCGCCCGGCCCGGATGCGGTGCCCGTCGAACCTGAGCTCACGCATTACCCGGCGCGCCGAGATCACGCCCGGTGAATACAGCCGAAGTGTCTCGTGCACAACGCCGTTGAGATAGCTCAGCTTGTTCAGGTCGCCGGCCGTGGGCGGTCTGTCCCCGAGCGCCCGGGCTACCTCCGCGGCAGCGGCGTCCCAGGCGCCCGGCAGGGTCAGCAGCGTGTAGGCCGCCCAGGCCAGCGCGCCGCTGGTGGTCTCGTATCCCGCGGTGATCATCGAAATGATCTGATCGCGAATCTCGTTGTCGCTCAATGCATAACCTTCGTCGCCGCGGCCGTCGAGCAGCATCGTCATCATATGGTCGTCGGGGTTGGGCTGGGCCCGGGCGGCGGCGATTTGGGCGTCGATCAGGCGGTCGATGCGCTCGCGGGATGCCATCGCCCGCCGCCAGGCGGGGGAGTTGAGTCGCTGCTGTAGCCGCATCATCTGGGGCAGCTGATGAGTCAAGTTCAGCAGCGGCTGCAGGTTTTCGCCGAGGAAATCGGAGTGGGCGGCCAGGCGCTGGCCGAACAGCGACTCGGCGGTGCTGCGCCGTACCGCGGATCGGAACTCCTGGTAGATATCCAGCCGCTGGCCGGGCCGCCAGTCGTCGATGACGGCATCGATATTGGCCACCATGGTCTGCACGTAGTCCTGGATCTGGCGGTGACGCAGCCCCGGCGCCACCACGCTGCGCCGGCGCCGGTGGTCATCGCCGTCACTGACGATCAGCGCGGTCGGGCCGTCGGCGATCGCCAGACTCTCGAATGTCTCCCGCCAACTGAACGCATCGGCATTGGCGAACACGAACTTGTTCGCCTCGGCTCCGAGCAGATAGGTGTAACCGTGACCGCCTAGCCCGGAGTTGATCACCGGCCCGCGGCGCCGGTACAGCGCCAGCAGCGCCTCCCCGGGCCGGTAGGGCACGGTCGCATAACCGCTCATTCCAGCTCCTCCGATAGCTCCAGCCAGCGGCTTTCGGTTGCGGCCACTTCATCTTCGAGGAGGCGCAACTGTTGTGTCAGCCGGGTGATGCCGACGTGATCGGACTGATCGTGTGCGGCGAGTTCGTCGTGCTGGGCCGCAATCCGCTCGGCCAGCCGCGCCAGCTGGCGGTCGACGCCAGCCAGCTCCTTCTCCGCCGCGCGCCGCTGGGCACCCGACTTCGGTTGCTGGTGGGCTTGGGACTTAGCCGGCACGTCCGCCGGTCCGGCGGCCGGCTTGGCCGGTTCGGCGGCCAACCGCAGGTATTCGTCTATGCCGCCGGGCAGATGACGCAGCCGGCCGTCCAGAATCGCGTACTGCTGGTCGGTGACGCGTTCTATCAGGTAGCGGTCGTGCGAGACGACGATGAGTGTCCCGGCCCAGGAGTCCAGCAAGTCTTCGGTAGCGGTCAGCATGTCGGTGTCGACGTCATTGGTGGGCTCGTCCAGCAGCAGCACGTTGGGCTCGGACAACAGCGTCAGCATGAGTTGCAATCGCCGGCGCTGCCCGCCGGAGAGTTCGCCCACCCGCGCCGAGAGCTGGCCGCGGGCGAAGCCGAGCCGCTCCAGCAGCTGGGCCGGGGTGACCTCGCGACCCTCGACCTCATACCCGCCACGCAACCTGCCCAGCACGTCGGCAATCCGCTCGTCGGCCACCGAAGTCAGCACGTCGCCCTGCTGATCGAGCACGGCCAGCTGGACGGTCTTGCCGCGCTTGACCCGCCCCGAGTCGGGCGAGATGGTGCCGGCGATCAGTCCGAGCAGGGTGGACTTGCCGGCCCCGTTGGCGCCGACGATGCCGGTGCGTTCGCCGGGGGCGATCCGCCATTCGATGTCGCGCAGCACTTGGCGCCCGCCAAACGACACCGACACATCAAGCAGATCGATGACGTCCTTGCCGAGCCGGGCGGTGGCCAGTTTGGCCAGCTCGACGTTGTTGCGCAGCGGCGGTACATCGGCGATCAGCTGGTTGGCGGCCTCGATGCGGAATTTGGGCTTAGAGGTGCGGGCCGGCGCGCCGCGGCGCAGCCAGGCCAGCTCCTTGCGCATCAGGTTTTGCCGCTTGACCTCGGCGACGGCGGCCAGCCGGTCCCGTTCGACGCGCTGCAGAACGTAGGCCGCGTAGCCGCCTTCGAAGGGCTCGACGATGCCGTCATGCACCTCCCAGGTGTTGGTGGCGACCTCGTCGAGGAACCAGCGGTCGTGGGTGACCACCAGCAGGCCCCCGGCGTTACGGGCCCAGCGTTGTTTGAGATGTGCCGCCAGCCAGGTGATGCCTTCGATGTCGAGGTGGTTGGTGGGCTCGTCGAGGGCGATCACATCCCATTCGCCGATCAGCAGCCGGGCCAGCTGCACCCGTCGCCGCTGACCGCCGCTGAGCGTGGAAATCGTTGTTTCCCAGGCAATATCAGCCACCAGGCCGCCTACTACGTCGCGCACCCGCGGATCGCCGGCCCACTGGTGTTCGGGTTGGTCGCCGACCAGTGTCGCGCCGACCGTGCGATCGGGGTCGAGGGTATCGGCCTGGCTCAGTGCGTTGACCCGCAAGCCGCTGCGCTGGGTGACTCGGCCGGAATCGGGTTGCAGCTGGCCGGTCAGCAGCCCCAGCAGGCTGGACTTGCCGTCGCCGTTTCGGCCGACGATGCCGATGCGCGCGCCGTCATTGACTCCGAGCGTGACCGATTCGAATACCACCTGAGTGGGATACGCAAGATGTACGGCCTCGGCTCCGAGCAGGTGCGCCACGGGCTGACGCTATCGTTGCGACACTGCGGCCCGCATGGCGGCCCGCAGTTGTCTCATTCCTTTTCGAAGCAGTACAGCCGGTAGGACAGTGCGCCGCTTTCCAGTGCGCTGCAGTTGCTCTCGATGCCCTCATGCAGCCTCTTGCGCACCACTGAGCGCAGGAAGGGCGGCGTGCGGGAGTCGACGACGTCTTGCAAGTGAAACGCATTCTTGTGGAAGCCGCGGGCTACGTCGTCACTGATGACCCGCTGCGAGATCATCTTCCACGGGGCATCGGCCAGCGCGGCCTCCCATGCCTCGATGCCGATCGGCGGTTGGGAATCGGAGTAGAGAAAGTGCCCGCCCGGAGTGAGCACGCGTACCACTTCGGCGAGGAACCCGCGGAAGTTCGGGTAGCAGTGTGAGGACTCGATATTGATCACCGCGTCGAAGGACTCGTCCGGGAACGGCAACTGCTCGGCGTGGCCCTGCACGAAATGCAGGTTGGGGATGTTGAGCCGCTCCCGGCAGTACTCGATGCCCGACGGGTTCAGGTCAAGTCCGGTGTAGGACTTCGGTCCCAGCTTGCGCATGATGTAGGACGCTCCACCGCCGTGGCCGCATCCAACCTCAAGGACGCGTTTGCCCTTGAGATCGACCTGGTTTGCGGTGACGTGGTAGAGCTGGATCTGGTACCGGCTGGGCTCGTCCTCCGGGTCCAGCGGCAGACCCATCGGTGGGTCCTCTTCGTAGCCGTTGTTGAGCAATAACAGCTCGCCTGATTTGGCGAAAAGCTTGGTGGCGACGGGGTAAAGGCGCTGCTGAATCGCAGGACCCCAGCGCATGATTGCTTTGAACGACAACTCTCCAACACGGTTCCCCACGGCCATCGCGGCAGTATTACATACAGTGACGGCTCCACGCTAAAAAACGGGTTACCCGTCGAACCTCGTTGAACCGGCCCGCCGAACCGGCCGCTTGGGCGCCGCGGTGGCGTCTCACCTGCAGAAATGTTGCTGCTCAACAAGATCTGGACACCGCAGCCACCGGCCGCGGTAATGCTTTTCCCCGGCAGGCGATTTCGGCGTACCCCAACCCCTCGGGCGCCCAACACGACACGCGGCAAATAGCAGCCCGTGCGCGCAAACTACGAGGCCAAAGCACGGGGCGCGGGCGATGTGCCATGATGTCGAAGCTGGTTAGGGCTGGTCAAGGGCTAGTCAGGGAGCATTCAGGAGCAGTCGTGGATCTCAATTTGTCGATGGTCACACGCCCGGTCAAGCGACTGGTGGCCACCGCCCAGAACGGTTTGGAAGTCCTGCGATTAGGGGGTCTGGAAACCGGCAGCGTCCCGTCGCCGTCCCAGACCGTCGAGAGCGTACCGATGTACAAGCTGAGACGGTACTTTCCACCCGACAACCGCCCGGGGCAGCCGCCGGTGGGCCCGCCGGTGCTGATGGTGCACCCGATGATGATGTCGGCCGACATGTGGGACGTGACCCGCGAGGAGGGCGCCGTCGGAATCCTGCACGCCAACGGGCTGGATCCCTGGGTCATCGACTTCGGCTCACCCGACAAGGTCGAGGGCGGCATGCGTCGCAACCTGGCCGACCACATCGTCGCGCTCAGTCAGGCCATCGACACGGTCAAGGACACCACCGGCCAGGACGTGCATCTCGTCGGTTACTCGCAGGGCGGGATGTGGTGCTACCAGGTCGCGGCCTACCGGCGCTCCAAGAACCTCGCGAGCATCGTGGCGTTCGGTTCCCCGGTGGACACCCTGGCCGCGCTGCCCATGGGCATTCCGGCCAACATCGCCCCCAGCATCGCCGATTTCATGGCCGACCACGTGTTCAACCGACTGAACATTCCAAGTTGGTTGGCGCGCACCGGTTTTCAGATGATGGACCCGATCAAGACCGCCCAGGCCCGCATCGACTTCGTGCGCCAGTTGCACGATCGCGAGGCGTTACTGCCGCGCGAACAGCAGCGCAGATTCCTTGAGCGCGAAGGGTGGATCGCCTGGTCGGGGCCGGCGATCTCGGAGCTGCTCAAGCAGTTCATCGCACACAACCGGATGATGACCGGTGGTTTTGCCATCAATGGACAGATGGTGACGCTCACCGATATCACCTGTCCGGTCCTGGCGTTCGTCGGCGAGGTCGACGACATCGGACAGCCGGCGTCGGTGCGCGGCATCCGGCGGGCGGCGCCCAACGCCGAAGTCTACGAATATCTCATTCGCACAGGACATTTCGGCCTGGTCGTGGGATCAAGGGCCGCTAAAGAGAGCTGGCCGACCGTCGCGGAATGGGTACGTTGGGTCTCGGCCGATGGTGACAAGCCGGGAAACATCGCCCTGATGGTCGAGCAGCCGGCCGAACACACCGACAGCGGTGTCGCCTTCAGCTCCCGGATCGCGCACGGTTTCGGCGAGGTGTCCGAGGCGGCGCTGGCGCTGGCTCGCGGCGCAGCAGATGCCGTCGTCACCGCCAACAAGTCCATGCGCACACTGGCCGTCGAGACGGTCCGCACCCTGCCGCGCCTGGCCCGGCTCGGACAACTCAACGACCACACCCGCATCTCACTCGGCCGCATCATCGACGAACAGGCCCACGATGCCCCCCAGGGCGAATTCCTGTTGTTCGACGGGCGGGTGCATACCTATGAGGCCGTCAACCGCCGGATCAACAACGTCGTCCGTGGCCTGATCGACGTGGGGGTGCGCCAGGGCGACAAGGTGGGCGTGCTGATGGAAACGCGGCCCAGTGCGCTGGTCGCGATAGCGGCCCTGTCGCGGCTGGGAGCTGTTGCGGTGTTGATGCGCAACGACGTCGACCTGTCCGCCCAGGTCCGCCTCGGCGGCGCGACCGAGATCCTGGCCGACCCCACCAACTTGGCCGCGGTTCTGTCCGGGGCACACCAGCTGACCGGCCAGGTGCTGGTACTGGGTGGCGGTGAGTCGCGCGACTTGGACCTGCCCGACGATGCCGACGTCATCGACATGGAACAGATCGACCCCGACGCCGTGCAACTGCCTGCCTGGTACCGGCAAAATCCGGGACTGGCCCGCGACCTGGCCTTCATTGCCTTCAGCGCGGTCGGCGGCGAGCTCGTCGCCAAGCAGATCACCAACTACCGGTGGGCGTTGTCGGCGTTCGGCACCGCCTCGACGGCCGCCTTGGACCGCAGAGACACCGTGTACTGCTTGACGCCGTTGCACCACGAGTCCGCGCTGTTGGTCAGCTTGGGTGGTGCGGTGGTGGGCGGTACCCGGATCGCGCTGTCCCGCGGGCTGCGGCCCGACCGGTTCGTCTCCGAGGTTCGCCAGTACGGCGTCACCGTCGTCAGCTACACCTGGGCGATGCTGCGAGACGTGGTCGACGATCCGGCGTTCGCGCTGCACGGCAACCATCCCGTACGGCTGTTCATCGGCTCGGGCATGCCGACGGGGCTCTGGGAGCGGGTCGTCGACGCGTTCGCCCCGGCGCACGTCGTCGAATTCTTCGCCACCACCGACGGACAGGCCGTGCTGGCCAACGTGTCGGGCGCCAAGGTCGGCAGCAAGGGCCGCCCGTTGCCCGGCGCCGGACGTGTCGAACTCGGCGCCTACGACGCCGAACACGACCTGATCCTGGAGAACGACCGCGGCTTCGTCCAGGTCGCCGACGTCAACCAGATCGGGGTGCTGCTCGCGCAGTCCCGGGGACCGATCGACCCCTCGGCATCGGTCAAGCGCGGCGTTTTCGCCCCGGCCGATACCTGGATATCCACCGAATACCTGTTCCATCGCGACGAGGACGGTGACTACTGGCTGGCGGGCCGGCGCGGCTCGGAGGTCCGCACCGCACGCGGAATGGTCTACGCCGAGCCGGTCAACGATGCGCTCGGCCTGATAAATGGTGTCGACCTGGCGGTGACGTACGGCGTCTCGGTCAAGGGCGAGCAGATGGCCGTGTCCGCCGTGACGCTGTGTCCGGGATCCACGATCACCGCCGCCGATCTGACCGAGGCCATTGCCACCATGCCGGTGGGGCTGGGGCCCGACCTGGTACACGTGGTGCCGCAACTGACGCTGAGCGCCACCTTCCGGCCCACCGTCAGCGCCCTGCGGGCGGCCGGCATCCCCAAGGCGGGCCGCCACGCGTGGTATTTCGACTCGGCCAGCAAGGAGTTCCGGCGGTTGACCCCGGCCGTGCGCGCCGAGCTGAGCGGCAAGCCGAAGTCCACTGATGCTTGACGAGACACTGCTGGGCATCCTGGTGTGCCCGGCCGACCGGGGCCCGCTTTTGCTCGTCGACGACGGTTCCGGCGGTAAAGCCCTTTACAACCCACGGCTGCGGCGCCTCTACCGCATCGAGGACGGTATCCCGGTGCTGCTGGTCGACGAGGCGCGCGACGTCGACGACGACGAGCACGCCCGGCTTATGGCGACAGGTCCGGCAGATCGCCAGTGAGGTAGCGCTGCAAGTTCGGTGCGATGGTCTGCGCGATCTGTTCGGCGGGCAGCGATGCGAACGGCTCGATTTTGACGATGTAGCGCGCCATGACCACACCCATCAACTGCGACGCCACGAACTGCGTCCGGATCATGCCCGATCCCGGTGGGTCGTCGACCCGTGAACCCACTTCCACGCTGATCACTTCCTGCAGAAATGAGCGCGCCAAACTGACCTCGGACCCCGAGATAAGCGATCGCAGCGTGGCGATCAGCCCGGCACCCAATTCCGAATCCCATAGCGGCAGCAAAAGCGACGGCAGTTTGTAGCCGAGTTCTTCGACGGGCGTTTCCCGCATGGAAACGAGCACGTCCATCGGGTCGATCGGAAGGTGGATGGCGGCGGCGAACAGTTGCTGCTTGGTGCCGAAGTAGTGGTGCACCAGGGCGGCGTCCACACCGGCCTTAGCCGCGACCGCGCGAATCGAAGTCCGGTCAATGCCATTGTGCGCGAAGAGTTCTCGCGCGCTGGCCAGGATGCGTTCCCGAGTGTCGGAGTTTCCGGCGGGGCGGCCTGGCCGCCGGCGCCGGACGTTAGCAGCCGTCACAGGTCCCTCCCGTGGCGACCCGCAGCGCCCGGCTGCGCCGCGCTTGCGATCGCCACCGGGTCCCTCCCGTGGCGACCCGCAGCGCCCGGCTGCGCCGCGCTTGCGATCGCCATCACTAGGCAGTCCGTCGCCGCAATGTCGCAGCAGCCAACCCCAGTGCCGCGATCGCGAACGCCAGCACTATCACGATGTCGCGTACCGCGACATAGGTCAGCTCGGCGTGTGAACCCACTTGCTGCAAGGCCTCCAGCGCGTAGCTGGCCGGCATCACGTTGCTGATCCATTCCAGCCAGTCTGGCATCGCCGGCCGCGGCACGATCACCCCGGCCAACAGCAGCTGCGGCACCATCACCAGCGGAATGAACTGCACCGCCTGGAACTCGGTGCGGGCAAACGCGCTGAACAACAAGCCCAGTCCCACACCCAGGATCGCGTTGGCGATCGCGATCACGAACACCCACATCGGACTGCCCGCGGTGGTGAAGCCCAGCAACCAGAACGAAACCAGACAGGCCACAGTGGCTTGCGCCGCCGCCGCCACCGAGAACGCGGTCCCATAGGCCGCCAGCAAATCGAGGCGCCGCAGCGGAGTTGTCAGGATGCGCTCCAAAGTTCCAGAAGCGCGCTCGCGTTGCATCGTTATCGACGTGATGATGAACATCACGAACAACGGGAAAAGGCCGAGCAGAATCAGGCACGCATTGTTGAACGGTGTCGGTGCGCCCGGGCGATGCGGAGCATTCTCAAACATGAAGTACATCAAAGTGATAACCAGCACGGGCACCACCAGAATCATTGCGACGCTGCGGTGATCCACGGCCAGCTGGCGCAGAATTCGTGTAGTGGTGGCCGCGTACGGCTTTAGTCCTATCCGGCCCGGCGCTCGGTGCTGCGTCGGATGATGGACAGAAACGCCTCCTCGAGTGACGTGCATGACGTGTCCTCTCGTAACTGAGTCGGGGTGGTGTGGGCGACCAGGCGGCCTTCGCGCATGAGCAGCAGGTCAGCGCAATGGTCGGCTTCGTCCATGACGTGGCTGGACACCAGCAGCGTGGTGCCGCCGCGGGTCAGTTCGGTGAACTGCTGCCACAGATCGACGCGCAGCACCGGATCCAGGCCCACCGTGGGCTCGTCCAGCACCAACAGGGGAGGATTGCAGACCAACGCACAGGCCAGCGACACGCGGGTGCGCTGACCGCCGGACAAGTTGGCGCAGAACGATGTTCGTTGATCTGCCAGACCTACCCGGTCGACGGCATCATCGGCGGTGTGGCTGTCAAAGCCATACAGTGCCGCGATGTAGCGAACGTTGTCGATGACCCGCAGATCGCTGTAGATGGTCGGGTCCTGCGGCACGTAACCGACCCGCCGGCGCAGGATCGCGGAGCCGGCCCGGTGGCCCAGTACGGTGACGCTGCCCGAAGCGATGATCTGGGTGCCGACGATGCTGCGCATCAGTGTCGTCTTGCCACAGCCCGACGGCCCGAGTAGGCCGGTGATGCTGCCGGTGCCGATTTCCACCGATAAATCGTGTATCGCCGAGTGTTTGCCCCGAATCACCCGCAAGTGCTGGATGCTGACAGCCGACTGTGGAGAGCGACCCGATAATTCACCGTTCGATGAACTCATCATGTGATGAATATCCGCCCGGTCGGTAGCTCCTGTCAAGAGGAGGCAGAATCTGTCCGGTGGGGGCTGAGGAACTGGTAGTGGACCCGGTTGCAGCGGCGTACCGGCTGCTCGGCGCCACTCTCACCGGGCGCGGGGTACGTGCCGTCGTCGTCGAGGTCGAGGCGTACGGGGGAGTGCCCGACGGGCCCTGGCCGGACGCGGCCGCGCACTCCTATCGGGGTCCCAGCCTGCGCAACGCCGTCATGTTCGGGCCGCCTGGTCGGATGTACACCTATCGCAGCCATGGCATCCACGTGTGCGCCAACGTCGCGTGCGGACCAGACGGCACAGCCGCGGCGGTATTGTTGCGGGCCTGCGCGATCGAGGACGGTTTCGAGGTGGCGCGCTCGCGCCGTGGTGAGTTGGTGCGAACGGCGGCACTGGCGCGCGGTCCGGGGAATCTGTGCTCGGCGATGGGAATTACCATGGCCGACAACGGGATTGATTTGTTCGATCGGAACAGTCCGGTAAGGCTGATGCTGCAGGATCCGCTGACGGCGACATCGGGTCCGCGTGTCGGGGTCAGTCAGGCCGCCGACCGGCCCTGGCGGTTATGGCTTGCGGGGCGGCCCGAGGTGTCGGCTTACCGGCGAAGTCCGCGCGCACCGGCCCCCGGCGCCAGCGACTAGAGTCTTGCGCGATGTCCGCGAACTCTTCTGGAATCCTCGACGAGCTGGCCTGGCGCCAGCTCATCGCGCAGTCCACCGACCTCGACGCGCTGGCCACAGCGGCCCAAGGCGGGCCGATAACGGTGTATGCCGGGTTCGACCCCACGGCAGCGAGCCTGCATGCCGGACATCTGGTGCCGCTACTGGCATTGCGGCGCTTTCAGCGCGCCGGCCATCGTCCCATCGTGCTCGCCGGCGGCGCGACCGGCATGATCGGCGACCCGCGTGACGTCGGCGAACGCAGTCTCAACGCGGCCGACACCGTCGCAGAATGGACCGATCGCATCCGCGGTCAGCTGGAGCGCTTCGTCGACTTCGACGACTCGCCGACGGGCGCGATCGTCGAGAACAACCTCGAATGGACGGCCGCCATGTCGGCCATCGAGTTCCTGCGCGATATCGGTAAGCACTTCTCGGTAAACGTGATGCTGGATCGCGACACCATCCGGCGGCGCCTAGATGCAGAAGGGATCTCCTACACCGAATTCAGCTACATGCTGTTGCAGGCCAACGACTACGTCGAGCTGCACCGCCGCCACGGCTGCGTGTTGCAGATCGGCGGATCCGATCAGTGGGGCAACATCATCGCCGGCGTTCGCCTGGTGCGCCAAAAGCTCGGCGCCGCAGTGCATGCGCTCACGGTCCCGTTGGTGACGGCCGCCGATGGCACCAAGTTCGGCAAGTCCACCGGCGGCGGCAGCCTGTGGCTGGACCCACAGATGACCAGCCCGTACGCCTGGTACCAGTACTTCGTCAACACCGCCGATGCCGACGTGATCCGCTACCTGCGGTGGTTCACGTTCCTGTCGGCCGAGGAGCTGGCCGAGCTGGAACAGGCCACCGCAGAGCGGCCCCAGCAACGCGCCGCCCAGCGGCGGCTGGCAACCGAGCTCACCGAACTGGTGCATGGTGAGGCGGCCACCGAAGCCGTCGAGCACGCCAGTCGGGCGCTCTTCGGCCGCGGCGAGCTGGACCGCCTCGATGAGGCGACGTTGTCCGCGGCATTGCGCGAGACGGCGGTTGCCGAACTCAAACCCGGTGAGCCGGAAGGGATTGTCGATCTGCTGGTGGCCACCGGGCTGTCGGCCGGCCGGGGTGCGGCCCGGCGCACCATTGCCGAGGGTGGGGTATCGGTCAACAACAATCGCGTCGACAGCGAAGAATGGACGCCCCAGCCGTCGGACTTCCTGCACGGCCGTTGGCTGGTATTGCGCCGCGGCAAGCGAAATGTCGCCGGGGTGCAGCGGGTATAGGCCGTCACGCGGACGCGACTGCCTCAGTCCCGGAATGCGAGATACGTTGTCGTCGTTGACATCTCTGGTTGGGACCAGCAGGGGTCTCGCGGAACGGGCAATCGAGACCCCCGCTGGGATCGTGGTCCAGCGCGCCGGTGCGCTCATTCAGTCATGCTGTCGGCCGACAGCGTATAGAAGCCAAAGGCGGTTTCCTGCTCGGAGAACAACAGTTCGTGGGCCATGTGATCACCTCCTTCCGGGTCACTCGGATCCGGCGCAGGATTGGGCCTGAGCCGGTAGTCGGTAGTACGGGGCAAGCAATGATTCTGAGCCAATTGGTAGTCAAGTGACTACCAATTGGAAACCTAACACACGTAAACACGGGTCGGAAAGGGCCGGGTCGGTGTGTTTAGTGCCACAGTCGAGTTGGAGGCTTTGGCCTCAGCATCTCGAAAACGGTTGCGGTGCTGCGTGTATCGGCCTAATCGGCGGGCCTTGTTCGGGACTTGTGCCGGGTTGGGGCCTGGCTAGGCCGGCTGATCCAGCGGGACGCGAGTCGGCGACACCGGCGACGACATCAGACCCGGTGCGATGACTTTCACGACGGGAATGCAGGCACCGGCGAAGTGGCACACCACGGCAAGCGGTTCGGTGCTGGCTTCAGTCGCCACAGCCGTCGCGGCCGAGGCCACCAAGTCATTGAGCGAGTCGTTGGCTTCCACTTCCCACACGGTGGGCTCCGCAGTGGGAAGTTGCGTTGTCGACCGCTGTAACGCGGCGAAGCTGTGCAGCCTGCCCATCCGCTGATAAAGCAGACTCGGAAGGTCTTCGCGCGCCCCGCTGATCGCGGTCAGGCGCGACTGTGCGGCTTCGGTGATCGCGCGCGACAGTGCCACGTTGGGGTCGTGGTGTAACCCGTTGCCGCTGAACGGGATTTCGATGGTAGGAGAGCTCAGAGTCGCAGAGAAGCAGTAGAAGCCGTCCCAGGCGTCAATCCGCACGACGCGCAGTCGGCTGCCGGCCCGGTGAATCATGTCGACTAGCTCGGCGCAGCCGGAGCCGGCGGCATCGTCGAGTGGCACCTCGAACAGAGTCGTTCCCGGCTCGGCGACGGCCATGGCATGGCGCTCCATGATTTCGTACAGGGCGTGCAGGGTCGCCTCGTAATAGCTGTTGCCCGAAGCCAACCCCGTGGTGTCCATGGCAAACAGCGGTGGGCCCCACGCGTCGCGCACCGTAACGTTGACCAGCACCACCTCCCACGGCACCCAGGTCCGACGGCCGGTGAGCAACGTCGTCGCCAACTTCCAGTGCAGCTTGGTGGTGGGGTGGTAGACGCTTGCGGCCGGACGGCGCAGCTGTTGTGGATCGTAGGTCAGCGCGGGTGCGAGATCGATTGTGGCCGTTGTCATCAAGTCGGGCATAACGCTTTCGACATGCCAGTTTTCCAGCGACTCCATTACCGCGGAGACTTGTGCGGCCCGGTAGGTGATCGCCTTGCCCTGGCTCACCGACAACGTCAGCGAAGCCGGGCGCACCGCCTGCGCCGTTGGAATTCCGATGTCGTCCAACCAGGTGAGGTCGGCGACCCGGGTGATACCGGCAGGTTCTAGCAAAGGCAATATCGCAGACCACGTCTGGTCGGGAGAGATGACACGATAGGTTCCTTCGCGGTGGCTGATCGTGGTCGGATCCCCGCCGGCCAGTGAGCACTCGGGCCAGTGTGACCAATCGGGGCCGGCCAACACATCCCCGCGGGAGCCGCAACGTTCCAGCATGAGTTTTGAGTTCCTTGGTTGCGGGACTTGACGACTGGCGAGAACAGGGAGCCGGCGGGGATCTTTACCGAGGTGGATGTGCGCGTCTGGGGGCTACTCGACGAAGCCGTCTGAGCAGTACACCACCGGGACGACGCAGAGCCCGTAGGTCGTCTCATGCTCGGTGAACAAGAGTTCATGTGACATGTGTGATCACCTCCTTCCCCTGCCTGTCGGAGCGCACGGTTCATCATTCGCCGCCGTCGGAGGGGCGGCTGTCCCACTAATAGCGGACCGGAGGATGAATTCTCACATCCCCCGATCGGTGGACAGCGGACGGCACCGGCGATTCGAGATCGATTGTGAGCAGCGGGTTTTCAGTGTGTACCCAGGCTGCGACACGGTCGGTTGTCGCGCCCAGGATGCACACGCGAGGCCCGGGTCGCCGAGCGGGCGCAACCGGTCGAGCGGGGTCTAGCTGGGTGCGCCCAGCACGCCTACGAAGATCGACGGCAGTTTGTCGTCGGCGGCGGCGACGGCGAACAGCGCAGCTGCGTTGTAGAAGGAGTCTTCGGTCATCAGGCCGCGCCGGGCCAGTTCAATGCGGTCCACCGGGGTTTCCCAGCGTTTGCTGAAGAGGATTTTGAGCTGCGCCGGGTCGGGCCGGCGTAGGTTCAAATGTGGCTTTTGACGGGCTAATTCGTCGCGTGCCGCCAAGGCTCGCGCCGCCAGCGCCCGCCATTCGGGCAGCCGCGGGTCCTCGCGCAGCAGATCGAGGAAATGCTGGATGGCTGGTAGCGATCGAGCGAAGAACAGCGTGCGGGTGGTGAGCAGCGCCGAGATCGCAATCGGGTCGTCGCCCAGCGTTTCCTGCTCCTCTGTGGTGAGCCAGTGCGAACTGACCGACTCGGGGAAGCCGGCCTCGTCGATGAAGCCGGAAGCCAGCGCGTATCGGTGCGCGATCAACTCCAGTGCACGCTTGTAGCTGTCGGCGGCGACCTCGCTCACGGCACGAGAAGCGCGCTCGCGAACGCTGCCGTCTTCGCCGGGGTGCGTCAGGTTCCGGTACCAGGCAGCGACCTGCTCGAGGGCGGGCAGGTAGGCCCACCGATCGTCGGCGCAAATGCTCAGCAGTGCAAGCACATCGACGTCGAGGATATCCACGACTGACTCGGCGCCGTCGCCGCCGGCCACCGCGACGGGTGTTGGCGGTGCCCACCGTTGCCGCCAGCGCTGCGACCACACGGTCGGCGGTGGGGTGGGCCGAACCGCGACGTCTCGTTGGCCCCGCACGATCTCGTTGAGCGCCAGTAGCGCGTCGGCATGTTTGATGTCGACTCGTAGCGACTTCAATTGCTTTGCGACGGTTTTGCTTTCCGGTACGCCGACGGCGTCGAGCAGCCGATCCCAGGTGCGCATCGTAAAGGTGGTGCCGCGGGCGGTTTCGATGAGCCGATCCGCCAAAGCGGGAGACAGCACACCGGTTTCAACCGCTCGGGCCGCGGTCTGGCGCAAGTTGACCAGCGCATCGACGAAGACCGGGTACCCGTCTTCAGGGTCGCCATGCACCATGCCGACCTCGTCGTCGGCCTCCAGGACTCCGTCTCGGTACCCCTCGAAGACCCAGCCGTAGCCCTCCATGCCGAACGGATGCAGCTCCGCGGCCCGCAATGCCCCCATGCTCGATGAACCGACTACTCGGATGCCGTCGTC
This sequence comes from Mycobacterium szulgai, assembly GCF_002116635.1. GTDB lineage: Bacteria > Actinomycetota > Actinomycetes > Mycobacteriales > Mycobacteriaceae > Mycobacterium > Mycobacterium szulgai. The sequence goes on along the minus strand of NZ_LQPW01000174.1, from coordinate 33,016 downwards.
GAGTAGAGTCAGCAGCTCCTTATGGCGAACCGACGCGTGCTGGAAGAAAAGCCCGTCGACAATGAGCAGCGTGTCGCCGCGCCGCAGTCCATAACCGAAGGCGTCACCGAATGAAATGGGTGGTACCACTTCGGCGTTGGGCAGCACGGCGTGAATGTCGCCGGCACCGATCGTCGGTCCTGCTGTGACGACAACGCGCGCGCCGGCGGTCATGCGTGCTCCTGCAACGGGGTGCGCATTGGCGAAATGATTGACGCGGACAGGCAGGGGGCGATGACTTTCACCACCGGAACGTTTGCGTGCGGGAAGTCGCACACCACCGCGATCGGTTCGGTGCCGGCCCGGGCGGTCACCGCGGTCGCCGCCGCGGCAGTGAGGTCGGGCAGCGAGTCGCTGTAGTCGGTGTGCCACGGTGTTCGGCCCGCGGTGGGCATCGCCTGCATGGATCGGCGGGCGGGGCCGTAGGTGTGGACCCGGGCGAATCGTTGATAGATGGCTGAGGGCAGGTCTTCCCGCGCGCCGCTGATCGCGGTCAGGCGAGACTGTGCGGCTTCGGTAATCGCCCGGGACAGAGCCACATTGGGGTCGTGATGCAGGCCGCTGCCGCTGAACGGGATCTGCGTCATCGGCGAGGTGAGTTCCGCGGCAAAGCAATAGAAGCCGTCCCAGGTGTCGATGCGGGCGATTTGCAGTTCACTTCCGGCCTGATACACCATGTCGACCAGCTCGCCGCAGTCGGAGCGGCGCACATCGTCGAGGGGTACCGCGAATAGGGTCGTTTCGGGGTCGGCGCTGGCCATGGCGTGGCGTTCCATGATCTCGTACAGCGCATGCAGGGTCGCTTCGTGATAGCTGTTGCCCGAGGCCAATCCGGTGGTGTCCATGCCGAACACCGGTGGCCCCCAGTGGTCGGCGACCGAAATGTTGACCACCACAGCAAGCCAGGGCACCCATGTTTGGCGTCCGGTCAGCAAAGTTGTCGCGATCATCCAGTCCAGCTTGGCGCCGGGGTGGTAGAAGCTTCCGGTCGGACGGCTGAGATCGGCCGGGTCGTAAGTGAGTGCCGAGCTGAGGTCGGTTGTGGCCGTGGACCATAAATCCGGAGTGATGTTCTCGACGTGCCAGTTTTCCAGCGATTCCATGACGGCCGATACCTGGGCGGCGCGATATGTCGTGGCTTTACCCTGACTCACCGACAATGTCAGCGAGGCTGGCCGCACCGCCTGCACGGTCGGGATGCCGAGATCGTCGAGCCAGGTCAGGTCGGCGACCCGGGTGATGCCGGCCGGCTCCAACAGCGGCTGCACGGCCAGCCAGGTCTGTTCGGGGGAGATGATGCGGTGGGTGCCTGCGTGGTGCCCGATTGTCAACGGGTCGGCGTGGCCCAAAACACGTGCAGGCCAATGCGACCAATCTGGGCCCGCCAGTTCTGTGGTGCCGGGGCCGGCGACGTCGGACATGGCTTCACGCTACTTAGTCGGAGGCCGGACGGGGAAACCATTACACAAAAGAATTCCAGCGGGATCTCATCGGGAAGGGGGGGAGGGGGGACACCGATGAGACCCCGCTGGAAAGGTTCGGCGAGGATCCCGATAAGGGGGGGATTGGGAGGTCTGAGACCCCCGCCGAGGTTTTTGTTGAGGGCGGTTGTCTCACTCGTGGGCCGGGTCACTCGGTGGAGTACCTGAATGCCCTTGGAATTCGGCGGGGGTCCCAGACTTGGGGGGGAGGTGGTGGGACCCCCGCCGATGCCTACGAGTGAGGGGACACGTCACTCGTAGGCATCACCGGCGCGGAACGCCGGGGCCGCGAGTGGGGTCTCGCTCTCACAGAACAGGAGCTCGTGGGACAACTGTCACCTCACTTCCTTTTGGACCGGGTGAGCGGATCCGGGGTCTTGCCGTTCTCCGCTTCGAGACCAATTCTTAGGCGGATCGCGACTCGGCTGTATCCCACAACCAGCTTTTGACAGGAGGAAAACGTTGTCCCCCGGTCGGTGTGGACGCTGTGTCCACCGATTGGGGGACACAGCAGGCGCTGCGATAGTCCAGGCTGCGCGGTTGCTCTGATCGAGAAACGCGTTAGAGCGCAAATCTTTACCGCACTGTGTTGTCGACGTGACTCTCGTTGACCACTGTTGTCCACGGTGAATTTGTGGCTTGAGTGCAAAGCAGACAGATGAGAAACGAGCGATGACGGCACAGGCAGACTGTGAGACACGGAACTGGCAAGCGGGCCGGCACGCGGGCGCCCTTCTGACGCTGATCGCCGGTGTGTTCGGTCTCTCGGCGACGATGGCGGCCCCCATACACGCCGACATGATGGGTAACGCCTTCCTGAACGCGTTGAACAACGCCGGAATCTCCTACAGCCAACCCGCGAGCACGATGGCGCTGGGACGTTCGGTCTGTCCGATGGTGGTTCAGCAGGGCTGGACGTTCGAGTCCATTACCGCCGAGATGTCGGAAAACAGCGGCATGTCGCGCGATGTCGCGGCGGCGTTCACCATCGTCGCGATCGCCACGTATTGTCCCGCGGTGATATCTCCACTGATGCCAAACCGGTTGCAGGCGTAGGCTTCTGGCTGCCCTCAAGTCGGGTAGGCATGGCTAACCATTGAGTCCTTGCGCGCCGTCCCCGCCGTTGGTGCCATTGCTGCCGCCGGTTCCGAGGAGGCCGGCGCCGCCGGCACCGCCGGCGCCATAGGCGCCGCCGCTACCACTCGCGCCTCCGGTCCCACCCCCGGCCGTACCGCCCGGGTTGCCCGCACTTCCGAGTAGTCCGCCCTGGCCGCCGGCTCCTCCGCTGGGTCCGCTATGTCCGCCGTTACCGCCGTTGCCACCGGCCCCGCCGTTGCCGCCGGTTCCGCCATCACCGCCAAGATCAACGCCCCCAGTGGCATTGCCGCCGTGGCCGCCCGCACCCCCGGCGCCCCCGGTAGCGCCGGGACCGCCGGCGCCGCCCGCACCGGCGTCGCCGCCGTCACCGCCGATTCCGATGAATTTCGCGCCGTTGCCACCGTTGCCACCCACGCCGCCGTTGCCGCCGTTGCCGCTGTCGCCCCCGGCACCGCCCTGACCGCCGTCGCCCCCGGAGTCGCGGTTACCGCCGTCGGGAAATCCCTGGGCGGAGAGGCCGCCGTGCGCATCGCCGGCCGCGCCGCCGGCACCACCGGGTCCGCCCGAGGCGCCGGCGCCGCCGGCTCCGCCGGTTCCACCGGTGCCGCCGTGACCGCCGGTGCCAAAGATCTGTCCGGCATTGCCGCCATTGCCGCCGGCACCGCCATTTCCGCCGTCACCGGCCGCGGCCCCGGTGGCACCGTTTCCGCCATGTCCGCCATTGCCCGCGTAGGCGAGGCCGAAGTCAGGGGCGTTGGCCGAGCCGCCGCCGCCGCCATTGCCGCCGGCACCGCCGCTGGCCACCGCGTTGCCGCCGTTGCCGCCGTTGCCGCCATAGGCTTCGGCGCTCGTGTCAGTCCCCTCTGCGTAACCGCCGGCACCGCCGTTGCCGCCGTTGGCGCCACTGGCACCGTTGCCGCCGTTTCCTCCGTGGGGACCGTTCTGGGCCGAGTACACGGTTCCGCCCGCTCCGCCGGCGCCGCCGTTGATGTTGGTTCCGCCGGCGACCCCTGAGGTGCCGTCACCGCCGCTGTAGGGCGGCTGGGTGACGCCGTTGCCCGGGCCGCCGTAGGAATTGCCGTTGGTACCGGATGAGTTTGTGGCGGTCACGGTCGGGTTGACGCCGTTTGCCCCGGCCCAGCCCGTGCCGCCCTGGCCGCCGTTGCCGCCGTTGCCGAACAGGTAGGAGTTGCCGCCGGTGCCGCCTTGGCCGGGGTCGATGCTGTTGATTCCCTGCGCGGCGTTGCCGAGTCGGCCCGTTCCGCCTTGGCCGCCGTCGCCGCCGTTGCCGAACAGTTGCCCCCCGTTTCCGCCGGTGCCGCCGGTCATGCCGGCCCCGCCGAGGCCGCCGGTTCCGCCATTACCGATGAGTCCGGCCGCTCCGCCGTTGCCGCCGGCCTGGCCGGGTGCGCCGGCTGCGCCGGCCCCGCCGTTGCCGTAGAGCCAGCCGCCGGCGCCGCCGTTGCCGCCCGGGGTGGTGGCATTGGCGCCGTCGCCGATCAGGGCGCGCCCGGTCAACGCGACCGACGGGGCATTGATCGCGTCGAGCAGCGCCTGGATCGGCGAGGCATTGGCTGCTTCAGCGCTGGCGTAGGCGCCCGCGCCCCCGGTCAAGGCTTGCACGAACTGGCTGTGAAACGCCGACATCTGCGCGCTGAGCGCTTGGTACTCGCGAGCATGCGTTCCGAACAAGGCCGCAATGGCCGCCGACACCTCATCGGCACCGGCGGCGGCCAGCGGGGTTGTGCTCACCGCGGCAACGATATTCGCCGCGTCGATGCTCGAACCGATACCCGCTAAATCCGTTGCGGCAGCTGCCAACATCTCGGGGACAGCAATAAGGTAAGTCATGGCAGAACCTTCCTGCGGCTCGTCACGACTCGGTTATTGCACGGCTGATAACGAAACCAATAGTTTGCGGTGACAAGCGTGGCCTTGACACCAAACGTTGTCAGATGAGCTTTGAACAAATGCTGAACCGATGTTGAATCCACTGGTCAACGGCATAAACGGCAGGGTGGAAGGGTTCTTGCAGGCGTCACCGGAATCGTTGGCGTGCCGTATGGGATATCCAAGAAATTGTAGAACGATATTCCAGTAAATGCATTGTATTGCAAGCGGATTGTATTGCGACACGCCGCTGCGTTTGGTTGATGCATCGCCTTCATGGCGATAAGTTCTGTCGCCACAACTAAATAGCGCTAGCAAGAGTGCAAGCTGATTCGAAACGAAGCGTGTGAGATACGAAAAGCAAAGGGAGTGAAGAGAAGTGAAGAATCGTCTGATATCTGTCATCGCTGCAACCGCACTCGTTCCCAGCCTTCCGGTCGTGCTGCCGACCGCCGCGGCACATGCACATGGCTACATCGCGACGCCGGCCAGCCGGCAGGCGCAATGCGCCCAGGGACTCGTCCAATGTGGCTCCATCAAATACGAACCTCAGAGCGTGGAAGGCCCAAAAGGACTTCGCAGCTGTAGCGGAGGCCTGCCGCAGTTCGCCGAACTCGACGACGACAGCAAGCCCTGGCAACCCACCTCCGTTGCCAAGACAGCCACATTCACCTGGAAGAACACCGCGCAGCACCGGACTACCGGCTGGGAGTACTACGTCGGTGCCACCCGGGTCGCCTCCTTCGACGGCAACAACGCACCACCGGACGCGACCGTCACCCACACGGTCGATCTCAGTCAGTTCAGCGGCCGGCAAAAGCTGCTCGCCATCTGGAACATCGGCGACACCCCGAACGCCTTCTACAACTGTGTCGACCTGATCGTCGGCGGCGGCCAGGCACCCACCAGCACAACGCCGACCAGCACAACGCCACCGACCAGCACCCCACCGACCAGTGTGACCACGCCCGCCACCACAATGCCGCCCGGCACTGCAAAAGCCTGGGCACCGGGCACCAAGTACGCAGCCGGCGACACCGTCACCTACAACGGCAAGACCTACACGTGCCTGCAGTCGCACACCGCCTACGACCCGACCTGGACCCCGGCCGCCACACCCGCTCTGTGGAAGGAGGCCTGACCGCCCGTCTCGGGTGCCCGTAACCTGTAGCGGGTGGTCGACGACAGGCACGGGCGCAGCGATAAGCAACGACCGCGATCGGGTTCCGGCGGCGCGCCGCGGCGCGGTCCACGGCGTGAGCGTGATGCCTCGTGGTCGGGCCCCGGCCGCGCGCGACCAGTGCAGCCGCAGCAGGCCGGCGGCGACCGGGCCGCCGCAGACGGGCCGGCGATTCCCCAAGGGGTGGATGCCCGGCAGTTGGCGCCCGAAATCAGGCGTGAGTTGAGCACGTTGGACCGGGCCACCGCCGATACCGTGGCGCGTCACCTGGTGGCCGCCGGCACCCTCCTCGACGACGACCCGGAAGCCGCCCTGAACCATGCGCGCGCGGCCCGGGCTCGGTCCTCCCGAATAGCGGCGATTCGGGAGGCGGTCGGAATTGCCGCCTATCACTGTGGCGATTGGGCTCAGGCACTGGCCGAACTGCGAGCCGCACGCAGGATGGGCAGCAAGTCGTCGCTATTGGCGCTTATCGCCGATTGCGAACGTGGTCTTGGGCGCCCGGAGCGTGCCATCGAACTTGCCCGCGGCCCAGAGGCGGCCCAGCTCAGCGGTGACGACGCCGACGAACTGCGGATCGTCGCGGCCGGTGCGCGTGCCGATCTCGGCCAGCTGGAGCAGGCGCTGACGGTGTTGTCCACTCCACAGCTGGATCCAGGCCGCACCGGTTCCACGGCCGCGCGGTTGTTCTACGCCTACGCCGACACGTTGCTGGCATTGGACCGCAGCGAAGAGGCGTTGCAGTGGTTTCTGCGCTCCGCGGCGGCCGACGTCGACGGCGTTACCGACGCCGAGGACCGGTTGGACGAGCTGGGCTCGGCGGACGAAAAGTGAAAACGATTGCACAGCAATATGATTGCCTGCTGATCGACCTGGACGGGACGGTGTTTCGGGGCCGCGAACCCACCGCGGGCGCGGTGGAATCGCTGGACGCGGTAACAGCTCGCAAGCTGTTCGTCACCAACAACGCCTCGCGCAGCGCTGACGAGGTCGCAGACCATCTGAGCGACCTCGGCTTCACCGCGACCGGTGCGGACGTCGTCACCAGCGCCCAAAGTGCCGCTCACCTGCTGGCCGCCCAGCTACCAGCCGATGCCAAGGTCCTGGTCGTCGGCACCGATGCGCTGGCCAATGAGATCAGCGCTGTCGGACTGCGTCCCGTGCGCCGGCACGACGACGATCCGGTGGCGGTGGTGCAGGGTCTCTCGATGACGATCGGCTGGGCTGAGCTTGCCGAGGCAGCCCTGGCCATCCGGGCCGGTGCGCTCTGGGTGGCCGCCAATATCGACCCGACGTTGCCCACCGAGCGCGGCCTGCTGCCGGGCAATGGGTCCTTCGTGGCCGCGCTGCGAACTGCCACTGGCGCCGAGCCGCAAGTGGCCGGCAAGCCCGCTCCACAGCTGATGAAAGATGCGGTGGGACGCGGCGATTTCACTGCGCCGCTGGTCATCGGGGACCGGCTGGACACAGACATCGAGGGCGCCAAGGCCGCGGGGTTGCCCAGCCTGATGGTGCTCACCGGGGTGAACACCGCGCGCGATGCCGTGTACGCCGAACCCGCGCGGCGGCCCACTTATATCGGCCGGGATCTGCGCAGCCTGCATCAGGACAGCGAGCTGCTGAAGGTGGCGCCGCAGCCGGGCTGGCGGGTTGACGTCAACGGCGGCACGCTGACGATCAGCGCCAACGGCGATCCCGGCGATGAGCTATCGATCGTGCGTGCCGTCGCCAACGCGGTATGGGACGCCGCGATCGACGGCCGGACACCGATCATCGAGCCCGGCGACGAGCAGGCCCGAGACGCCCTGGGCCGCTGGTCGATGATGCGCACCGACTAGCCGCCCACTAGCGTAGGAGCGCAATGACTATCGATCCTGACGAGATTCGCGCGGAAATCGAATCCCTGCTCGCCCAGTTACCCGAGGTGACTGACGGCGAGAACGGACCATCTCTGGCCGAATTGGAAGACATCGCCCGACGTCTCTCCGAGGCGCACGACGTGCTGTTGGCTGCCTTGGAGTCGGCGGAGAAGGGCTGAGCGCGCGCATGTCTCGGCGTGCCCGCGTTGACGCCGAACTGGTTCGGCGGGGCCTGGCGCGATCCAGGCAGCAGGCCGCGGAGCTGATCGGAGCCGGAAAGGTGCGCATCGACGGCCTGCCCGCGGTCAAGCCCGCCACCGCGGTGGCCGTCACCGCCAACCTGACCGTGGCGGCCGAGGAACGCAGCTGGGTTTCCCGCGGAGCGCACAAGCTCATCGGTGCCCTGGACGCCTTCGAGATCCCGGTGGCGGGGCGGCGCTGCCTGGATGCGGGCGCATCGACCGGTGGGTTCACCGAAGTCCTGCTGGACCGTGGTGCCGCCGAAGTGGTTGCCGCCGACGTCGGTTACGGCCAACTGGCATGGTCGTTGCGCAGCGATCCACGGGTGGTGGTTGTCGAGCGGACCAACGCACGCGAGTTGACCCCCGAGGCGATCGGCGGGCCCTGCGACTTGCTGGTAGCCGATCTGTCGTTCATTTCGCTGGCGACCGTGTTACCCGCTCTGACTGGATGCGCTGCGCCGGGCGCCGATATCGTTCCCATGGTGAAGCCGCAGTTTGAGGTAGGGAAAGGCCAGGTCGGGCCTGGCGGGGTGGTGCATGACCCGCGATTGCGTATTGACTCGGTACTCGCCGTTGCCCAGCGTGGCCAGGAGTTGGGATGGCACACCGTCGGCGTGAGCGCCAGTCCGCTACCGGGGCCCTCGGGCAACGTCGAATACTTCCTGTGGCTGCGTGCCCAAACCGATCGTGGCTTGTCCGGTGATGCGCTGGCAGCCGCCGTGCAACGGGCCGTGTTGGAGGGACCGCAGTGACCCAAGAACGTACCGTCCTGCTGGTCGTGCACACCGGGCGCGATGAAGCGACCGAGACCGCCCGCCGGGTGGAAAAAGTGTTGAGCGACAAAGGAATTAATTTGCGTGCGCTGTCGGCCGAGGCGGTCGACCGCGGCGGGATACGGTCGGGTCCCGACGATATGCGCGGCCGCGGCGTCGGAATCGATCTCGTCGACGCCGACCCGCATGCGGCCGAGGGCTGCGAACTGGTGCTGGTCCTGGGTGGCGACGGGACATTCCTGCGTGCCGCCGAATTAGCCCGCAACGTGGGAATTCCGGTATTGGGGGTAAACCTGGGCCGGATCGGCTTCTTGGCCGAAGCCGAGGCGGAGGCCATCGACGCGGTGCTCGAACATGTTGTCGCACAAGACTATCGGGTGGAAGAGCGGCTGACCCTGGACGTCGTGGTACGCCAGGGGGGCCGCATCGTCGATCAGGGCTGGGCACTCAACGAAGCCAGCCTCGAGAAGGGTCCGCGGCTGGGCGTGCTCGGGGTTGTCGTCGAGATCGACGGCCGCCCGGTTTCGACGTTCGGCTGCGACGGGGTGCTGGTATCGACGCCCACCGGTTCCACCGCCTATGCGTTCTCCGCCGGCGGACCGGTGTTGTGGCCCGACCTGGAAGCAATCCTGGTGGTACCCAACAACGCTCACGCACTGTTCGGCCGGCCGATGGTCACCAGTCCCGATGCCGCGATCGCGATCGAAATCGAGGCCGGCGGTCACGATGCGCTGGTGTTCTGCGACGGCCGGCGCGAAATGCCGGTCCCGGCCGGCAGTCGGCTCGAGGTGACCCGCTGCGCCACGCCGGTCAAATGGGCACGACTGGACAGCGCCCCGTTCACCGACCGGCTGGTGAGCAAATTCCGCTTGCCGGTGACGGGTTGGCGCGGGCAGTAACTAGTGCTTACCGAAATCCGTATCGAGTCGCTGGGCGCAATCAGCGTCGCGACCGCTGAGTTCGATCGCGGCCTGACCGTGCTGACCGGCGAAACCGGAACCGGCAAAACCATGGTGGTCACCGGGCTGCACCTGCTCGGCGGGGCCCGCGCAGACGCCAACCGCGTGCGGTCAGGAGCCACCCGCGCCGTTGTCGAAGGTCGTTTCACCACAAGCGATCTCGACGGCACCGTGGCCGCGCAGCTGGATACGATTCTGGATTCCTCGGGGGCAGAACGCGACGAGGACGGTAGCGTGATCGCGTCGCGTTCGGTCAGCCGCGACGGCCCGTCGCGCGCCTACCTCGGCGGTCGCAGCGTTCCCGCCAAATCGCTCAGCGGTTTCACCAACGAGCTGCTCGCCCTGCACGGCCAGAACGACCAGCTGCGGTTGATGCGCTCCGAGGAGCAGCGCGGCGCGCTGGACCGGTTCGCGGCCGCCGGCCCGGCGCTGGAGCGCTACCGCAAGCTGCGCGACGCGTGGCAGTCTGCCCGGCGCGATCTCGTCGACCGTCGCAACCGGACCCGCGAACTGGCCCAGGAGGCGGATCGGTTGCAGTTCGCGCTCAACGAGATCGACGCCGTCGACCCGCAGCCGGGCGAGGACGACGCCCTGGTCGCAGACATCGTTCGGCTCTCCGAGTTGGACACGTTGCGCGAGGCCGCGTTGACCGCCCGGGCGGCGCTGAGTTCCGATGACGCGGAGGGCGTTAGCGCTTCCGACGGCCTGGGCCGCGCCAGGGCGGCCCTGGAATCCACCGACGACACCGCGCTACAGGCGCTGGCCGAGCAGATCGGCCAGGCGCTGACGGTGGTGCTCGACGCCATCGGCGAGCTCGGCGACTACGTCGATGCGCTACCGGCCGATGCCAGCGCACTGGATGCCAAGCTGGCCCGGCAAGCCCAATTGCGGACCTTGACCCGCAAGTACGCCGCCGACATCGACGGTGTGCTGCGGTGGGCGAGTGAGTCCCGCGACCGGTTGGCCCAACTCGACATTTCGGAGGAGGGGCTGGCCGCGCTGAACCGCCGCGTCGAGGATCTGGCGCTCGAATTAGGCCAAGCCGCAGTCGATCTCAGCAAGATTCGGCGTAAGGCCGCCAAGAAGCTGGCCAAGGAGGTCACTGCCGAGCTGTCCGGCCTGGCGATGGCCGACGCCGACTTCACCATCGGCGTGACGACGGATTCACCCGACCGAGACGATCCCGCGACACTGATGTTGCCTACGGGCGAACAGGCCCGTGCCGGTGCCGACGGCATTGACCAGGTCGAGTTCGGCTTTGCCGCACACCGTGGCATGACGGTGCTGCCGTTGGCCAAGAGTGCATCCGGCGGCGAGCTGTCCCGGGTGATGCTGGCACTGGAGGTCGTACTGGCCACTTCTCGGAAAGAGGGCGCGGGCACCACGATGGTGTTCGACGAGGTCGATGCCGGCGTCGGAGGCTGGGCGGCGGTGCAGATCGGGCGCCGGCTGGCGCGGCTGGCCCGAACCCATCAGGTCATCGTGGTCACGCATTTGCCCCAGGTCGCCGCCTACGCTGACGTGCACCTGATGGTGCAACCCACCGGCAAGAACGGGGCCAGCGGCGTGCGCCGCCTTTCCCACGACGAGCGGGTAGCCGAGCTGGCCCGCATGCTGGCCGGCCTGGGCGAGTCCGACAGCGGCCGCGCGCACGCTCGCGAATTGCTCGATACCGCGCAGAACGACGACAACAACTAATCTGACGTCCCGGCCAGGCGCGTTATTTCAAGGCGAGCTGATAGCGATAGTGATATTGATCCGCGACAGATGCCAGGGCCGTGGGCGACGAAGGTTCGTTCCCGGCGAACGACATGACCATGCGCTCCACTAGGCGGGTATTTGAGTCGACTATGTTGCCGACCGTCTCGTGCGAGGTCGTCGCACCGGTAATCCAGAGATTCCTTCGTCCCTGGCACCGCTCCATCTTCTCGACGGCACCGTCGCGAATGGCGTCTGGCTGGAGCTGCGGAGAGTACTTCCAGCGGCATTGGCGAAGCACCTCGTTGACCACCGCGCCGTCGTCGAGGAGATCAGTCTCGAGTTGGCCGAGCAACTCCGCATCGCTCTGGCCGCCGTCCCCGTATTGATAGCAAACGTAGAGATCCGGACGTGTCTGAGACCGGGCACGCGCAACAGGAGTCTTGTCGCCGGTTCGGCGAGCCCCGGCGACCTGCCCCCGGAAAATGGCAGCCTTGTCCTGTACGCGGTCTTCCCAGCAAATGGTATCCATGTCGTGGAACCACCCTTTGACATCCACGAGCGTGGTGACATACGCGCGCCAGCGCAGCGTGTCCGCATCGATGGGATACGCCTGCCGCTCGGTTTCGTCGAACGGAAACCACCCGGCGGCTTCGTCGAGTGGGGTGGAGATCACCAGGTGATCGAATTCGAAATCGCCGTGGTTGGTATGGACGACGTAGCCCGACTCGCGTCGGTCGACGCTAACAACCGTGTGTTGGAGGCGAACGTCTAGCTGAGCGGTCAGATAGTTCCACAGCGGAAGCCATCCGGGTGTGGGCTCCTTGACCTTGATCAGTCCGGTGGCAAACAGCGCCGGCGTATTCCAGCGAAGTCCATAAAGCGCCGGAACAGCGTCGAGCGATCCGTAACCCATGGTGCCCATCGAGCGAACGGCCAATCGGTTAACGACATCGAGCCCTCGCTCTGCGAGCCATTTGCCGAATGGTTCAGCAACCTCGTCAACCATGCGCCGCCCCGCCGTCCCCGCCGCATCGCTGGGCGCACCATGCAGATCCCAGTTGTGGAAGACCCGCCAGTCGGCGACATATCGTTTGATTTGAGTGAGGGCGTCGAATATCCCGGCTTTACTTCCAATCACATAGTCTTTGAAATCTAGGATGTCGCCCACGGCCGTCGATATGCGTTGCCTTTCTACAGCAAACAAACCGATATCTGCTTTCTTCATCCACCTCTTCACGGTGGTATACCCAAGCGGTATGTAGCACGCGCCGAGCTCGTGTCCAATGCCGTTGTGCTGCAAGGTAAAACACTTACCGCCAACGCGATCCGCTCGCTCGATCACGGTGATATCGGCAAAGCCTTTCTCCGTGAGCAATCGAGCTAGCGAAAGGCCGCCGGGGCCAGCGCCGATGATCCCAATCCTAGGTGCCATGTCGGGTGATGCTTCCAGCGCTTCTAAACAATTCCTCAACACTGGGCCCGCCAATAGCGCGGCGCAACCACCTGCTGGCCGCAAGCGCGTAGCCGTGCGCTCTGTTGAGGAATTGTTTAGACGCGTGTGAAGGATCGTGGTGTCCGTCACTTCGGGTACTAAAAGTGATGGGCGCCACAACTGTCGCGAATCGTAAGGGGCGAAGCGATGTGTGTCGGCGCGCAGCGGCATCGGTGTCTGGCAAAACGCCAGGGCGACACCAACTTATCTAATGCGCCCGCTTTTCGGCGCGGAATGTGTTGCGCTCGAATGATTCTGATCGGACCCTGCGATCGTCGTCTTGAAACGATCATTTCGCGGTGTTTGCCAGTCTCGCCAATTGGCAGCGAGCACAGACAGTTGCCTGAATAACTGATTTGCTGTGGCCGGTCTTGCATGTCCTGGAGGGTGTCATGATGGCTCAGGTCGAGACGGTTACCGTCTTGTTCACCGACTTGGTCGATTCGACCGCGCTGGCCTCGCGGGTCGGTCCGGAGCGTGCCGAGGAGTTGCGGGTCGAGCACTTCCGGCTATTGCGGGAAGCGGTGGTCGGTGCCAACGGGGTCGAGGTCAAGAACACCGGCGACGGGTTGATGGTGTCGCTGCCGTCGGCGGTGGCGGCCGTCGAATGCGCCCAAGCGATTCAGCAACGTCATGAGTTGCGCAACCGTCGTGCGGCCGAACAGCTGTTGGTGCGGGTCGGAATCAGCATGGGCGACGCGACTCGCTCGGAGGGCGATGTGTTCGGCGTTCCGGTGGTGGAGGCGGCGCGGCTGTGCGCCAAGGCCAATCCGGGTCAAGTGCTGCTGTCGAACGTCACCCGGGTGATGGTGGGTCGTCGCGGCGAGCACACCTTTCGCTCGGTGGGCGACCTCGAACTCAAGGGGCTGCCCGAGCCAGTGGCGGCCTGCGAGCTGTTGTGGGCCTCGCTGGAGTCGGCGACCTCCCCATTGCCGCCGCGGTTGCAGGTGCTGCCGTTAACCGACTATGTGGGCCGCGAAGCCATCCGCGAGCGGTTATCGGAGGTGTGCCAGCTTGCGATGGACGGCACCCGCCAGGTGGTGCTGATCAGCGGCGAGCCCGGAATCGGCAAGACCCGGTTGGCTATTCAGGTGGTCTCGGAAGCCCACGCCGACGGCGCGAGTGTGCTTTTCGGGCATTGTGACGAGGAGCTGGCAGCGGCGTATCAGCCGTGGGTGCAGGCGTTGCGGGGTTTGATTGAGTACGCGCCGATCGAGGTGCTGGCCCGCCATGTGAGCGAGCATGGCGGTGAATTGTGTCGGTTGGTTCCGGAGTTGGCGCGCCGGCTGCCCAATGTGCCGGCCCCGCGGGTCAGTGACCAGGCCACCGAGCGCTGCCTGTTGTTCGGGGCGGTGGTCGGGCTGTTGGAGTGCGCGGCCGCCCAAGGGCTGGTGGTGTTGTTGCTTGACGACCTGCATTGGTCCGATAAGCCCTCGCTGGCGCTGTTGAAGCACGTGGTGGCGCATCTGGTGCACGCACGGCTGTTGGTTTTGGGCGCTTACCGCGAAAGCGACATCGATGCCGATCATCCGCTGAGTTCGTTGCTGGCCGACCTGCGTCGTGAACCCGCGGTGGAGTGGGTGGCCCTCGGGGGTTTGGCCCAGCGCGAAGTGGAGTCGCTGATTGCGGCCGCCGCAGGTCGACAGCTCACCGCCAAGGAACTCAAGCTGGCCGAGGCGGTATGCCTGGAAAGCGACGGCAACCCGTTTTTCGTGACCGAGATCCTGCGCGATCTCTTCGAGTCGGGGGGAGTGGAGCGCGCCGATGGCGGTCGCTATGTGGTGACCGCCGACATCGGTGAGCTCACTCTGCCGCGCAGTGTGCGCGATGTGATCACGCAGCGGATCCATCGGCTGGGTCCCGACGCCGTCAGCATTCTGGACGCCGCGGCGGTGATCGGTTTCGAGTTCGACCTGGAGTTGTTGTCGGTGGTCACCGGGCGTCGCGAGGATGACCTGCTGGCCGCGCTGGAGTCGGCGGTGGCCGGATCGCTGTTGCGGGAAAGCCCACAAACTTTGGGGCGCTTCGTGTTCGCGCACGCGTTGATCAATCACACTCTCTGTGAGGACCTGAGCCGGACCCGGCGCGCGCGGCTGCATCGGCGAATCGCCCAGGCCATCGAGGACACCGCGGGGCACAACATCGACGAACGCCTCGGCGAGCTGGCCCACCACTGGGCCGCGGCCGGCCAGGCGGCCAGCTCGGCGAAGGCGATTTCTTATGCCCGGCGCGCCGGCGAGCGCGCCCTGGCACAGCTGGCCCCTGACGATGCGCTGCGCTGGTTTGACCAGGCCCTTCAGCAACTGGCCACGGTGGGCGACGACAGCACCGCCGAGCGCTGCGACCTGATGATCCTGATGGGCGAAGCCCAACGTCAGACCGGAGAACCGATCTATCGGGAGACGTTGCTGGCTGCCGGGGAACTCGCCGCACGGCTCGGCGACGGCGAGCGGATGGCAAAAGCGGCGATCGCCAACACCCGCGGCTGGCCGAGCAACGTCGTCGACGTCGACGCCGAACGGGTCGCCGCGCTGCAGTCGGCCATCGAGGCGTTGCCCGCCGAGTCTCCCCATCGGCCCCTGCTGCTGGCGCAGTTGGCGGCCGAGGCTTGCGCCGCATGGGATTTCACCACCCGGGTACGCCCGCTCATCGATGAAGCCCAGGATTTGGCGCGCCAGAACTGCGACAAATACACACTGGCTCGCGTGCTGACACTGGTCAGCGCGGCGCAGGTGGTACGCCCCGACCTCACGGCCGAGCGCCTAGGGCTCACCGGCGAGCTGCAGGCTTTGGCCGACGGAATCGATGACCCGCACCTGGGCTGCATGGCCGCGGCGATGAGATTTTTCGCCACCGTCGAAATCGCCGACGGCGACCAAGCCCGCCAGTGCGCACACCGGGTCTGGCAGCTCTCCGAGCGCACCGGTCAACCCTGGATGCGTTGGCTGGCACTGTTTTTGGCCACGGCGACGGCAGCGCTGGGCGGCCAAATCGAACTCGCCGAGCAGCACGCCAGCGATGCGCTGGCGATCGGAATGGCGATCGGCTTTCCCGACGCGGTCTTCCTCTACAGCCCCCAATTTCACTATCTGCGCTACGAACAGGACCGCCTCGACGGGGAAATCATTGATGCGAACATTCAGATGCGAAAGGTCGCGCCGCGGCTGTCGTCAATTCCGGCCAGGCTCGCGTTCTACCTCACCGAAGTCGGACGCCTGCCGGAGGCCGCCGAACTGCTCGACGAGGCAACCCAAGCCGGTCTGGGCTCGCTAAACCACGACGATCTGCGGCTATATGCCCTGGCGCACTGGGGCCTGACTGCGGTGCGAGTCGGTAATCGCGATGCCACCGCGGAAATCTATGACCTGCTTTATCCCTATCGCAGCCAGCTGATTTACCCGGTGCCTATTGCTTTCTCTTCTGCCCACGCGATCCTGGGGCACTTGGCGGGCGCGCTGGATCGGTACGACGACGCCGAACAGCACTTCGCTGCCGCCACGGCGCTGCACGACCGCATCGGTGCGCCGCTGTTTGAGGCACGCAACTTGCTCTATTGGGCCCAGATGCTGCTGACGCGAAACGCTGAGCAAGACACGCCCCGCGCGGTGGAGTTGCTACACCGCGCCCGCGACACCGCCCGCGACCTGGGCGGCGCGGCAATCGTCAGGCAGACAACACATCTCATCGACACCACCGAAGCGGTGCTGAACAGGAGTGGGTTATGACAGGCAGAATCGCGCCGCTACGCCAGAGTGGCTGCACCAATACCGCCGATCGTGCCAGCGGCAACGATGTCCGGATCGCTGCCACCGCGGCGACGGACACGGGGTCGGCCAACGGTGGACGCCAGCGGGCCCGCAACCCGCGCGGGCCACTCATCCGACGCCGCCAGCCGTCGGCAACGGCGGTGCTGTTGGTGGCAAGCCTCGGGGCCGGTTTGGCTTTTCTGGACTCGACGATCGTCAACATCGCCTTCCCGGCCATCCAAAGTCACTTCCATAGCAGCGGCATTGGCACGGTGTCCTGGGTGCTCAACGCCTACAACATCGCGTTCGCCGCGATCCTGGTGGCCGGGGGCCGGCTCGCCGATCTGCTCGGGCGCAAGCGGATATTCGTCTACGGCGTCGTGTTGTTCACGATCGCGTCCGTGTTGTGCGCGTTTGCCGACACGGTCGGGCAGCTGATTGCGTTCCGCGTGCTGCAGGGTGTTGGCGCAGCGATCCTGGTGCCGGCCTCGCTCGGGCTTGTCGTCGAGAGTCTGGACGTCGCCCACCGTGCGCGGGGGGTAGGCGTGTGGGGCGCGACGGCGGCGATCGCAGCGGGCCTGGGCCCGCCGATCGGCGGTGCCCTGGTGCAGGCGCTGAGCTGGCGGTGGGTGTTCTTGGTGAATCTGCCGCTGGGCATTGTGGCTGTGCTGGCCGCGCGGCGGGTGCTTATCGAAAGCCGCGCCGCGGGACGGCGGCGGGTGCCCGATTTGCGGGGTGCCGTGCTGCTGGCCATGGCGCTCGGGTTTATGACATTCGGGTTGATCAAGGGCCCGGACTGGGGTTGGGTCAGCGCGGCGGTCATCGGGTCGTTGGTCGCAGCGGCGGTTGCGATGGCGGGATTTGTCATCAGCTCGCGCAAGCACCCGACACCGTTGATAGAGCCGGCGTTCTTGCGTATCCGATCGTTCGTAGTCGGCAACACGCTGACGCTGATCGCCACTGCGGGGTTCTACGCCTATCTGCTGACCCACGTGTTGTTCCTGAACTATGTGTGGGGCTACAACCTATTGCGAGCCGGCCTGGCGATCGCTCCCGCCGCATTCGTCGCGGCCGCTGTCGCCGCGGTGCTCGGCCGCGTCGCGGACCGTCATGGTTACCGCATCGTCATCCTTCTGGGAGCGCTCATCTGGGCGGGGAGCTTGCTCTGGTACATCGAACGTGTCGGATCGAAACCCGATTTCCTGGGCGCCTGGCTGCCCGGCCAGATACTGCAGGGCATCGGGGTCGGCGCGACGTCACCGATGCTCGGTGGGGCCGCCCTGGCCGGTCTGGCGGCCGGCAGCAGTTACGCCACCGCTTCGGCGGTGGTGAGCAGTACCCGCCAGATCGGCGCCGTGATTGGCATCGCACTGCTGGTGGTGGTGGTCGGGACGCCGGCTCGCGGCGCCGCCGAAGAGGCGCTGCGACGAGGCTGGGCGCTTGCCGCGATCTGTTTTGCCGTCGTCGCGGTCGCTGCGGTGTTCCTGGGCCGCACTCGCCAGGTCACCAGCGACGCGGTTGAGCGCGAGCCGGTGCCGCACATCGATGTGCTGGCATCACGGTCGGCTCCGCGCCACGCCGCGTCCGTCGAACACTCGTCGGCCACAGCCGCCCAGGTGGACCCCCTTCGGGGCTTGCCGCTGCTGGCCGGGCTGGGCCCAGCCGCCCTGGCCGAAGTGCGTAACTGCGCCGAGCACATTGAGCTGCAGGCAGGCTCGTACCTGTTCCGGGCGGGTGAGGTGTCCGACGCGCTCTACGTGGTACGCAACGGGCGCCTACAGGTGCTGCGCGACGGTGTCGTGGTCACCGAGTTGGGCCGCGGCGAGGTGGTCGGCGAACTCGGATTGCTGATCGAGGCGCCCCGATCAGCCTCGATTCGCGCCGTGCGCGACTCCACTCTGCTGCGCCTGACCAAGGCCCAATTCGACAAGATTTCCGACGCCGGTGTCCTCGCTGCGCTGGTCAAAGCCTTGGCCACCCGGCTACACCGGGTGCCGCCACCCGCTGTCCCGCACATACCGGCAGCCGAGGTGGTCATAGCCGTGATCGGTGTCGATCAACAGGCGCCCGTATCGATGGTGGCCACCCAGCTGTGCGCCGGGCTGGCGGGCCGGCTGAAGGTGGTCCACCCCAGCCGCGTCGACCGCGACGGCTTGGAACGCGCCGAGCAGGCCGCGGACAAGGTGTTGTTGCACGCGAAGGCCGACGACGCCGACTGGCGCGAATTCTGTCTGCGCGTCGCGGACCGGGTCGTGCTGGTCGCGGCCGAGCCGGCGCCGCCGTCGCAACCCCTGCCGGAGCGAGCGATCGGTGCTGACCTGGTGCTGGCGGGGGCGCCGGCAACCAGCCAACACCGGCGGGCGTGGGAAGAACTGATCACACCCCGCTCGACGCATACGGTCCGCGCCGCACACGCGACCGCCGACCTGCGTCCGCTCGCCGCACGCCTGGCCGGCCACTCGGTCGGACTGGTCCTCGCCGGTGGAGCCGCACGAGCCTTCGCCCACCTCGGGGTGCTCGAGGAGCTGGAGGCCGGCGGTGTCCGGATCGACCGCATCGCCGGAACCAGCTTCGGAGCGATCATTGCCGCGCTTTGCGCTATGGGGCTGGACGCAGCGGCCGTCGACGCTTACATCTACGAGTACTTCATCCGCAGCAGTCAGACCGATTACACCCTGCCAACCAAGGCGCTCTTTCGGGGGCGACGCACCATGACCGCCCTCTACGATGCCTACGGCACCCGCTTGGTGGAGGAACTGCCCAAGCAATTCCGCTGCATCAGCGTCGATTTGCTGGCGCGCAAGGCCGTCGTGCACCGCAGCGGGGTGCTCGCCGAGGTGCTGGCCTGTTCCATGTCGCTCCCGGGTCTTTACCCGCCCAAACGCTACGACGGCTCGCTGCACGTCGACGGCGGCGTGCTCGACAACCTGCCGGTGACCGCGCTGGATCGCCGGGACGGGCCGCTGATAGCGGTCAACATCGGCGCGGGAAGGGCGGCGCAGCCTGGCGCGGCGACCACCAACGGGCGCCCCGTCCAGGTACCGGCCATAGGCGACACCCTCATCCGCACCATGACGATCGGCAGCGCGATGGCCTCGACGGCGGTGTTGGCCCAAGCCGACGTCGTGATCACGCCTGACACCAGTGGCATCGGCTTCGTCGAGTTCCACCAGATCGACCGTGCCCGCGAGGCGGGCCGCATGGCCGCCCGCGCGGTCATGCCGCAAATCTCGGCTCTATTGCGCCGCTAAGTACGGGTGACCCCGGTGTGGGTCAGGGATAGAAAATTCATCGTCGAAAAGGACCAGAACATGACCGAATTCATGCGCAATATCGACGCGATTTCCTGGTCGCTGGAAAGCGATCCCCGGCTGCGCTCGACCGGAATCACGCTCGCGCTGCTGGAAAGATCCCCCGATTGGGACGAGGTTCGATACCGATTCGAGCTCATGACCCGGAAGATGCCGACGATGCGGTGCCGGCTTGTGGAGTCGCCGCGCCCGGCCCCACATCGGTGGGAGCCCGACCCCGACTTCGATTTCGACTTTCACCTGCGCCGGGTGACCGTGGCCGAACCGGGCACTTTCGACAGGGTCCTCGAAATGGTGCGAGTGGCCACAATGGAGGATTTCGACCGCGCGCGCCCGCTGTGGACCGTCACGTTGATTGAAGGGCTCGACGGCGGCGAAGCGGCGCTGATGTGCAAATTCCACCACGCCCTTACCGACGGGGTAGGCGCTCTTCAGATTGCGATGACCATGCTCGATTTCACCGAGGAGCCGCCAGAACGCCAGGTGTTGGCGGTCTTTCCAACCGTGCCACGTCGCAGCTGGGGCAGCGGATATGCCGACCTGGCTCGCTACCACGGCGACTTAGCGGCCAAGATGTTGGCCGGCGCCGCTCGCGGCGTACCCGCGGTGTTGTCGCGGGCGTTGCGGCGACCGCTGGACACCGCGGCAACGGTGACCTCGATCGCTGGATCCCTCTACCGGGTGGTTCGGCCGCTGGTGGGGGCGGGATCACACGTCATGACCGAACGCAGCCTGGCTCGTCAGATCGGCGTGCTTGAGGTCTCAACGTCGGCATTGCGTTCGGCTGCCAAGCGTCGTGGCGGCACTCTCAACGATGCATTCATCGCCGGTTTGGTGCGTGGACTGGGCCACTATCACGCAAAGCACGGCGCCGCTGTGAGCGAGGTGCATCTGGCGATGCCGATCAGTCTGCGGTCCGACAACGACGATATGGGCGGAAACCGGCTGGCCCCAACGAGATTCAACGTACCGGTGGACATCGCCGATCCGGCGGACCAGATCGAGGCCATTCACCAGCGCACGTCGGCGTTACGCGAGGAACCGTTGTTGTCCTACACCGACCTCGTCGCCGGAGTTGTGAACCTATTGCCGGTCGGGGTGATCAGTTCGGTCGTGCGCCAGACCGACATCACGGCCAGCAATGTGCCGGGGGTACCGGTGCCGGTGTACATCGGCGGGGCCAGAGTCTGCAAATACTATCCATTCGGCTCGACGGTCGGTGCGGCGGTGAGTGTCACCCTGTTGAGCTATATCGACACCTGCGCAATGGGTATCAGCGTGGACAGCGGCGCGGTTCCTGACTACGACGTCTTCCACGACTGCCTCGTCGGTGGTTTCGATGAGGTGCTGGCCCTTGGTGGGAACCCATGAGCGGCCAGCGGCACACGCCCCGACGGCGTGCGGCCGATAAGCGAAGCGCGCTGCGGAGCCTTCCGATATTCGCTGACATCGACGACGAACACCTCGCGCAACTGTCGAGGATGGTGGAACGCCATCGGGTGCCCGCCAACGAGTGGCTCTTTCACGCGGGCGATCCATCCGACGCCATCTATATCGTCGACTCGGGGCGGTTCGTGGCTATCAATGCCGATGGACACGTAGTCGGTGAGATGGCCTCCGGCGAGTCGATCGGAGAGCTTGGGGTGATAGCCGGCGCGACGCGCGCGGCCGGAGTGCAAGCTCTTCGGGACAGCGCCGTCTGGAAGATCGCCGCCGATACTTTCACCGACGTCCTCGCTACGACTCCGCGACTGCAATCGGTGATGCTGCGCGCCATGGCGAGGATGCTTCGCGAGTCGCGATCTGCCGACATCTCCCGGCGTCCCCGGGTGATCGGCGTTTTGTCGACGGGGGATGTGTCTGCCGTCCCGACCGTCGACTCGATCGCGACTCACCTGGGGTGCCACGGCCAGACGGGCGTGGTGGCCCCGCCCGCTGACACCACCGATGTCGACCATTACGGCGAGTTGGTGGAAGCGTTCAGCGCGACTCTCGATCGCGCGGAGCGAATCAACGATTGGGTCCTGCTCGTGGCCGACAAAGGCTCAGGAGAGCTCTGGCGGCGATATGTTGCCGCGCAAAGCGATCGACTCGTGGTTCTGGTGGATCAACCACGTCCACCGAAAGCCGTTGATCCACTTGTCACCCAACGGCCGGTCCACCTGATCACGCGGATCGCAGAACCGGATCCGAGTTGGTGGGATCTGCTGCAGCCGATCTCCCATCATCCCGCCAACGACGATGGCATCGCGGCCTTGGCCCGCAGAATCGCCGGGCGGTCGGTCGGTCTGGTGATGGCGGGTGGGGGCGTTCGGGGTCTTGCGCACTTCGGTGTCTACGAAGAGCTCACCCGTGCCGGTGTCGTCATCGATCGGTTCGGCGGAACGAGCACCGGTGCCCTCGTTGCCGGGGCCATCGCGCTGGGAATGGACGCCCGGAAGGGGATTGGCGCGGTCCGGGAGTTCGTCTCACAGGGCTATCCCTTCGGCGATTACGCAATCCCTGTGGTGGCGCTGACTCGAGGTGGACGCTGGGATCGTCTGATAGAGAAATTCGCCGCCGGCACCTTGATCGAGCATCTGTCGAGGGAGTTTTTCTGCGTGTCCGCCGACATCATCAGCGGCCGTCAGATCGTCCATCGGCGGGGCAGGCTGTCGGTCGCAGTGCGCGCATCGATCTCGATCCCCGGTCTGTTGCCGCCGGTGGCCGACGGCGAGCATGTCCTGGTCGACGGTGGTCTGGTGAACAACCTGCCGGCCGACGTGATGTGCGCCGATCCAGATGGCCAAGTCATCTGCGTGGACCTACGCCGAAAGTATTTGCCGTCAAAGGGGTTTGGCCTGCTGCCGCAGGTACTTCAGCCTCCCGGGTTCGTCCGGCGCTTCTTGACCGGCACGGACGTAGCGCTGCCGTCGTTGCAAGAGACATTGCTTCGCATCGTGGACCTTGCGTCGGCCAGCAGGAATCTGCGCGAGCTCCCTAGGGTTGCGGCCATCATCGAGCCGAACGTGTCCGGGGTCGGACTGCTGAACTTCAAACAGGTCGATGCCGCAGTGGAGGCCGGCCGGATCGCCGCCCGGGCGGCTCTGGAGGCTAACCCGCATCTGGTTCGCGCGGCCTCGGCCCATCAGGTAGGGGTGGCCTGAGCGGCAGCACGAAGATCGCTGGGGCGGTGCAGCTCGACCTTTCCGGGTCGGAGCGCCTTATTACCGCGAATTACCCTGCGGTGCAACCGATATCGCCGCGGATCTTCAGCCACTCGGCATAGCCGGGCTGGTGACGCCACTCGACGGGTAGCGCGTCCAACGCATCGTCGATAGCAGCCCAGATTTCTTGCCCTGGTGTCAAAGCCATGGCGGCAGCGGCTATTCGAGCTTCGGCGGCTGGGTTGGGTTCGTGTGGCGCATCCGTGACGGGTGCCAGCGCGTTGATGGCGTCCAGGACCCGGGTCCGGCGTGCGGCGTATGGAAGTGCACCCAATTCGTCGGGCAGGATGGGTGATCCGAAGATGTAGTCCTGTGCGGCGTGCCGGTACGGGACCTCCAGCTTGTGGTTCAGCGGCTGCTCGGGCAGGCCGCCGGCGAAATGCAGTGGCACGATCGGCAGAGACATGTCCACTGCGAGATCCAGCAGCGTGGAGGTAAGCGCTCGGACCCGCTGAGTGGAGGAAGTCTGCCGGGTGCCGGAGGCATGGACCAGCAACGACGAGCCACGCTCAGCGATGTCCTGCTTAACCTTGTCGACGATGGCCAAAAAGGTGTGCGGCTTGTCTTGATCGAAATAGTGAATGTTGCGCAGGCCGGTGGTTTCGCCGCTGCCGAGGGTCCGCGAAAGGCTTCCGACCCAACGGTTTAGGTGTTTGGCGTTCGATACGGTGACCACGGTCGTGTCGGTCAGCCAAGAGGCGATCACCGTGCCCAGGATCGATTCGATTTGCACCTGGTGATTGGCGAGCAAGAGCACGCTGCGGCCGTTGAGCTCCTGCAGCGCGGCGGGATCCTCGAGGATGACGTGGCGCACATAGCGCGACAGCAGCGCCCAAATCAGCAGATCGCCAAGCCAGCCCTGTTGCTTGCCGGTTTCTTGGGCCCACCAGGCTCGCATTGGCGCCCAGTCGCATTGCAGCCCCGCGCGCGCGTGCACCACCTGCGGGCTGGTGTTCTCGATCGTCACTGAAATGGCTTCGAGCGGCAGCGTCGGGCAGGTCGCCTGACCGTTTCTCACCTGCACCCTGCAGGGATGAATCGCGCCGTGCGCGGCGTGGGCGACGGCTTCCTTGGCCGCCACTTCGGCAGCCAGCCGGGCCGACCGTGCAGGCCCGCTAGTGCTGCACGAATACAGCGCTTGAACGGTGCCCGGGAACCAGTTGGCCTGGTTGACTCGTGTTACGTCAAGCTCGATTTCGCCGGGTCCGCGCTGTTCGCTCAGCGATAGCCCGGGCACGGCTCGGCGCTGCAGGAAGGCGCGCCGCTGCACACCATTGGCTTGACCCAGTGATGTCTTCGGCAACAACACCTCCACTACCCGGATCTGCGCCCAAGGGCGGTCATCGATGCCGTACCACAGATCGACCATCGGACATTGCTGTTGCGAATCTTCAAAGCCCGCGAAGCGCGCCTCGACGGCTACCTTTCCGTGCTCGGGTGCAGCGCGGTAAAACCGCGCCCACGCGATGTGGTGTGGGAAACCAACTTTCGCATCGGTCGAGGAGCGGTCCGGACCGCGGCTGTGCCCAGTCCACACGCTCATCTCGGTGTGTGGCACGATGTGCAAACCCGCATCGAGCACTCCGGGGTGCACGAGGCCGGCAGGCACGGCGCACCGGCTGACCGTCAAGGTTCCACTCGCGCCGTCGTGGCTGAACTCGGCTCCGTCATCGAGGCTCTGAAACGCCGGACCGTGGAACACGGCGCCGGAGTCATACGGGTTGGACATGGGCAACGCCGCGCTCAGCGGACTTGGCGCCAGTGGTCCATCCGGATAGTCGGAAGCCGTCGAGACGGTGGCGGAACCGATTGTCTCCCAACGCGACAGCTTGGGATTGGCAGCTTCGCGCCACACGAGCAGGTGCGCATCGTAGGTGCCCGACGCTGTCCGCTCGACCTGAGTGCGAAGGTGCACCGGTGCGTCGATGACTATCCAGCGCGAGAGATACAAGTCGCGGATCTCCACTACTGCCGCGCCGTCGGCGGCTTGCGCAGCTGCCCGGCCGACCAGGTCCAACACCGACATCAGCGGTAGGGCTGCGGCGGTTTGGGTCGGGCGATGGTCGGCGATCCAGCTGTCGTGTACGGGATCGATGATGGTCGTCAGCGTTGTGGCCGCCGCTGTGGCACCCGACGATTCACCGGGCGTGACGGTTTGGCCGTGCGGGCTGGCTTTGATCCGCATCCCAAGATTGGTGGCCGAGTAGATCCGCAGCCCGTCTACCCAAAGCGCGGCATCGGCGAGCGCCAGAATCCCGTCGTCACTGCGTTCAATCGTGGTGATCTCCAATTGCGTGGTGATCAGTTTGTTGTGTGGGCGGACCTGTCCGCGATAGCGCCACGTCATCGACTGGTCGATGGCCAGCGGTTCGAATCGCGCGTGCGGACCCGCTTCTTCGCCAAGCCCCAGATCCAGCATGGCGAACTGCAGAAGGTTGATCATTGACTCGATTCCCAAGGATCCTGGCTGTACCGGGTCTTGGAAGAAATGAGCTTTGAAGAACCACTCGGTGGGATCGACGTTCTTGACGGCACGCCAGCGCCCCAATCCTGCGCGACCGGCGGTGGGCCAGCGTCCGGTGACGCGGTCGATCATCAGCAGCATCGGTTCAGGCAATCTCGCGCCGGGGCCGAAATGGCCCTGCGGACGGGTGGTCAGATCGACATCGGGAGCCGCGGATGGCGCTGCGAGCTGCTCGTGCTCGGCATCGCTCGTCGGTAGACCTAGTTGCTGTTCCAGTGCCGGGCCGGGAAAGTAGCCGAAAACCGTTTGGGCGCTGTAGACCTGGATGTCGCCCGCATAAGCCTGTGCGCTGAAGCTGACGATGATGGTGTCGGCGACTTTGGCAACGTTTTTCAGGTGAACTTCGGTGCGCAACGTTCCGGTGGACGGGCCGATCTCCTGGTGCTGAACACCGATGCCGTCGAGGTTGCGGAAGAACAGGTCCACGTCGGTCGACAGCGGGCAGCCGACATAGCTGGCCAGCCAACCGCAGGGTTGCAGGCAGACCTCCATCAGCACCGCGCTGGGCATCGTGTGACAACCGTTTGCCGTGAAATACCAAGCATCGCAAGGCACATCGTACTCGGCGACCAGGGCCGCGCCCGAGTTCATCACCCCGATCTCGCCTACCACCTCGGTCACGCGCGACATGAAGTGATAAGGCGGAGAGGGCAAACGAGCAACCTTGCGGCTGGTGTCGAATCGCTGGTAGCGCTCGCCGAAGGCGCGCGATGGCTTGCCCCAAGCGCAAGCCAGCAATGACTTGTAGTCGAAACTGAACCCGTCGCTGACCGCGACCGGCTTGGGTTCCACGTAGTGATCTAGTTGTGGCAGGCCCTGATCCATGGGCCAGCCGGGGGAAAGCTTCAACCCCAGACGTGGGCAATGGAAGGCGGCCAACCCGTCTACGGTGCACAGCACGTCGGCGAACAGTGTCGGCTCGGGCTCGTTGATGAGCTCTCGGACGAAAACCTCGTACACGACTTCGCGGGAGCTGGGAGTGACCTGGCCGCGGCACTTGAGTTTGCAGGTCTCGAACGGAACCGGTTCGAATCGCCACCCGTCACATGCCAGCGTCATGCCCGCCGCCGTCATGTAGATGGCCATTGCTTGCAGCGTGCCTTCGAACATCAAGGTTCCGGGCATGCACGGGTCGTTTTTGAAATGCCCATGGAAGAACCAGGTTTCGGCGGTAATGTGCTGCACACCGCGCAGATAGCCACGGTCCCAGGGGCCGCCGGAGAAGTCGATCTGCGTCACTTCGTCGATGAACAACATGTCGCCACCGGCGGTGGCGGGAGTGCGAGTATGGCTTGCCGCACGCTCGAATCCCGCGCCCAGCCGCGGCCAGAGCTGGCCGGCGGCAAGGGCTTTGAGATCGCTGGTGGACAAGGAGTGTCGTACCGTTGGGCACGGCGGGGGATCGAGGCGACCAGTAACGGTCTCTTCCTCCGGGCGCCAAAGGATTCCGCCCGAGGCGGCCAGTTCCTCGTCGGAAAAGAAGCCGGCCTGGCCGTTGCGAACCGCCAATCGTTCGGTGCCGCCGATGGTGCAGTCGTAGTGGAAGAAGAACAGGCGGATGTCGCCTTGGCGGGCGTGACCGTCAACATGGATGTCGAAGCGCAGGGTGTCGCCAATCTCGGGCAAGCCACCAAGGAAGGTCAATTCGCACCCCAGGAGGCGATACACGCGTTCGCCTTTGTTGGCGAAATCCGCACCCATCCAAGAGATGAGCATGAGATCGGCCTGGCCGCTTTCGATCATGATTCCGGCCGGCATCCGGCCCTGGTGCAGCCACCATCCGTGGGCTGTCACATCGGTCTCGGTCCACAGGGTTCCGGTGCCGGCCTTACCGGGCTCGGCGTCGATGCCCAGTAATCGATCCGCGAGCAGCAGCGGAGGTTGGGGCATCCGCGTTTGGCGCGGATAGTCGTCTTGGCACGCGAAAGCCGGACCATAGATTTCGGAGATCTTGCCCGAAGCGTGCACCCGCAAGCCGTCTTGGTCCAAGGTCAACCCGGTGGGGGTGGCCTTGAATGTCGGCGACGGAAGGACGGCGTCGCTCGGCGGCAACGGCTGCACTGCCCGGTGCGCGCCGTTGTCGCAGCGATGCGACGTCGCGATATGGGACGCCGACGCGGACGACAGGGCGTCGCCGAGAACGGGCAATGCGTCGGCTGCGGTGGGCATGACCGGAGGTTTCGGCAGCACGGTAGCCGACGGCCTGGCGTCCGCCGCAGCTGGCGGGCTCGTCAGGTCGGGGAGGGCGGGCAGCCGAACGGGCGGCATGTGTGCCCCGAACTCCAGCAGCCTCGCGTTGCCGCTGTCACCGCGCGCGGCAGCCAGCTGGTGCGCAAGAGTCTGACGTTGTGCCGCGCTGTCGCGGGGCAAGCCCGGCGGTGTGCGCAGGGTAATTTGTTGATGCTCGCCGGCCAGTCCGTCGAGGGTGACCACCACCGCACGCGGCCCTTGGGTGGCCTGGGAACCGTCGGGTTCGATTCCCAGGAAACCGAATAGCACCCCGGCCGACACTTGCAGCAGCCCAGAGGCCGCATGGGCATGGCCCAGCAGCGGCGTGACATTGAAGCCTCCCGGCGCGCTGCCGACCCGAAGCTCATGAGCGGGTTCCTCGCCTGGGGTGCACGGGGCACCAGGCAACAGGGCGTAGATCGTATCGCCTTCTCGGCGAGCATCTTCGGCGCGCTTGAGCACCATCAGCACCGCGGCATCACCGGGGATCTGCTCGTCTGCGGTGAGCAGCATGCGGGCTGCCGCCTCGTGGACCGGCTCGCAGCTGAGGTCGACCGCACCCACCACGGCCGCATCGATCTCGCCGTGTCGAAGCGCGCGTGCTGCCAGCTCGAGTGCCGTTGTGCCCGACAACTGCTCACGCGACACGGTGAAGCTGGGACCGCGCAGGTCGAATTGGCTGTTGATCCGGTTGGCGACGATGTTGGGCATCGATCCGACGACGGTGCTGGCGGCCAGGCCCGCAACGACGCCGTCGCGCGTCTGGGCCAGTTGTGCCGGATCATCGATCGTGTGGGCGAGCCGCCACCGCAGACCCCACCTGGCCACCTCGGCGTCGCAGTTCATGCCCATCAGGACGCTGGTGGTCTCCTGGGGCAGGCTCGTGATGACCTCGGCGATGTTGAGGGCGGCACGCAGCGCGGCAATCTGTTGCGGCAGTGCGTTTTTCAGATCGCTCGGCGGAAATCGTACCTTCGTCACATCCAGTGCCAGGGTGCACATGCGCGCGCGGAGGACACCGTCGGCTTCCTGGGTGACCAGTGCTTGGCCCGCGGCGAGATGGTTTGCCACCTCGGCGGTTTCGTAGCCGTCGCCGGCAATGATGCTCAAGCCCACGATCGCGACGTCCGGGTCCATCCGACGCGGGCTCCCGCACCACCATCGTGCGTCGGCGCTCGGCCGGTCGGGATCCACCCATTCTTCGACGATCAGGTGCGCGTTGTTGCCGCCGAAACCGAAGTTGTTGACCGCTGCGCGCCGTGGTGCGCTGGTGGCCCACGGTTCGGCGGCAGTGAGCAACCGAAACGGCGACTCTGCGATGAACGGCACCGGATTCTCAACGTGCAACGTCGGGGGCCGCAACTGGGTCCGCATGGCCCCCAGCACCTTGATCAGGCCGGCGATGCCGGAGGCCGTAATGGAATGGCCCAGATTGGATTTCAGCGATCCGATCGGCAGGCCTTCAGCGCCCGCGAAGATGCGGGCCATGCTTTTCAGTTCGGTGAGGTCGCCCAGCGGGGTTCCCGTTGCGTGACACTCGATCATCGAGATGTCTTTCGGGTCCAGGTCGGCCATGTCGTACGCCGACCGCATCGCACGGATCTGGCCCTCCTGTGAAGGCGTCAGCATGCTGCTTCCGCGGCCATCGTTGGCGAGACCCAACGCGCGGATCAGGCCGAGTATCTGCTCACCGGACGCCAGCGCGTCGTCGAGGCGCCGCAGGACAACGAAACCGGCACCCTCGGCCGGAACCAGGCCGTCGGCTTGTTGATGGAACGGACGCGACGCGCCCGCATGACTCAACGCTTGCAACGCGGAGAAGCCCACATGCAGAAACAGATCGTCGGCGCGATTGACGCCACCGGCCAGCATGACGTCGGCGGTCCGGTCATGCAGCCGGTCGCAGGCCAGCTTGATCGCATACAGCGACGACGCGCAGCCGGCATCGACGCACAGCGCTCCCGCCGTCAGGCCCAGCGCACGAGCGACAAGGTGCGCGGGCAGCCCGGAGTTGAACCGGTTGCGCCAGTCGATGTCGGCGTCGTCCGCGCGCCACACCTTGGCGGCGAGCGTGGCCATGGTGTGGGTGGGATAGCTCAGGTTCCCCAATACGACGCCCCCGCGTTCGGGAACACTGCCGACCTGCCAGCCGGCGCTTTCGATGGCTTGGCGGGCGGTATGAAGCGTCCATCGGTAAAGGGGATCAAGGGTGGTCAGGGAATCGGCGTCGAGCAGGAAGCCATTCGGGTCGAAGACAGCTTCGAAGCCGCGCACATAGCCGCCTCGGTCGGACCAGGTGTGGTCGAAACACGGGCCGGTGATCTGCTCGCGCATGATGCGGGCACCACTGACCCCCCAATAATCCTGCGGGGGTGCCCCGAGGACGTCTCGGCCCTGTTGGATCGTCGTCCACAACTGGTCGGGATTCAACCCACCCGGGAAGACGCAGCCCTGCCCGACGACCGCGATCGGTTCAAATTTCATGAGGCCTCCGCCCTTGGCCGTTTCAGTGATGTACTCAGTCGCCGTACGCGTACATTTCGACCCGTTTGAATTCAGCGATCGCTGACCCGACGGCATCGGTCAGCCTCAGGTCGAACACGATGCGGTTGTCGTTCGACTCGCCGTTGTCGAGATGGCAATACAGGGTGCCGTCGGCGGGTCCCGGACGGTATCGAACGATCTGCTGAATCTGCAGGGGTAGCATGCGATTGCCGGTGCGCATCAGGCCCCACAAGAATCCGAGTTGCAGGCAGCCGTCCAGCGCGGCCGGATCGGTTGCCCAACACTGATGCGGCCATCCCGCGTGGTCTAGGCCGTGCAATTGTGCTGTCGCACCGGATGGTTCGCACCAGGATACCCGCTCAATCACTTGGAAGGCTGGGCCGTGGAACAGCCGGCCGTCGCCGTAGCAGGACTGCTGCAAGAGTTGCTCGGTGTTTAAATGCGCTGTGGCGCAACCCGATCTGAATCCTGGCATGCCCTGATTGTCGGCGCCCAGCTCGGCGGTGGCGCTGTAGCGAACCGCCCCAGCGGTGTCCAGTAGCGCGAGCTGCAGCCGCCGTGGCGCATTTTCGATTGGCAGGCAGCGCACTACGAACGCATCGCCGGCACCGTTGAAGTTCGGCAATACGACGCCGCGAAGAACGCGAAGGTCCAGCAGCCGCACAACCTGCTGGCCCGGCCGGCAGCCCTGCGCCGCGCGTACGAACCACTCCGCGACCTGTACGACCGGTAGTAGCACCTGCTTTCGAACGCGGTGATCTCCCAGGTATGGCTGTTGCGCGGCATTTACCGCCACGCGAACCAGGCGCCCCTTCTCCGGCAATCGATCCGGGAGCCCGCCGGGCGTTAGCGCGCCGCCGAGCACTACCTGCGCATCCCTTGTCTGGCTGTCGAGTGCTTCGGCAACGAATGCGCAGGCACCGTCGTCAACCGGGATGGGTGTGATGCCCCGCGACTCGAACACGGCTTTCAGGGCCGGCGTCACCATGCCTGCCTCCCACGGCCCCCAGCCCAATGAGCGGACGAGACATGAAGGGCCCCGGCGGGTTTGCTCTGCGAGCGCGACCCGGTTCAGGACCTCGTTGGCCATCGCATAATCGCCCTGTCCGACGTTGCCGCGGTATGCCGATACCGACGAGAACAGCAGGATCGCCTTGAGCCCGTCGGATGCCGTTGCGTCGAGCAGCGTAGACAGGCCAACGACTTTGGTGCCGAACACCTGGTCAAACTGATCGGTCGACTTTCGGCTCAAGCGCCCGTCGGCCAGCACACCGGCACCGTGCACCAATGCCGTAATGGGCCCGATGTCAGCCCGGACACCATCGAGCAGTGCACCAACCTCGGCACGGTCTCGAACGTCGATGGCTCGGTAGCTGACACGCGAGCCGGCGGCCTTGATTGCGCTGATCGTCGCACGTATCTCGCGATCGGCCTGCACGCGCCGGACTTGTTGTTCCAACTGCCGGGGTGTTGGCTTAGCGCCGTTGCGCTGCGCCTCGGTCAACAGGGCACGTTTGAGTTCGGCTGCCGTCGTCAGACCGCGCACCGCGGGCGGTTCGCCGTCCAGGCCGGAGCGTCCGATCAGGACGAAGCTGGCCTGAGTTTGCTTTGCCAGCGCGATCACCGCTGCCGCGGTCACACCTCGTGCACCACCGGAGACCACGATGACGTCACGGTGATCCAGGCGGGGCAGCTGACCCGTAACCTGGGACTCCTCGGCCACGACTGTCACGCGGCCATGGTTGCTGCCCAGTCCCACTTCGAATTCCGGGCCGCCGGCCAAGATCTCCGTGGCGATCTGTTCGGCGACTTGGTGCGGGGATTGCTTCGTGCTGTCGATGTCGATGGCCTTGGTGTAGGTGTTCGGCCATTCGAGAGCCACTGTCCTGGTCAGCGCCGCGATGCCGCCTGCCCACGCGCGCGACCCGGCGTCAGTGAGTAGACCGAAGTTGCCGCCGGTGTCCTGAACGGTAACGAAAACGCACCCGCCGTGCTCCATACGAGGGGCGACCCGCAGAGCGTCGGCGAAGACTCGACGGTTCACCGCCACGGCTTCCTCGCGGCCCTGGGCCGATGCGAGGCCACCCAGATGCAGGATGCAGGTCGAGCCGGCACTCGCCTCTGCCACCGCCACTGCGGAAATGCCGTGCGTTCGAAGAATGTCTTCCAACGCAGCTGCGAGGGCAGTTTCGCCTCCGACGATCTCGAGCCGGTCGGCCTCGTGCAGGCCCGCTATGCCCAACCCGCAAGCCGGAGCGGCGATTGCGCGCACTGTGTAGCGCGCGATCGGCCGTCCGGTCAACTCAAAAGGGAGGCGATCACCCCTCTCGATCACGTTGGCGCTGTTGCTCGTCGGCTTGGACAGGGGGGTGAGGTAGTCGACGATCTCCTGCAGGGTCGTCAAACTGGCCATTGCCGAGGCCTCCATGTCCGGCACGGACGGCACTCGCTGCGCAACCGCGGACAAGATCTCCACCCGCTTGATCGAGTCGATGCCGAGGTCGGCTTCCAGTGCCATCGACAGGTCCAATATCTCCACCGGATAGCCGGTCTTTTCGGCAACGACGTCGAGCATGTCGGTGACCAGATCGGTGCCCACGCCGGCCGGCGCCGCCCGCTCGGGCACCGCCGCCTCGTTAGGTGCCGGCGGCAGCTTCGCCCCATTTCCGTTGATACTCTGGCGAACTGGCTTGGTTAGGGGGGTGAGGTAGTCGACGATCTCCTGCAGGGTCGTCAAGCTGGCCATTGCCGAGGCCTCCATGTCCGGCACGGACGGCACTC
>NZ_LQPW01000173.1 GCF_002116635.1 Mycobacterium szulgai | reverse complement strand
GAAGGGAATCGGGCACGGTGCGCAGCGTCACCGTGGTGACGGTGATGACGGGAGCGCCGGTGGGGTCGCTGGCGTGCAGGGTGTAGGTGTCGGGGTGGGTGCGGGTGAGGTGGACGTGGAGGTGGGTGGCGGTGGTGGCGTGCAGGGTGATTCCGGTGAGGGCGAAGGGTAGTCGTGGGCCGGTGGGGTCGGATTGGCCCAGGGTGGCTAGGGGTTGGAGGGCGGCGTCGAGTAGGGCGGGGTGGATGCCGTAGCCGGTGATGTCGGTGTCGGCGGGCAGGGCGATTTCGGCGTAGACGAGGTCGGGGTTGGTGGGGTGTTGGCCCAGGGCGCGGACCCCTTGGTAGTGGGGTTGGTAGTCGCTGAGGCCGTGGGTGGCGTGCAGGGTCCAGCTGGTGTCGGGGTGGTCGGTGTTGGTGCGGGCGTGCACGGTGAAGGGGCGTTGGGTGGTGTCGTTGGGGGGGTGGATGGTGATTTGGAGGTCGGTGGGTGCGTGGTCGGAGAGCACCAGGGGGGTGTGCAGGACGAGTTCGTCGATGACGGGGCTGTGGGCGTGGTGGCCGGCGTGTAGGACCAGTTCGATGAATCCGGTGGCGGGGAAGACGATTTGGTCGTTGACTTGGTGGCCGGTTAGCCATGGTTGGGTGGTGAGTGTGAGTCGTCCGGAGACCACGATTTGGTCTTGGTCGGCGAGGTGGGTGATGGCGCCGAGTAGGGGGTGGTCGGGGCGGTCGAGTCCGGCGGCGCTGACGTCGGTGCCGGTGGTGGGGGTCAGCCAGTAGCGGTGGTGTTGGAAGGGGTAGGTGGGTAGCGCGGTGGTGTGGGTATGGGGGTAGAGGGTGGTCCAGGTGGGGCTGTGGCCGTGGGTGTGTAGTTGGGCCAGCGCGCTGGTCAGGGTGTCGAGGTCGGGGCGGTCGCGGTGCAAGGTGGTGATCACCGCTGAACCGGTGGGTAGGCCGGGTTGGGCCAAAGTGTCAGTGATCGCCGGGGCCAGCACCGGGTGCGGGGACAACTCGAGGAAGGTATGTGGACCCTGGGACAGGAGGCCCGCCACGCAGTCATGGAAGCGGACTGGCTGGCGCAGGTTGTGGTACCAGTAGTCGGCGGTCATGGTGGTGGTGTCTAGTGGCTGGTCCGAAAGGGCGCTTTGCACTGTGGAATACAGCCGGATGCGCGCGGGATCGGGGGTGAGGTCGGCCAGTTCGTGTAGGAGCTGTTCGCGGAGTTGTTCGACGTGGGCTGAGTGGGACGCGTAATCGACTGCGATAGGCCGGATCTGGATGCCGTCGTGTTCGCAGGTCTTGACGAACTGTTCCATCGCGGCGGGATCGCCGCTGACGATGGTGTGGGTGGGTCCGTTGATCGCGGCGATGCTTAGTTGTTGGCCGTAGTCCTGTAGTCGTGGCTGCAGGTCCTGTGCCGGCAGCAGAACCGAGGCCATAGCGCCGGTACCGGATAGACGCGCCAGAGTCGTGCTGCGCAGCGCCGCGATCTTGGCGGCGTCTTCGAGTGAGAGGGCGCCGGCGATGTAGGCGGCGGCGATTTCTCCTTGGGAGTGTCCGATGACGGCGTCGGGCGCAATGCCGTAGCCCCGCAGTGTTTCGGCCAGCGAGACCATCATCGTGAACAGAACGGGCTGGACTACATCGGCTCGGTCCAGCGAGGGTATTGCGCCGTCTTGGCAGATGAGATCGCGTACTGACCAGCCGGTGTAGGGCCGTAGCGCCTGGTCGCAGTCATCAACGGTGCGTGCGAAGACGCGGTGATGGGTGTAGAGCTCGAGGCCCATGGCGGGGTGTTGCCCGCCTTGGCCGGGTAGGACGAACACGAGTTTGCCGTTGGACTGGCCGAGGTGGTGCTGGGTCAGGTTGGGGTGGGGGGTGCCGGTGTGTAGGGCGTGGAGGCCGGCGAGTAATTGCGTGCGGGCGTCGTCGGTGGCCGGTGTGGTGATCGCGGCGCGGTAGGGGTGGTGGGTGCGGGTGGTGGCCAGGCTGTAGGCGACCTCGGTCA
Organism: Mycobacterium szulgai; assembly: GCF_002116635.1. Lineage (GTDB taxonomy): Bacteria > Actinomycetota > Actinomycetes > Mycobacteriales > Mycobacteriaceae > Mycobacterium > Mycobacterium szulgai. The sequence continues at coordinate 93,700 of NZ_LQPW01000173.1, read as the reverse complement.
GGTCGAGGTCGGGGTGTGCGCTCAGGTGTTGGTGGAGGCGATCGGCTTGTGCGGCAAGCGCTGCCGGTGTGTGCGCGGAGATCGGCCATATCCGCAGCAGCGGTTCATCTTTGGGAGTGGTTGCCGGGATAGGTGGTGGGGCTGGGGGTTGTTGGATGATGACGTGGGCGTTGGTGCCGCTGATCCCGAAGGAGGACACCGCCGCGGTTCGTGGGTGGTCGGTCACCGGCCAGCTGGTGGGTTCGGTGAGCAGCCGCACCGTGCGGGCTGACCAGTCGACGTGCGGGCTGGGACGGTCGACGTGCAGGGTGGGCGGCAGCACGTCGTGTTGTAAGGCGGTGATCATTTTGATCAGGCCGGCCATTCCGGCGGCGGCTTGGGTATGGCCGAGGTTGGATTTGATGGAGCCCAGCCATAGGGGGTGATCCGGATCGCGGTGTGCGCCGTAGGTGGCGATCAGTGCGCCGGCTTCGATCGGATCGCCCAACCTGGTGCCGGTCCCGTGGGCCTCGACCACGTCGACTTGGTCGAGCTTGATCCCGGCGTTGGCGACGGCTTGAGTGATGACCCGTTGCTGCGCTGGGCCGTTGGGGGCGGTGAGCCCGTTGGAGGCGCCGTCTTGGTTGATTGCTGAGCCTGCGATGACGGCCAGTACTTGATGGTGGTGGCGGCGTGCGTCGCTGAGCCGTTCGAGCACGATTACGCCGGCGCCTTCGCCCCAGCCGGTGCCGTCGGCGGCGGCGGCGAATGCTTTACACCGCCCATCGCTAGCGAGTCCGCGTTGGCGGGCGAACTCGGTGAAGATGAACGGTGTGGTCATGATGGTCGAGCCGCCGGCGAGCGCCAGACTGGATTCGCCGTTGCGCAGGGATTGACATGCCAGATGGGTAGCCACCAAGGACGAGGAACACGCGGTGTCCACCGTGATCGCGGGGCCTTGCAATCCCAAGTGATAGGCCACCCGGCCTGAGGCCATGCTGGTGGCAGTGCCGGTCATCGCGTAGCCCTCGACCCCGGCAGACGTCGAATCGCCGTAGGGTTGTGTCCAGGTTCCGGCGAACACTCCGGTGTCAGTGCCGGCCAACTCCGTTGGGTCGATCCCGGCGGTTTCCAGTGCCTCCCAACAGATCTCCAAGAGCAGTCGTTGTTGGGGGCCAATGGCTTGAGCTTCTCGGGCGGAGATGCCGAAGAATTCGGCGTCGAATTCGGCGGCGCCGGGCAGGAAGGCTCCGTGGTTGGTGTAGGTCTTGCCGATCGCGTCGGGGTCGGGGTCAAACAGCTCGGCCAGGTTCCAGCCGCGGTCGGTGGGGAAGCCGCCCATGGTGTCGGTTCCGCTGCTGACGACGTCCCATAGCGCGGCGGGGGAGTCCACGCCGCCGGGAAAGCGACATGCCATGCCTACCACCACGATTGGGTCATCGACCGCAGGGGCCGCCAGGGTGCGAACCGGAATCACGGCCTCGGAGGTATCGCTGAGTTGGGTGAGTAGATAGTCGGCGAGGGCGGCGGGGGTGGGGTGGTCGAAGACCAGGGTGGAGGGCAGGGTCAGGCCGCTGTGTTGGGTCAGGGCGTTGCGTAGTTCCAGGGCGGTCAGCGAGTCGATGCCGAGGTCTTTGAACGGTCGTTCGGGGTTGAGGCTGGCCGGGTCCGGGTGGGCCAGCACGGTAGCGGTAATGCTGACGACTACAGCTGTGACGGTGGCTCGTTGCTGATCGGGGGTTTGGCTGGCGAGCCGGGTGGCCAGGGTGCTGGCGGTGGCGCTGGTGGTGGCGGCGTGAGGTCGGGTGGTGGTCAGCGCGGACAGGATCGGGGGCAAGGTGTTGGTGCGGGCCAGCCGGTCCACTGCGCGCGGGTTCAGCGGTGCCAGTACCAAGTTCGGTTCGTGTTGCGCCAGCGCTGTATCGAACAGCGCTAGGCCGTATTCGGTGCTGATTGGGGTCAAACTCGTGCGGGTCACCCGCGCTTGGTCGACGGCTTGCAGGTGGGCGGTCATTCCGGAGGGGGTGTGCCAGTAGCCCCAGGCCAGGCTGGTGGCCGGGAGTTGGTGGCGGTGTCGGTGGTGGGCCAGGGCATCCAGGACGGCGTTGGCTGCGGCGTAGTTGGCTTGTCCGGGGTTGCCCAAAGTGGCTGCGGCCGAGGAGAATAGGACGAACGCCGTTAGGTCTTGGGTGGCCGTCAACTGGTGCAGATGCCAGGCGGCGTCGGCTTTCGCGGCCAGCACGGTGTCGAGTTGGGTTTCGGTGAGTTCGGTGACGACGGCGTCGTCGAGCACGCCGGCGGCGTGGATGACCGCGGTCAATCGGTGTTGGGTGGGGATGGAGTCCAGCAGGGTGGCCAGTTCGGTGGGGTTGCTGGTGTCGCAGGCGGTGATGGTGACCTGTGCACCTAGTTCGGTCAACCGTTGCGCCAGTTCCTCGGCGCCCGGTGCGGCCGCGCCCTGGCGCGACACCAGGAGCAGATGCTTGATCCCGTGCTTGGTGATCAGGTGCTCGGCGAAAATCCCGCCGAGCATTCCGGTTCCTCCGGTGATCAATACGGTCCCGTCAGGATCGGGCTCGGTGGGGGGGATGAGCACGATCTTTCCGGTGTGCCGGGCTTGGCTCATGTCGCGGAAGGCTTGGGGGGCGTGCAGCAGGCCGTAGCTGGTGGTGGGCAGCGGCGCCAAGATGTGTGTGGTGAATAGGTCGGTCAGCGTGGTCCATGCGTGGTGCAGGTCTTGGGGGCCGGCGAGCTGGAGGTCGTAGGCGTGGTAGGTCACGCCGGGATGAGCGTCGGCGATTTCGTCGGCCACGCGGATGTCGGTTTTGCCGATTTCGATGAAAGCCCCGCCGCGGGGCAGCAATTGCAGTGAGGCATCGACGAAGTCGCCGGCCAGACTGTTCAACACGACGTCTACGCCCTGGTGGTCGGTGGCCGCGGTGAAGGCGTCGAGAAATTCCAGCGTGCGTGAGGAGGCGATCTGCTCGCGCGCGATTCCCAGGTCGGTGAGTATGTGTTGTTTGTTGGGGTGCGCGGTGGAAAAGACCTGCGCCCCAAGGTGGTTGGCGATCTGGATCGCGGCTTGACCCACCCCGCCCGCACCGGCCTGAATGAGGACCCGCTGCCCAGCGCGCAGACCGCCCAACTCGACCAACGCGATATAGGCAGTCGAAAACGCCACGGGCACCGACGCGGCCTGTTCAAACGACATCCCGGTAGGGATGGGCATGACCATGCGGTGATCGGTGACCGCGGTCGGGGCAAAAGCGTTATTGGGGAACAACCCCATCACCGCATCCCCGCGGCGCAGACTGTGCACATCGTCGGCAACCTCGAGGACCACCCCGGCGGCCTCGGCGCCCATCCCCACATCGGAGATCGCACCCACGGCCACCACCACGTCGTGGAAGTTCAACCCCGCAGCGCGGATGGCCACCCGAATCTGCCCGGCAGCCAACACGATCGGTTCAGTGGGCACCAGAGCCAGATTCGACAAATCACCCTTACCGGTAGTACCGAGCTGCCAGTCAGAGCCCGCCGGCGGCGTCAAGCAGGTGGTGGCGGACAGCCGAGGAATGTGAATACTGCTGTGGCGCAACGCAAGCTGCGGTTCGGTCAAGGTATGACCCAGGGCCGCCAAAACACTGATCAGCACACCCTCATCGGCGGTGGGGGTGGTATCGACCAGGCTGATCCGGCCCGGGTGTTCGTTCTGGGTGCAATGGATCAACGCCCAGGCCGCGGCGTGCGCCAGGTCCGGAGCCCGGTCATGAACGCTGGTAGCCACCGCATGACGGGTCACGACAACCAAAGCAGTGCCCAAGGCCTCCGGACGCGCCAGCCAAGACTGCAGCTGTGTCAACACCTCTCGGGTCAAGGCGTGCACGGCCGCCACCGAGTCATGCCCGGATTCAGCAATAGGCAACGCCCAGATCACCACATCGGTGTCGCCCAGGTCGGGGTGGCTCAGATCGGGGTAAATCGGCGCCTGACGCAGACCGGGGGCAAGGTGATCCGGGTTAGCGGCCACCAGCCCCCAGGCCGGCGACACCGCAGCCTCGGCGACGGTGTCGGCGGGCAGAGCCGGCCAGTCCAGAAAGAACACGCTGCCCCGCGTCGTCGCGGCCGAGCTGGTGGGCACCGGAGTGTCGGGCAGCGCCCGCAAACTCAAGGCGCTGATGGTGATCACCGGCGCCCCGCACGGATCGCTGGCCTGCACGGTGTAGGTATCAGAACCGGTGCGAGTCGCGCGCACATACAGATGCGTGGCCGCATCGGCATACAGCGTCACCCCGGTCAACGCGAACGGCACCCGCGGACCCGCCGAGTCGGCGTCGGGGCCATCCCAACAGACCAACGGATGCAGCGCGGCATCGAGCAACGCCGGATGCACCGTGTAGCCGGCGATATCGGTGGTGGCGGGCAACACGATCTCGGCGTACACGGTGTCGGGATCGGCCGGGTCGCGACCCACACCGACCACCCCCTGAAACACCGGACCATAGCCCAACCCCAGGCCCGCCAACTCGTCGTAGAAACTCCCCACATCGATGGCTTCGACCACCCCCACCGGCCACGGCGCCGGTGTCGGGATCTGCTCAGCGCTCAACGACGCACTGGCATGCAGCACCCAGGTGCTGTCGTGCTGTTCGACACTGCTGCGCGCATGCACCGTCACCGCGCGCCGGCCGGTCTCGCCGACCGGGTGCACCGCGATCTGCACATCCGTGGAATGCTCATCGACAAGCACCAGCGGGGTATGCAGAACCAGCTCATCAACACCGGGGCACCCGACCTGCCCGCCGGCATGCAACACCAAATCCAGAAATCCCGTCGCCGGGAACACCACCGCACCCCCGACCCGATGATCAGCCAACCACCCCTGCGTACTGGCCGACAGCCGCCCACTGATCAGGGTTTGATCCTGATCAGCCACCGTGGTAATCGCGCCCAACAACGGATGCTCAGGACGATGCAACCCCGCAGCACCCACATCGGCGGTGGTGGCCGGGGTCAGCCAATACCGGCGATGCTGGAACGGATACGTAGGCAACGCCACAGCCCGTGCCTGGGGATAAACAATGGACCAGACAGGGCTATGGCCCTGAGTGTGCAACTGGCCCAACGCATTAGCCAGAGTGTCCACATCGGGGCGATCACGATGGGAAGTATTGATGACCGCGGAGGCCGTGCGTTCGGGTATCCCGGCCAGGATGTCGGTGATCGCGGGGGCCAGCACCGGATGCGGGGATAACTCGACGAAGGTGTGCTCGCCGGCTGCCAGCAGCATGGCCACCCGGTCACCGAAGCGGACCGGCTCCCGCAGGTTGCGGTACCAGTAGTCGGCGGTCATAGCGGTGGTGTCTAGGGGATCGGCCGAAAGGGCGCTGTGCACTGTGGAATACAGCCGGATGCGGGCGGGATCAGGGGTGAGGTCGGCCAGTTCGTGCAGGAGCTGCCCGCGCAGTTGTTCGACGTGGGCTGAGTGGGACGCGTAATCGACTGCGATGGGACGGATCTGGATGCCGTCGCGGGTGCAGGTGTCGATGAACTGTTCCATGGCGTCGGGGTCACCGCTGATGACGGTGTGCGTCGGGCCGTTGACCGCGGCGACGGACAATGCATTGCCCCACTGGTGTAGTCGTGGCTGCAGGTCTTGTGGGGGCATTAGGACTGAGGCCATCGCGCCGGTACCCGCCAAGGCTGCCAGCGCCTGGCTGCGCAGCGCCACAATTTTGGCGGCGTGCTCGAGTGAGAGGGCGCCGGCGATGTAAGCGGCGGCGATTTCTCCTTGGGAGTGTCCGATCACGGCGTCGGGCACAATGCCGTAGCCGCGCAGCACCTCGGCCAGTGACACCGCGATCGCGAACAGCATGGGCTGGACCACGTCCACGCGACTTAGCGACGGGGCCGCCGGATCGTGGCACACCACTTCGCGTACTGACCAGTCGGTCCACGGTCGCAGCGCCTGATCACAGGCGTCGATAGCGTCGGCGAACGCGCGGTGTCGACGGTAAAGCTGGGTGCCCATGGCTGGATGCTGGCCGCCTTGGCCGGGTAGGACGAAGACGAGTTTGCCGGCTTGGTGGGTCAGGTGGTGTTGGGTCAGGTTGGGGTGGGGGGTGCCGGTGTGTAGGGCGTGGAGGCCGGCCAGCAATTGTGTGCGGGCGTCGTCGGTGGTCGCTGTGGTGATGGCGGCACGGTAGGGGTGGTGGGTGCGGGTGGTGGCCAGGCTGTAGGCGACCTGGGTGAGATCGGTGTCGGGGTGTTCGCTCAGGTGGTGGTGGAGCCGCTCGGCCTGGGCGGCCAACGCTGCCGGGGTGCGCGCGGAGATCGGCCAAATCCGCAGTGGCGGTTCCTCTTTGGGGGTGGCTGCGGGCAGGGGTGGTGGGGTGGGGGGTTGTTGGACGATGACGTGGGCGTTGGTGCCGCTGATGCCGAAGGAGGACACGGCGGCGGTTTTGGGGTGATCGGTGATCGGCCAGTCGATGGGTTCGGTGAGCAGTCGCACGTTGCCGGCGGACCAGTCGACATGGGGGCTGGGCTGGTCGACGTGCAGGGTGGGCGGCAGCACGTCGTGTTGTAAGGCGGTGATCATTTTGATCAGGCCGGCGATTCCGGCGGCGGCTTGGGTGTGGCCGAGGTTGGATTTGATGGAGCCCAGCCATAGGGGGTGATAGGGGTTGTGGTGTGCGCCGTAGGTGGCGATCAGTGCGCCGGCCTCGATCGGGTCGCCCAATCTGGTGCCGGTGCCGTGGGCTTCGACGACATCGACCTGGTCGAGTTCGATGCCGGCGTTGGCGACGGCTTGGCGGATGACGCGTTGTTGGGCTAGCCCGTTGGGGGCGGTCAGTCCGTTGGAGGCGCCGTCTTGGTTGACCGCCGAACCCGCGATGACCGCCAAGACCGGGTGGTGGTGGCGGCGGGCGTCGCTGAGGCGTTCGAGGACCACCACGCCAGCGCCTTCGCCCCAGCCGGTGCCATCAGCAGCAGCGGCGAATGCTTTGCAGCGGCCATCGGCGGCCAGCCCGCGTTGGCGGGCGAACTCGGTGAAGATGAACGGTGTGGTCATGATGGTCGAACCGCCTGCGAGCGCCAGACTGGATTCGCCGTTGCGCAGGGATTGACAGGCCAAATGGGTCGCGACCAGCGACGAGGAGCAGGCGGTGTCCACCGTTATCGCCGGCCCTTGCAATCCCAGGTGATAGGCCACTCGCCCGGAAGCCATGCTGATGGCTGTGCCGGTCAGGGCGTAACCCTCGACCCCAACCGAAGCCGGATCCCCATACGGTTGTGTCCAGGTTCCCGCGAATACTCCGGTGTTCGTACCGACTAACCCGGCTGGATCGATACCGGCCGTTTCCAACGCTTCCCAGCAGACCTCCAAGAAATTTCGTTGCTGCGGGCCAATGGCTTGAGCTTCCCGCGCCGAGATGCCGAAGAAGTCGGCATCAAACTCGGCGGCGTCAGGCAGGAAGGCCCCAAAGCTGGCGTAGGTCTTGCCGACTGCGTCAGGGTCGGGGTCAAACAACTCGGCCAGGTTCCAGCCCCGGTCGGTAGGGAAACTGCCCATGGCGTCGGTGCCGCTGCTGACGACGTCCCATAACGCGGCGGGGGAGTTCACCCCGCCGGGGAAGCGGCACGCCATCCCCACCACCACGATGAGGTCATCCACCGCACGAGCGGCCAGTGCGCGTACCGGCGTCGACGTCTCGACCGTGTCGGTGAGCTGGGTGAGCAGGTAGTCGGCGATCGCGGTGGGGCTGGGGTGGTCAAAGACCAGGGTCGAGGGCAGGGTCAGGCCGGTGTGTGGGGCGAGGGTATTGCGCAGTTCCAATGCGGTCAGCGAGTCGATACCGAGGTCTTTGAACGGCCGGTCGGGGTTGAGGCTGGCCGGGTCGGGGTGGGCCAGCACTGCGGCGGTTGTGGTCAGGACCAGGGCGGTCAAGGTGTGGCGTTGCTGGTCGGGCGTTTGGGTGGCTAGCTGTGCGGTCAAGGTGCCGGCGGTGGCGGTGGCGGCGTGCGGGCGGGTGGTGGTCAGCGCCGACAGGATCGGGGGCAGGGTGTTGTTGCGGGCCAGTCGGTCTAGGGCGCGCGGGTTGAGTGGGGTCAGTACTTGATTGGGTTGGTGGTGGGCTAGCGCTGTATCGAATAGCGTCAGGCCGTGTTCGGTGCTGATCGGGGTCAAACTGGTCCGGGTCACCCGAGCTTGATCGACGGTTTGCAGGTGGGCGGTCATCCCGGAGGGGGTGTGCCAGTAGCCCCAGGCCAGGCTGGTGGCCGGTAGGAGGTGGCGATGTCGGTGGTGGGCCAGGGCGTCCAGGACGGCGTTGGCCGCGGCGTAGTTGGCTTGTCCGGGGTTGCCCAAAGTGGCTGCGGCCGAGGAGAACAGGACGAACGCGGCCAGGTCCTGGTCTGCGGTGAGGCGATGCAGATGCCAGGCGGCATCGGCTTTGGCCGCGAGCACACTGTCGAGCTGCATAGCGGTGAGTTCGGTGACTACCGCGTCATCCAGGACACCGGCAGCGTGGATTACCGCGGACAGCGGGTGTGTGTCAGGGATCGAGTCCAGCACGGCAGCCAATTCCGCCGGGCTGCTGGTGTCACAGGCGGTGATGGCGACGTGTGCGCCCAGTGCGTTGAGCCGCTGGGCAAGTTCATCGGCGCCCGCAGCGGCCGCGCCCCCGCGCGATACCAGTAGCAGGTGCTTGATCCCGTAGGCGGTGACCAGGTGTTCGGCCAGCAATCCGCCGAGCATCCCGGTCCCCCCGCTGATCAGCACGGTGCCCTCGACATCCCAGGCGGTGGGTGGGATGAGCACGATCTTTCCGGTGTGGCGTGCCTGGCTCATGTCACGGAAGGCGTCGCGGGCGTGCAGCAGTCCGTAACTGGTGGTGGGCAGTGGCTCAAGGATGCCTGCGCTGAATAGCTCGGTCAGCGTGGCCCATGCGCGGTTAAGGTCTTCGGGTTCTGCCCGCTGCAGGTCGTAGGCCTGGTAGGTCACGCCGGGATAGGCCTGCGCGATCTGGCCGGGGGCCCGGATGTCGGTCTTGCCGATTTCGATGAAGGACCCGCCGCGGGGGAGCAGTTGCAGTGAGGCGTCGACGAATTCGCCGGCAAGACTGTTCAACACGACGTCCACGCCCTGGCGGTCGGTCGCCTCGTTGAAGGCGTCGAGGAAATCCAACGTGCGAGAGGAGGCGATCTGTCCGGGTGGGACCCCCAGGTCCTGCAGGATGTGCTGTTTGTTCGGGTGCGCGGTGGAAAAGACTTGTGCGCCAAGGTGATTGGCGATCTGGATGGCGGCTTGACCCACCCCGCCAGCGCCGGCGTGGATGAGCACCCGCTGGCCAGCGCACAGCCCGCCCAACTCGACCAGGGCGATATAGGCAGTCGAAAACGCCACCGGCACCGAGGCGGCCTGGGCAAAAGACATCCCGGCAGGGATGGGCATGACCATACGGTGATCGGTCACCGCGGTCGGGGCAAAAGCGTTGTTAGGGAACAAACCCATCACCGCGTCACCGCGGCACAGGGTGCTCACATCCTCGGCAACCTCGACGACCACCCCGGCGGCTTCCGCGCCCATGCCCACGTCGGAAATGGCGCCCACCGCCACCACCACATCGTGGAAGTTCAAACCCGCAGCACGGATCGCCACTCGAATCTGCCCCGAAGCCAGCCCTGGGCGCTGTGTTGGCACTAACGCCAGATTCGACAGATCACCCTTGCCGGTGATGCCAAGCTGCCAGTCAGCGTCCGGCGGTGGTGTCAGGCCGGTGGCCGAGGTGAGTCGGGGAGTGTGAATACTGTTGTGGCGCAAGGCAAGCTGAGGTTCGCTGAGACTGTGTCCCAGGGCGGCCAGGACAGTGATCAGCAGACCCTCGTCACCGGCGGGGCTGGTGTCGATCAGGCTGATTCGGCCGGGGTGCTCGTTTTGGGTGGTATGAATCAACGCCCACGCCGCGGCGTGCGCCAGATCCGGGGCCCGGTCATGCACACTGGTCGCCACCGCATGGCGGGTCAAAATGACCAGGGGAGTCTCGTTGCTGTCGGGGCGGGCCAGCCAACACTGCAACTGCGCCAACACCTGCTGGGTCAGAGTGTGCACGCGCTCCAACACGTCATGCTCAAATGCCTCAGAAAAAGGCAGCGCCCAGATCACCACATCGGTGTGGTCCAGGTCGAGGTGGCCCAGATCGGGATGGATCAGGCCGTGGCGCAGCCCAAACGCAAGCTGGCCGGGGTCAGCGGCCACCAAGGCCCAAGTCGGCGACACATCGGCCCGGGGGAAGTCAGCGCCGGGCAGCGCGGGCCAATCCAGGCTGAACACACTGCCCCGGGTCGAGGCGGAAATGGTGGGAGCGGGAGCCTCGGGCAACGCCCGCAGACTCAGCGCGCTGATCGTAATGACCGGGGCCCCAGTGGGATCGGTGGCGTGCACCGTATAGGTGTCAGGAGTGGTGCGGGTTGCACGCACATACAGATGAGTGGCTGCAGCGGCATGCAGAGTGATCCCGGTCAATGCGAACGGAACCCGCGGACCGCTAATCGGGCCATCGAGGGTGAGCAGCGGATGCAGCGCGGCATCGAGCAACGCCGGATGCACCGTATAGCCGGCGATATCGGTGTCGGCGGGCAGCGCGATTTCGGCGTACACCGTGTCGGGATCGGCCGGGTCGCGACCAACACCCACCACCCCCTGGAACCGGGGACCGTACTGCAAGCCCGCGCCGGCAAGTTCGTCGTAGAAACCAGCGACGTCGATGCCCTCCACTTCCGCCACTGGTGAGGGGGCAGGAACAGGGACCTGCTCAGCACTCAAAGAACCGCTGGCATGCAGCACCCAGCTGCTGTCGTGCTGCTCGCCACTGGCGCGCGCGTGCACGGTCACCGAGCGCCGACCGGACTCGCTGACCGGATGGACAGTGAGCTGCAAATCCGTCGAATGTTCGTCGACAAGCACCAGCGGGGTATGCAGGACCAGCTCATCGACACCCGGGCAACCGACGTGGCCGCCGGCATACAGAACCAGGTCAAGAAAGCCCGTAGCCGGGAATACCACAGCACCGCCAACTCGGTGCTCGCCCAGCCACCCCTGCGTGCTGATCGACAACCGTCCGCTAATCAACGTCTGGTCTTGATCAGCCACAGTGGTGATCGCGCCCAACAACGGATGATCCACCCGGTGCAGACCCGCAGCACCCACATCGGCGCTGGTGGCCGGGGTCAGCCAGTAACGGCGGTGCTGGAACGGGTAGGTGGGCAGCGCGACCGTCGGTGTGTCGGGGTAAAGCGCAGACCAGGTAGGGCTGTGGCCACACGTATGCAAGCGCGCGATCGCTGCACCCAGACTGTCCAGGCTGGAACGGTCGCGGCGCACGCTGGCGATGACGCTGCCGGCGCCGGTCTCGCTGAGGGCGGGCGCCAGTGCGGGGTGGGGGGACAACTCGAGGAAGGTGTGGTCGCCGGTGGCCAGCAGCCCGGCCACACCGTCGGCGAAGCGCACGGTGTGGCGAAGGTGCTGGGCCCAGTAGTTCGGGGAGTTGAGTTGGTCGGTGCTGGCCAGTTGCCCGGTGAGGTTCGACACCACCGGCAGCCGAGGCGGACCTAAATCCAGACCCGCGGCGACGGCCTCGAATTCAGCCAGTGCAGGGTCCATGGCGGGGGAGTGGAAAGCGTGACTGACCGCCAGCGGGGTGGTCTTGTAGCCCTGGCTACTGCATTGCTCACGAAGCTGATCGATGTCGGCAAAAGGCCCAGCGACCACGATCGAGGTAGGGCTGTTGATCGCGGCGATCGCGGAGTCGGGGTAGTCAGCTAGCAAGGTGGCCAGATCATCTGGGCTGGTTTGGACGGCCAGCATGGCCCCCGGCGCGCAAGCCTGCATCAGCCGGCCCCGGGCACTGATCAAGATCGCGGCATCCTCGAGGGAGAACACCTCGGCCAGGTAGGCCGCGGTCAGTTCTCCGATGGAGTGGCCAACCAGAACGTCTGGGCAGATCCCAACTTGTGTGAAGACGGCGTGCATGGCCACCCCGAAGGCAAACAAGGCGGGCTGAGCGTAGGCGGTCTGAGTCAACAACTCCGCCAGCGGCGAATCGGGGTCAGCGAAAACGACGTCACCCAGCGGCATTTCGAGATGGGCGTCAAAAGCGGCGCAGACCCGGTCGAAGGCATCGGCGAAGACGCGGTGGTGTTGGTACAGATCGGCGCCCATGGCGGGGTATTGGGCACCTTGGCCGGGTAGGACGAAGACAAGTTTGCCGGCTTGGTGGGTCAGGTGGTGTTGGGTCAGGTTGGGGTGGGGGGTGCCGGTGTGTAGGGCGTGGAGGCCGGCCAGCAATTGTGTGCGGGCGTCGTCGGTGGTCGCTGTGGTGATGGCGGCACGGTAGGGGTGGTGGGTGCGGGTGGTGGCCAGGCTGTAGGCGACCTGGGTGAGATCGGTGTCGGGGTGTTCGCTCAGGTGGTGGTGGAGCCGCTCGGCCTGGGCGGCCAACGCTGCCGGGGTGCGCGCGGAGATCGGCCAAATCCGCAGTGGCGGTTCCTCTTTGGGGGTGGCTGCGGGCAGGGGTGGTGGGGTGGGGGGTTGTTGGACGATGACGTGGGCGTTGGTGCCGCTGATGCCGAAGGAGGACACGGCGGCGGTTTTGGGGTGATCGGTGATCGGCCAGTCGATGGGTTCGGTGAGCAGTCGCACGTTGCCGGCGGACCAGTCGACATGGGGGCTGGGCTGGTCGACGTGCAGGGTGGGCGGCAGCACGTCGTGTTGTAAGGCGGTGATCATTTTGATCAGGCCGGCGATTCCGGCGGCGGCTTGGGTGTGGCCGAGGTTGGATTTGATGGAGCCCAGCCATAGGGGGTGATAGGGGTTGTGGTGTGCGCCGTAGGTGGCGATCAGTGCGCCGGCCTCGATCGGGTCGCCCAATCTGGTGCCGGTGCCGTGGGCTTCGACGACATCGACCTGGTCGAGTTCGATGCCGGCGTTGGCGACGGCTTGGCGGATGACGCGTTGTTGGGCTAGCCCGTTGGGGGCGGTCAGTCCGTTGGAGGCGCCGTCTTGGTTGACCGCCGAACCCGCGATGACCGCCAAGACCGGGTGGTGGTGGCGGCGGGCGTCGCTGAGGCGTTCGAGGACCACCACGCCAGCGCCTTCGCCCCAGCCGGTGCCATCAGCAGCAGCGGCGAATGCTTTGCAGCGGCCATCGGCGGCCAGCCCGCGTTGGCGGGCGAACTCGGTGAAGATCACCGGTGTGGTCATGACCGTCACACCGCCGGCCAGCGCCACACTGGACTCGCCACTGCGCAGGGACTGACACGCCAGATGAATGGCGACCAGCGACGACGAACACGCGGTGTCCACCGTTATCGCCGGTCCCTGCAACCCCAATGCATAAGCCACCCGCCCCGAGGCCACACTGGTGGCCCCGCCGGTCAGCGCATAGCCGTCTGCGCCATCAGAGTTGGCGTCGCCGTAGGGCTGCGTCCAGGTCCCGGCGAACACCCCGGCGTCAGTGCCGGCCAACCCGGCAGGATCGATACCGGCGGTTTCCAACGCTTCCCAACAGACCTCTAACAACAGCCGCTGCTGAGGATCAATCGCAGGAGCCTCCCGCGCTGAGATCCCGAAGAATTCGGCATCGAAATCTGCGGCATTCGGCAGAAAGGCGCCATGGCTGGTGTAGGTCTTGCCCACCGCCTCAGGGTCGGGGTCGAACAACTCCGCCAGGTTCCAGCCGCGGTCGGTGGGGAACCCGCCTATCGCGTCGGCGCCGCTGCTGACCGCCTCCCACATCGCCGCCGGGGAATCCACCCCGCCCGGGAACCGGCACGCCATCCCCACCACCACGACCGGGTCATCGACGGCAGGAGCGGCTAGGGCGCGAACGGGAATCGAAGTGTCGGCGGTGTCGGTGAGTCGGTTGAGCAGGTAGCCGGCGAGGGCGGTGGGGGTCGGGTGGTCGAACACCAGGGTGGACGGCAGGGTCATGCCGCTGTGTTGGGTTAGTGCGTCGCGTAGGTCCAGCGCGACTACCGAATCGACACCGAGGTCCTTGAAGGCGGTGGTGGGGTTGATGGCGGTGGGGTCGGAGCGGGCCAGCACGGCGGCGGTGGCGGTGAGGACCAGAGTTGTCACGGTCGCTCGTTGCTGGTCGAGGGTTTGGCCGGCTAGTTGTGTGGTTAGTGCGGCGGAGATCGCAATCGTGGTGCGCTCGTCGGTGGTGTCAGGCTGCGCTGATGCGATCTCTGCCGGCAGCGGGTGGGCGGTGTGCCAATAACGGCGGTGCTGGAAGGGGTAGGTCGGCAGCTCGATGGAGCGCCCCCGGGGATACAAAGCCCGCCAGTCCAGGCGGTGACCAAGACTGTGCAACCGGGCCACCGCCGTGGTCAGAGCGTCGACGTCGGGCTGGTCGCGGTGCAGCGTGGTGATTACCGTCGAACCCGACCGCTCGTGAGCAATGACGGTGTCGCTGATTGCGGGGGCCAACACCGGATGCGCAGACAACTCCACAAACGTGTGCTCACCTGTCGCCAACAACGCCGCCACAGTGTCGGCTAATCGCACGGGTTGACGCAGATTGCGATACCAGTAATCGGCGTCCATCGTGGTCGTATCGAGCGGATCGGCCGATAACGCGCCTTCGACGGTCGAGTACAGCGGGATATGTCCCAGTTGTGGACTCAGCCCGGCAAATTCCGCTGAAAGCTGTTCGCGCAGTGATTCAACCTGAGCGCCGTGCGAGGCGTAATCCACAGCCAATGGCCGGATTTGGATATTGTCATCCTGGCAATTAGCGATGAATTGCTCCACCGCCTCCGGGGCGCCGCTGATAACGGTTTGGGTGGGGCCATTGATCGCAGCGACACTTAACCTGCCGGCCCAGGGGCGCAGACGTGTCTGCACCTGTTCGGCGGGCAACAGCACCGAGGCCATGGCGCCCGCGCCAGACAACTGCAGCAAAGCTCGACTGCGAAGGGCCACGACCTTTGCGGCATCGTCAAGACTCAACACTCCAGCGATATACGCCGCGGCGATCTCGCCCTGGGAATGCCCGATCACCACATCCGGGGTAACCCCGTAACTGATCAGCGTCTGCGCCAGCGACACCATCACCGTGAACAACACCGGCTGGATCACATCCACCCGGTCCAGCCCCGCCGCACCCGGTTGCGTAGTGATGACCTCTCGCACCGACCAATCCGTAATTGGACTCAACGCCTGATCGCAGGCATCGACAGCGGCCGCGAATACGCTGTGCTGCTGGTAAAGCGCAGCGCCCATAGCGGGGTATTGAGCACCTTGACCGGGAAAGACGAACACGACTTTCGTGTCGTGAGGGCTCACCTGATGCTGGACCAGATAAGGGTGAAAGGCATTGGAGCTCAACGCCTCTAACCCGGCCAGCAAGTCTCGGCGGGGATTTTCGCTGAGCGCGGCAGCGCTCAATACAGCCCGGTAAGGATGCTGGGTACGGGTCGTGGCCAGACTGTAGGCCAGATCGGTCAGATCCACCTCATGGTGGTGGGCCAGAAATTGGCAAAACCGATCGGCGTACGCGGCCAACGCCGTCGGGGTCCGTGCTGAAACCGGCCACAAACGTAGCGGGATGTCGCTGCTAACGGAAGAGCCATCGCCGACGGGCAGATCCTGCGCGGCCGACGATGCCGGGGCGGGGAGGGCTTGTCGCAGGATCAGGTGGGCGTTGGTGCCGCTGATCCCGAACGAGGACACTGCCGCGGTACGTGGGAAGGGCCCTTGCGTCCACTGACTTGCGTGAGCCAGCACCTGCACCCTCGATACGAAAGGCGCTAAAGCCGCGTTGGGCGACTCGAAGTTAAGAGTGGGCGGCAGCACGCCATGCTTTAGCGCTAGAGCGGCCCTGATGACGCCAATAACACCGGCAGCGGCTTCAAGATGGCCCACATTGGGCTTGACAGACCCGATAATCAACGGGGCACTTTCCCGCGAGTCGGGGCCGCAGTATGTCGAAATTATCGATTCCACTTCGGCGGCGTCACCTGCCGGGGTGCCCGTTCCGTGTGTTTCGACGTATCCGACCACCGAGGGGTCCACCGACGCGGCCGCCAATGCGGCACGGAGCAACGACGTATGTGCCTCAACATCCGGCGTAATCAAGCCGGGCCGGACGCCTTCGTTGACTACTGCGCCGCCGAGCAGCTGGCAGTAAATCCGATCGTTTTGCTGCACGGCACTGGAAAGTCTCTTCAGTACAACAAAGCCGCCGCCCTCGCCCCGCACATAACCATTAGCTCGTTCGTCGAATGGGCGACATATTCCGTCGGGTGACAGCACACCGAGTTCCGCCAGCGATCTGGCCGCGTAGGGGTCGAGGTTGAGATGGACGCCACCTGCCAGCGCCAGCTCGCAGTCGCCTTTGCGCAGGCTGTCCATAGCCAGACTGATCGCCGCCAACGATGACGACTGCCCAGTGTCAACGACCAGACTGGGACCGGAAAAACCGAAGAAGTGAGAAATTCGCCCGGCAATAACGGACCGAAGCGATCCCAGTGCGGTTCTTGCGGTCGGCGCGGCGGGGTTGCTCGACATAAGAGCAGCGAAGTCATCACGCATCGCACCGACGAACAGGCCCACCGAGCTGCCGGCAATATCGTCAGGAATGATGCCCGCGTCTTCTAGGGCAGCCCAGGCAAGTTCTAGAGCGAGGCGCTGCTGGGGATCCATATGCTCGGCTTCGCTGCCAGAGATCCCAAAGAAGGCCGCGTCAAAGCCCAACGCATCCTCAAGACATGCACCAAAAGCCAGGGCCTGCGGATCCGATCCGCTGGCCACGCGAGAAAGGCGCCGTTCATACGCTGAATTGCCGGAGACGCTGCTTTGTTCCTGACTGATCAGCCGCCAGAATTCAATGGGATTCGACGCTCCCGAAACACGGCACGACATCCCGATGATTGCGATCTCACCGGCATGTCCCGCGATATCCAAGGCTCCTTCTTCGCTTGCCTGCACACGGTATCCGATGGTGTGGTTTCGGGAACCCGAAAAGCGAGCGAAATTGCCGGTCAGCCTTACTGCCGGTGGCAGACCAATCCGGGTCAACCGGCGGATAGCACCGCCAGCCGGCGCAGAGCCTCGTCGATGGTGTCTTCACGCTTACAAAACGTGAGTCGGATCAGATGACTCCATGTCTTGAACTGATCACCCTCGGCGATACAGAACGCCGACAACGGAATCGCTGCCACTCCCGCGCGGTGCGGCACTTCGGCGCAGAAAGACTCACTGTCGGCGAACCCGAGCGGTGTGGGGTCGGCACACAAAAAGAAGCTGCCGCTGGAGTGGTATACGTCAAAACCTATCTTTGTGAGACCTGCGGCCAGTCGATCACGGCGGGATTGCAGTGAGCGTCGTGACTCTTCCACCCACTCTTGTTGGGAATTGAGAGCTAGCGCCACTGCCGGCTGGAAAACCGCCGCCCCGGTATAGCTGAGATACTGCTTGGCTGCGCGCACGGCGGCTATGAGTTTGGCGTTTCCGCACACCCAGCCGGTCCTCCAGCCGGTGCAGTTAAACATCTTGGAGGCACTTGAGACGGTCAGCGTGCGATCACGCATGCCTGGCAGGGCTGCCAACGGCACATGCTGGACTGAGTCGTACGTTAGGTGCTCGTAGACCTCGTCGGTTATGACGCGAATGTCATATTCGATGGCAAGATCGGCGATCGCCTCTAGCTCGTCCCGGCGCAACACGGCACCGGTCGGGTTGTGCGGCGAATTCACAATGATCGCCGCGGTATGCCGGCTAATGGCGAGGCGCAATCCGTCGATGTCGAGTGCGAACCCGCGGCCATCGGAGACCAACGGGAATGTCTTCAGACGGACACCGGCCATTGCGGCAACCGCCGGATACGCGTCGTAGCACGGCTCGATTGCGAGCACTTCCGATCCCGGTTCCAAGAGGCCGATGGCAATTGCGGCGATGGCTTCGGTGGCGCCCACCGTGACCAGTACCTCCGACTCGGGGTCGTAACTGGTGCCGTACTTGCGCTCGCGGTCCGCAGCGATGGCCTGGCGAAGTGGCGCGATCCCGAGCAGCGGCGGGTATTGGTTAAGCCCACCGGCCATTGCTTGCTGGGCGGCCTGCAGCATCGCCGGTGGTCCGTCTTCGTCAGGGAAACCCTGGCCTAGGTTAATTGCACCGATGCGCGCGGCCAATGCTGACATCTCGCCGGCCACATGGGTCGCAAAAGGTCTTAAACGCGAAGCGATCATCAGGAGGGTGCCTCGCTGTTCTGAAGTGTCCTGAAGCAGGGCTCCGCTTCGACGGAGTCCATATTGTATGCGGAAAGAGCGCAATTTCAGAGAGGCGACCGAATGCCGCATTACCCCTTGGTCCATGGCGGCGTGCTGGTCGTTTAGGCGGCCTTTCCGCAAAAAGCGAATACTGGGGAGAGGCGGGGCATGTGCTCGGTCTCGATGCCATGCCAGGCTATATGGACCGACGCAGCGGAGACGCGTGGCTTTTTCCGCACTGCTGTGGCTACCGCGATGCCGAGCTAGTTGTTGAAAAAGGGTTACAAATCAAGCTTTTGACGTGCCGTGCGACGTGAAAGCTATTTTCCGAAAAAGGTGGCCGACGCGTGAGGAAAATTGTGCGGCTTGTCCAAAGTGGGGTGGGCAGCTAGGTGAGTGTTGCGGTAACCGACATCATGGCGCGCAGCTGGGACGATTCGTCGTGGTCGGCATAGACGCGGCCGTAGTCGCCGAACAGCTCCCGGCGTGGTCGGGCGGTCACCTGCCAGCCGCGGTCGGTGAGGTAATCGGTGACGTCGCTGCGCTCGCCGTCGTAGAACAATCCCGACAGGTCGAGGTCGCAACCCATCCTGACCCAGTGCTGATTGAACTGCGTTGCACGTTTCGCTCACCGAGGTGCCCCAGCCGGGGTGGTATTCGGTGGCCAGCCTGCTACCCGGCGCGCTGAGCGCGGTGATGTTGTCGAAGAGCCGGTCCTAGGCGTCGGGCGGCAGGTACATCAGCAAACCTTCCGCACTCCACACGGCGGGCCTGGTGATGTCAAAACCGCTGTGCTGCAACGCGGCCGGCCAATCGTCGCGTAGATCGATGCTGACCTCTCTGCGGTGCGCTGCCGGGGCTGCTCCCAGCGCTGACATCGTGGTGCCTTTGAATTCGACCACCTTGGGCTGATCGATTTCGTAGACCACGGTGCCGCGCGGCCAGGACAGCCGGTAGGCGCGAGTATCCAGGCCGGCGGCCAGAATCACCGATTGACGGATGCCGCTGCGGGCCGCGCCCAGAAAGAAGTCGTCGAAGAAGCGGGTGCGCACCGCGATCGAATCCATCAGCAGCTGCACGTCGCGGTCGGCACCTTCGGCACGCTCGCCGTCAACCAGGCGGGTGAAGAAGTCGAGGCCGACGGCGCGCACCAGTGCTGCCGCGAACGGGTCGCTGATGATCGGATCGTGGTCTTGGGTGGCCAGCGCACGGCCGGCGGCGACCATCGTTGCGGTGGCACCGACGCTAGATGCAAGATCCCAACTATCCCCGTGTGTCCGTGCTGATTCGTTGTACGGCAAGACCTTTCACCAACCTTTCACACCGCTTCGACCTAAAGACTTCCCCCACTCACGGACCACCGCCGCTATGACAATCCGACGATCCGACGAGGATCAAGAGCGGTGTCGATAATGCTCTGATAATCGTCATTCTTCGAGATATCACCTATGATGATGCGTAGGTCATTCGCATCCTTCTCGGAATCCCAGTCGCTTCCGGGGGACATCCGGGGAATCCAGGCAAGTCCTGCTGAATCAATCAGAAGATAGCTACTCTTGCGATTCGCATTACTCTTGAACTCGAGTCGATCTTGCAAACGGGATCCGATTGCATTCTTTCGCATTTCCGATGCGACCGCATCGAATACGGCGTCCGCGATAAGGTACCTACTCCGATTACGAAACCCCAGCGGTCCGGTTGGGCTGAATTGAAAGAGCTGCCATTTTATGATGGCTTCAAATGGCTCTAATAGAGGCAGGATGTTGGGGATGTCCTCGATATTTTCCTTATGAACAACTGTGTTGATGCAAAGCTTGGCATCGGCGCTGTCGAGAGTTTTCAGAATAATCAGCTGTTCCTCCAGGAAGCTGTCTCTACCCGAACGAAAGGAAGCAACCGAGTCCTCGGATGAGCCGTCGACAGGAATGCCGATAACATCGACTAGGCGAGCCAAGTCGGCAGCCTCTACTCTATCTACCTCGACTCTGTCAAAAAATCTTGTTGGCACGGGGCCCAACAACGGGGTGCCAACCGTATCCAGGTTTATGGTCATGCCCAATGCTTTGATATTCCGCAACAGGGGAATAATATCTGCGCGAGCGAGGGGGTCTCCTCCGCATAGCGTGACCTTGCTAAAGCCCCTTGCCCGACAATGGGCCAAAAAATCAACAACAGCATCGCTGCTGACGGTCTTTCCCATACGTCCGAAGTGGTTGTAACACCCCTTGCACTGCACGAAGCATGCCCTGGAAAGACTGATGTTGAGGTGAAGGCCGCGGCGATCGTCAGCCATGCCGACCTCCACGCCTGAGTTGTGCGTGGACAATCGTAAATCTAGAGGTCAATATCACTGAAATAATCCCTCATTCTTTGGTTGAAATCTAAGATAGTCTCTCTTTCCTCGGTGAGCCTGAATTTGGATAGGTAATTACGAAGATCGAGATCAGCAATGCTCGGTATGCGCTGTGGGCCCTCTCTGGGAGCGGGCATTACCGCCCAGCGGACACTGCACGTTTTGTCCAGCTTTTCGTCATAGTGAATATCAACGTGGTTAATGCTGAGGACACTCCTCATCCCCTTTCGTAATTCCAGCAGGAGTAACGAAATTTTCCGGTAAAGACCAATATCGAGATAGTCCAGCGCCCGCACCTGATCGTGGAGGCCAATGATATAAAATCCGGGCAGTGAGAAGCCTGCATCTTGTCTGATCATAATCCCGTCGCGATCATAAATCGGCGTCATGCAATCATCTAAAAGATGCGCATATTCCCGCATAAATTCGGCGCGAGTCGTATTTTCCGACACAATAAAGCAGCGCAGCTGCTTCGTGCCTCCCAAGAACTCAAGAAATCGTAGGCCGGGCGGATCCGGCGGCAGCTCCGACTGATAGTCGACGTCGATGAATTGCATTCGCTTCACCACCCTTTATTTCTTGAAGGCTTTACCCGCGAGGTGCGCAGGGCTGATTCCACGTCGTGGGTGGCGCTTTGTGCCCAACGCCGACGCGCGCAGCAGCCGAAAGAGCCGACGAGGTTGGGGTGGCCTTCGTCGAAAGGGTTGGCGTTCAACAGCTTTCCTTACCTCCAAGCTAGATGGTTCATTCGGCCTTGGCTGTTTCGGCGCGCTTACTGGCGCGTCGCCGCAAGGCTGTTTGGTGTGTCGTGGCGCCGTTGGGCCGCAGAGTTACAAATTGGGCTGTGCAACCCATTATGTGCGTCTGGCATGTTGACGTCTGTCCGCCGACCAGACGGGATTGGTGTCCGCCGATCGGCGGGTTGGTAGTCCCCCAATGGCACGGCGATGGGACGGTAGGGCGGCCAGCGAGTGGTCCCACGCAACGCCCGCACCCTCGATCAGCGCAGGAATCTGCTGAGCAGCGCTTCGTCGGTGACGACGAAGGTGCCGGGCATGGCCATAACGACGCAACCGCGCATGCACGGTCTGACGCGGCACCCCATACCGAAGGGCCACATCACTGATCACAGCCTCGTCCACCAACGCCTACGAAAGAACCCGCGGGTGTTAAGCACGTACCGGAACTGTTGTCGGGTGCGACTGACTCAATTTTGGACGAACGGTTTGGGTCACCATCTGGGATAGCCGGATGGGTAACGGATAGGTAGGACTATCGGCAGGGTTCTCAAACCGCATGTCCACGACCAGGACGCGTTCGACAAGTTCCAACGCGAGGAAGCGCCCCAAATGGGAAGCAAGCCATCCTGAACTAGCACCGCGACCCGGCGCCGAGGTCATCGGCGCTCGCTACCCACACCCGTTCAACCGCGCGGGGTGGTCGCAGTGAAAATAACTTGCTTGCGCGATGTTCCACCGCACGAGTACGAGGCCAATCTGGTCGAGGTGATCAACCATGCCCGGCCCTTCGAGTATTAATCGCTACGGGCGACCGACGTAAACCTTGCCGCACTTGCGCTGGTGGTGAATCCAACTCTGCGCGCGCAGCTTTCGGGCAGCCTTGACGACGAGGTGCCGCCCTACGTGGCTCACTACGAATCCTGGTGCGTCGACGAAGAATCGACCACCAACATGATCAATACCATCACGCGCAGCTTGACCCGGCAGTTGTACCGCTCAGGAAGCCGAAGAAATGGTCGATGACTTGTTCAGGTCGCTGCAGGAAACGGGGTGAACCATGAGCCGGAGCAGGGAAATTCCGTTGCCTGACGAAGAATTGCGGTGATAAACAACAGATTTAGACGCTCGCAACGTCGGCTCACTGCGCCGCATCGGTGGAATGGGTGTCCCGTACGGCACGCGCAGCCGTCTGCTGCCAGGTGGCTATTACGAGGTTTTGGAGGCCGTGCCGTCGCAAAGACGTTGACCGACAAGTTGAATGCCGTTTGCCGTCTGGAGCATCATCCTGAATGGCTATTGGCTACAACGGATTCCGAAAGCTACGCTTCAAGGATGGCCCGGCGGACTGTCGTACGAGGCTGATCTGCCCGACATCAGCGCGGGCCGTGATTGCCACAAGCTGGTCCGTACCGGCCGAATCATGCGTAGCGGAAAGGGCTTTCACTGCATGGAGGACGATTTTCGGCACGACGGTTCAGCGGTTGTGCGCCGTCTACTACCCGTCCGATTGACCGAGGTTAGCCCGGTTGCGGTGCCCGGGTACTTGACCACGAGCGCGGCTGTCCGGTCACTGGCCCCGCCAGGTTGGCGAAGGCCCTGACGACGTGTAAGCCCTTGCGGCACAGGGGGAGCTCCAGCTTGAACTGCAGAAGCTCCGAATTGACTGGGATGCATCAACATTGAGTGTGGCCGAGGCTAGAGCGCAACTCCAAGAGGTGCGTTCCTGGCGGCAATACGATCCGAGACGGTAACCAACACATGACTCCTACCCGGCCAGCGTCTTGCAAAGTCGATGTGTCAGGCCCCCTTAAGCCTGCCTTTCAGCGCTAGTCGGGTTGTACAGGTGGCCGGGTCAGGCGAGTTCGGAGGGTTCGTGCCTGGCCCGGTTCACCCCAAACGCTAAGCGCGGCAACGCGAGAGAGGAAGTGATCTCGATGACGACACCTGGTCACGGCGGCGGCAAGGATTCACTCACCTCGGCTGCGTTGAGCTCTGCGGTCGTTGATGACTGTCAGCGAGGCGAACATCGCCAGCATGATCACCGAGAGAATAAGGAGGTTTGCCTGACTAGTGGCCACCAGCACCGCTATCAGTGTAGCTACGACGACACCGGCCACGAGGTAGGACACGACACGATAGCGCGGACGCCATCCACCCCACAACGCCAGCACGAAGGTGCCAGCCAGGATCGCGGCGACCAGTACTTCCACCATTTATTTACTCCCCGTCAGACACTTTAAGAGACTGCCCCCGGCGATGACCGTGTTGAGACCACCGGCCCCGGCGATTACGAGTCCTGCGCCGGTTTCTGCGGTTAGCAAGCCGCCGCCGGTGACGATCACGCCGGAGGCGAATTGGCTGGTCCGTTGGATCCAGTCGTCGGTGCTGCAGTGGGTGCGGGCGTAGTCGATGTCATTGACATGCGCCTGCAGGTCCGCGACCTGGCCGCGCAGCCACGCGGTCCTGGGATCGTTTTCGGGAAGCGACTGGATAAGCTGCCGCAGATTGTCCATTAGGCCCTGGCCGTTCATATTCGCTGGGTTGCCGCCCAGAATCATTTGCTGCTGCGCGGCGCTCAGGCCAGCCCCCGGCTGCGGTTTGCCATCAGGGGTGTCCCAAGGCGCGAACGGTGGCGGTGGGGAGCCAGGGTTTGGATTGAAGTCCACCAGCTGGACGCCGCTGTGGCCGCCCGCGAAGTTCATGGTGCCGACATCGCCGGCGGCGGCGGTGAGTTGGCCTGACGTCTCGGTCTCCACGCCCAATAACTGGGCGGCACGTGCGTTGATGCTCGCGGCGAAGGTCTGGGCTTGGGCTTGCCGGGCGGCGGCCTCGGCCGCATTGCGGCTGGTGCGGGTGTCGGTGACCGACAGATCCTCCCCGACTTGGAAGCCCGCGTTTTGTGCGTCATCGATTGCGTACAGGGTTTGTCGTTGGGCTGCGCTGATATTGCTGGCCCCGGTGCGCGCGATCTGGGCGGCCTTGCGTAGCTGCTCGGCCTTGGCGCTCACGGTTGCCAGGTCACCGGTGGTTTGTGTGCGCAGCGCGTCGCCGCCTACACCTTCCCAGCCCATGGCGTGGGACTGGTTGCGCATTTGCGTGAACGCGTCGTCCCACTGGTCGGCGGTTTTCGTCCAATAGGTGGCGGCGTCGATCAGATGGTCGGTATCCCACGTTTCCAGCTGTGACAGTGTTGGGGGCATCGCACTACACCATCACTACCGGCGGGGAGACACCGGCGAGTTCGCTTCGCCCGCTGGCGTCCTGGCTGGTGTACCCGGTGGCTGCTGCTGCGACGCTGGCCGCTGTGGCTTGGATGCGCACTGCGCAAACTGCCGCTCCCACCCCTATTGCAGCGTCGATAGCAGTGATCGCCGCCGTGGTCGGTTGAAACGGTTGCCCCGGTGACGGTGCCGTAGTACCGAACCCGGTGCTTAACCCCTGCCATTGGGTGGCTGTCTGTCGGAGCTGGTCTGCGGCCACCTTGAGTTCGTTCATCGCCATTCGCCGATTTTATGGCGGCTGCGCGCGAGCCGGTAATCACTTGCGTGTCGAGGTCCGAGGGTCGCGCGATGATCCGTGGCTGCAGAGCTAGGTGTAGGGATGCGCGAGTCAAGGCAGTTGACTCAACCGCACCATCTATCGGAAATGGAATGAAATTCGTTGTCATGCAAGATGACTCGCTGCATTCGGAAACATGTTGGCGGACAGCGTGATTAGGATAATCGAGTTTTTTCACTCCCGCTGGCAGCGCGAGGGACCTGGTCCGCGAGGAGCCAGATGCCATGCACTACGACCTCCCATTTCCAGACAATTTACCCAACAATGAGGGCCAATCTGCGCCTAGTGGACCTCTCTCCTGGATGGAGGTACCCCGACTGGCCGACTAGTTCGTTTCAGGCCAGTTCCCGTTAGTTAGAGCTAGGTCGGCCCAGGCGAACCACATGCAGCGGATTACCATCTGGGGCGATAGGCGTGAAGCCCAGTCTGCGGATTGCGTCGAGGATATAGGCAGGCTCATTAGTTGTATCAATACCTTCGACGTGCAATTCGGCGGCTACGATCCCGCCGGGCCGTACTGGTCAGTCACGTCGATCCTGGATTCCGGCGGCAACCACGGCACCATCCCGGGAATCATTCTGGGCAGCGGGCAGACCTCGGGGGTGGTGCCGCCCGGGACGGTCATTTCGATCTCGACCGACAACAACCAGACGCTGCTCTACTCCTACACCACGACCGCGGCCGACAGCCCTATCGTCGCCGGAAACGTGCCGATGAACACCGGGGTGATGCCGTTCGCGTTGGGCCCGGTGTACATCTCGAAGAATCCCAGCGGCGTGGGGACGGTAGTGTTCGACTACCCGCCGCCGCCACAACGGGGCCGCGCTCACCCGGGGTTGTATTCCCAAGGGCCGTAAGCGCGTTCGGCGTCGATGACCATCCTGGTCGCCGCGGCTGCCCCGAACTGGATGCTCTCGCACACGCGGGTCACGCCCCCGGTGGCGGACGTGATCCCGGCGCGGCGCGACCAGCGGCAACGCCAAGCGATACACACGAAGACGAAGCCACAGTGATCGCAACGGGGTCGTCCGTATCACGCTGCCTGTTTCCCTATCCCGTTGGTCTTGTGCTGTCCGCGGTGTTGCGGTGAGCACTAACGCCGATCAGCAGTGACGAGCAACCGCTCATCGGAAGCGTCAAGAACAATACGAGTGGGTGGCGAACTCAAGCGCTTGTTGGTAGAGCCCGTCGAGTCGCCGCGCCGCAATCACGTTGTGCAACGCATCGCCAAGTGCGACAGGACACTGCGGCGACTGCAGCACCTCCCATTGCGCGGCGATCTGGTCAACCATCTGCTGATTGAGCGCATCGATGGCCCGACGGGACGCTGACAGGTCGGTGGTATCCGTCGGCGCGCTAGCTGGATCGAGCTTCCACTCGGCGAAGCGGCTGTATTCCACGGCCTCGGTCGCAGAGATCTGATCTTTGAAGATTTGGTTGACATATCGCGAGTCGATGCCACGGGCGCCCGCCGCGGCGCTCACGGCTGCCAGTACCTGGTTGACCCGCGCCGGATCCTCGATATCGCCTTTGGTCTGCCACTTAACCGCCGCAACCGGATCGGCGGTCTGCAGCCGCACTGCCGCCGCGTCGACCAACTCATCCAACGGCCCCGGCAAGTCAACAGCGCGTGCTGGCGCAGGCGACGTCATAGCTACTGCGAGCACCACCGCCAAAACGCCCACACCTCGTAAAGGCACACGACAGTTCTACATCATCAAACACAGGTCTCATGGGCGACGCTGTTCGCGGCGGCTAGCACAAGTGGTGCTCCCGGCAGTGTGGTGCCCCCGGCAGGATTCGAACCTGCGGCCTTCTGCTCCGGAGGCAGCCCAGAAGCGTTCACGGCCGTCTGTCGGCGTTCGCCGAGGTGTGGCCGCTAGGGCGAAATTGTGCCCCTGACCTGCGACAACAGGTTGCACACGTTCGCGGGAGTTCCCAGCCGTTCGCTGAGGAGTTCTGGTTGAGTTGTGACAACGTCGTGACAACGAGCCCGGCCCGGTCGTGCGCGAACTCCACATATGTGGAGATGGGCAAAGTCCGGCGCGGCCCCGCTTGGATGTGGGAAACCACATCCAGCGGGTGACCTGGCCCCAGGAGGCAGCGCTCGCCAAACCTTGCACAACGTCTGGCTTGACCTCACCGCCGCACACACCACTACGTGAGCGCCGCCCGACCCGGCCTCACCCGGGGCCCGCGCGAAACGCGCCGCCGAACTCGCCGAGATGGTCGCCGACTCACTCGCCTACTGCCGACGGCTGTCGGTGGTCGTCGAGGGCGACCTACGCGCACGATCAAAGGCGCGGCCGGCCGGCGGCCCAAAATTGGCACAGATGTGACAATTAACTGGCACAGATGTGACAGTTAACGCCGACAAGGTGCCGCCGTCGACGCTCACCGGGGCGGGCGATCGAGGCGGGCTGAGGCGCTGCCGGGACCTCGCAGAACACTTTGCCATTTAAATGCACATGCAATCTACTCGGCAAACCTCTGACCTCTCCATATGGAGAGTTGGCGCTTTGCTGGCGGCGCGAAACATGTTGACGCACAACGCACGGTACCCATTGCTCGCCAGGCCACGTGAACCCGACGGCAAACGTCCCAACTCTGCATATGCGGAGTTGAGCGCTTGCCGAACTCGTCAAATGTCCAGTTGTGCCCGCCGACGACCGACCCGATCGACGTCGAACCGCCGGGCCACCGCCAGCCAAACCTACCGACGGCGCACCGCGATCGAACCCAGATCGCCCAGGACGAGCGATCGACCACCGGGCAACCATCCCGCCACCATCCCCGTAAACGCGTCATCTGACGCATTTGGGCGCGAAAAAAACGGGCCGCACAAAAAAATTCCTTGACTACCACGTTGGATCAGGTGGGGCCCCCTGGATATTTGGGGGGGTGCCTGGCGATGACACGAAAACAGCCGCCCCGCGTGGTGGCGGGGCGGCTGTTCCTGTCGGTCCGACTTCAAGGACCGCTGCTGACTCTAT
Organism: Mycobacterium szulgai; assembly: GCF_002116635.1. Taxonomy (GTDB): domain Bacteria; phylum Actinomycetota; class Actinomycetes; order Mycobacteriales; family Mycobacteriaceae; genus Mycobacterium; species Mycobacterium szulgai. The sequence goes on along the minus strand of NZ_LQPW01000173.1, from coordinate 65,807 downwards.
CGGGCCAGCCAGGGGGCGCGGGGTCGTATCTGCCAGAACTGGCAGATAGCGTCAGGGACCTTTCGGTGTGGGTGTGTGCGGGTTGTCGACCCAGTCCGAGCGGCGCAGGTGCGCCCACGCGCCGCGCCAGGGCTCGCTGCTGATCGGCTCCTGGCCGGCCGCGTCCAGTGAGGCCGGGTAGAACCTGATGGGCCCGCCGCATGTCGCGCACTCGTCGGAGCGCTGGCGGCGCAGATGGTCAGGCACGGTTCAACCTCCGTCCTCGACCAGGCGTGTCGCTGTCGTCGGGCCCGGGGTGGTCGAGCGCGCTGGTGTGGGCCCGAGCGGGCACGTGTTGGCGTGGTCGTCGCGGCGGTATGACGGTGTGCCGCAGGTGCATCGCCGCAAGGCGATCGGGAAGGGCTCGCCGTCGGGTGGTTCGTGGTGACGCGCGCGCCGGCTGCGCTCCTCCCGGTCGTCAGTCATGGGTCCTCACGGTTTCGTTGGGCACGGCTGGCCGGCCGCTCGCAAGGCGGTCGCTACGCGGCCGGCCATCCGTGGTCACCGCCTTTCGGCCCCGGTGCCACTCAGCGGGAGGAGGCCAGGGCCGACGCGCGGCAACGATCAGTAAAACCAGGCGGGCTCGTTGGCGTCCTTGTCGACGCCCGTGCTGTGGCCCAGCTCGGTCAGCGGCACCGCGGTCTCGTTGGGCACCGCGGCGAGGACCTCGAGCATCGCCTCGTCGTTGGCGCACAACGTGACCCAGTGACGCTTGCGCGGCGCGGTGATCTTGCCCTTGGCGATCGCGTCGTCGACGGCGGCCTCGATCTTCTGCGCCTTGGCGGCGGCGGCCATCTGCCGGCCATTACTGGCATCTTCCCGCAACGCCGCGAGCGTGGCGGTGTCGATGACTTCCAGGCCCGCCTTCCGGGCGGCGGCGGCCACCGTGGACGGCTTCTCGGGTGTCATCTCGGCGGCCTGCGCCGCGAGGTCGATGACGGTGTCGACCACGAGCTGCGCGTCGGTGGTGTCGGCCGGCAGGCCCAGCGCCTCTAGCAGCGCCGCCGACTGCGTGTCGTCGAATGTCAGTGCCATTGTCGTTGTCCTCCTTGCGATTACGGCGTGCCGACGCCGGTGATCCGCTTCGCCGCGAACGGCCGGTCAACGGCGAACGCGGGCACCGCATACGCCTGCACCCACGTCGACCGGGTTTTGCGTTCGTCGATCACGTCGACCGTCAGCACCGTCTCGAACCCGACGGTGCCCACCATGCCGCCCTGCGCCACGTACGCGGTGCCGGCCGGGATCCGCGGGTTGGACACCATGCCGTTTGTGAACCCGGCCGACTCGAGCATGTCGTCGAGGTTCTCGGCGTACGCCTCACGCAAAGCGCGCGCCTGTGACGGGTGCACGAGCAGCGTGTCGTGCACGACGCCCAGCTCTTCGAGGTCGGCGATCTCCTGCGCTTGCGCGAAGTGCGCCGTCGGCCGATCCGCCGACGCGGTGAGGTTGGCGTCGGGGCCCACAAATACGAGGTTGTCCCAGTTGCTCGTCACGGCGAGAGTCGCGACGCCGGCCGCCCCGAGCGCTTCCATCGCACGAGTGTCGAGCTTGCGCGCAATGGTATTCGCCAACTGCGTCGTCTGCTGGTCGATATAGGACACGTCGTTGCGGGTGCGCTGCTCGTCGGTGACTTGGAACTTGCCGCCCCAGTCCTCAACGGGTGCGAGCTGCGGAGTTGGCTGCACACCCTCGACGACGCGGTACTCCGCACCGGGCGAACGCTTTTCAACGCCGCTGGTGAAGAAGTCACTCGCCGCGATCACCGAGTAGAGCAGGCCACCACCCTGCACGGCGGCACCGAGCGGGCGGAACAGCTTCGGCAGCAGGATCTGCTCGTCGGCGAGCTTCGCGATCTGGTCGCGGATCCGGCTCGGTTGCTTCAATGCCACATCAACGGTCAGGTTGCGACCGGTGACAACAGGCACAAGTGGACTCGTCATAGCGTGAAACCTCCCTAGTACAAAGCGATCTCGGCGTCACCGCCGAGTGTGGCGGCCGTGATGCAGTAGCCGACGGCGACGCCGGCCCCGAGGGTGACGGCCTGGCCGTTCGCGCCCACCTGCACAGCGGTGTTCGCGGGGATCGCGGCCTCGGCGACCACTTTCACCACCCCGCCACGGCAGACGCGGACAAGCTGACCGGCGGCCGCGTCGGTTGCGGCGACGCCGAACACGCGGCCAGCCGCAACGGCGTGCGCAACGCTGAGGTTGCCGCCCGCGGTGCGGTTGCCGCTGATCGCAACGAACCGCTTCGCGGTCACCGCGGCGCTGGCCTGGGCCGTGATGTCGCGGCCTGGTTCGTAGACGCGCGGGTTCTGTATGGGTGTCGACACGATCAGACTCCTATCGTTTGGTTGGTTCGGCGGCGGCGGGCCCGCGCCACTTGCACAGCCCGGGCACGCGCCGCGTCATCGGGGGAGTGGAACGCGCTGGCGGCGATGCTGACCGAGCGACCACGCTGCGCGGCGGCCACGTCGAGCCCGTACAGCTCGGCGACGTCTTGCAGTGATCGCAGCGTGGACACAGCCGGCCGGGTCGCGCCGATCAGGGCCAACGCGGTCAGCACGAACGGCCACGTGCGGCCGGTGTTGGGGTCCTCGTACTCCATCAGGCCCTCGATGCTCCTGTCGGGCCATGCTCGCGGGATCAGCGTCGCGATCGCCTTGGGCACACCGGCCAGATCTCCGACCAACGTCATGCCGCCATCGGCCAACCGCAAGCGGTCGACATAGCCCAGTGCCGGTGACGCGTCGCCCATCCCGGTGTGGCCCAACCGAATTACTGCCTTGCGGATGACGCCCGCCTGGTGGGCCTCGACGGCCGACGCGAGGTGCTCGGCCGTGATGTCGAACTCGCCACCCAGGCCGTCCCAGCGGCCGACCTTCAACAGTTCGAGGTTCGGCACGCGGCGCAGCTCAATCGGCACGGCCGCCTCCGTCAATCGCGGTGGCGGGCTGACTTCCGTTCGGCACGGGCAACGACGGCGGCCGCGTCGACCAACCAGCGGCCACGATCACCGGTCCTGCGGGCCGGGATCGCGCCACGCGTGGCAAGGTCGCGAACATTGCGCTCGCCGCATGCCAGTAGTCGCGCGGCCTCGCCTGTGGTGAGCAACGCATAGTCGAGATGGTGGGTGGTGTCGTCGCCAGAGGCACCGCAACCGCCGCGGTTTCTGCCGTTCTGGCTTGCGGTACTGCCGGCTGCGGCGGATCGGGCGAGTTGCGCGGTGACCGACTCGAGTCGTGGCGTCGGCTGGGATCGGTTCTGGCGCAGCAGTTGGGCGAGCAGTTGGAGCGCCCGGGCGATGTAGTCGGCATCGCCGGCGTCCATCAGCACGTGGCTGCGCAGCGGAGTGATCGTCATGTCACCCGCCTTCGGTTGGCGCGCTGATTGCCATGTGGACGTTTAGCAACGGATGGAGTTCGCGTATCAAACGCTTTTCGAGGTGCAGCATCGCGCGGCGATTGGTGCATCGAATCACCTTGACTCGGTCGATCCGATCTCTCTTGCGTGGATCGCGCAAATGCCAAGCCATCCGCGAGAACACGTCGGTTGTTTGCCCGACGTAGAGAGGACGATCGTCGTCGTCGTCGGACCACAGCACATAGACGAAGTAGCCTCGGACCTCGAACGCACCGGCAGCCGCGTCGACGTCGTAATCGTCGCCGTCAAGTGGACGAAAGTACTTCTCGTTGAGAGGGTAGATAGTCGCGCGAATCACGTTGGGCGCGTTGAACTCTCCCCCGACGATCACAGCAGTGGGCCTTCGTCGTCGTCGAGCAGGGGCCCATGCCGCGCAACGAACCGCGCGAGCTGGGCACGCAAATTGTCGATCGCGTCATCGCGGGAGTTCCCGAGCTGTTCCGACAGCAGATCCGCTGCGCGCCCACTGATCAGCGCGTGATCCATCGGGTCACCGCCGGCCGCCATTCGTCCCTGCAACCTCAGCTCGGGGTCCTGTAGCGCGACGCCGACGGCCAACACGTACGCGGCGTAGTCCTTGCGGTAAGCGGCGCGGGCGGTGGCGGCGTCGATGCCGATGTCGTCGTTGTGGTCGTCGGTGGTCATTCTGGTTGTGTCCCTTCAATTTTCAGCAGCAGCGGCGGAATGCCCTGCTGCATGAGGGCGGCGAGTTGTCGCCGGCCGACCGGGCCGAGGTGCACACCAACAAGTGCGAGGACGACGCCGAGCAGTTCGCTGTCGCCGTTGTCGCCGAGTTCGGACAGTGCGGCCACCCACATTTCGTGCATTGCGGTTCGGTCGTCGCCGATGTCGCGGTCGAGGCTCAGCGCGATCAGTTGGCGGCCGCGCAGTTCGAGCAGCGCCGGGCGGCGGGGGTCGTTGTCAGCGATCATCGGCGCGTCTCGCGGTCCTGGTGAGGGATCGCACGCTCGGCGGCGTCGATGAGCTGCTCGGCGAGTTCGCAGGCTTGATCGCCGGTCATCGTCCACGTCAGCGGCGGGTCGTCGAGCACGAGCCGCACTGCGCCGAGGTGGTGCAGTGGCCGCACTGACACGCGTGTGGTGGTCATCGGTGTGGCTCCTGTCGTTGGGTGGCCGATTCCGGGTGGCCCACGTCCACCGTGGGCAGCGGAAACCCCGTGGCCGCCAGGGTCAATCCCTGCCACGCCATGCCGTGCCATGCCGGGCCTCGCCACGCCTCGCCCCAGCCGCACCGCGCCTCGCCATGCCGCGCCTCGCCTGCCTCGCCCTGCCATGCCAAGCCTTGCCCGGCCGCGACGCGCCGAGCCCTGCCCTGCCTGCCGTGCCTAGCCATGCCGTGCCCAGCCCCGCCGAGCCGTGCCACGCCGCGCCTGCCTCGCCATGCCGCGCCAGGCCCAGCCCTGCCGCGCAGTGCCCAGCCGGGCCCTGCCACGCCCAGCCCGCCGCGTCACGTCAACGTCACACCTCCTCGTCGGCGAGGGCGATCATCGCCTGGTCGATCGCCGTTACCGCCTGCGCCGCTTGATTGAACGCGGCGAGCCGATTACGCCACCCGCCCAACCCTGCTCGCGCCTCGGCGAACACCTGCGCGCGCAACTCGTCGTCGCCCAACGCCGTTTCGAGCGGCACGTATCCCTGTTTGCGTTGCCCGTCGCCGCGGGTGACGGTCACGTGGACGTGTGCGGGCGCGCGTGACCCGTTCACCTCGATGCGTACCTGGCCGATGATCACCCGCGCCTGGTATTCGCGCCAACGATGCGCGGCGCTGGTGTCGTCCCAGTCGAACAGGTCGTGTATCGGGCTGGCTGGGTCTGCCGCTTCGGCGACGAACGCTGCCGGTGTGCACACCCCGTCGCGTTCTTGCACTCGCAGAACAACTTTGGTGACTTCGGTGTCGCTTGTCGTCTTGGCCTTCACAGCTTCACCTCGTACCTGCCGAACGCGCCCGTCATGGACTTCGGCGCGGACGGCCGCCAATCACCAACGCCGCCGCTGCCCCCGGCGTCGACCAGGTTGATCACCGACTCGGCGTCGATCATGGACGGGATGTACTCGATCCGCAGAACGGCGCTCCACGGCCAAAACGCGTACCGGTAGCGCAGGTCGGCGGTGCCGCCGCTGTTTCGCGGCGTGTCCTCACGCAACTTCATCTCGCCCTCGATCGCCACCAACGCTTCCTCGTCGTCGTCGGCGACGACGAACAGTGCCGCTTTGAGGCTGGTCATGGTGACGCCTTCGTAAAAGCGCGCAGCGCCGATGGTGGCCGCCCTGAACGCCGCCGCGGGCAGTCCGGGCCGCCCGTCGGCCAGCCGGTACAACGCCGCTTCGGCTTCCGCGGTCGCGTCCTTCGGGTCGTGCTTGGCGCGGGCCTTTGACCCTGTTTGCTTGGCGCGCATCATGTTTCGCGCCTTCTCCGACCAGCGGTGTGGGATCACCGGTGTTACCCCGATGATGGGGACGTCAATGGTGTGCCGTTTGATCGGTGTTAGTTGAATGATGTCGTCGGACACTGTGTGCTCCTTCGTTGTGTTGTGTTGTGTTGTGTTGTGGCGCAACAGGTTTACTGCGTCCGCGGGGTGCCGGGAGTTGAACCCGATGTAACCGCCCTATTCGGCCACCCCTTTCTTGCGCCCAGCCACGCCATCCCGGGCCACACCAGGCCTGGCATCGCCTCGCCCCGCCTCGCCCCGCATGCCTCGCCGCGTCATCCCATGCCTTGCCCGGCCACGCCGTGCCTTGCCGGGCCGTGCCACGCCTGCCGTGCCACGCCTGGCCACGCCCGACCTCGCCGGGCCTTGCCAAGCCACGCCAACGTCATTCGCGATCACCTCCTCGCAGCGGTTCGTCGAACGATCGCGCCGTCGGTGCGGTCGTGTGCGTGCACCGGGCAACCTCGTTGTCGCCCACGTCGATCCAGCCGTTCACGTCGCACAGCCGGCACGCAGCGATCGCTGCTGCCCGGGCGGCGGCGCTGTCGGCTGGCGGTGGCGCGGCGTCGGTCATCGAGCGGCCCTGCTCACGTCGTCGTCGTCGTGGATCCTCCTCAGCCACCGGTCAACCGCGATGTGACAGGCCGGGTGCTGGTGGACTTCGAGCCGGTAGTCGTACGGGCGGCCGCAAACGCCGCATCCCCACCACAGTTCGAGTTGGTCGGGATCGGCATCTCGTTTGGCGGTCATGGGTCCTCGGGGGTTATGCGGTGTTGTAGCGGTCCATGTCGGCAGTGTGGTTGCAATTGACGACACCGTCGCCAAGGTCGATCTGGCCGTACTCGTCGCATCGCCGACACGCCTTGATCGCGGCTGCCCGGGCCTGATGCTCCTTCCGTTTTCGTACGGGTTCTCGCTCCTTCCATGCCTCATGGAGGACGCGGAAGCTGCCACAGTCCCTGCACTTCTCGCTGGTGCCGATCGGGTGCCGTGGGCAGAATCGCGGCGGCTCGGGATCGTCGCCGTTGCTGTTTGCGGATTGCTCAGGGGTTGGCGGGTGCGCGTCGCGCGCCTTGCGTGCGCGCGCTTCTCCACCCTTCTCCAGGGTCTCTATAAGAGGTGCATTTGACCGTACGGTCACACCCATTTGACCGTTTGGGCAGATGGAGTTGCCCGTGTGGTCAAATGGCATGTCGCATTTGACCGTGCGGTCAAATGGCATGTCAGAGGCAGTTTCCGCGGCGACTCGGTACGCCAACGTTCGATCACCGTACGGCGCGAAATTCTTTGCTACGACCGCATCGCCGAGCTTGACCAATGCCCCTATGACGACCTTCGCAGTGACCCCGATCTCCGCGCCCATGTCGGCGTACGACACCCGCCACCACCGGTAGCCCTCAGCCTCGAAGCGACCAGGCCCCTCCGACTCGCAGCGGTATTTGATATGCGCGAGCACGGTGGCCGCGGCCAGGCCGTATCGCTCGATCTCGTCAGGCACGGTGCGGATGAACTCTGGCCGCCTCATGGCGCGCCTCGTTTGGCGGGATCGCCCGCGCCGCTTGGCATGTCGCGGCCGCGGCCTTGTCGGCCGGCCGCGATCGCGATAGCTTGGGCGGGATCTCGTTGATCAGATGGCGGCCCGGCCCTTGTGCCGGGTCGTCGTCGTATCAGGGGCATGATCCGCTTCCACAGCAGCCGCCTGGGCGGCCTGGGTGAGCCGGTCGACGTAATCCAGAATGCTTTGCGTCACAATGAAAGAGCGCCGACCTACAGAGACGCGGGTGATCTTGCCCTCGTTGGCCAGGCCCCACACTTTCGTTCGGCCGACCCCGCCGAGCATCGCCCCCGCCTCGGCCTGCGTCACTAGCAATGGTTGTTTGTTGTCCTCTGTCACGTCGCGGCCTTCTCGTGTTTCGTGGTGTTCGTGCAACAGCGATAGTACGATTTAGCAACGGGAATGCAAGCGGGCTGGATCAGAGTGGGTGAGGTGTCACCAGACGCCGGGTGACCTGTCTACCAACGTATTTCGAGGTGGAGCGATGTCGCATCCGAAAGGTGCACGTCGCGCCTGCTGGAAGTGGTAGCAAACTCACCGCGCGTTTGGTGACACCTCACCCACCACGTTGGTAGAGTCCTCACCCCACGTGAGGCGACGGTAGAAAGGGCAGCGAATGAAGAATCGTGCCAACGCAAGGCGTGATCCAAGATGACTAGGCGGCAGCTCCCCCCACAGATCAAGAAAGTCACTGTGGCCGACCGCAAGACGGGCAAAACCGTTGCGCGATACCAGGTTACGGTCGACGCCGGTAGCGACCCGATCAGCGGCCGGCGTCGACAGGTGCGCCGCCGGTTCAAGACGGAGCGGGAGGCGCGCGAGGAGCTTGGCAGGATCACCGAGCAGACCACCGCCGACACGTTCGTTCCGCGCAAGGCGGTGACGGTGGAGCAGTTGTGCACCGACTGGCTGGCGTCACTGCATAACGCCCGCCCGACCACGGTCAACGCCTACACGTACACACTGGCCCCGCTGCGCGAGCGTCACGGCGACTTGACGGCCCAGAAGTTGACGCGTGCAGACCTCGACAAGCTGCTCGTCGACCTTCGCGACGGCGGCACGTTGACGGCCAAAGGTCACCCGCGCCGGCCGTGGCTGCCGCGGTCGCTGAACAAGGCGGTCGACACGTGGCGCGCGGTCCTCGCGTATGGCGTCGAGCGCCGGGAGCTTTCACACAATGTCGCCGCGTCGATGCGCAAGGCTGCGCGCGTGCACCGGGAGATGGCGACATACACACCCGCCGAGATTCGCCGCGTGCTGCGCGCCGCCGACAAGGACCGCAACGGACACCTGTGGTACCTCGCTTTGAGCGGCCTACGCCGCGGTGAGATCGCCGGGCTGAGGTGGTCGGACATCGACCTCGACGCCGGGACGATCAGCATTGCGCGCAACCGGGTGCAGGCGGGTGCGGGCACGGTCGTCGAGGGCGATCCGAAAACGCTGTCGTCGCGCCGGGTGCTGCCGCTCGACGAGGGCCTGGTCGGCGTTCTCAAACGGGCGTCGGCGCGCTCCGCGGAAGAACGGCTGTCGCTCGGGCCAGCGCACGCCGATAGCGGCTACGTGGCGTGCAACGCGATCGGCGAGCCATACACGCCCGACGCGATCACGCGAATGTGGATCAAGCTCGCCAAGGCGGCCGGTGTGCGCCCGATCCGGCTGCACGACGCCCGCCACTCGTGCGGGACCGCGATGCACCTGCGCGGCGTGCCGCTGGCCGTGATCGCGAAGTGGCTGGGCCATGCCGACGCCTCGATCACGGCGCGCCTGTACGCCCACAGCCAGGACGACGCGTTGAAGGACGCCGCGAGGAGTTTGGGCGCAGTTGTGACAACGTCGTGACACGGAGGCCGTTTTGGGCCCGAGCCGCTTCGAGGGCGATTCGCAAAGATGCAGGTCAGAGGGTGTTTTGGGTGGTGCCCCCGGTAGGATTCGAACCTACGGCCTTCTGCTCCGGAGGCAGACGCTCTATCCCCTGAGCTACGGGGGCGCACTGGAAACATGCTGCGCCATTGGGCCCGCCCAGAGTAGCGCATCACGGTAACCGGCCCGCCACCGCGATGGATTCGAAGCGGGAGCACCCCAGCCAATAGGATGGACGCTCGTGACCCCCGCCGACCTCGCTGAGCTGCTCAAAATCACCGCCGCTGCGGTGCTGGCCGAGCATGACCTCGACGTGTCGGCGTTGCCGCAGACGGTCACGGTGGAACGTCCGCGTAGCCCCGAACACGGCGACTACGCCAGCAACCTGGCGCTGCAACTCGGCAAGAAGGTCGGTGCAAACCCGCGTGAGCTGGCCGGATGGCTCGCCGAGGCACTGACCAAGGCGGACGGCATCGCCTCGGCCGAAGTGGCCGGACCCGGCTTCATCAATATGCGTCTGGAAGCCTCGGCGCAGGCCAAGATCGTCAACGACGTCATCGGCGCTGGCCAAACCTACGGCAACTCCCACCAGTTGACCGGTCACAAGGTCAACCTGGAATTCGTCTCGGCCAACCCCACCGGGCCCATCCACATCGGCGGAACCCGCTGGGCCGCGGTCGGCGACGCGCTGGGCCGCCTCCTGACCACCCAGGGCGCCGACGTGGTCCGCGAGTACTACTTCAACGACCACGGCGCCCAGATCGACCGCTTCGCCAACTCCCTGGTCGCCGCGGCCAAGGGTGAACCGCCCCCGGAAGATGGCTACGCGGGCACCTACATCTCCGACATCGCCGCGCAGGTTCTGCAGAAGGCGCCCGACGCCCTCGACCTCCCCGAAACAGAGATGCACGAGACCTTCCGCGAAATCGGCGTCGACTTGATGTTCAGCCACATCAAGGAATCGCTCCATGAGTTTGGCACCGACTTCGACGTCTACACCCACGAAGACTCGATGCACACCAGTGGCCGCGTCGATCAAGCAATCACGAAACTGCGCGAAACCGGCAACATCTACGAAAAGGATGGCGCAACTTGGTTGCGCAGCAGCGCTTTTGGCGACGACAAGGACCGCGTCGTGATCAAGAGCGACGGCAAGCCCGCCTACATCGCCGGTGATCTCGCCTACTACCTGGACAAGCGGGAACGCGGTTTCGACCTGTGCATCTACATGCTCGGCGCCGACCATCACGGCTACATCGCCCGGCTCAAGGCCGCCGCAGCGGCGTTCGGCGAGGACCCGGCCACCGTGGAGGTGCTGATCGGGCAGATGGTCAACCTGGTGCGCGACGGCCAGCCGGTCCGGATGAGCAAACGGGCCGGCACCGTCATCACCCTGGACGACCTGGTCGAGGCCATTGGTGTCGATGCCGCGCGCTACAGCCTGATCCGCTCCTCGGTGGACACCCCCATCGACATCGACCTGGCCTTGTGGTCCTCGGCGTCGAACGAAAACCCGGTCTACTACGTGCAATACGCGCATGCCCGGCTCTCGGCGCTGGCCCGCAACGCCGCCGAACTCGGACTCATCGCCGACACCAGCCACCTCGAGCTGCTCAGCCACGACAAAGAGGGCACCCTGCTGCGCACCATCGGCGACTTCCAGAAGGTGCTCAAAACCGCGGCGGCCTTAAGAGAACCGCACCGGGTGTGCCGCTACCTCGAAGACATCGCCGGCGACTACCACCGGTTCTACGACTCGTGCCGAGTACTGCCCCAGGGCGATGAGCAGCCTACCGATCTGCATATCGCGCGTCTTGCGCTGTGCCAGGCCACCCGCCAGGTCATCGCCAACGGACTGGCAATACTCGGCGTCACCGCCCCGGAGCGGATGTGAACGTTCACCCCGCCGGTCCCCGGCACGCCGAAGACACCCGCCCCGCCGCCGGCCCGTCACGCCCGCAGTCTGCCGATGAACTGCTGAATCTGGCATCAAATGTATGGCCGCGCAATACAATTCGTGATGAGACCGGTGTGGCCAGCATCGCCGGGGTGAAACTGACCGATCTGGCTCAGCAGTACGGCACGCCGCTATTCGTCATCGACGAGGACGACTTTCGCGCGCGCTGCCGCGAGACCGCCGCAGCATTCGGCGGGGGAGCCAACGTGCACTATGCCGCAAAAGCCTTCCTGTGCACCGAAATAGCGCGCTGGATCGACGAAGAGGGCCTCTCTCTCGATGTGTGCACCGGCGGTGAGCTGGCCGTCGCACTGCACGCAAACTTTCCGCCAGAGCGAATCACCTTCCACGGCAACAACAAATCGGTGGCCGAACTCAACGCCGCGGTAAAAGCCGGCGTCGGCCACGTTGTGGTCGATTCGATGCTCGAAATCGAGCGCCTCGACGCCATCGCGGGCGAAGCCGGCGTAGTCCAAGACGTGCTGGTGCGTCTCACCGTCGGAGTCGAGGCGCACACTCACGAGTTCATCTCCACCGCGCACGAAGATCAGAAGTTCGGCCTGTCGATCGCCAGCGGTGCGGCCATGGCGGCGGTGCGCCGGGTCTTTGCCGCCGATCACCTGAGACTGGTCGGCTTGCACAGCCACATCGGTTCGCAGATCTTCGACGTCGCCGGCTTCGAGATCGCCGCACACCGGGTCATCGGGCTGCTGCGCGACATCGTCGGCGAGTTCGGCGCGGAAAAGACCGCACAAGTGTCGACCATCGACCTTGGCGGCGGACTTGGCATCTCGTACCTGGCGCCCGATGATCCACCGCCGATCAGCGAACTGGCGGCCAAGTTGAGTGCCATCGTGAGCAACGAATCGGCGGCTGTCGGCCTGCCCGTACCCAAGCTCGTGGTCGAGCCCGGACGCGCCATCGCCGGCCCCGGCACCGTCACACTGTACGAAGTCGGCACCGTCAAAGACGTCGACATCAGTGCCACGGCCAACCGGCGCTATGTCAGTGTCGACGGCGGCATGAGCGACAACATCCGCACTGCACTCTACGACGCGCAGTACGACGTCCGGCTGGTCTCACGGCTCAGCGACGCTCCCGCCGCGCAAGCCCGTGTCGTTGGAAAGCATTGTGAGAGCGGCGATATCGTCGTGCGCGACACCTGGGTGCCCGATGACCTACAACCGGGCGACCTGGTCGCAGTCGCCGCCACCGGCGCCTATTGCTATTCATTGTCGAGCCGTTACAACATGATTGGCCGTCCGGCAGTAGTCGCCGTCAAAGCGGGAAAGGCTCGCCTGGTCCTGCGCCGGGAGACGGTTGACGATCTGTTGAGTCTGGAGGTGAGGTGACCCGTGCCCGGTAATGAAAAGCCAGTGGGCGTAGCGGTACTCGGGTTGGGCAACGTCGGCAGCGAAGTTGTCCGCATCATCGAGGACAGCGCCGACGATCTCGCGGGCCGCATCGGCGCCCCGCTGGTGCTGCGCGGCGTCGGAGTGCGCCGTGTCGCGGCCGACCGCGGTGTGCCGATCGAGTTGCTCACCGACAACATCGAAGAACTGGTCACACGTGACGACGTGGACATCGTCGTCGAGGTGATGGGTCCGGTGGAACCGTCACGCAAGGCGATCCTGGCCGCACTCGCGCACGGTAAGTCCGTCGTCACAGCGAACAAGGCGTTGCTCTCGACGTCCACCGGCGCATTGGCCCAGGCCGCCGAAAGTGCGCATGTAGACCTGTATTTCGAGGCGGCCGTCGCCGGGGCGATCCCGGTCATCCGCCCGCTCACGCAGTCGCTGGCCGGTGACACCGTGCGGCGGGTGGCCGGAATCGTCAACGGGACCACCAACTACATCCTCTCCGAAATGGACAACACCGGCGCCGACTACGAAAGCGCCCTGGCCGACGCGAGCGCCCTGGGCTATGCCGAAGCCGACCCCACCGCGGACGTCGAAGGCTATGACGCCGCCGCCAAAGCCGCGATTCTGGCCTCGATCGCCTTCCACACCCGGGTGACCGCCGACGACGTCTACCGGGAGGGCATCACCAAGATCACCCCGGCCGACTTCGAGTCGGCCCGCGCGTTGGGTTGCACCATCAAGCTGCTGTCCATCTGTGAGCGGATCACCACAGACGAAGGACAGCAACGTGTTTCGGCCCGGGTCTACCCGGCCCTGGTGCCGCTGACCCATCCGCTGGCGACGGTCAACGGCGCCTTCAACGCCGTGGTGGTCGAAGCCGAAGCCGCCGGGCGGCTGATGTTCTATGGCCAGGGCGCCGGCGGCGCACCCACCGCATCTGCGGTAACCGGAGACCTGGTGATGGCCGCCCGCAACCGTGTTCTAGGGAGTCGTGGACCGCGTGAATCCAAGTACGCGCAATTGCCGGTAGCACCAATGGGTTTCATTTCCACCCGCTACTACGTCAGCATGAACGTCGCCGACAAGCCAGGCGTATTGTCGGCGGTCGCTGCCGAATTCGGTAAGCGCGAGGTCAGCATCGCCGAGGTGCGCCAGGAGGGTGTAGTCGACGATGGCGGCAACCGGGTGGGCGCCCGGATCGTGGTGGTCACCCACACCGCTACCGACGCTGCGCTGTCGGAAACCGTTGAAGCGCTTGCGGATCTAGATGCCGTGCAGGCCGTGACGAGCGTGCTGCGACTGGAAGGAACCGGTTTATGAGCGCCCCCCACACGGCCGTCCATCACCCTTGGCCGGGTGTGATCGCCGCATACCGGGACCGCCTGCCGGTCGGCGACGACTGGACCCCCGTCACGCTGCTCGAAGGTGGCACGCCGCTGATCGCTGCCCCCCGGCTCTCCAAGCAGACCGGTTGCACCATCCACCTCAAAGTGGAGGGCCTCAACCCCACCGGCTCCTTCAAGGACCGCGGCATGACGATGGCGGTTACCGATGCGCTGGCCCGCGGGCAGCAGGCGGTGTTGTGCGCGTCGACCGGGAACACCTCGGCCTCGGCGGCGGCCTACGCCGCGCGGGCCGGAATTACCTGTGCGGTACTCATTCCGCAGGGCAAGATCGCCATGGGCAAGCTGGCTCAGGCGGTAATGCACGGCGCCAAGATCATCCAGATCGACGGCAACTTCGACGACTGCCTGGAACTGGCGCGCAAGATGGCCGCCGATTTTCCGACGATCTCGCTGGTCAACTCGGTCAACCCGGTGCGCATCGAGGGGCAGAAAACCGCCGCGTTCGAAATCGTCGACGCGCTGGGCACCGCACCCGACGTGCACGCCCTTCCGGTGGGCAACGCCGGCAACATCACCGCCTACTGGAAGGGATACACCGAGTATCACCGCGACGGCGTGATCGAGAATCTGCCGCGGATGCTGGGCACGCAAGCCGCGGGCGCGGCGCCGCTGGTGCTCGGCGAACCGGTGAGCCATCCCGAGACGATCGCCACCGCGATCCGCATCGGCTCACCCGCCTCGTGGACCTCAGCCGTCGAAGCCCAACAGCAGTCCAAGGGCCGCTTCCTGGCCGCTACCGACGAAGAAATCCTGGCGGCCTACCATCTGGTGGCCCAGGCCGAAGGCGTCTTCGTCGAGCCGGCGTCGGCTGCCAGCATCGCGGGCTTGCTCAAAGCCGTTGACGACGGCTGGGTGGCCCGCGGGTCGACGGTGGTCTGCACGGTAACCGGCAACGGCCTCAAGGACCCCGACACCGCTCTCAAGGACATGCCCAAAGTGTCGCCGCTGCCGGTCGATCCGGTCGCCGTCGTGGAACAGTTGGGGCTTACCTAGTGGCGTTGAAGCTGCCCGCCGGACTCGTGGCGAGTGCCGTCGTATCGGCATCCAGTGCCAATCTGGGCCCGGGTTTCGACAGTCTCGGACTGGCGCTTCACCTCTGCGACGAGATCGTCGTGGAGACAACGGCTTCCGGCTTGCAGGTGCAGGTCGAGGGGGAGGGCGCCGACCAAGTTCCACTGGGCCCAGATCACCTGGTGGTGCGCGCGATCCAACATGGGCTGCGGGCGGTTAACGTCAGCGCGGACGGTTTGGTGGTGCGCTGCCGCAACGACATCCCGCACTCCCGCGGTCTGGGCTCCTCCGCGGCCGCCGTGGTCAGCGGACTTGCCGCGGTCAATGGACTTGTTGCGCAAACGGATTCGAGGCCCCTGACTCCGGAGCAGCTGATCCAGCTGGCCTCCGAGTTCGAGGGGCATCCCGACAACGCCGCGGCTGCTGTCCTAGGCGGTGCGGTGGTTTCCTGGACGGACCTCAGTACGGGACGACCCGCCTACTTCGCGGCACCGTTGCGTCTCCATCCCGATATACACCTGTTCTGTGCGATACCCGAGGAGCGGTCGTCCACCGCGGAGACCCGGGTGCTGTTGCCCGAGCAAGTCAGTCACGAGGATGCGCGGTTCAATGTCAGCCGCGCCGCATTGCTGGTCGTCGCGCTTACCCAACGGCCCGATCTACTCATGGCGGCCACCGAAGACGTGCTTCATCAGCCCCAGCGTGCGCCGGCGATGCCGGCCTCGGCGGAATATTTACGTCTGCTACGGCGTCATAACGTGGCAGCAACGCTTTCTGGGGCCGGTCCTTCGCTGATCGCATTGGCCACTGAGCCAGAGTTGCCCCCAGAAGCGGTGCACTACGGAGCTGCAAATGGATTCACCATCACTGCGATGACCGCCGGCGACGGAGTTCGCTGGAGCCCCGGAGTCACAGTTCCCAGTTAATCCACAGCGTGGCGGACGGGTTTGCTTGCTTCCGGCCAGGAAGCGGGCTATCCTCGGAGCCGTCCAGCAATCGCAGCATCTGCATCTGCAAACAACTGCCATGCCGCTAGGACAACACCAATTCTTCTCGTGGACGAGGTTCGCCGTCTTCGCCGACCCAGGCGATCACCGTTGCACAGTCGACCATTGGGTGCACTCGGCAATTTGGCTGAATGCTCGGCCAATGCAAGAACCCCTCGCATGACGTGATCAGCGGGGGAAAGAAAGGAAATCCGTGACTGATACGGACCTCATCACGGCTGGCGAAGGAACCGACGCCGAAAAGCAGTCGGATTCCGCCACCACAGATACTTCGGATGTTAAATCCAATCCAGAGGCAAAGGCCAGCGCACCAACCGGCTCACTGTCCACCATGGTGCTGCCCGAACTGCGGGCCTTGGCTAATCAAGCCGGCGTCAAGGGCACGTCGGGAATGCGCAAGAACGAGCTGATCGCCGCGATCCAGGAAATCCGGGGGAAGGCCAACGGCGTCTCGGCCCCCGACACCGCGAAGGACTCCGGCGACACCCCGAAGGACTCCGGCCAGCAAGACTCGGCCCCGCAAGAGGCTCCTAAAGAAGCCACCCAAGAGGCTCCCAAAGAGGCCGCCGCCGAGGCTGAGAAGCCCACTCAAGAGGCCGCCGAGCAGGAGGGCCGCAGTGATTCATCGGGTGAGGCGCCCCGCCGGGAACGGCGCACAGCCAATCGCGAGTCCGGATCACCCGCCGAGGGCACTGAAGCTCGCCAGCAACGCGACGACAAGTCCGACGAGCGTGCAACCGACTCCGGCGACCAGGGCGGCGACCAGCAAAGTTCAGGACAGCAATCCCGCGGCGGTGACGACGACGGTGAGGGACGCCAGGGCCGGCGGGGACGCCGCTTTCGTGACCGTCGTCGCCGCGGTGAACGCACCGGCGAAGGCACCGAGGCCGAACTGCGTGAAGACGACGTCGTCCAGCCGGTAGCCGGCATCCTCGACGTCCTGGACAACTACGCCTTCGTTCGCACCTCCGGCTACCTGGCCGGCCCGCACGACGTCTACGTGTCCATGAATATGGTGCGCAAGAACGGTTTGCGCCGCGGCGACGCGGTGACCGGCGCGGTCCGGGTGCCCAAGGAAGGCGAACAGCCCAACCAACGGCAGAAGTTCAACCCCCTGGTGCGTCTCGACAGCATCAACGGCGGATCGATCGAAGACGCCAAGAAGCGGCCCGACTTCAGCAAGCTGACACCGTTGTATCCCAATCAGCGGCTTCGCCTGGAAACCACAAGCGAGCGGCTGACCACCCGCGTCATCGACCTCATCATGCCGATCGGCAAGGGCCAGCGGGCCCTGATCGTGTCGCCGCCCAAGGCCGGTAAGACCACGATCCTGCAGGACATCGCCAACGCGATCACCCGCAACAACCCGGAATGCCATCTGATGGTCGTGCTTGTCGACGAGCGGCCTGAAGAGGTCACCGACATGACTCGCTCGGTCAAGGGCGAGGTCATCGCCTCGACGTTCGACCGTCCGCCCTCAGACCACACCTCGGTCGCCGAGCTGGCTATCGAGCGCGCCAAGCGGCTGGTGGAGCAAGGCAAGGACGTCGTGGTGCTGCTCGACTCGATCACCCGGCTGGGCCGCGCCTACAACAACGCCTCGCCGGCATCGGGCCGAATCCTGTCCGGTGGTGTCGACTCGACCGCGCTGTACCCGCCGAAGCGTTTCCTGGGTGCCGCCCGCAATA
This sequence comes from Mycobacterium szulgai, assembly GCF_002116635.1. GTDB lineage: Bacteria > Actinomycetota > Actinomycetes > Mycobacteriales > Mycobacteriaceae > Mycobacterium > Mycobacterium szulgai. The sequence continues at coordinate 48,049 of NZ_LQPW01000173.1, read as the reverse complement.
TCGAGGAAGGCGGGTCGCTGACCATCATCGCCACCGCGATGGTCGAGACCGGATCTACCGGTGACACGGTCATCTTCGAGGAGTTCAAGGGCACCGGCAACGCCGAGCTCAAGCTGGACCGCAAGATCTCTGAGCGTCGGGTGTTCCCCGCGGTTGACGTCAACCCGTCCGGCACCCGTAAGGACGAGTTGCTGTTGTCGCCCGACGAGTTCGCCATCGTGCACAAGCTGCGCCGGGTGCTGTCCGGGCTGGACTCCCACCAGGCCATCGACCTGCTGATGTCGCAGCTGCGCAAGACGAAGAACAACTACGAGTTCCTAGTCCAGGTGTCCAAGACGACACCGGGCAACATGGACAACGATTAACCCACAGCCGGGAATGCCCGAGCCCATCCCGGTGTTTTGGGGTGACAGTAATTGACCTGGCATAATCGAGCCTCGACTTCAGGATCGAAGAGGACAAAATGAAGACTGAGATTCATCCCGCCTACGAGGAAACCACCGTGGTGTGCGGGTGTGGCAACACGTTCGAGACTCGTAGCACGAAGCCCGGTGGGCGCATCGTGGTCGAGGTTTGCTCGCAGTGCCACCCGTTCTATACAGGCAAGCAGAAGATCCTCGACAGCGGTGGCCGCGTGGCGCGCTTCGAGAAGCGATACGGCAAGCGCAAGGTCGGAGCCGACAAGGGCTCTGAAACCAGCCAAGCCGACAAATAGCTTGCTTGCCGACGCCCGAACTGTGCCCGATGTTGCACAGGCCGGGCGTCGGTTGGTGTTTGGGGTAAAGAGCGCGGCAGGAGGTGGGACATGACGCAGCCCGTGCAGACGATTGACGTCCTGGTTGCCGAGCATGCCGCGTTGGAGCAGGCGCTTGCCGATCCCGAGCTGCACAGCAAGCCCGACGAGGCGCGCAAAGCCGGACGCCGGTTCGCCCGATTGGCACCGATCGTCGCCACCCATCGCAAGCTGGTGTCCGCGCGCGAAGACTTGGAAACGGCGCGCGAATTGGCCGCCGACGACGACTCGTTCGCAGAGGAGGTCACCGACCTGGAGGCGCGGGTGGCCGAACTGGACACCCAGCTCACCGACATGCTGGCACCGCGCGATCCGCACGACGCCGACGACATCGTACTGGAAGTCAAATCCGGTGAGGGGGGCGAGGAATCGGCGTTGTTCGCCGCCGACCTGGCCAGGATGTACATCCGATACGCCGAGCGGCACGGCTGGACGGTGACGGTGCTGGACGAAACCACCTCGGATCTCGGCGGTTACAAGGACGCAACGCTGGCCATCGGCAGTAAAGGGGATAGTGCCGACGGGGTGTGGTCGCGGATGAAATTCGAGGGCGGAGTGCACCGGGTCCAAAGGGTCCCGGTGACGGAATCCCAAGGCCGCGTGCATACTTCGGCCGCCGGTGTGCTGGTCTACCCCGAGCCCGAAGAGGTCGGCGAGGTGCAGATCGACGAATCGGATCTGCGCGTCGACGTCTATCGGTCGTCCGGCAAGGGCGGCCAGGGTGTCAATACCACCGACTCCGCGGTGCGAATTACTCACTTGCCCACTGGGATTGTGGTCACTTGTCAAAACGAACGATCGCAGCTGCAGAACAAGACCCGGGCGTTGCAGGTGCTGGCCGCGCGACTGCAGTCGCTGGCCGAGGAGCAGGCGTTGGCCGACGCTTCGGCGGATCGCGCTAGCCAGATCCGCACGGTGGACCGCAGCGAACGTATTCGCACCTACAACTTTCCGGAGAACCGGATCACCGATCACCGCATCGGTTTCAAGGCGCACAACCTCGACCAGGTCCTCGACGGCGACCTGGATGCGCTGTTCGACGCACTCGGCGCCGCCGACAAGCAATCCCGGCTGCAACAGCAGACATGACGAAACTGCGGCACGCGATCGACTCTGCGACAGCAACTCTCGCGGGCGCCGGCGTCGACTCCGCGCGTTTTGATGCCGAACAGTTGGCCGCGCACTTGGCCGGCACCGAACGCGGCCGGTTGCCGCTGATCGAAACACCGAACGAAGAGTTCTTCAGGCGTTACCGAGAGATCGTCGAAAAGCGATCGCACCGAGTGCCGTTGCAGCATCTCACCGGGACGGTGTCCTTCGGGCCGGTGGAGCTGAACGTCGGCCCTGGCGTGTTCATCCCACGGCCGGAGACCGAGGCCATATTCGAATGGGCTACCGCGCAACAACTTCCGACACAGCCGGTGATCGTCGACGTGTGTACTGGATCGGGCGCGTTGGCGGTTGCGCTGGCAGTCCACCGCCCGCACGCGCGAGTCCTCGCCGTCGACGACTCCCGGGCTGCCCTGGAATACGCATGCCGCAACGCCGCGGGCACCGGGGTGGAACTACTGCAGGCCGACGTCACCGCAGGGGCTCTGCTACCCGAACTCGACGGCCTGGTCGATCTGCTGGTCGCCAACCCGCCCTATGTTCCCGACGGAACGCCCCTGGAACCTGAAGTCGCACAGCATGATCCGGCCCACGCGGTGTTCGCCGGCCCGGACGGAATGGCGGTGATCCCGGCCATCGTCGGGCTCGCCGCGCGCTGGCTGCGTCCTGGTGGCCTGTTCGCCGTCGAGCATGACGACACCACGTCGGACCTAACTGTCGAAACCATCAGCAGCACAGATCTTTTCGACGACATAGCGGCACACAACGATCTCGCCGGACGGCCCAGATTCGTGACGGCCCGAAGGAGGCCCGGCCGACATGGCTGAAATGTACGACTGCGCTGACCCCGACCAACGCTCGCGCGGAATCGAGGCCGCCGCGGGGATGCTCAAAGCCGGCCGGCTGGTGGTCATGCCCACCGACACCGTGTACGGCATCGGAGCCGACGCCTTCGACAGTGTCGCGGTCGACGCGCTGTTGGCCGCCAAGGGCCGGGGCCGCGACATGCCGGTCGGGGTGCTGGTCGGCTCCTGGCACACGATCGAGGGCCTGGTGTATTCGATGCCCGACGGTGCGCGCGACCTGATTCGCGCATTCTGGCCGGGCGCGCTGAGCCTGGTAGTGGTGCAGGCGCCGTCGCTGCAGTGGGATCTCGGCAATGCCTACGGCACCGTGATGCTGCGAATGCCGTTGCACCCGGTGGCCATCGAGCTGTTGCGCGAAGTGGGGCCCATGGCTGTTTCCAGCGCCAACGTCTCCGGCCAACCGCCGGCCGTCGACGTCGACGAAGCACGCCGGCAGCTCGGCGACCTCGTCGACGTCTATCTCGACGGCGGTCCCGCGGCCCAGCAGGCCGCCTCGACGATCGTTGATCTGACCGGAGCAACGCCGCGGGTGCTGCGACCCGGGCCGGTCAGCACCGAGCGGATCGCCGAAGTGCTAGGCGTGGACGCCGCGAGTCTGACCGCGTGAAGTAGGGTCTCGAGGTGTCCAGCGATGTGGCCAGCGTTGCCGGTGGTCTGCTCGCCCTGTCTGATCGCAGCGCCGGTGTTCCATTACGCGAGCTCGCGTTAGTCGGATTGACCGCGGCGATCATCACCTATTTCGCGACCGGGCCGGTGCGGGTCCTGGCAACCCGCTTGGGGGCCGTCGCCTATCCCCGGGAACGGGATGTGCACGTCAAGCCGACCCCCCGGATGGGCGGCCTGGCGATGTTCCTCGGTGTCGTCGCGGCCGTCTTCCTGGCTTCCCAGCTTCCGGCTCTGACGCGCGGCTTCGTGTATTCCACCGGTATGCCCGCGGTACTCGTAGCCGGAGCGGTGATCATGGGAATCGGCCTGATCGACGACCGGTGGGGACTGGACGCGCTGACGAAGTTCGCGGGTCAGATCACCGCGGCCAGCGTGCTGGTCACCATGGGTGTCGCCTGGAGTGTCCTCTATATCCCCATCGGTGGCGTCGGAACCATCGTGCTGGACCAGGCGTCCTCGATCCTGCTTACCCTGGCGCTGACCGTGTCGATCGTCAACGCAATGAACTTCGTCGACGGTCTGGACGGACTGGCCGCCGGCCTGGGTCTCATCACGGCGCTGGCCATCTGCATGTTCTCGGTGGGTCTGCTTCGTGACCACGGCGGCGACGTCCTCTATTACCCGCCGGCGGTGATTTCGGTGGTGCTTGCCGGTGCCTGCCTGGGCTTTCTGCCGCACAACTTCCACCGGGCCAAGATCTTCATGGGCGACTCCGGTTCCATGCTGATCGGTTTGATGCTCGCCGCTGCTTCCACGACGGCTGCAGGCCCGATCTCGCAGAACGCCTACGGCGCCCGTGATGTGTTTGCTCTGCTGTCGCCGTTCCTGCTGGTGGTGGCCGTGATGTTCGTACCGATGCTGGACTTGCTGCTGGCGATCGTGCGCCGCACCCGCGCGGGCCGCAGTGCGTTCAGCCCGGACAAAATGCACCTGCATCATCGGTTGCTGCAGATCGGCCACTCGCATCGCAGGGTGGTGCTGATCATCTATCTCTGGGTGGGCATCGTCGCCTTCGGGGCGGCGAGCACGATCTTCTTCGACCCGCGCCATACCGCCGCGGTGATGCTGGGGGCGATTTTCGTCGCGGGCATCACGACGGTGATCCCGCTGCTGCGCCGCCGCGACGACGAGGAAGACGACGACTACGACAGCGAGTAGTAGTGGTCCCGGCGCTGTGGTACGGTGCAGCTAGAACCCCGAAATAAACCTCGCGGGTTGCCGGCCACCCGGCCCGTCGGACCCGTTTCCGAGCGCGCCGGATTACGACCGACACAGGGAGCTACCCCTTGGGTGATTCCAGCGCGACCCTTGCGATACGCTCGGCGGGCCACCGATCAGTCGATCGGGCGGTTCCCGCTCCACCGACCTGGGATTGAGGTGCTGCAGTGACGACACCAGCGCAGGACGCGCCGTTGGTGTTTCCCGCTGTTGCCTTTCGTCCGGTACGCCTCTTTGTGATCAGTGTCGGGCTGACGGCGGTGGCGATGCTGGCCGCCGGCTTCGCCGGGCACCTCATGGTCGGGGTTTTCTTCGGTATCGGGCTGCTACTGGGTTTGCTCAACGCGCTGTTGGTCCGGCGTTCCGTGGAGACGATCACCGCCAAAGAGCATCCGATGAAAAGCTCTATGGCGCTGAACTCGGCGTCACGGCTGGCGATCATCACCATCATCGGGCTGATCATCGCCTTCATTTTCCGGCCCGCCGGGTTGGGTGTCGTTTTCGGACTTGCGCTGTTCCAGGTGGTGCTGGTGATATCAACCGCCCTGCCGGTCTGGAAGAAGCTGCGCAGCGGCGACCCGGCGGCGGAATCGGAAGGGACGGAAGTGAGGAACACCAGCGATGACTGAGTCGATCCTGGCCGCCCAGATCGAGGTCGGCGAGCACCACACGGCCACCTGGCTCGGGATGACCGTCAACACCGACACCATCCTGTCGACAGCGATCGCCGGGTTGATCGTCATCGCGCTGGCCTTCTATCTGCGCCGCAAGGTCACCTCGACCGACGTACCGGGTGGGGTGCAGTTGTTCTTCGAGGCGATCACCATTCAGATGCGCAACCAGGTCGAGGGTGCCATTGGTATGCGGATCGCACCGTTCGTGCTGCCGCTCGCGGTCACCATCTTCGTGTTCATCTTGATCTCCAACTGGCTGTCGGTGCTGCCGCTGCAGTACACCGAGAAGAACGGCAAGACCACCGAGGTCCTCTCCTCGGCGGCGGCCGACATCAACTATGTGCTGGCGCTGGCCCTGTTCGTGTTCGTCTGCTATCACGCGGCCGGCATCTGGCGCCGCGGCATCATCGGTCACCCGATCAAGGTCCTCAAGGGCCACGTCGCGATACTGGCGCCGATCAACGTCGTCGAAGAACTCGCCAAGCCGATCTCGTTGTCGCTCCGGCTTTTCGGCAACATCTTCGCCGGCGGGATCCTGGTTGCGCTGATCGCACTCTTTCCGCCCTATATCTTGTGGCTGCCGAATGCGATCTGGAAATCGTTCGACTTGTTCGTCGGCGCAATCCAGGCCTTCATTTTCGCATTGCTGACGATTCTGTACTTCAGTCAGGCCATGGAGCTCGAAGAGGACCACCACTAAATCGCTAGCGGAGTTATCAAGGAGGATAAGGAATATGGATCCCACAATCGCGGCCGGCGCCCTCATCGGCGGCGGACTGATCATGGCCGGTGGCGCCATCGGTGCCGGTATCGGTGACGGTGTCGCCGGTAACGCGCTGATCTCCGGCGTCGCCCGGCAGCCCGAGGCACAGGGACGGTTGTTCACGCCGTTCTTCATCACCGTCGGTCTGGTCGAGGCGGCCTACTTCATCAACCTGGCGTTCATGGCGCTATTCGTCTTCGCAACCCCCGTCAAGTAATTCGCTGCGATGGGTGACCTGAACTCTATTGTTCTGGCCTCGAGCCAGGCAGCAGAGGAAGGTGGCAAGAACAGCAACTTCCTCATACCCAACGGCACCTTTTTCTTCGTGCTGGCCATCTTCCTGGTGGTACTCGGTGTCATCGGTACTTTTGTGGTGCCGCCGATCCTGAGGGTATTGCGGGAACGCGATGCGATGGTTGCCAAGACGGCCTCCGACAACAGGAAGTCGGCTGAGCAGTTCGCCGCCGCCGAGTCCGATTACGAAGAAGCCATGAAGGAAGCTCGCGTTCAGGCGGGGTCGTTCCGTGACAACGCCCGTACCGAGGGCCGCAAGGTCATCGATGACGCGCGCGCCCGTGCCGAGCAGCAGGTGGCATTGACAGTGCAAATTGCCAGCGAGCAATTGAAGCGGGAGAGGGACGCCGTGGAAATGGATCTGCGCGCCAACGTTGGAAACATGTCGGCCACGCTGGCCAGTCGGATCCTCGGTGTCGACGTCAGCCAATCAGCTGCGACGAGGTAGACGAGGTAGCTGAACAATGTCGACTTTCATCGGACAGTTGGTGGGCTTCGCGGCCATCGTGTTGCTGGTGTGGCGTTATGTGGTGCCACCGGTGCGCCGGCTGATGACCGCCCGGCAAGAAACGGTGCGTCAGCAGTTGAAGGATTCGGCCGACGCCGCCAAGCGGCTCACCGAATCGACTACGGCGCACAGCAAGGCCGTACAAACCGCCAAGGAGGAAGCCGAGCGCCTCGTCGAAGAGGCCAAGGCCGATGCCGAGCGCATCACCGAGCAGTTGCAGGCGCAGGCCGAAGTCGAGGCGGAACGCATCAAGGTGCAGGGCGACCGTCAGGTCGAGCTGTTGCGGGCACAATTGACCCGTCAGCTCCGACTCGAGTTGGGCCATGAATCAGTGCGCCAGGCAGGCGAATTGGTGCGCAACTACATCGCCGACGACCAGCAGCAGTCGGCTACCGTCGATCGGTTCCTCGACGAGCTCGATGAAATGGCGCCGCAGGCGGTTGATGTCGAATACCCGCTACAGGCAAAGATGCGCTCGGCGAGCCGGCGGGCGTTGGCCGGCCTGGTGGGTCGATTCGACACCATAGCCAAGGACCTCGACACCAACGGTCTGTCGACGCTGGCCGACGAGCTGGTCTCGGTGGCCAAGCTGCTGGACAACGAAATCGTCGTCACGCGTTATCTCACTGTGCCCGCGGAAGATTCGGCACCCCGGGTCAAGTTGATCGAACGTCTGCTGAACGGCAAGGTCGGTGATGCCACGCTGGACGTGATGCGCGCCGCTGTCTCTGAACGCTGGTCGGCGAACTCCGATCTGGTTGATGCAATAGAGCACGTCTCCCGGCAGGCCTTACTCGAAGTCGCCGAACGTGACGGCAAGGTCGACGAAGTCGAAGACCAGTTGTTCCGGTTTTCCCGCATTCTCGACGCCCAGCCCCGCCTCGGGATTCTGCTGGGCGAATACACGAGCCCCGCCGAGGGCCGGGTCGGCTTGCTGCGCAAGGTGCTGGAAAGCTCGAGCGCCAGGGTCAACCCGGTAGTCGTGTCCCTGCTGTCGCACACAGTCGAGCTGCTCAGGGGTGAGCCGGCCGAAGAGGCCGCGCTGTTCCTTGCCGAAGTCGCGGTGGCCCGGCGCGGCGAAGTCGTGGCCCAGGTCAGCGCCGCCGCTGAGCTCAGCGACGCACAGCGCACACGCGTCACAGATGTCCTCAGCCGCATCTACGGTCATCCGGTGGCGGTCCAGCTGCAGATCGACGACGAGCTGCTGGGTGGCCTTTTGATCTCGGTCGGCGACGAGGTGATCGACGGCACGCTCAAGTCCCGGTTGGCCGCTGCCGAAGCCCAATTGCCGGATTAAGCCCCACTGAAACACCCGAACTAGTCATCACCAAACCCCGAAGTAGGAAGACGAAAAGCCATGGCCGAGTTGACAATCTCCGCTGATGACATTCAGAGCGCGATCGAAGAGTACGTAGGTTCCTTCACCTCGGACACCGCTCGCGAGGAGGTCGGCAGCGTCGTCGATGCCGGGGACGGTATCGCGCATGTCGAGGGTCTGCCGTCGGTGATGACCCAGGAGCTGCTCGAATTTCCCGGCGGCGTGCTCGGCGTCGCCCTCAACCTCGATGAGCACAGCGTCGGCGCGGTCATCCTCGGTGACTTCGAGAACATCGAAGAAGGCCAGCAGGTCAAGCGCACCGGCGAAGTCCTTTCGGTACCGGTGGGCGACGGCTTCCTGGGCCGCGTGGTCAACCCGCTCGGCCAGCCGATCGACGGGGGCGGCGACATCGACACCGATATCCGCCGGGCATTGGAGCTGCAGGCACCGTCGGTGGTGGAGCGGCAGAGCGTGAAAGAGCCGCTGCAGACCGGCATCAAGGCGATCGACGCGATGACCCCGATCGGCCGTGGTCAGCGTCAGCTGATCATCGGCGACCGTAAGACCGGCAAGACCGCGGTCTGCGTCGACACTATTCTGAACCAGCGGCAGAACTGGGAAACCGGCGACGAGAAGAAGCAGGTGCGCTGCGTATACGTGGCCATCGGCCAGAAGGGCACCACGATCGCGTCGGTTAAGCGCGCGCTGGAAGAAGGCGGCGCGATGGACTACACCACGATCGTCGCTGCCCCGGCTTCGGACTCCGCCGGGTTCAAATGGCTTGCGCCTTATACGGGTTCGGCGATTGCCCAGCACTGGATGTACGAGGGCAAGCACGTGCTGATCGTGTTCGACGACTTGACCAAGCAGGCCGAGGCGTACCGCGCGATTTCACTGCTGCTGCGCCGTCCGCCCGGCCGCGAGGCTTACCCGGGCGACGTCTTCTATCTGCACTCGCGGTTGCTCGAGCGCTGCGCCAAGTTGTCCGACGAGCTGGGCGGGGGCTCGCTGACCGGGCTGCCGATCATCGAGACCAAGGCCAACGACATTTCGGCCTACATTCCCACCAACGTCATCTCGATCACCGACGGCCAGTGCTTCCTGGAAACCGACCTGTTCAACCAGGGTGTCCGCCCCGCCATCAACGTCGGTGTGTCGGTGTCCCGGGTGGGTGGTGCCGCGCAGATCAAGGCAATGAAGGAGGTGGCCGGCTCGCTGCGTCTGGACCTGTCCCAGTACCGCGAACTGGAAGCCTTCGCAGCATTTGCTTCTGACCTGGATGCCACATCGAAGGCACAGCTGGAGCGCGGTGAGCGGCTGGTGGAGTTGCTCAAGCAACCGCAATTCCAGCCGATGCCCGTTGAGGAGCAGGTGATTTCGATCTTCTTGGGCACCGGCGGTCACCTGGACTCGGTGCCGGTCGAAGACGTCAAGCGATTCGAATCCGAGATCCTTGACCACATGCGAGCTTCCGAGGAGAAGTTCCTCGAAGGCATTCGTAAGACCCAGAAGCTTTCTGAGGAAGACGAAGAGAAGCTGGTCGAAATCATCAAGCACTTCAAGAAGGGCTTCGCCGCCAGTGGCGGCGGCTCGGTGGTGCCCGATGAGCATGTCGAGGCGATGGACGAGGACGAGGTCGGCAAGGAATCCGTGAAGGTCAAGAAGGAAAAGCCCAAGGACAAGGATTCCAAGAAGAAGGACAAGAAGTAGCTAACAATGGCTGCCACACTTCGCGAACTACGCGGTCGGATTCGCTCGGCGGGGTCGATCAAGAAGATCACCAAGGCCCAGGAGCTGATCGCTACATCGCGCATCGGTAAGGCGCAGGCTCGGCTGGAATCCGCGCGGCCCTATGCATTCGAGATCACCAGGATGCTCACCACTCTGTCCGCCGAGGCTGCTCTGGACCATCCGCTGCTGGTCGAGCGGGCCGAACCGAAGCGGGCCGGCGTACTGGTGGTGTCGTCCGACCGTGGTCTGTGCGGCGCATACAACTCCAGCATTTTCCGTCGCTCCGAAGAGCTGTTCTCCCTGCTGAGGGAGGAAGGAAAGCAGCCGGTTCTGTACACAGTGGGCCGTAAGGCGCTGAACTACTTCAAGTTCCGCAACTGGAACATCACCGAGTCCTGGACGGGTTTCTCCGAGCAGCCCAAGGCCGAGAACGCCGCAGAGATTGCCGAGACCTTGGTCGAAACGTTCATGAAGGGCGCGGGCGAGGAGGATAGTCCCTCCGATGAGGACCAGGGTGTTGACGAATTGCACATCGTCTATTCGGAGTTCAAGTCGATGATGTCGCAGACGGCGGTGGCCCACCGGATCGCTCCGCTGGTGGTGGAGTACGTCGAGGAAGACACCGGGCCGCACACGCTGTACTCGTTCGAACCGGATGCGACGACGCTCTTCGAGGCGCTGCTGCCGCGGTATCTGACCACCCGTGTCTACGCGGCGCTGCTGGAGTCGGCGGCATCGGAGTTGGCCTCACGCCAACGCGCGATGAAGTCGGCCACCGACAACGCCGACGACCTCATCAAAGCCCTGACGCTGGAAGCAAACCGCGAGCGTCAGGCCCAGATCACCCAGGAAATCAGCGAAATCGTCGGTGGCGCAAATGCGCTCGCCGACGCCGCTAAGTAATAGGCCCACGAGGAAGCGAAAGACTATGACTGCCACAGCCGAAAAGACCGACAAGACAAACTCGGACACCAGCGGTCGCGTCGTTCGGGTCACCGGACCCGTCGTTGACGTCGAGTTCCCGCGTGGATCCGTCCCAGAGCTGTTCAACGCGCTGCACGCGGAAATCAAGTTCGAGGCGCTTGCCAAGACCCTGACGCTTGAGGTGGCTCAGCACCTGGGTGACAACCTGGTGCGCACGATCTCGTTGCAGCCCACCGACGGACTCGTGCGCGGCGTCGAGGTCACCGACACCGGCAACTCGATTTCAGTGCCGGTCGGTGAGGCGGTCAAGGGCCACGTGTTCAACGCGCTGGGGTACTGCCTGGACAAGCCGGGATACGGAGAAGACTTCGAGCACTGGTCGATTCACCGCAAGCCGCCGGCCTTCGAGGACCTGGAGCCTCGCACCGAGATGCTCGAAACCGGTCTTAAGGTCGTCGACCTGCTGACTCCCTACGTGCGTGGTGGCAAGATCGCCCTGTTCGGTGGTGCCGGCGTCGGCAAGACGGTGCTCATCCAGGAGATGATCAACCGTATCGCTCGAAACTTCGGTGGCACTTCGGTATTCGCCGGGGTGGGGGAGCGCACCCGCGAGGGCAACGACCTCTGGGTCGAGCTCAAGGAAGCCGATGTGCTCAAAGACACCGCGCTGGTGTTCGGTCAGATGGACGAGCCGCCCGGCACCCGTATGCGGGTCGCGCTGTCCGCGCTGACAATGGCCGAGTGGTTCCGTGACGAGGCCGGACAGGACGTTCTGCTGTTCATCGACAACATCTTCCGGTTCACCCAGGCCGGTTCGGAGGTCTCCACGCTGCTCGGTCGTATGCCGTCGGCGGTGGGGTACCAGCCCACCCTGGCCGACGAGATGGGTGAACTGCAGGAGCGCATCACTTCGACGCGCGGCCGGTCCATCACGTCGATGCAAGCGGTGTACGTGCCCGCCGACGACTACACCGACCCCGCACCGGCGACCACGTTCGCCCACCTGGACGCCACCACGGAACTCTCCCGGTCGGTGTTCTCCAAGGGTATCTTCCCGGCCGTGGACCCGCTGGCGTCCAGCTCGACCATCCTGGACCCCAGCGTCGTGGGCGACGAGCACTACCGCGTCGCGCAGGAAGTCATTCGAATCCTGCAGCGCTACAAGGACCTTCAGGACATCATCGCCATTCTCGGTATCGACGAGCTGTCCGAAGAAGACAAGCAGCTGGTCAACCGGGCGCGACGCATCGAGCGGTTCCTGTCGCAGAACATGATGGCGGCCGAGCAGTTCACCGGTCAGCCCGGTTCGACGGTTCCGGTCAAGGAGACCATTGAAGCGTTCGACCGCTTGACCAAGGGCGACTTCGACCACGTGCCCGAGCAGGCCTTCTTCCTGATCGGTGGCCTCGACGACTTGGCCAAGAAGGCCGAGAGCTTCGACGTCAAGCTCTAAAGAGGATCCTGCAGAGGCGAAAGGTGGTGTGGCATGGCCGAATTGAACGTTGAGATCGTGGCTGTCGATCGGAAGATCTGGTCGGGAGAGGCGACGTTTCTCTTCACCCGCACCACCGTTGGCGAGATCGGCATTTTGCCCCACCACATTCCGTTGGTAGCGCAGCTGGTCGACGACGCGATGGTCCGGGTGGCGCGCGAAGGCGATGACGATCTTCGCATCGCGGTGGACGGCGGGTTTCTTTCGGTAACCGAAGACGGCGTCAGCATCCTTGCCGAGTCCGCCGAGTTCGAGAAGGACATCGACGAGCACGCCGCCAAAGAGGACGCCGAGTCCGATGACCCGAAGATCGCCGCCAGGGGCCGCGCCAGATTGCGCGCCGTCGGCGCGATCGACTAAGTAACCCGATGAGCGCGCCCATGGTCGGCATGGTCGTGCTCGTCGTCCTGTTGGGCGTCGCCGTCCTAGCGCTGAGCTACCGGTTGTGGAAGCTACGGCAAGGTGGAACGGCCGGAATCATGCGCGATATCCCGGCCGTCGGAGGTCACGGCTGGCGCCACGGAGTAATCCGCTATCGCGGCGGCGAAGCCGCGTTTTACCGGCTGTCCAGTCTGCGGCTGTGGCCGGACCGCCGGCTCAGCAGGCGGGGCTTGGAGGTGGTGGGCCGGCGCGCGCCACGGGGCGACGAATTCGACATCATGACCGACGAGATCGTGGTGCTGGAATTGCGCGATACCACACAGGAGCGGCGGGTCGGCTACGAAATCGCTTTGGACAGAGGCGCATTGACCGCATTTCAATCGTGGCTGGAGTCACGGCCGTCGCCGCGGGCCCGTCGCCGCAGCGTCTAACTCTCGCCGGGCCATGGCGTAACGGTCTGGCATCCGTATTCTTCGGGCGCGACGTCGCGCAGCGTTTCGCTGAATTGCCAGCGATGGCCGGCGAGATCTTCGACGGTGCATTCCCGTTCTCCGTACTCGCGGTCGACGGGCGGCTCCAGTATCTTGGCCCCCGCCGCCCGGGCACGCTCATACTGAGCGTCCACGTCGCCGACCCGCACCTTGATTTCGTGCGTGACGATGCCGGCAGTCGGCGGTTGCCGCTCACCGGCGATGTCCGCGACGATCATCGCCGCCTCCGCCCCGATGCTCATCTGGGCTCGGTGGCTCTCTCCGATCCGCGTGCGCTCGATGAAACCGAACGCTGCGGTGAGCCACCCCACTGCCGCACGCACATCGGGATAGACGAGCACCGGAATCACGGCAGCCGGAGGAATCGACCGATTGTGCTTCATGTCAGGCCTTTTCGCTCGGGCTGCCGCCGCCGGGACGCCATAGCACGTCACCGGCGGGGTTCGCTAGCCGCGACAGGATGAAGAGCAAATCCGACAACCGGTTCAGATACTTCGCCGGCAAGTCGCTGACCCCGTCCGGATGGGCCTGGACCGCCGTCCACGCCGAGCGCTCGGCCCGCCGGACTACCGTGCGGGCGACGTGCAACAGCGCCGACAGCGGCGAACCGCCTGGCAACACAAAGGAATTCAGCGCAGGCAGGTCCTCATTGTAGGTGTCACACCAGCCTTCCAGCCGGTCGATGTAGGACTGGGTGATACGCAGCGGTGGATGCTCGGGATTTGCCACCACCGGCGTCGAGAGATCCGCGCCGGCGTCGAACAAGTCGTTCTGAATGTGGCGCAGTACCGCGGCGACCTGCTCGTCAGGGCCACCCAATGCAATGGCAACACCGATCGCGGAGTTGGCCTCGTCACAGTCGCCGTAAGCCACCAGCCGCGGATCGGTCTTGGAAACCCGTGAGAAATCGCTCAGTCCCGTGGTGCCGTCGTCGCCGGTGCGGGTATAGATGCGGGTCAGATGGATTCCCATGAGCAAAAACCGTACCGCTGCCTGGGCAGGGGTCATGTCTTGGCTGACTGACAAGCCGAAACTGCTTCACTACACTGACCCGGGTGGCGGAGCGTTTCGTGGTGACCGGCGGGAACCGGTTGTCAGGCGAAGTCGCCGTCGGGGGCGCCAAGAACAGCGTGCTCAAACTCATGGCCGCGACCCTGCTCGCCGAGGGCACCAGCACGATCACCAACTGCCCGGACATCCTCGACGTGCCGCTGATGGCGGAGGTACTGCGAGGCCTGGGCGCCACCGTCGAGCTCGACGGTGACGTGGCCCGCATCACCTCACCCGACGAACCCAAGTACGACGCCGATTTCGCGGCGGTGCGACAGTTCCGGGCCTCGGTGTGTGTGCTGGGGCCGCTGGTGGGGCGGTGCAAGCAGGCCCGGGTCGCACTTCCCGGTGGGGACGCGATCGGGTCGCGCCCGCTCGATATGCACCAAGCAGGGCTACGACAGTTGGGCGCACAGTGCAATATCGAGCATGGCTGCGTAGTGGCTCAGGCAGAAACGTTGCGCGGAGCGGAGATTCAGCTGGAGTTCCCCTCGGTTGGCGCCACCGAGAACATTCTGATGGCCGCGGTGGTCGCAGAGGGTGTCACCACGATTCATAACGCGGCGCGCGAACCCGACGTGGTGGACCTCTGCACGATGCTGAACCAAATGGGCGCCCAGGTCGAAGGTGCAGGTTCGCCGACCATGACTATCACCGGTGTTCCGCGGCTGTACCCGACCGAGCACCGCGTGATCGGGGACCGCATCGTCGCGGCCACGTGGGGCATCGCCGCCGCCATGACCCGCGGTGACATCACCGTGACCGGCATCGACCCGTCTCACCTGCAGTTGGTCCTGCACAAGTTGCACGATGCGGGCGCCACTGTCACCCAGACCGACGACAGTTTCCGCGTGGTGCAGTACGAGCGGCCGAAGGCCGTCAATGTTGCGACACTGCCCTTTCCGGGATTCCCGACGGATCTGCAGCCCATGGCCATCGCCCTGGCCTCGATCGCCGACGGTACGTCGATGATCACAGAGAACGTCTTCGAAGCGCGGTTCCGGTTCGTAGAGGAGATGATCCGGCTCGGCGCCGACGCCCGCACCGACGGGCACCACGCCGTGGTGCGGGGACTGCCGCAGCTTTCCAGCGCGCCGGTGTGGTGCTCAGACATCCGAGCCGGTGCCGGTCTGGTGCTTGCGGGGCTGGTTGCCGACGGCGATACCGAGGTGCACGACGTCTTCCACATCGACCGTGGCTACCCGTTATTCGTTGAGAACCTGGGCATTTTGGGCGCTGAGATCGAGAGGGTATGCTCCTAACAACGCCCGACGGGCTCGATCACGAAAACTGACCGAAAACCGGGGCTTGACACCTCTGCCGGAGCTGTATTAAGCTGGCAGGGTTGCCCCGAATCGGGCAAAAACAAGCAAGTGCGTGTTGTTTGAGAACTCAATAGTGTGTTTGGTGTTTTTGTTTGTTGTTGTTTTTTTGACTGCACCTACCACTCCCCGTGTGTGGGTGTAGTCGTATTTTCAGATGCCAGTTTTGGTGTCTTTTTGTTAGGTCAGATTTTCTCTGATTGTAAATTCACCTCGCTATCGAGGGGTTTTTGTTTGGAGAGTTTGATCCTGGCTCAGGACGAACGCTGGCGGCGTGCTTAACACATGCAAGTCGAACGGAAAGGCCCCTTCGGGGGTACTCGAGTGGCGAACGGGTGAGTAACACGTGGGTAATCTGCCCTGCACTTCGGGATAAGCCTGGGAAACTGGGTCTAATACCGGATAGGACCCCGAGGCGCATGCCTTGGGGTGGAAAGCTTTTGCGGTGTGGGATGGGCCCGCGGCCTATCAGCTTGTTGGTGGGGTGACGGCCTACCAAGGCGACGACGGGTAGCCGGCCTGAGAGGGTGTCCGGCCACACTGGGACTGAGATACGGCCCAGACTCCTACGGGAGGCAGCAGTGGGGAATATTGCACAATGGGCGCAAGCCTGATGCAGCGACGCCGCGTGGGGGATGACGGCCTTCGGGTTGTAAACCTCTTTCACCATCGACGAAGGTCCGGGTTTTCTCGGATTGACGGTAGGTGGAGAAGAAGCACCGGCCAACTACGTGCCAGCAGCCGCGGTAATACGTAGGGTGCGAGCGTTGTCCGGAATTACTGGGCGTAAAGAGCTCGTAGGTGGTTTGTCGCGTTGTTCGTGAAATCTCACGGCTTAACTGTGAGCGTGCGGGCGATACGGGCAGACTGGAGTACTGCAGGGGAGACTGGAATTCCTGGTGTAGCGGTGGAATGCGCAGATATCAGGAGGAACACCGGTGGCGAAGGCGGGTCTCTGGGCAGTAACTGACGCTGAGGAGCGAAAGCGTGGGGAGCGAACAGGATTAGATACCCTGGTAGTCCACGCCGTAAACGGTGGGTACTAGGTGTGGGTTTCCTTCCTTGGGATCCGTGCCGTAGCTAACGCATTAAGTACCCCGCCTGGGGAGTACGGCCGCAAGGCTAAAACTCAAAGGAATTGACGGGGGCCCGCACAAGCGGCGGAGCATGTGGATTAATTCGATGCAACGCGAAGAACCTTACCTGGGTTTGACATGCACAGGACGCGTCTAGAGATAGGCGTTCCCTTGTGGCCTGTGTGCAGGTGGTGCATGGCTGTCGTCAGCTCGTGTCGTGAGATGTTGGGTTAAGTCCCGCAACGAGCGCAACCCTTGTCTCATGTTGCCAGCGGGTAATGCCGGGGACTCGTGAGAGACTGCCGGGGTCAACTCGGAGGAAGGTGGGGATGACGTCAAGTCATCATGCCCCTTATGTCCAGGGCTTCACACATGCTACAATGGCCGGTACAAAGGGCTGCGATGCCGCGAGGTTAAGCGAATCCTTTTAAAGCCGGTCTCAGTTCGGATCGGGGTCTGCAACTCGACCCCGTGAAGTCGGAGTCGCTAGTAATCGCAGATCAGCAACGCTGCGGTGAATACGTTCCCGGGCCTTGTACACACCGCCCGTCACGTCATGAAAGTCGGTAACACCCGAAGCCAGTGGCCTAACCCTTGGGAGGGAGCTGTCGAAGGTGGGATCGGCGATTGGGACGAAGTCGTAACAAGGTAGCCGTACCGGAAGGTGCGGCTGGATCACCTCCTTTCTAAGGAGCACCACGAAAAGCATCCCAACTGGTGGGGTGCGAGCCGTGAGGGGTTCTCGTCTGTAGTGGACGAGGGCCGGGTGCGCGGCAACGAACAAGCCAGACACACTATTGGGTCCTGAGGCAACACTCAGGCTTGGCCAGAGCTGTTGTCCCACCATCTTGGTGGTGGGGTGTGGTGTTTGAGAATTGGATAGTGGTTGCGAGCATCAATTGGATGCGCTGCCCTCGTGGTGGCGTGTTCTTTTGTGCAATTTTAATTCTTTGGTTTTTGTGTTTGTAAGTGTCTAAGGGCGCATGGTGGATGCCTTGGCATCGAGAGCCGATGAAGGACGTGGGAGGCTGCGATATGCCTCGGGGAGCTGTCAACCGAGCGTGGATCCGAGGATTTCCGAATGGGGAAACCCAGCACGAGTCATGTCGTGTTACCCGTATCTGAATATATAGGGTGCGGGAGGGAACGCGGGGAAGTGAAACATCTCAGTACCCGTAGGAAAAGAAAACAAAAGTGATTCCGCTAGTAGTGGCGAGCGAACGCGGAATATGGCTAAACCGCACACATGTGTAACCGGGTAGGGGTTGTGTGTGCGGGGTCGTGGGAGGATACATCTCAGCTCTACCTGGCTGAGGGGCAGTCAAAAAGTGTCGTGGTTAGCGGAAGTGGCCTGGGATGGTCCGCCGTAGACGGTGAGAGCCCGGTACGTTAAAACCCGTCACCTGCCTTGTATCAATTCCCGAGTAGCAGCGAGCCCGTGGAATTTGCTGTGAATCTGCCGGGACCACCCGGTAAGCCTAAATACTTCTCGATGACCGATAGCGGATTAGTACCGTGAGGGAATGGTGAAAAGTACCCCGGGAGGGGAGTGAAAGAGTACCTGAAACCGTGTGCCTACAATCCGTCAGAGCCTCCTTGTGGGGTGATGGCGTGCCTTTTGAAGAATGAGCCTGCGAGTCAGGGACATGTCGCAAGGTTAACCCGTGTGGGGTAGCCGCAGCGAAAGCGAGTCTGAATAGGGCGTATCCCCGTAAGGGGTGTAGTGGCATGTTCTGGACCCGAAGCGGAGTGATCTACCCATGGCCAGGGTGAAGCGCGGGTAAGACCGCGTGGAGGCCCGAACCCACTTAGGTTGAAGACTGAGGGGATGAGCTGTGGGTAGGGGTGAAAGGCCAATCAAACTCCGTGATAGCTGGTTCTCCCCGAAATGCATTTAGGTGCAGCGTTACGTGTTTCACCACGGAGGTAGAGCTACTGGATGGCCGATGGGCCCTACTAGGTTACTGACGTCAGCCAAACTCCGAATGCCGTGGTGTATAGCGTGGCAGTGAGACGGCGGGGGATAAGCTCCGTACGTCGAAAGGGAAACAGCCCAGATCGCCGGCTAAGGCCCCAAAGCGTGTGCTAAGTGGGAAAGGATGTGCAGTCGCAGAGACAACCAGGAGGTTGGCTTAGAAGCAGCCACCCTTGAAAGAGTGCGTAATAGCTCACTGGTCAAGTGATTGTGCGCCGATAATGTAGCGGGGCTCAAGCACACCGCCGAAGCCGCGACAACCGCAAGGTTGGGTAGGGGAGCGTCCCTCATTCAGCGAAGCCATCGGGTAACCGGTGGTGGAGGGTGGGGGAGTGAGAATGCAGGCATGAGTAGCGATAAGGCAAGTGAGAACCTTGCCCGCCGAAAGACCAAGGGTTCCTGGGCCAGGCCAGTCCGCCCAGGGTGAGTCGGGACCTAAGGCGAGGCCGACAGGCGTAGTCGATGGACAACGGGTTGATATTCCCGTACCCGTGTGTGCGCGTCCCTGATGAATCAATTCTGCTAACCACCCAAATGGTGGTCTATCAATCCCTTCGGGGTGCGAGGATCGCCGGCTGCGTGGGACCCGGGTTGGTAGTAGTCAAGCGATGGGGTGACGCAGGAAGGCAGCCGTACCAGTCAGTGGTAATACTGGGGCAAGCCCGTAGGGAGAGCGATAGGCAAATCCGTCGCTCATTAATCCTGAGAGGTGACGCATAGCCGATTGAGGCGAATTCGGTGATCCTCTGCTGCCAAGAAAAGCCTCTAGCGAGTTCACACACGGCCCGTACCCCAAACCAACACAGGTGGTCAGGTAGAGAATACCAAGGCGTACGAGATAACTATGGTTAAGGAACTCGGCAAAATGCCCCCGTAACTTCGGGAGAAGGGGGACCGGCATGCCGTGAACACCTTTTCGGTGGGAGCGGAAACCGGTCGCAGAAACCAGTGAGAAGCGACTGTTTACTAAAAACACAGGTCCGTGCGAAGTCGCAAGACGATGTATACGGACTGACGCCTGCCCGGTGCTGGAAGGTTAAGAGGACCCGTTAACTCGTAAGGGTGAAGCGGAGAATTTAAGCCCCAGTAAACGGCGGTGGTAACTATAACCATCCTAAGGTAGCGAAATTCCTTGTCGGGTAAGTTCCGACCTGCACGAATGGCGTAACGACTTCTCAACTGTCTCAACCATAGACTCGGCGAAATTGCACTACGAGTAAAGATGCTCGTTACGCGCGGCAGGACGAAAAGACCCCGGGACCTTCACTATAGCTTGGTATTGTTGTTCGGTACGGTTTGTGTAGGATAGGTGGGAGACTGTGAAACTCCAACGCTAGTTGGGGCGGAGTCGTTGTTGAAATACCACTCTGATCGTATTGGACACCTAACGTCGAACCGTATATCCGGTTCACGGACAGTGCCTGGTGGGTAGTTTAACTGGGGCGGTTGCCTCCTAAAATGTAACGGAGGCGCCCAAAGGTTCCCTCAACCTGGACGGCAATCAGGTGTTGAGTGTAAATGCACAAGGGAGCTTGACTGCGAGACTTACAAGTCAAGCAGGGACGAAAGTCGGGATTAGTGATCCGGCACCCCCGAGTGGAAGGGGTGTCGCTCAACGGATAAAAGGTACCCCGGGGATAACAGGCTGATCTTCCCCAAGAGTCCATATCGACGGGATGGTTTGGCACCTCGATGTCGGCTCGTCGCATCCTGGGGCTGGAGCAGGTCCCAAGGGTTGGGCTGTTCGCCCATTAAAGCGGCACGCGAGCTGGGTTTAGAACGTCGTGAGACAGTTCGGTCTCTATCCGCCGCGCGCGTCAGAAGCTTGAGGAAACCTGTCCCTAGTACGAGAGGACCGGGACGGACGAACCTCTAGTGCACCAGTTGTTCCACCAGGAGCACTGCTGGATAGCTACGTTCGGACAGGATAACCGCTGAAAGCATCTAAGCGGGAAACCTTCTCCAAGATCAGGCTTCTCACCCTTTTAGAGGGATAAGGCCCCCCGCAGAACACGGGATCGATAGGCCAGACCTGGAAGCTCAGCAATGAGTGAAGGGAACTGGCACTAACCGGCCGAAAACTTACCAACACAACAAATCGCAACCACAATCCATTTCACGGCTTATAGCCGTAAAACACCGCACCCCGCCACCAGTACAAATTTAAATAGAGTTACGGCGGCCACAGCGACAGGGAAACGCCCGGTCCCATTCCGAACCCGGAAGCTAAGCCTGTCAGCGCCGATGATACTGCCCGCACGGGTGGAAAAGTAGGACACCGCCGAACATACAAAAACACCCCCGGTTCTCCGGGGGTGTTTTTGCTTTCGGGGTGAATTTCTAGTCGAATAGTGTCAAATCGGCCGGCGCCGGGCGTCTTTCCAATTCGAGCAGGGCTTGTTTCCGCTCGAGCCCACCGCCGTAGCCGGTGAGTCTGCCGCTGGCGCCAATGACACGATGGCACGGCACGATGATTGCGATCGGGTTGTGGCCATTCGCCAATCCCACGGCACGTGCAGCGCCGGGTGCCCCGATCTGTTCGGCGATTTCGCCGTAGGAGCGTGTCTCGCCGTATGGGATGGTGAGCAACGCCTTCCATACCCGCCGCTGAAATTCTGTGCCACGCAGATCGAGTTGCACATCGAACTCCACGAGTTCGCCCGCGAAATAGGCGTTGAGCTGATCGACGGCCTCTGCAAATGACTCGTTGTCTGGCGCCCAGCCGGTACGGCTCGGCTCGTAGGTTTGGTCGACCATCCGCAAGTTGGTCAGCACCGTGCCCTGCCCGGCCAGTGTCAACGGTCCTATCGGACTATCGATGGTGCGGTAGCTAGTCATGCAATCTCCTTCGAGGGGGGCCATACGTTCACGGGGTGATCGAGGGTGGTCCACAAGTGTTGGGTGGCGTAAGAGCGCCAGGGACGCCATTGCGCGGCGCGTCCGGTGAGCGCGCTTTGGCGTTCGGGTAGACCCAGTCGCCGGGCGGCCAGCTTTACGCCGAGGTCGGTGACTGGAAAGGCGTCCGGGTCGCCGAGCGCGCGCATCGCGATTATCTCCGCTGTCCAGGGGCCGACGCCGGGCAGCGACTCCAATTGGCTGCGCGCGCGGGTCCAGTCGCAGCCGGGGTCCAATACGACATTGCCGTCAGCAAGTCCGGCGACGAGGGCGGTCAGGGTCCGTTGCCGCGCCTTGGGAACGGCCAGATGGGCGGGGTCGATCGCCCCATTCTCCAAGAGGTCCTCAACTGACGGAAAGGTATGTGTCAACGCACCCTGGGCATCGTGCACCGGCTTCCCGTAAGCGGTGACCAACCGCGCCGCGTGGGTTCGTGCGGCTTTGGTCGACACCTGCTGGCCCAGTACCGCGCGAATCGCCAACTCGGCCTCGTCGACAGTGCGGGGAATGCGCTGGCCGGGAGCCTTGGCCACTACCGGATTCAGCTCGGGGTCTCGGCTCAGCGCCTCGACCACGGCTTCCGGGTCGGCATCGAGATCCAGCAGTCGTCGGCATCGCGCGGTGGCCGCAGCGAGGTCTCGGAAGTCGTCGAGTACCAGCACGCACCGCACGTGATCGGGTGCCGGCGTCAGAGCGACCAGCCCGTTGCCCCAGGAGAGCCGCAGTGTGCGGCGGTATGCACCGTCGCGGACTTCCTCGCAGCCTGGTATGGCGCCCGCAGCCAGATGACCGAATACGCCTTCATAGGCAAACGGCGTTCGGACCGGCAGACGCAACGAAATGGTGCCCGCAGAAGTGGAATCGGCCCCGAACCGGGCGGTTGCGCGCTCGCGTAACGCGGTGGGCGTGCTGTCGCACACCACGCGCACCGTGTCGTTGAACTGGCGGATGCTGGAAAACCCGGCCGCGAACGCGACGTCGCCGAATGGCAGGTCGGTTGTCTCGATGAGGATGCGGGCGGATTGCATGCGCTGAGCGCGGGCCAGCGCGAGGGGGCCGGCGCCGACCTCGGCCTGCAATAGCCGCTCCAGTTGACGGGTGGTGTAACCGAGGTGGGCGGCGAGTCCGGTGGCACCCTCGCGGTCCACCGTGCCGTCGGCGATAAGCCGCATTGCCCGCGCGACCACGTCGCCACGCACATTCCATTCCGGTGAGCCTGGGGATGCATCCGGACGGCAGCGTTTACAGGCCCGGAAGCCTTCCCGTTGCGCGGCCGCAGCGGTCGGCAGGAACCGCACGTTGCGGGCGAACGGCGGGCGGACGGGGCAACTGGGCCGGCAGTAGATCCGGGTGGTCAGCACCGCGATGACGAACCAGCCGTCGAATCGGGCGTCCTTGGACTGGACGGCCCGATAGCAGCGTTCGAAATCGTCATGCACGCTTCCACAGTTACACCTGACCACCGACAAGACTGGCGGAAAAACGACATCAATGTGGACGGCTGGTAGGGCGAGCTAGGGGCAGCAGCGATTTTGGGTCTCGTCCCACTGCGCCACGATCTCGCGCGAACAAGCCGAGGCGATCGCCGCGCTGTGGCGCGCCCTCGCTGGCTACCGAGCTGGCTTGGCCGGTTCGGCCGGGGACGCGAGCCGGGTCCGCTGGTCGTGCCCGCGCAGTTTGACGTGTCTGCCCAAAGTCCAACGGGCCCGCTCGGTTTCGCTTGCGCCCTCTAAGGTTTGCGCCGAAGCCAGTAACTTGCCCGGACGCGATTTGGCCAGCTCGCACAGCCGGGCGGCTTCGTTGACCGGCTCACCGATGACTGTGTATTCGAACCGCTCCTTGGAGCCCACGTTGCCGGCGACGACCTGCCCCGCCGCCACTCCGATACCGGCGGGGCATTCGGACATTTCGTTGACGAGCCGGTCGGCGATCGTTCGCGCGGCGGCCAGCGCCGCGTCCTCGGGACTGTCGAGTCGGTTGGGGGCCCCAAAGATCGCCAGCGATGCATCGCCCTCGAACTTGTTGACGAACCCGTGGTGACGATCGACTTCCTCGACGACTATCGCGAAAAACCGATTGAGCAATTTGACGACATCCGCCGGAGGCTGACTGGTCACCAGCTTGGTGGAGCCCACGATATCGATGAATACCACCGCGACATGGCGTTCTTCACCGCCCAGTTTCGGTCTTTCGCGCTCGGCGGCGAGGGCCACTTCGCGCCCGACGTGCCGGCCGAACAGATCGCGTACCCGCTCACGTTCGCGCAGGCCGTCGACCATCGCGTTGAAGCCGCGCTGCAGCTCGCCAAGTTCGGTTCCGTCGAAGACCACCAGGTCCCCGCGTAGATTGCCCTGTTCGACGCGCTTGAGCGCCGCGCGGACCACGCGAACCGGGGTGGCCGTCAGCCAGGCGAGAATCCACATCAGCATGAAGCCGAAGATCACCGTCGCCGCGCAGATGATCAGCACTCCCACCGCGAACTCGGTCTCGGTCAGGTTTCTCAGCACGAGTTGGAAGAACGCCAGCAGCCCAATGCCGATCACCGGCACGGCCGAACCCAACAGCCACACCATCAAGGTCCGGCCCATGATGCCCGGCGCGAGTCGGCGGGGCGGTGGTCCCGCCTCGAGGGCCTGCGCCGCCACCGGTCGGAGGGCGAATTCAGCGAGCAGGTAGCTGCCGGTGGCGACCAGCAGGCCGCAGAAGTTCACCGCGACCAGAAACCGCGGGATGAACAAGCGGTCGGCCATCCCGTAGAGCGTTGCCAACAGCACCGCCCCGACTCCCCAGAGGATGAGATCGACTATTGCGACCCGCCAGGGTGCGAGGAAGGTGTTGCGCTCGTCGTCATGGCTCGGGGTGCGCTCCTCGATGGCCCAACGCAGCGCGAGGACGGTCTGCCGAGTGATCCAATAAGTGCCCACGACGAGGGCAAGCACGATGTATGCCGGGGAGACGCCGAAGGTGATCCACAACAGTTCGTCGTCGAACACGCTGGGAGCCGGAATGGCCACAGTTACCAACAGCAGGGCGACGCCGATCCCGAGCAGGTTGGCGCCGACAACCATCACGGTCAGGATGATCTGGATGCGGACGCGCCGGCGTTGCTGGCTCTCCGCGACCCGCCCAAGCAGCCACGATCCGTACGCTGGGGTGTCCGGTCGGCCGCTTTGCCGGGTAACCCGCTCGAGCACCCGGCCTAAGCGCTGCGCGGTGCTTTTCTTGGCGGGCTGCTTGGGAGACATCGTGGCGTCAGCCTAATTCTTTTCGAGGGCAGGCCAGTTGGGTGGGCTCGTCGTGACCGCGCAGTGTGACTCTCTGGTCCAAACACCAACGGGCGCGCTCGTTTTCGCTTGCGCCGTGCACCGTTGCCGCTGACGCCAGCAGCCTGTCCGCGTGCGACTTCGCGAGTTCGCACAGCCGGGCGGCCTCGTTGACGGGCTCGCCGATCACGGTGTACTCGAATCGTTCGTGCGCGCCCACGTTGCCGGCGACGACCTGTCCGGCTGCCACACCGATGCCGGCCTGACACTCGGGCATCTGGCTCGTCAGCCGCTGCGCCATGGTCCGTGCGGCGGCCAGCGCTGCGTCTTCGGGACAGTCGAGGCGGTTCGGGGCCCCGAAGATCGCCAACGAGGCGTCGCCCTCGAACTTGTTGACCAGCCCGCGGTGACGGTCGACCTCCTCGACGACGATCGTGAAGAACTGGTTGAGCAGGTGCACTACGTCGGCCGGCCGGCGGCTGCGGACCAACTGCGTGGAGCCGATGATGTCGATGAAGACGACGGCGACATGGCGTTCTTCGCCACCCAGCTTCGGTCGCTCGCGTTCGGCGGCCGCAGCAACCTCACGTCCGACGTGCCGTCCGAAAAGATCGCGGATCCGTTCGCGCTCGCGCAGGCCGTTCACCATCGCGTTGAAACCGCGCTGCAGCTCGCCGAGTTCGCTTCCGTCGAAGACCACCAAGTCGCCCTGAAGATCGCCCTGCTCGACGCGCTTGAGTGCAGCGCGCACGACCCGAACGGGTGTGGCGGTCAGCCATGCCACGATCCACATCACCAGAAACCCGAAGATCAGGGTTACCGTCGCCAGGATGAGGATCGCCACCCCCAACTGGGTCTCGGTCAGGTCGCGCACCAAAAGCGTGAAGAGCGCCGTGAGGCCGATGCCGGCCAGGGGTGCGCCCGAACCCAGGGTCCACACCGTCATCGTCCGGCCCATGATTCCCGACAGGAAACGCTGTGGCGTTCGTCCGGCTTCGAGGGCTTGCGCGGCCACCGGCCGCAGCGCGAATTCGGTGAACAGGTAGCTGTTGGTGGCCACCAGGACGCCGGTAATGGATACGGTGAACAACATGAAGGGGATGAACAGGCGGTTCGCCATGCCGTAGAGCGTCGCCAGCAATATCGCTCCGACATCCCATAACACGATGTGGATAACAGCCACCCGGAACGGGGCGAGCAAGGTGTTGCGTTCGTCGGCCTGGGTGGGCGGGCGCTCCTCGATGGCCCACCGGATGGAGCGGTTGACGATGCGCGTGGTGATCCAGTAGGTCCCCAGAGCCAGCGCGAACGTGGCGTAGGCCGGCGAGACAGCGTAGGTGACCCACCACGGTGCATCGGTGTAAATATTGGGTGCCGGGAAGGCGAAAGTGAGTATCAATACCGCGACGCCGATGCCGGTCAGATTCGACAGCAGGATATAGCTGTTCACGATGAGCTTCATGCGCCGCCGCCGGCGCGGCAGGCTATCGGAGAGGCCCCCGAGCAGCCATGAGCCATACTCGGACGTCTCCGTCAGCCGGCCGCTTTGCCGGGTCACCTTCTCGAGCACGCGGCCCAGTCGGTGCGCCATGCTTTCTTGGGGCGACATGGTGGCGTCAGCCTACATTCGTCGACCACGCTCTAAGGTGAGTCGGGTGCGTCTAGTTGTTGCCCAATGCACTGTCGACTACGTCGGCCGGCTCACCGCTCACCTTCCGTCCGCGCGCAGGCTGCTGTTGTTCAAGGCCGACGGGTCGGTCAGCGTGCACGCCGACGACCGTGCCTACAAGCCGCTGAACTGGATGAGTCCGCCGTGCTGGATGACCGAAGAGCTCGCCGCTGACATACCTGTATGGGTCGTGCAGAACAAGGCCGGAGAACAGCTGCGCATCACCGTGGAGGGGGTCGAGCACGACTCCAGCCACGACTTGGGCGTAGACCCCGGGTTGGTCAAAGACGGCGTCGAGGCTCACCTACAGGCGTTGCTCGCCGAGCATGTCTCGCTGCTGGGCCCGGGGTACACGTTGGTGCGCCGCGAGTACATGACCGCGATCGGTCCGGTCGACCTACTGTGCCGCGACGAACAAGGTGCCTCGGTCGCGGTCGAGATCAAACGCCGGGGCGAGATCGACGGCGTGGAGCAGCTCACCCGATACCTCGAATTGCTCAATCGGGACAGCGTCCTTGCTCCGGTCAAAGGGGTCTTCGCCGCCCAGCAGATCAAGCCACAGGCCCGCACGCTGGCTACCGATCGTGGAATCCGTTGCGTGACATTGGATTACGACCAGATGCGGGGTATGGACAGCGACGAGTACCGGCTGTTCTGATGGGCCGGCGCCGCAAGCCGCCGCGGGCGCAACTGCCGGTATCGCCGGCGCCGCTGTTGAGCCGGGTGGAGACGGGGCCCGATGGTCATCCCTATGAAGTGCGGCCGATCGCGGCGGCCCGCGCCGTCAAGACCTACCGCTGCCCTGGGTGTGACCACGAAATCCGTTCCGGCACGGCGCATGTGGTGGTATGGCTGGCCGAATCCGCGGAAGCCGTGCAAGACCGGCGGCACTGGCACACGCCGTGTTGGGCAAATCGCGCCAATCGCGGGCCGACTCGGAAGTGGTCCTAGGGCGCCGGTTCGACCAACTCGATCAGCACGCCGCCGGCGTCTTTCGGATGGATGAAGTTGATCCGGGAGTTTGCCGTACCGCGCCGGGCCGCTTCGTAGACCAGCCGCACACCCTGGCTTTGCAGGCGCTCGCAGAGGGTGTCGAGGTCAGTGACGCGGCAGGCCAGCTGCTGGATGCCCGGTCCTCGTTTTTCCAGAAACTTCGCGATAGCCGACGACTCGTCGCTGGGGGCCATCAGCTGGATCTGGGCGGTCGAGCCGGGCACCGCCAGCATCGCCTCGCGAATCCCCTGATCGTCGTTGACTTCCTCGTGCACCAGGATCATCCCCAGGTGATCGTGGTACCACTCGATTGCGGCGTCCAAGTCGGCGACCGCGATGCCGACGTGATCCAAACCAGTCACCAAGGCGGTGGCTAGAACGTGACGGGCGTCAACTTGATCGGTCGTCATCACACAACGGTAACCTGACGGGAGAGAATCTGCTTCTCCGGGTTGGCCGGATTGGCCGTTCCGTGCGCTGAGGAGGTAGTCATGACGACATCGGTGATCGTTGCTGGAGCTCGCACGCCGATAGGCAAGCTAATGGGTTCGCTGAAGGATTTCAGCGCCAGCGATCTGGGTGCCGTTGCGATCAAGGGCGCGCTGGAGAAAGCGAATGTCCCGGCGTCGCTGGTCGAGTACGTGATCATGGGCCAGGTGCTGACCGCGGGCGCGGGCCAAATGCCTGCGCGTCAGTCGGCGGTCGCGGCAGGAATCGGCTGGGATGTGCCGGCGCTGACGATCAACAAGATGTGCCTGTCGGGCATCGACGCTATCGCCCTTGCGGACCAGCTCATCCGGGCCGGCGAATTCGATGTGGTGGTGGCCGGCGGTCAGGAATCCATGACCAAGGCGCCCCATCTGCTGATGGACAGCCGGTCGGGCTACAAGTACGGCGACGTCACGGTCTTGGACCACATGGCATACGACGGCCTGCACGACGTGTTCACCGACCAGCCGATGGGCGCGCTGACCGAACAGCGCAACGATGTCGACAAATTCACCCGTCAGGAACAGGACGAATACGCTGCTCAGTCGCACCAGAAGGCGGCCGCGGCGTGGAAGGACGGTGTCTTCACCGACGAGGTGGTGCCAGTGACGATCCCGCAGCGCAAGGGTGATCCGCTGCAGTTCAGCGAGGACGAGGGTATTCGCGCCAACACCACGGCGGACTCGTTGGGCGGGCTCAAGCCGGCGTTTCGCAAGGACGGCACCATCACCGCCGGCTCGGCTTCGCAAATCTCCGACGGGGCGGCCGCAGTAGTGGTGATGCGCAAGGAGAAGGCCCAGGAGTTGGGCCTGTCGTGGCTGGTCGAGATCGGTGCGCACGGCGTGGTTGCGGGGCCGGATTCGACCCTGCAATTGCAGCCGGCCAATGCGATCAAGAAGGCGCTTGACCGTGAGGGCATCTCCGCCGACCAGCTCGATGTGGTGGAGATCAACGAGGCGTTCGCTGCGGTGGCGCTGGCCTCCACCAAGGAGCTCGGAATAAACCCCGACATCGTCAACGCCAACGGCGGTGCGATTGCCGTGGGGCATCCAATCGGCATGTCCGGAGCGCGAATTACGCTGCACGTCGCGCTGGAGTTGGCGCGCCGCGGCTCGGGTTACGGCGTTGCCGCTTTGTGCGGGGCAGGTGGCCAGGGCGACGCGCTGATCCTGCGTGCCGGTTAGGCCCGGCGAAGTTGCTGGGGCGCGGCATGGTGGGCGCTGGTGTGAGATTGGTCATATCTGTCGCGGCACCGGCCTGCCACCGGGTGCATCGCTGACGGAGGCCTCGTGACAAACTTGATGCCGTGACGCGTCCGCGACCCCCGATCGGGCCTGCCATGGCCGGTGCGGTCGACCTTTCCGGCCTCAAGCAGCGAGCGCAGCAGCAGGCTGCGCCGGATGGGGATGCCCGCCGGGCGACGGCGGCCCAGCCGGGTGGGGCGGCCGAGATCACCGAAGCCAATTTCGAAGACGAGGTGATCGTCCGGTCCGACGAAGTGCCGGTCGTGGTGTTGCTGTGGTCGCCGCGCAGCGACGCCTGCGTCGAGCTGCTGGACACGCTGGCCGCCCTAGCTGCCGAGGACAACGGCACGTGGGCACTGGCTTCTGTCAATGTCGACGCCGCACCTAGAGTGGCTCAGATCTTCGGTGTGCAAGCGGTACCGACTGTGGTGGCTCTGGCTGCAGGGCAACCGATCTCGAGCTTTCAGGGTCCACAGCCCGCCGACCAGTTGCGCCGCTGGGTGGACTCCCTCGTTTCTGCGACGGCCGGAAAGCTCAAGGGCCCAATGGATTCCGAGGAAGTGGCCGAAGTCGATCCGATCGTGGCGCAGGCGCGACAAGAGTTGGAGGCCGGCGACTTCGACGCCGCCCGCGAGTCCTATCAGGCGGTGCTCGAAGCGAATCCGGCCAGCGTGGAGGCGAAGGCGGCCATCCGGCAGATCGAATTCCTGGCGCGTGCAACCGCACAGCGGCCCGACGCCGTTGGGGTGGCTGACGCCGCACCGGGCGACGTCGAGGCGGCCTTTGCCGCCGCCGACGTGCAAATCCTCAACCAGGAAGTCAATGCCGCGTTCGAACGACTGATCGCATTGGTGCGCAGGACATCTGGGGACGACCGTAACGCGGTGCGCACCCGGCTGATCGAGCTGTTCGAGCTTTTCGATCCGGCTGACCCCGAGGTCATCGCCGGGCGGCGCAACCTCGCTAACGCCCTTTACTGAGGCGGTCTTTTACTGAGGCGGTTCGGCGGCGGGCTCCAGCCACAGCGCCGAAGTGGGCGGCAGCACCATCACCGCGGAAGCGGGGCGGCCATGCCACGGATCCTCGCTGGCGTCGACACCGCCGAGATTACCTATGCCAGAGCCGTTGTAGACCGTTGCATCGGTGTTGAGGACCTCACGCCAGTGGCCCGCGACTGGCAGGCCGAGTCGGTAGTTGCTGTGTTCGGATCCAGCGTAGTTGAACACACACGCCATCACCGAGCCGTCGCTGCCGTACCGCAGGAAGCTCAAGACATTGTTGGCCGAGTCGTTGGCGTCGATCCAAGAATAGCCATCAGGAGTGGTGTCCTGACTCCACAGCGCGGGATGACTGCGGTAGATGCCGTTGATGTCACGCACCAGTCTCAAAATGCCGTTGGAGAAACCGTTTTCGTCGAGTTGGAACCAGTCCAGGCCGTTCTGCTCGGACCACTCGGCGCGCTGCCCGAATTCCTGGCCCATGAACAGCAGCTGCTTGCCCGGGTGTGCCCACTGGTAGGCCAGCAGGCTGCGTAGCCCGGCCGCCTTGGCGTGGTTGTTACCTGGCATGCGGCTCCACAGCGTTCCCTTGCCGTGCACCACCTCGTCGTGACTGAGCGGCAGCACGTAGTTCTCGCTGAAGGCATAGAGCATCGAGAACGTCATCTCGTGGTGGTGGTAGCTGCGGTAAACCGGGTCGCGGCTGATGTAGTCGAGCGTGTCGTGCATCCAGCCCATATTCCACTTCATCGAAAAGCCAAGGCCGCCAATGTTGGTGGGCCGGGTAACTCCTGGCCATGACGTCGACTCCTCGGCGATGGTGACAATGCCGGGCGCCACGCGGTGCGCCGTTGCGTTCATCTCCTGCAGGAACTGCACTGCCTCCAGGTTCTCCCGGCCGCCGTAGATGTTCGGGGTCCAGCCGCCCTCCGGACGCGAGTAGTCCAGGTAGAGCATCGAGGCCACCGCGTCCACCCGCAGCCCGTCGATGTGGAATTCCTCGAGCCAGTACAACGCGTTGGCTACCAGGAAGTTGCGCACCTCCGGGCGGCCGAAGTCGAATACATAAGTGCCCCAGTCAAGTTGCTCGCCGCGCTTGGGATCGGAATGCTCGTACAGTGGCGTGCCGTCAAAGCGGCCCAGCGCCCACGCATCCTTCGGGAAGTGCGCCGGTACCCAGTCCACAATGACGCCGATACCGGCTCGGTGCAGCGCGTCGACCAACGCCCGGAATTCGTCGGGCGTGCCGAAGCGTGAGGTCGGCGCGTAGTAGGACGTGACCTGATACCCCCACGATCCGGCGAATGGGTGCTCGGCGACCGGTAGCAGTTCGACATGGGTGAACCCATGCTCCACAACGTAATCGGTGAGTTCGGTGGCAAGCTGACGATAGGTCAGACCGGGGCGCCAGGAACCCAGATGGACCTCGTAGGTGCTCATCGGCTCGAACACCGGATTGACCTGCGCCCGCCGCTGCATCCACTTGTGGTCATCCCAGGTGTAGTCGCTCACACTAACCCGCGATGCGGTCTGTGGGGGGACCTCGGTGCCGAATGCGAACGGGTCGGCCCGTTCGCTGACCACGCCGTCGGCGCCATGCACCCGGAACTTGTACAGACCGTCGGCGGGGAACCCGGGCCAGAACAACTCCCACACCCCCGAGGAGCCAAGTACCCGCATTGGGGCGTCGCTTCCGGTCCACCCGTTAAACTCGCCAATCAGGTTGACGCCCTTGGCATTCGGCGCCCACACCGCGAACGAGACGCCGGCTACGATGCCGTCGGCGGTGGTGAATGAACGAGGGTGAGCGCCCAATACTTCCCAGAGTCGTTCGTGGCGTCCCTCGTTGAACAGGTGCAAGTCCATTTCGCCCAGTGTGGGCAGGAAGCGGTAGGCGTCGGCGACCGTGTGCTCGACGCCCTGGTAGCTCACCTTCAACCGGTAGTCGATGAGATCGACGAACGGCAACGCCACGGCGAACAGCCCGGCATCGATGTGCTGCATGGGGAACTGCTCGTCGCCGACGCATGCGACGACACTCACCGCGTGCGGGCGAAAAGCCCGGATCACCGTGTGGTCGCCGTACTCGTGAGCGCCCAGAATGCCGTGCGGATTGTGGTGTGCGCCGGCTACCAGGCGCGCGAGCTCGGCCGGGTCAGGCGCCAGGTGCGTCCCGGCGAGTTGGTCGGTTCGGCTCATGGGTCACCTCCTGCGCAGCAGCGCGGTTCGGGCCTCGTACGGAATTAGCGGCATGTTGATGATGTGCGCCACCGCGCGCCCGGGGTCGATACGAATGTAATTGGCCTGACCCCACTGGTATTCCTCGCCGGTGATCTCATCGCGAACCCAAAATCGTTCATAGGAATCCATACCCAAAGCGGCCATGTCTAACCACAGCGTCGCTTCCTCGGGGCCGAATGCATTGAGTGTCACCACGACCAAGATGCAGTCACCGGTGGCCGGATCGAACTTGCTGTAGGCCATCAACGCATCGTTGTCGATGGTGTGGAAATGAATGGTGCGCAACTGCTGCAAGGCGGGGTGTAGCCGGCGAATTGCGTTGAGCCGGGCGATGAACGGCTCCAATGATCTGCCTTCGGATACCGCCGCGGCGAAGTCGCGCGGACGCAGTTCGTATTTTTCCGAGTCCAGGTATTCCTCACTGCCTTCGCGCACCGCGCGGTGCTCGAACAGCTCGTAGCCGGAATACACTCCCCAGGCCGGGCCCATGGTCGCCGCCAGCACCGCCCGGATGGCAAACATCCCCGGACCGTTGTGCTGCAGGATGGCGTGCAGGATGTCGGGAGTGTTGACGAACAGATTGGGACGGCGGAAGTCGGCGAGTTCGGCTATGTCGTTGCCGAATTCGGTGAGCTCCCACTTGGCCGTGCGCCAGGTGAAGTAGCTGTATGACTGTGTGAAGCCGAGTTTGGCCAGTCCGTACTGCCGGGCGGGTGGGGTGAAGGCCTCGGATAAGAACAGCACGTCGGGGTCGACCGACTTCACCTGATCGATCAGCCAGGCCCAGAAGTTCGGCGGCTTGGTGTGCGGGTTGTCGACTCGAAAGAACTTAACCCCGTGGTCGACCCAGTGGCGCACCACGCGCAACACTTCGTCGTAAAGCCCCGCCGGGTCATTGTCGAAGTTGAGCGGGTAGATGTCCTGATACTTCTTCGGCGGGTTCTCTGCGTAAGCGATGGTGCCGTCGGGCAATTCGGTGAACCACTGGCGATGCTCGCGCGCCCACGGATGATCCGGCGCGCACTGCAGCGCTAGATCCAGGGACACTTCCATGCCGAGCTCACGCGCCGCGGCGACGAAGTCATCGAAGTCGTCGATGGTGCCCAGGCTCGGATGGACCGCGTCGTGACCGCCCTCGTCACTGCCGATCGCCCACGGCGATCCGACGTCGCCGGGAGCGGCGGTGGGATTGTTGTTGCGCCCCTTGCGGTGCACCTTTCCGATCGGATGGATGGGTGGCAGGTACACCACGTCGAATCCCATTTCGGCGATGCGGGGCAGTGCGGTGATAGCGGTGGCGAAGGTCCCGTGCACGGGATTGCCGTCGGCGTCCCAGCCGCCGGTGGAGCGCGGGAAGAATTCGTACCACGAGCCGAAACGAGCCAACGGCCGGTCCACCCACACCCCGAACTGCTCGCCCCGGGTGACCAGATCGCGCAACGGAAACTCGGTCAGGAGTTCGTCGATCTCCGGCGAGAGCGCCAGTGCGGTGCGGGTCAACGGATCGCCGGGAGTGCGCAAGGCCGTCGCGGCTTCCAGCAGCGGGTGGCGTTGCTGACGCGGCACACCGGCGGCGGCCCGCTCGAACAGCGCGGCGCCAACCAGCAGGTCGTTGGACAGTTCGGTCTCGCCCTGCCCGGCGTCCAGCTTGGCGGCCAGCCCGTGACGCCAAGAGTGGATCGGGTCACCCCAGCCGTCGACCCGGAAGCTCCACAATCCGACCCGGTCGGGCGTGAAGAAGCCATGGAACACGTAGGGTTCCTCGCCCAGCGTCATCGGCAGCAGCAGCGGCTTGACGCGTTGGTGGTCGTCGACCCTGGCAACCGCGCTGGCCTCGGGGGCCTGCACGGCCTTGAGCCGGCGCACGTCGCCGACGTGCGGGTAGTCCGTCCCGAGGTAACGCACGACCAGGGTCGCTGCCACCGCCTCGTGGCCTTCGCGCCATACCGCGGCGCTGACCGGGACTACCTCGCCGACCACCGCCTTGGCGGGGTACGCACCGCATGACACGACGGGCTGGACGTTATCGATCTCGACACGACCGGGCACACACCACTCCGTTTCTGGTTTCTGGGTATCACCCCGGGCCGCTACAGCGGTCGTGTTCAGGGTGTCCTTCGTGTGTCGTTGTCTGCTCGTCTCTTTGCGCCCCATACCCACCCTAGTGGCCTGCCACACCGACGGCACCAAAGCTGTCACCCGACAACCCCTGCGCGCGGCCGAAACCTAAGTAAGCTAAGGCTGCGTGAAAGCCCTCCGCCGGTTTACTGTCCGTGCACACCTACCCGACCGTCTTGCCGCGCTGAACCAGCTATCTACCAACCTGCGCTGGTCATGGGAAAAGCCCACGCAGGACCTGTTCGCGTCCATCGACCCAAGCCTTTGGTCGCAATGCGGCAACGATCCCGTGGCGCTGCTGGGTGCGGTAAAGCCCGCGCGCCTCGACGAGTTGGCGCTAGACGAGGAGTTCCTGCGCCGGCTCGACGAGCTGGCGGCCGACTTGGACGACTATCTGAACCGTCCGCTGTGGTACCAGCAGCAGGAACAAGCCGGTGTCGCGATGCCGACCGGTATTGCGTATTTCTCGATGGAATTCGGGGTCGCCGAGGTATTGCCCAATTACTCGGGTGGTTTGGGCATTCTGGCCGGCGACCATCTGAAGGCCGCGTCCGATCTCGGGGTGCCCCTGATCGCGGTGGGCCTGTACTACCGGTCCGGATACTTCCGTCAATCGCTGACGGCCGACGGCTGGCAGCACGAGACATATCCCTCGCTGGACCCGCAAGGGCTGCCGTTGCGGCTGCTCACCATGGCCACCGGGGACCCGGTGCTGGTCGATCTGGCGCTGCCGGATTCCGCTCAGCTGCGAGCGCGGGTCTGGGTCGCGCAGGTGGGCCGGGTGCCGTTGCTGCTGCTGGACTCCGATGTTCCGGAGAACGAGCATGAATTGCGCAGCGTCACCGATCGCTTGTATGGCGGCGATCAGGAACACCGCATCAAACAGGAGATCCTGGCCGGGATCGGGGGAGTGCGGGCGATCCGCGCCTACACCGCCGTCCAGGGGTTGCCCGCTCCCGAGGTGTTCCACATGAACGAGGGGCACGCCGGGTTTTTGGGAGCCGAGCGCATCCGTGAGCTGATCACCGAATCGGGATTGGATTTCGATACCGCGCTGACGGTGGTGCGGTCGAGCACGGTGTTCACTACGCACACGCCGGTGCCCGCCGGTATCGACCGGTTCCCGGTGGAGATGGTGCAGCGCTATTTCGACGACAACGGCGGCGAACGCGCGTCCACGCTGTTGCCGGGTGTGCCGACCGAACGGGTCATGGCTCTGGGCGTCGAGGACGATCCGACGAAGTTCAACATGGCCCACATGGGCCTGCGGCTGGCGCAACGGGCCAATGGCGTCTCGCTGCTGCACGGCCGGGTGAGCCGGGCGATGTTCAACGAGCTGTGGCCGGGATTCGACCCCGAGGAGGTGCCGATCGGGTCGATCACCAACGGCGTGCACGCGCGGACCTGGGCGGCGCCACAGTGGTTGCAGCTCGGTCGTGAATTGGCCGGAGAGGACTCGTTCAGCGAGCCCGCGGTGTGGCTGCGGCTACAGCAGGTCGATTCCGGGCATTTGTGGTGGATCCGCTCACAATTGCGCGAGCTGCTCGTCGAGGACGTCCGCAAGCGGCTCCGTCAATCATGGCTGGAGCGCGGTGCATCAGATGCCGAATTAGGCTGGATCGCAACAGCATTCGATCCTAACGTGCTCACCGTCGGGTTCGCGCGACGGGTTCCCACTTACAAGCGGCTGACCCTGATGCTGCGTGACCCCGATCGGCTCGAACAGCTGCTACTGGACTCCGAACGGCCCGTCCAGCTGATCGTTGCCGGCAAGTCGCACCCGGCCGACGACGGCGGCAAGGCGCTGATTCAGCAGGTGGTGCGGTTCGCCGACCGGCCAGAGGTGCGCCATCGCATCGCGTTCCTGCCCAACTACGACATGTCGATGGCGCGGCTGCTGTACTGGGGTTGCGACGTTTGGCTGAACAATCCGCTGCGGCCGCTGGAGGCCTGCGGCACTTCGGGAATGAAGAGCGCGCTCAACGGCGGGCTGAACCTCTCCATCCGCGACGGCTGGTGGGACGAGTGGTACGACGGCGAAAACGGTTGGGAGATACCGTCTGCCGACGGGATCGTCGATGAGACGCGTCGCGACGACTTGGAGTCCACCGCGCTCTACAACCTGCTGGAGCAGGCGGTGGCGCCGAAATTTTACGAACGCGACGAGCACGGGGTACCGCCGCGGTGGATCGAGATGGTGCGGCATACCTTGCAGACGTTGGGCCCGAAGGTGCTGGCCTCCCGGATGGTGCGCGACTACGTCGAGCACTACTACACACCGGCCGCACAGTCGCTGCGCAAGACTGTGGAAATACCGCCTGAAGGAAGCGAATTCGACGTGGCGCGGGAACTGGCCGGGTACCGCAAGCGGGTGGAAGAAGCGTGGCCGAAGATCGACATCAC
This sequence comes from Mycobacterium szulgai, assembly GCF_002116635.1. GTDB lineage: Bacteria > Actinomycetota > Actinomycetes > Mycobacteriales > Mycobacteriaceae > Mycobacterium > Mycobacterium szulgai. The sequence goes on along the minus strand of NZ_LQPW01000173.1, from coordinate 11,084 downwards.
CGATGTCGACAGCACCGGCCTGCCCGATACTCCGCTGTTGGGGTCCAAGCTGACGCTGACGGCCACCGTTGCGCTGGCCGGGCTATCGCCGGACGAAGTGATAGTGGAGGCGGTGCTGGGCCGGGTCGATGCCAGCGATGTGCTGCTGGATCCGGTCACCGTCGAAATGTCGTACGCCGGCACCGCCGAAGGCGGCAGTCAGGTCTTCTCGACGACTACGCCGCTGCCGTTAGCGGGCGCGCTCGGCTACACCGTGCGGGTACTTCCTCGCCATCCCATGCTGGCCGCCAGCAACGAACTCGGCCTGGTCACACTGGCTTAGCGTCCGCCCCGGTAGACAGTCGCTGCAGCGCCGCACGGACTTTCGCGGCATCGGTGGTCTGCCAGAAGGGCGGTAGCGAGGCACGCAGGTAACCGCCGTAGCGAGCGGTCGCCATCCGCGAATCCAGCACGGCGACCACTCCGCGGTCGGTGACACGGCGCAGCAGCCGTCCGGATCCCTGGGCCAGCAGCAGAGCGGCATGGGCGGCCGCTACGTCCATGAACCCGTTGCCGCCGCGTGCCGCGACCGCACGCTGGCGGGCGCTGAGCAGGGGGTCGTCCGGTCGGGGGAACGGGATGCGGTCGATCAGGACCAGCGATAGCGACGGGCCCGGCACGTCGACGCCTTGCCACAGCGACAGCGTGCCGAACAGCGAAGTCTCGGCGTCGTCGCTGAACTGTTCGACCAGAGCCGAGGTGCTGTCGTCGCCCTGACACAACACCGGTGTAGAGAGCCGCTCGCGCATGGCCTCGGCGGCCGCCCGGGCAGCTCGCATCGACGAAAACAGGCCAAGGGTGCGTCCACCGGCCGCGGTGATCAGTTCGGCGATCTCAGCCAGCTGCTCGGCCGACCCGCTTCCGTCGCGTCCCGGTGGTGGCAGATGTGCTGCGACATAGAGGATTCCGGACTTGGCATGGTGAAACGGCGATCCGACGTCAAGCCCGCGCCAGGGCGTTTCTCCGGTCAGGCCCCATGCCGCGGCCATGGCTTCGAACGAGCCGCCGACGGTCAGCGTCGCCGACGTCAACACCGTGGTCGAACGGGAGAACACCTCCTTGGCCAGCAGCCCGGCCACCGACAGCGGAGCCACCCGCAGTACGGCCCGTGGTGAACCGCGGTTTTCCTCGTGGTCGAGCCAAACCACGTCGGTGCGATCGGGGATAGCGGGGGTGAACGATTCCAAAATCCGTGCAGCGGTATCGGAGATCTCGGTCAGTGCCGCGGCGGCCTCGGCACGGGCTGCGGCCGCCTTCGCGTCGCTGGTGCTGTCGATCGCCGAGCGCGCCGCACTCGCTGCGTCGCGCAGCGCGGCCAGATACGTCGCCAGCTCCGGGTCCAGATAGTCGATACGGCCGGCTGTCGCGTCGTGGATTGCCGAGGAGAAGGTGGCCGACGCTGCCTCGAGCCGCTCGGTGAGTTCGTGGTCCACCAATCGCACAATGCGCCGCGCGGCAACACCAAGGGCGGCCGACGTCAATTCCGCCGTAGCCACCGACGTCACCCGGTCGGTCAACTCGTGCGCTTCGTCGACGACCAGCAGCGTGTGTTCGGGCAGCACGGCCGAGTCGGCGACGGCGTCGATGGCCAGCAATGCGTGGTTGGTGACGACAACGTCGGCGCGGGCGGCAGCCCCGCGCGCCCGTTCGGAGAAGCATTCAGAGCCGAAGGAACACCGGGCCACGCCGATGCATTCTCGCGCCGAAACGCTCACCTGGGACCAGGACCGGTCCGGTACGCCGGGCTTGAGGTCGTCGCGGTCCCCGGTGCCGGTTGTCGATGCCCACTCGGTGAGGCGCTGTACGTCGCGGCCCAGCGCGGTGGCCGCCATCGGGTTGAAGAGTTCCTCCTGGGGCCGCTCGTCGGCGTCCTCGGAGTCGCCGCTGCCTGCACCGCCACCGTGAATCTTGTTGAGGCACAGATAATTCCGCCGGCCCTTGAGTAGTGCGAACTGCGGTGGGTGGGGCAGCGCGTCGGCAAGCGCGTCGGCCAGGCGGGGCAGATCCCGATCGACAAGTTGGCGCTGCAAAGCGATTGTCGCCGTCGATACCACGACCGGTCCCTCGGCACCGATCGCCCGGACGATCGCTGGAACCAGGTACGCCAGCGACTTGCCGGTCCCGGTACCGGCCTGCACCACAAGGTGCTCACCGGTTTCGAAGGCGTTGGCCACCGCGGTGGCCATCTGCACCTGGCCGGGGCGTTCGCTGCCACCGAGCGCGGCCACCGCAATGGTCAGCAGCTCGGGGACGGAGTCAGACACCTCGGACGTGATTACTTCCTCATGCTCATGCTCATGCTCAGGCCGGGATGGTCTGGGTGGGAATGGCCGGCTCGCCGGGGGCCAATTTCAGGCCCTCCCAGGGCAGGCTACGCAATCCGGAGGCCACCAGCTGCCGGGCCGCGCCCAGGTCGGTATCGCCTACTACCTGGCCGCTACGGACCAGCGGCGCCGTCAACACGCGGCACGGCTCGTCGACGGCCGGCGGGCGGCCCGCGGGATGCACGATCTCCTCGATGACGGTGCCCGTCTCCCGGGCAAGCCGCAGCGCCTCCTTGCGGCCACCGCGGGATTCCTTGTGGCTGCTGCGCTTTTGCACCGGGATACCGTCCACTTCGACCAATTTGTAGACCATGTTGGCCGTCGGCGCACCCGATCCGGTGACCAAGGAGGTGCCCACGCCGTAGCTGTCCACGGGTTCGGCGCGCAGCGCGGCGATGCTGAATTCGTCGAGATCCCCGGACACCACGATGCGGGTCTGCGTGGCGCCCAGCTGGTCGAGCTGTTCACGCGCCTGGCGGGCCAGCACCCCGAGTTCCCCGGAGTCGATGCGGACCGCGCCGAGCGCTGCGCCGGCCGCCGCCACGGCGTTGGCCACGCCGGTCGTGACGTCATAGGTGTCTACCAGCAGCGTGGTGTCCGGGCCCAGCGCATCGACTTGGCCGCGGAACGCGGCCAGTTCGGCCGCCGCTGTGGACCCGCCGGCCTGGATGTGCACCATGGTGAATGCGTGCGCTGATGTGCCATGGGCGGGTACGCCGTATCGTCGCTGCGCTTCCAGATTCGACGACGCGGTGAAGCCAGCGATATAGGCCGCCCGGGCCGCCGCGACAGCGGCGTGTTCGTGGGTCCGCCGCGAACCCATCTCGACCAGCGACCGATCGCCCGCGGCGCTGACCATGCGCGCGGCGGCGGACGCGATCGCGGTGTCGTGGTTGAAGATCGACAGCACCAGCGTTTCGAGCACCACGCACTCAGCGAAGCTGCCGTGCACGGACAGCACCGGAGAACCCGGGAAGTACAGCTCGCCCTCGGCGTAGCCGTCCATATCGCCACTGAACCGGAAGTCGCGCAGATAGCCGACGGTATCGGGATCGAGGAACTGCGCCGCCAGCGCACACGCCTCGTTGTCAAACCTGAACTGCGGCAAGGCCTCCAACAGCCGGCCAGTCCCGGCGACCACCCCGTAGCGGCGGCCCGGTGGAAGCTGGCGGGCGAACAGTTCGAAGGTGGTCGCTCGCTCGGCAGTGCCGTCGCGCAGGGCCGCGGCCAGCATCGTCAACTCGTACTTGTCGGTCAGCAGGCCAGCCGAGGTCCAGTCATTCACCGGGCAACGGTATCCGGTTGCCGAAGTGGGCTCGGTATCCACGCCTGGGGCTCGGTATCCTATGGCCATGGTTGTTGCGGCGTCAGCGCCTGCCAAGCCGGGCTCTACCGGCCAGCGCGAGTCTGCGCCCGTCGACGTGACGGCCACCCCATGGGTCACGATCGTGTGGGACGACCCGGTCAATCTGATGACCTACGTGACCTATGTATTCCAGAAGCTGTTCGGCTACAGCGAGCCGCATGCCACCAAGCTGATGCTTCAGGTGCACAACGAAGGTAAGGCAGTGGTGTCAGCGGGCAGCAGGGAATCCATGGAAGTCGACGTGTCCAAACTGCACGCCGCCGGTTTGTGGGCGACGATGCAGCAGGACCGGTGAGATTCGAGGGTATCCGGATCCACCGTGCGCAAATGGAAGCGCGTTGAGACCCGCAACGGTCCCCGTTTTCGGTCTTCGTTGGCCGCACACGAGGCGGCCCTGCTCAAGAACCTGGTAGGCGCCATGATCGGGTTGCTCGACGAGCGCCAATCCTCCTCTCCCTCAGACGAACTCGAGGAGATCACCGGGATACGGACCGGACATGCGCAACGCCCGGGCGACCCCACGTTGAGTCGACTACTGCCGGATTTCCATAAACCCGAGGACGACGACAACCCGTTGGCCCTCGATAGCGCCGAAAGCCTCAACGCCGCCCTGCGCAGCCTGCACGAGCCGGAGATCATCGAGGCCAAACGTGGTGCCGCACAGCTGTTATTGGATACGGTGCCGCCTAACGGCGGGCGGTTCGAGCTGACCGAAGAAGCCGCCAACGCCTGGATCGCGGCGGTCAACGACCTTCGGCTGACGCTGGGGGTCATGCTCGAGATCGGGCCGCAGGGACCGGAGCGGTTGCCCGCTGACCACCCGCTGGCCGCGCATTTCGACGTGTACCAGTGGCTGACCGTGTTGCAGGAGTATCTGGTCTTGGTGTTGATGGGGTCTCGGTCATCCTGATGGCGGCGAGATGAACTGCATCACCGATGTCGGCGGCATCCGAGTCGGCCACTATCAGCGGCTGGCCCCCGATGCGTCCCTCGGCTCCGGCTGGGCCAGCGGGGTGACGGTGGTGCTGACGCCGCCCGGGACGGTTGGTGCGGTCGACTGCCGCGGCGGCGCGCCGGCAACTCGGGAGACCGATCTGCTGGATCCGGTCAACAGCGTGCGGTACGTCGACGCGGTACTGCTCGCGGGTGGCAGCGCCTACGGTCTGGCCGCTGCCGACGGCGTCATGCGCTGGCTGGAAGAACAGCAGCGCGGGGTGGCGATGGGCGCCGGTGTGGTGCCGATCGTGCCTGCGGCGGCCATCTTCGACCTGCCGGTCGGCGGCTGGGATTGCCGGCCGACGGGCGAGTTCGGCTATGCGGCGTGTGTGGCCGCGCAAAGCGCCGCCGGTCGTGTCACCGACGTCGCCGTCGGAACCGTCGGCGCCGGAGTGGGAGCCCGGGCCGGTGCGCTCAAGGGAGGTGTCGGAACCGCATCGACGACGTTGCCTTCCGGCGTCACCGTCGGCGCGGTGGTGGTGGTGAACGCCGTCGGCGACGTCGTCGACCCAGCCACCGGCCTGCCTTGGATGGCGGAACTGATCGAAACGTTCGGATTGACCGTCCCGCCGCCCGAGCAGATAAGCGCGCTGGCACAGCTGCCGTCCACGTTGCGGCCGCTCAACACCACGATTGCGGTGGTTGCCACCGATGCCGCGCTGAGTCCCGCGGGGTGTCGACGGGTTGCTATCGCAGCGCAGGACGGGTTGGCGCGCACGATCCGGCCCGCGCACACGCCGCTGGACGGGGATACCGTGTTCGCGTTGGCGACCGGCGCGGTCGAGGTGCCCCCGGCGGTCGGTACGCCGGCTGCGCTTTCTCCGGAGACGGAGTTGGTCACCGCGGTCGGTGCGGCGGCGGCCGATTGCCTGGCCCGCGCCGTCCTGGGTGGAGTGATCGCGGCCGAGTCGGTAGCCGGAATACCGACGTACCGCGACATGTTGCCCGGAGCATTCTTGTCCACGACCACAGAGGGCGATGGTTGAGGTGCTGGTGATCCGTGCCGATCTGGTGGATGCCATGGTCGCCCACGCGCGCCGAGACCATCCCGACGAGGCCTGCGGTGTGTTGGCCGGCCCGGAGGGTTCCGACCGTCCCCAGCGGCACATCCCGATGGCCAACGCCGAGCGCTCGCCCACCTTCTATCGCTTCGACTCACACGAGCAGCTCAAAGTGTGGCGTGCGCTGGAAGAGGCGGGCGAGGTAGCGATCGTCATCTATCACTCACACACCGCGACCGAGGCCTACCCGAGTCGTACGGACGTAAAGTTGGCCGCTGAACCGGACGCGCACTACGTGCTGGTGTCCACCCGCGACCCAGACCAGCACGAGCTGCGCAGCTACCGCATCGTCGACGGCGTTGTCACCGAGGAACCGGTTGAGATCGCCGAGCAATACTGACCAGACCGAGAAAGGCCGTCATGAGCGTCACAGTCTCAATTCCGACCATCCTGCGTCCCCACACCGGCGGCGAGAAGCGTGTCTCGGCGAACGGCGACACGCTGGGCGCCGTCATCAGCGATCTGGAGGCCAACTACTCAGGAATCTCCGAGCGCCTGATCGATAACGGCAAGCTGCACCGCTTCGTCAACGTCTACGTCAACGATGAGGACGTACGGTTCTCCGGCGGGCTGGACACCGCAATAGCCGACGGCGACTCGGTCACTATCCTGCCCGCCGTGGCGGGCGGATAAGCGGGAGCGCATGACGCGATACGACTCCCTGTTGCAGGCCCTGGGCAACACGCCGCTGGTCGGTCTGCAGCGGTTGTCGCCGCAGTGGGATGGTGAGCCGCATGTGCGGCTGTGGGCCAAACTCGAGGATCGCAATCCGACCGGGTCGATCAAAGACCGACCCGCGTTGCGGATGATCGAACAGGCTGAGCGGGACGGCCAGCTGGCTCCGGGCGCCACGATTCTGGAGCCCACTAGCGGAAACACCGGTATCTCGCTGGCCCTGGCGGCGCGGCTGAAGGGCTACCGGCTGATCTGCGTAATGCCGGAGAACACGTCGGTGGAACGGCGTCAGCTCTTGGAACTCTACGGCGCCCAAATCATCTTCTCCCCGGCCGAGGGCGGGTCGAACACCGCGGTGTCCACGGCCAAGGAACTCGCCGCGCAGAACCCGTCGTGGGTGATGTTGTACCAATACGGCAATCCGGCCAATACCGAATCGCATTACTGCGGGACCGGACCCGAGCTGTTTGCCGACTTGCCCGAGATCACCCACTTCGTCGCGGGCTTGGGCACTACCGGCACGCTGATGGGTACCGGGCGGTTTCTGCGTGAGCGGGTCCCCGATGTGACTATCGTGGCGGCCGAACCGCGCTACGGCGAAGGGGTTTACGCGCTGCGCAACATCGATGAGGGATTCGTCCCGGAGTTATACGACGAAGAGGTTTTGAGCACGCGGTATTCGGTCGGCGCCGCCGACGCCGTGCGTCGCACCCGCGAGCTGGTGGATGCCGAGGGAATTTTCGCGGGCATCTCCACCGGTGCGGTGCTGCACGCGGCGCTCGCGGTCGGGGCCGCCGCCGCCAAAGTCGGTGAGCGCGCCGACATTGCCTTCGTGGTCGCCGACGCCGGATGGAAGTATCTGTCCACCGGTGCCTACGCCGGTAGCCTGGATGATGCCGAAAACGCGCTAGAAGGGCAGCTATGGGCATAACGGGACACCCGAACACACCGGTGACGCGGCCGGAGAAGCGGCCACGCTGGATGGTCGGCGGGGCCACGATCCTCACGTTCGTCGTGCTGCTGTGGGTCATCGAGCTGTGGGACAGCCTGACCAATCATCGCCTCGACCACAACGGCATCCGACCGCTGGAGGCCGACGGGCTGTGGGGCATCCTCCTCGCGCCGCTGCTCCACGCGAACTGGGATCACCTGATCGCCAACACCGTCCCGGCGCTGGTGCTCGGTTTCCTGATGACGCTCGCGGGCTTGTCGCGGTTCGTTTTCGCCACGGCCATCGTCTGGATTCTCGGTGGCTTCGGCACGTGGCTGATCGGCAATGTCGGGATGCACTGCCCGTACGTCGGCGTGCACTGCGAGAGCAATCACATCGGCGCGTCGGGCCTTATCTTCGGCTGGCTGGCGTTCCTGATCGTGTTCGGGTTCTTCACCCGCAAGGTGTGGGAGATCGTCGTCGGCATCGTCGTGTTGTTCATCTATGGCGGCGTCCTGCTCGGCGTGCTGCCCGGCACCCCGGGAGTGTCGTGGCAGGGCCACCTGTGCGGGGCAATCGCGGGTGTGGTCGCGGCGTATCTGCTGTCCGGCCCGGAGCGCAAGGCTCGCGAACGGAAGAAGGCCCTCCGTTCGTCGCACGTCAAGACATGAACTCGCCGTTGGCACCCGTCGGAGTATTCGACTCCGGCGTCGGCGGACTGACGGTTGCCCGCGCGATCATCGACCAACTGCCGGACGAGGACATCATCTACGTCGGCGACACCGGCAACGGACCGTATGGACCGCTGCCCATCCCCGAGATTCGGGCGCACGCGCTGGCCATCGGTGACGACTTGGTGGACCGCGGCGTCAAGGTGCTTGTGATCGCCTGCAATTCGGCGTCGGCGGCGTGCCTGCGTGATGCACGTGAACGCTACGACGTTCCCGTCGTCGAAGTGATCCTGCCGGCGGTACGGCGAGCGGTCGCGGCGACCCGCAATGGCCGCATCGGGGTTATCGGCACCCAGGCCACCATCGCCTCGCACGCTTATCAGGACGCATTCACCGCTGCCCGCGACACCGAGATCACCGCGGTGGCGTGTCCACGGTTCGTCGACTTCGTCGAGCGCGGCGTCACCAGTGGACGTCAGGTGCTGGGCCTGGCCGAGGGTTATCTGGAGCCGCTGCAGCGCGCCGAGGTCGACACACTGGTTCTCGGATGCACGCACTATCCGCTGCTGTCGGGACTGATTCAGCTGGTGATGGGCGAGGACGTCACGCTGGTCTCCAGCGCCGAAGAGACCGCTAAACAAGTGGTCCGGGTACTCACCGAAGCCGACCTACTGCGTTCGCATGATGCGCCGCCGGCGACGCGGGTGTTCGAAGCCACGGGAGATCCCGAAGCCTTCACAAGACTGGCGGCACGCTTCCTGGGGCCCGCTGTTACCAACGTTGAACCTGTGCGTCACACCCACGTCTTATAGGTATGGGAATGATTCTGGTCACCCAATGCGGCGATGTTTTTACCATCGTGGTATCGGGCATGGCACAGTAGTGTCCGTGCGAATAACCGTACTCGGCTGCTCGGGCAGTGTGGTGGGTCCGGATTCGCCTGCGTCCGGCTACTTGCTCCGCGCTCCGGACACGCCGCCGATCGTGATCGACTTCGGCGGGGGAGTGCTCGGCGCGCTGCAACGGCACACTGATCCGGGTTCGGTGCACGTGCTGTTGTCTCATCTGCATGCCGACCATTGCCTGGATATGCCGGGACTATTTGTGTGGCGTCGCTATCACCCATCGCGCCCGGACGGCAAGGTGTTGTTGTACGGGCCGAGCGACACCTGGTCGCGGTTGGGGGCGGCGTCCTCGCCGTACGGCGGCGAGATCGACGACTGCTCCGACATCTTCGACATCCACCACTGGGTCGACGGTGAGCCGGTGACGGTGGGTGCGCTCACCGTGATGCCCAGGGTGGTTGCGCACCCGACCGAGTCGTACGGCATGCGGTTCACCGATCCCAGCGGTGCCTGCCTGGTGTACAGCGGCGACACCGGAGCTTGCGATCAACTCGTTGAGCTGGCCCGTGGCGCTGACGTTTTTCTCTGCGAGGCCTCATGGACGCATTCGCCGAAGAATCCGCCCGATCTGCATCTGTCCGGCACGGAGGCTGGGCGGGCCGCGGCGCAGGCCGGCGTCCGCGAATTGCTGCTGACTCATATCCCGCCGTGGACCTCTCGTGAGGATGTGATCACCGAGGCCAAGGCCGAATTCGACGGCCCCGTACACGCAGTGGTGTGCGGCGAGACGTTCGAAGTCAAGCGGGCCTGATCAGCCTCGTAGCCACGTGAGCACACCCGCGGACGCCCAGCATCTGCGTGACCTCAAGCTGTTGCGGCGGGTGCGTGACCGGATGGACCGGGAGTACGCCAAGCCGCTAAACGTCGAGGCGCTGGCCCGCGGGGTGAACATGTCGGCCGGGCACCTCAGTCGCCAGTTCAAGATCGCCTATGGGGAATCGCCGTATTCGTATCTGATGACGCGACGCATCGAGCGTGCGATGGCACTGTTGCGCCGTGGCGATCTCTCGGTAACCGACGTGTGCTTCGCGGTCGGCTGCTCGTCCCTGGGCACCTTCAGCACCCGATTCACCGAGCTCGTTGGCATGCCTCCCAGCACCTATCGGGAACAGACGGCGCACGTCACCGAGGGCATACCGTCCTGTGTGGAAAAGCAGGTGACCAGACCGATCAGGAATCGAGAAGCGCCCTGCACCGGGCTCCACCTAGCGTGGGAGTCATGAACATCACCATTCACTCGAGCTTCCTTCCGCACGAGGACCCCGAAGAATCCCTGGCGTTCTATCGCGACACCCTGGGCTTCGAGGTGCGGCTCGACGTCGGCAAGGACAGGATGCGCTGGGTTACCGTTGGCCCTCCGGACCAGCCCGACACTTCCATCGTCTTGTACCCGCCCACGGCCACTCCCGGCCTCACCGACGAGGAGCGCCGCGTCATCACCGAGATGATGGCGAAGGGCACCTACGGCACGCTGCTGCTGGCCACCAAAGACCTCGACGGCACCTTCGAGCGGTTGCAGGCCGGCGATACCGAGGTGGTCCAGGAGCCGACGGAGCAGCCGTATGGGGTTCGTGACTGCGCCCTGCGTGATCCCGCCGGCAACATGGTCCGCATCCAGGAGGTGCCGTGAGCCACGCTAGCGCTGGCGAGAAGATCGATGCCCGAATCAAAGAACTGTCCGATTGGCGGGGCGACATGCTCGCCCGGATCCGCACCCTCATCAAGCAGGTCGACTGCGATGTGGTCGAAGAGTGGAAGTGGCGCGGGGTTCCGGTCTGGTCGCACGGCGGAATGATCTGCACCGGCGAGACCTACCAAAACCACGTCAAGGTGACCTTCGCCAAAGGCGCCTCGTTGGACGACCCGGCCGGGCTGTTCAATTCGAGCCTCGAGGGCAATACCAGGCGTGCCATCGACATCCACGAGGACGACACGCTCGATGACGAAGCGTTCAAAGGACTCATCAACGAGGCCATCGAGTTGAACGCTCAGCGCCGGACCTCGACTCGTTCGGCCGGCCATAGTGCCGTCTGAAAGTTGATATGAGTCCGCTGAATAAATCGGCGTGGCGGTCGGGTGTGGTCGTGTGTTGTCGTTGATGATTCTGGTGTGCAGG
>NZ_LQPW01000172.1 GCF_002116635.1 Mycobacterium szulgai | reverse complement strand
GGTGCCCAGCCAGCCGCCGGCCCCGCCGTCGCCGCCGTTGGCCCCGATACCGCCGGCCCCGCCGGCGCCGCCTTTGCCGAACATCCCGGCCGCCCCGCCGGCCCCACCGGCCTGGCCGGCCGCCCCGGCCGCGCCGTTGCCACCGTTGCCGAACAGCAGGCCGCCGGCGCCGCCGGCGCCCCCCGGCGTGCTGGCGTCGGCGCCGTTGCCGACCAGCGGGCGACCCAGTACCGCCTCGGCGAGTGAGTTGACGTTGGTCAATTCCGCTGCGGCATAGGAGTTTCCGCTCGCGGACAAGCGGCCGATGATCTGCTCATGCAGCGTCGCCACCTGCGCGGCGAGGGCCTGATAGGCCCGGCCGTGGCCACTGAACAGGGCCGCGATGGCCGCGGACACTTCGTCGCCGGCCGCAGTCGCCACCGCCGCCGTGGATGCCGCCGCCGCACCGTTGGCCGCGCTGATCGCCGAACCGATGTTCGCCAGATCTGTCGCCGCCGCGGCCATCGACGCCGGAGCCACCAGAACAAACGACATGGGCCACCTTTCAACGCAACTACCGCAACGCCGACAAGGGTGACCCGCAACTGTTGGATAGTTCTTGAATGCCCTGTTCGCGTGCCTTGGGTCAGCCGCGGGCCAATTCAGGCAGCTGGTCGGTCAACCAGTCGGCCATCGTGCTCAAGACGCGAACCCCGGTGCCAAAGTCCGCCGCTTCAGCCGCCAACGCCACGCCCAGCCGCACGCGGTCCAGCGGCACCATCCCGAACTGCCGAACCAGGTAGCCGCCGTCCACGCCGGGGCCCCAACCCCCTTTGGCGGCAACGCCTTTGGCGGCCAAGCCCCAGCATTGCTCGGCAGCCGGCCGGCGCATCAGGTCGATCACCGGCGCCGAACCTGCAACATCAGCCAGGTTGGCTGCGAACACCGCTTGGCGCGCCAGGGTCCATCGGGTTTGGCCGAATGCGGTGAAACCGGGGCGGATTCGCCGTTCCTCGACCGCGGTGGCCGGATCGCCTGCCGCCGTGATGACCGCTTGTACGTGGCGCGCCGCCACCGCGGGTTCGCCCAGCTGCGCCCACAGGTCTTCGGAGGCGGGATTGTCGGATTCGGTAATTGCCTTGATTACCAACGGCTTTGCGCGTTCTGGATCGCGGCGCAGGGCAGCGATCGCCAGCGGCACCTTGATCGTCGACCACGCGACGCCGGTCGACCACTGGCCCAGTGAATACGCCCCGGCCGTGCCCGGGTGGGCAATCGCGATACCGATGCAAGCCGGAACACCGGCAGCCAGCGCTTCGAAGCTTCGATTAGGCACGGCGTCCCATCGACAGGATCAGGCCACCCCACCGGCTCCGGGATTGCCGCCGGTACCGATCCCGCTGCCGCCGGCGCCACCGCTGGCGCCACTACCCGCTTGGCCGGCATTGCTTGTGCCGCCGGTGCCGGTACCGCCGTTGACGCCGTTGCCCGCCGCCCCGCCGTCGCCGCCGGTGCCGCCCAGACCGCTGTCGCCGCCGGTGGCTCCATCTCCGGCGTTGCCGGACGTCGCACCGCTGCCGCCGGCCCCACCACCGCCGCCGGTGCCGCCGAAACCACCAGCCCCGCCGGCGCCGCCGGCGCCGCCGCCACCGGCCTTGCCGCCACCGAAGCCGAGCCCGCCGCCGCCCCCGCGTCCGCCGTTGCCGCCGTCGGCACCGACCGAGCCGACGCCGCCGTTACCACCGTCGCCGCCGTTGCCCTTGGTGCTGGTGGTGCCGGTGGCGGTGCCGCCGTCGCCGCCGCCGCCGCCGGCGCCGCCGACGGTGCCGTTGCCGCCGGCGCCGCCGTCCCCGGCCGCTCCGCCGGTGCCGCCGCTGCCCCCGTTCTGGCCGCCGTTGCCGCCCGCGCCGCCGTTGCCACCCTGGCCGCCGGTACCGGCGTTGACGGCTCCGCCGGCTCCGTCACCGCCATGGCCGCCGGCACCGCCGGTGGCCTTGCCGCCGGTGCCCGTCGCCGTTGCGGTGCCGCCGTTGCCGCCGGCTCCGCCCGCGGCCCCGTTGCCGCCGAGATTGGTCAGCGGATTGGGATCGTTGGTCGCATCGCCGCCGGTTCCACCGGCGCCGCCAATGGCCGTGCCGTTGTCGTTGTTTGCGGTCGCGTTACCGCCGGCGCCGCCCTTGCCGCCGGGGCCGTAGCCACCCGGCCCGCCGTCGCCGCCGGTACCACCCATTCCGCCGGTGGCCGTGCCGCCCTTGCCGGTTTCCGAGGCGCTGCCGCCGGCGCCGCCGGTGCCGCCGGGTCCGGCGATGACGCTGCCCGCGCCGCCGGTTCCGCCCACGCCGCCTTGGGCGGTGTCATTGTCGGCGCTGTTGACCCCGCCGCCACCGACGCCGCCGTTACCACCCTGCTGGACTTGCGTCGGGTCAGGGGGTGTGGTGTCGGGCATGCCGGCAACACCGGTGCCGCCATTGCCGCCGAGTGGAGTGGTGCCGTTCGGCGAACCGGCGGTGCCGGTGGCGGCCTGTGCCGTTGTCGGGTTGATCGTGGTGTTGATGGCGTTCGCGCCGATGCCGCCCTTACCGCCGGAGCCGCCGTTACCCCCGTCGCCGCCCTTGCCGGTGGCGCCTCCGAGGCCGCCGGGGGAGCCGGGTGCGCCGCCGCTGCCGGGATTGCCGCCGTTGCTGCCCCCACCGCCGTTCCCGCCCGCTCCGCCTTGCGGTGTGGCGTTGAAGTCGGGTCCGAAGCTCTGCGAGCCATTGGTGCCGTTCCCGCCGTTTCCGCCGGCCGCGCCCAGGCCGCCGTTGCCGCCGTTGCCGCCGACGCCGCCGCTGGAGCCGGCGCCGCCGTTGCCGCCGTTGCCGCCGCCGCCGGCCAGGCCCGCGTCGCCGCCTTTACCGCCATCGCCTGCGGTAACGGGGCCGAAGTTGGCATTGTTGGCGCCGCCGGCGGCCCCGGTGCCGCCGGCGCCGCCCTGGCCGGCGGCTCCGCCGTTGCCGCCCACTCCGCCGTTTCCGGCGGGCGCGGCAGTGGCTCCAGTCCCGCCGTTGCCGCCCTTGCCGCCCATCCCGGCGTTGCCGCCACTGCCGCCCGCGCCGCCGGCTCCGGCGGCAGCGGTGAGATTGCCCTGCACACCGTTGCCGCCCTGCCCGCCGGCGCCGGCGTTGCCGCCGTTGCCGCCGAGACCGCCGATACCGGCTGCACCGCCGCTGCCGGCGTTACCGCCGTCACCGCCCTGGCCGCCGAGACCGCCGACGCCGCCGGTACCGCCGGTGCCGCCGTTCGGTGCGATCGTTACGCCGGTGTTGGGGACGAAGCCGTTGCCGCCCTGACCGGCGGCCCCGCCATCGCCGGCCGATCCGCCGGCACCGCCCTGACCGCCGATGCCGCCGGGCCCGCCGGCATTGCCGCCCGCTCCGCCGGCGCCCCCGCCACCGCCTTCACCGCCATCGGCGCCGGTGCCGCCCACGGGCGCAACGCCCGTGCCGGCATTGCCGGTTCCACCGATGCCGCCGTTGCCGCCGTTAGCTCCCGCGCCGCCGACCCCGCCGTTGCCGCCTTTGCCGCCGTTGGCGCCGGCGGCACCGCCGTCGCCGCCCTTGCCGCCGCCGCCGCCCGCCGAGCCGTTGCCGCCGGCGACTCCGGTGCCGCCGTCGCTGCCGGCCGAGCCGGTACCGCCGCCACCGCCGTCGCCGCCTTTGCCGCCGTTGCCGCCGACGCCCTGCGCACCTTGCGTGCCGCCGTTGCCGGCGCCGCCGTTGCCGGGGTTGCCGCCTGCCCCGCCGACCGCACCATCGCCGCCGACGGGCGTGTTGGTGCTGTTGTTGCCGGCGTGCCCGCCGTTGCCGCCGGTGCCGCCGTCGCCGCCGGCCCCGCCGGTGCCGCCGGTTCCGCCCGGGCCGCCGGCAGCGCCGCCGTCACCGCCCAGCCCGCCGGCGCCGCCTACCACGCCGTTTCCACCCGCCGCGTTGGGCACGGCGGTGTTGTCGGTGCCGTTGCCGCCATTGGTGCCGTTGCCGCCGTCGCCGCCGTGGCCACCGTTGCCGCCGGCACCCGTGGCGCCGGCTTTGCCGCCACCTCCGGTGCCGGCCAAGCCGCCGGCGCCGCCCTGCCCGCCGGCGCCGGCGTTGCCGCCGTTGCCACCGGCACCGCCCAGACCGCCGCCGGCCACACCGTTGGCGCCGTCGCCGCCGTCGCCGCCGAGACCGCCGCTGCCACCAACTCCGCCGTTACCGGCGACACCGCCGGTAACGGCAGCGCCGCCCTGCCCACCGGCACCGCCTTTGCCGCCGGCGAAACCCCCGCCACCGTTGGTTCCGAGCACGCTGGCGTCGTCGCCGGACGCGCCGGTTCCGCCCTGCCCGCCGGCGCCTCCGGTGCCGCCGGCGCCGACGCCGCCGGGCAGGCCGCTGCTGGTGAGGAAGCCGCGAGCGCCGGACGTACCGCCGGGACCGGCGGCGCCGCCGGTCCCGCCGTTGCCGCCGGTGCCGGCCGCCGTCACGTTGTCACCGTTGCCGCCCACGCCGCCGGCGCCGCCGGTACCACCCTGTCCGCCGAGGCCGCCGGCACCGCCGTGGCCGAATATCACCGGGCCGCCACCGCCGGCGCCGCCGGTGCCGCCCTGCCCGCCCAGGCCGCCGTCGCCACCGGTACCGCCGATGGTGCCGGAGGCCATGCCGGCCCCACCGTCGCCGCCCTGGCCGCCGGCCCCGCCGTTGCCGCCGTTCATGAACAAGCCTGCGGCGCCGCCGTTTCCGCCGGTTCCGCCGCTGCCGGCGAAACCACCTCCCACGGCGCCGGGGCTGCCGATTCCGCCGGCGCCGCCGGTCCCGCCGGTGCCAAGCAGCCAGGCGGCGTTGCCGCCGTCGCCGCCGTGGCCGCCGGTGCCGCCGCCGGTGCCGCCGATGCCGCCGGCACCGCCGACGCCACCGGTGCCGATCAGGTACGCGGCGTTGCCGCCGTGACCGCCGGCGCCGCCGAGGCCGCCGCCGGCGCTCCCGGCGCCCCCAAGCCCGCCCGCGCCGCCGCTGCCGAACAGCAGGCCGCCGTTGCCACCGGCGCCGCCACTGGCGCCGCCGCTGCCACCGGCGCCACCGGTGCCGCCGTTACCCCATAGCCCGGCCGAACCGCCCTTACCGCCGGGCTGGCCCGGCGCGCCGGCTCCGCCGGCGCCACCGTTGCCGTACAGCCAGCCGCCGTCGCCGCCGGGGCCGCCCGGCGTGGTGGCGTTGGCGCCGTTGCCGATCAGCGGTCGCGACAGGAACGTCTCGACCGGCGAAGCCGCCGCGCTCAGCGCCGCCTGCAGCGGCGTCACAGCGGCCGCCTCGGCCGCGGCGTACGCTCCGGCGCCGTAGCTCAGCGTCTGCACGAACTCGCGGTGAAATGCCGCCGCCTGGCCGGCCAGTGCCTGATAGCCCGCCGCGTGCTGGGCGAACAGGGCGGTGACGGCCGCTGAAACCTCATCGGCGGCGGCGCTGAGCATCGCTGTCGTGGGTGCCGCCGCCGCCGCGTTGGCCGCACTGATCGTCGACCCGATGCTGGCCAGATTGGTCGCCATCGAAGTCATCGTCTCCGGCGCTGCGGCGACATACGACATGCGGCACCTCGCACTATTTGGACGCGACTCGGCGGGCGGTCATCGATGCAACTGGCTAGGCGCGGATCGTATCGCGTCTGGGCAGCTCATTGAGGCATTCCGCGGATATATGTGTGTCGAATACGCGGTGCTGGCGGCCTCGTCGAAACGGCTAAATCGCGAACACCGGATCGCCGCACTCGACACCCTCGGCGGCCAATTGCCGCTTGAGCACCTTGAAGGTGACGGTGCCCGGCAGGCCCCCGCTGATCCGCACATACGACGGCCATTGCTTGGGCCCGAGGTCGGGCTGTTCGGCCAGGAAGGCCCGGAACTTGTCGGCATCGAATTGCGCCCCGGCCGCCAGCACCAGCGCGGCCATCACGCGATCGCCCACCACTGGGTCGGGCACCCCATACACCGCGACTTCGGCCGTTTCGGGGTAGCGCAGCAAAACCCGCTCGATGGGTGCGGTGCCCAGGTTTTCGCCGTCCACCCGCATCCAGTCGCCCAGCCGGCCGGCGAAGTAGGCGTAGCCCGCGTCGTCGCGGTAGGCGAGGTCGCCGCTGTGGTAGACGCCGCCCGCCATGCGCTCGGCCTCGGCGGCCTCGTCGTTGTAGTAGCCCTCGAAGCGGCCCGGCCCGGCGGTGTTGACCAGCTCACCGACCACGCCCGTCGGACACGGCAGGCCGGTGTCGGGGTCGACGATCTCGATGCCGTCCGGTAGCGGCCCCAACGAACCCGCGGGGGTGTCGGGAGTACGCGCTATCGCCACGCCGCCTTCGGTGGAACCGAACCCGTCCTGCACCACACAGCCGAACCTGCGGGCAAAGCGCTCCAGGTCGCCGGCCACGCCCTCGTTGCCGTACACCGCCCGTAGCGGGTTGTCCGCGTCGTCGGGCTGCTCCGGCGTGGCAAGCACATACGACAACGGCTTGCCCACATAGTTGGCGTAGGTGGCGCCGTAGCGACGGACATCGGCCAGGAATCCCGACGCAGAAAACTTGCGCCGCAACGCCATTGATCCTTGGCACGCGGCGGCCACCGCCCAGCCGACCAGTACGGCGTTGGAATGGAACAGCGGCATCGACACATAGCAGACGTCGTCAGCGCCCAGGCCGAAGCGCTGGGACATGGTCACGCCGGCGATCGCGACCTTACCGTGGCTGCACTTCACCGCCTTGGGTTCGCCGCTGGTTCCCGAAGTGAAGATCAGCATGAAA
Source organism: Mycobacterium szulgai (assembly GCF_002116635.1). Taxonomy (GTDB): domain Bacteria; phylum Actinomycetota; class Actinomycetes; order Mycobacteriales; family Mycobacteriaceae; genus Mycobacterium; species Mycobacterium szulgai. The sequence goes on along the minus strand of NZ_LQPW01000172.1, from coordinate 5,725 downwards.
AGGTCTGCCGGCGAAGCGGATTGAAACGTCAACTCAGCATCTCGATGGCCGCCAACCTCGTCCGCCCATGCAGGGGAATCGACGTTTACGTGCTCGATATCGGCCAGCGGCTCCGCCGAGGCGGAATCGGCGAGCACCAGTTGGCAGTCGGCGTGGTTGATATCGCGCAGCAGCGCCGCGCCGCGGCGCACCGGGTTCAGGCCCACCGGAACGATTCCCGACATCCCGGCCGCCACCAGCATCGCCGAGAAGAACGGCGTGTTCTGCAGCAGCACCCCGACGTGCGGTGGACGCGCGGGGTCGAGGCGTGCCCGCAACGCCGCGGCAATGGCGGCGCCATGGCGCAGGTGCTCTCGCCAGCTGGTGAACGAGTCCTCGAAGTAGACGCCCCGGTCGTCGATTTCGGCCAGCGGCATCAGCAGCCGGCTGACGGTCGGGTCAGTCACGTCGCGGCCCCCTCGTCTTCTCAGGCGTGAAACCAGCCTCACCTTCGAACCCGAACGTGAAACCAGCTTCACGTTCGGCAAGGCCATCAAGCAGGAGTCTCCGCCAGCTCGCGGCCGATCTGTCGCAGCTGCCCGGTAGCGCCGCCCAGCGAAAACTCAATCTCCTTGGCCGCCAAGAAGTATCGGTGCACCGGGTGATCGGTGTCCACGCCAACGCCGCCGTGCACATGCACGATGGTGTGCGCCACCCGGTGTCCGGCTTCGGCGGCCCAGAACGCCGCGGTGGCTACCTCGATATCGGCCGGAACCTCTTCGGCGACCTTCCACGCCGCCTGGGTGAGCGTCAGCCGCAAACCCTTGACGTCGATGTAGCCGTCGGCAAGCCGCTGCCCTACCGCCTGGAAACTGCCGATCGGGCGGTCGAATTGCTCACGGGTGCGCGCGTATTCGGCGGTCATCTGCAATCCCCGTTCCAGCACGCCGAGCTGAAAAGCCGTGCGGCCCACGCTCTCCAGCGTGTGCAGCCAATCGAGCACTTCGCTTCCGCCAACCCGCCGAACGCCGTCCACCCCGTCCAGCTTCAGATGCGCGACGCTGCCCAGGCCGGTGGTCTGCAGCGGCGTCAGGGTAACCCCGGCGGCATCGGAACCGACCAGGAAAACCGCGGTGCCGGAATCGGTTTCGGCGGGCACCAGGAAGGCATCGGCCACCGGGCCGAACGACACCTGGGTGCGGGTGCCGGTGAGCCGGTCGCCGGTGGCCTGCACCGGCCCCTCACCCATCTCGCCGTGCAACGCGACGGTCAGGATCTTCTCGCCCTTGACCGCCGGCACGCCCCACTCCTGCTGTAACTCCTCAGAGCCGAACCGGGCCAGCGCCCCCGCCCCCAGCACCACCGACTCCAAATACGGCACCGCGGCCAATTGGTGGCCCAGCGCAACCAGCACGGCCACCTGCTCCAGCCCGCCGAAGCCGTCGCCGCCCACTGAGGATGCCGCGGCGCTGGTCAGGATGTCGGCATCGATCAGCTTGCTCCACAGCTGGCGGTCGAACCGTTGCTCCAGTGTGTCCAGCTCACGCTGATGCTCCGGCGTGCATACCGCGTCAACGATGGTGTCGACCAGACCGCCGAGGTCCTGCGCCGCTTCGGTTGTCGTGAAGTCCATTTATCGAATCCCTTCCAGAAGTCAGCGGCTGGCTCGGGGCAGTCCCATGGCGACCATGCCGATGATGTCGCGCTGAACTTCGTTGGTGCCACCGCCGAAGGTCAGGATCAGGCACGCCCGGTGCATCCGCTCGACCCGGCCGCGCAGCAACGCGCCTGGCGAATCCTGACGCAGCGTGGCCGCCGTACCCAGCACCTCCATCAGCAGCCGGTATGCCTCGGTGGCCAGCTCAGTGCCGAACACCTTGGCCGCCGAGGCATCCGCCGGCGACAGCGCCTCACTCGACGACGAGGCCAACTCCCAGTTGATCAGCTTGAGCACTTCGGCCTTGGCGTGCACCCGAGCCAGGTTGAGCTGTACCCATTCCGAGTCGATCAGCCGGGCTCCGCTGTCGTCCTTGGTGTTCTGGGCCCATTCCCGAACCTCGCGCAGGCACAGGAAAATCGGCGCCGGCGACACCAGCGCGACGCGCTCGTGGTTGAGCTGGTTGGTCACCAGCTTCCAGCCGGCGTTCTCCTCGCCGACGCGGTTGCTCACCGGCACGCGCACGTCGGTGTAATAGGTGGCGCTGGTGTCGGGACCGGCCATGGTATGCACCGGAGTCCAGGAGAAGCCGTCGGCGGTGGTCGGCACGATCAGCACCGAAATGCCGCGGTGCTTCTTCGCTTCGGTGTTGGTGCGCACCGCTAGCCAGACATAGTCCGCGTAGGCGATCAGGCTGGTCCACATCTTCTGGCCGTTGATCACATAGTCGTCACCGTCGCGAACCGCGGTGGTACGCAGGTTGGCCAGGTCGGTGCCGGCGCCGGGCTCGGAGTAGCCGATCGAGAAGTGCAGATCCCCCGCGGCAATGCGCGGCAGGAAGAACTTCTTCTGCTCCTCGGTGCCGAACGCCATGATGGTCGGCGCCACGCTGTTGATCGTCAGGAACGGAACCGGCGCACCGGCCAGCGCCGCCTCGTCGGTGAAGATCAGCGAGTCCATCGGGGAGCGGTCCTGGCCGCCGTACTCCTTGGGCCAGTTCAGGGTGAGCCACCCGTCCTTGCCCATCTGCGCGACGGTCTCCCGGTAGACGTTGCCGATCCCGATTTCACCCTGGATCGAACTCAGTGCCTCGCGCCGTTCCGGCGTCATCAGCTGGGCGAAGTACGACCGCAGCTCGCGCCGTAGCTCCTCCTGTTCGGGGGTGTAACTGATGCGCATTCCAGCCGTCCTTTGCTTTACCCAGTGCTCTTCCCGGTTGTAACACGTTCTAGTCTGGGAATCCAGCGAGCCTATCGCCCGGACATACTGAAACCCTTTCGGGGGCCTAGGCTGGTACTGGAAAATGATCAACAAACCCGTTTCAGGCCGCAGCCCAGGCCCAAGGAGAGTGCCGTGCGAGTGATTGTCGACCGCGACCGGTGTGAAGGTAACGCGGTGTGCTTAGGGATTGCCCCGGATATCTTCGACCTGGACGACGAGGACTACGCCGTCGTCAAGACCGATCCGATCCCCGCTGACCAGGAGGACCTGGCCGAGCAGGCGATCGCCGAATGCCCGCGTGCCGCCCTGCTGCGCGAGGACTAAACCGAAACTAGAGGTATTCATAAATTGAGCAACACGACCGATCTATCCGGAAAGGTCGCGGTGGTCACCGGTGCCGCCGCGGGCCTGGGCCGCGCCGAGGCAATCGGCCTGGCCCGCCACGGTGCCACCGTCGTCGTCAACGACATCGCCACCGCACTGGACAACTCCGGCGTGATCGACGAGATCAGCTCCGCCGGCGCTAAGGCGATAGCGGTCGCCGGCGACATCAGCCAACGCGCCACCGCCGACGAACTCGTCGCCACGGCCGATGGCTTGGGCGGGCTGGACATCGTGGTGAACAACGCCGGCATCACCCGCGACCGGATGCTGTTCAACATGTCCGATGAGGACTGGGATCAGGTCATCGCCGTGCATCTGCGCGGGCATTTCCTGCTCACCCGCAACGCGGCGACGTATTGGCGCGCCAAGGCAAAAGAAGCCAACGATGGCTCTATATATGGCCGGATCATCAACACCTCCTCGGAGGCGGGGCTGGTCGGCCCGGTCGGTCAGGCCAACTATGGCGCCGCCAAGGCCGGCATCACCGCGCTCACCCTGTCCGCATCGCGAGCGCTGAGCCGGTACGGCGTGTGCGCCAACGCGATATGCCCGCGGGCCCGCACCGCGATGACTGCCGATGTCTTCGGCGAAGCGCCCGAAGTAGCAGCCGGCGAGATCGACCCGTTGTCGCCGGAGCACGTGGTGACGCTGGTCCAGTTCTTGGCGTCCCCGGCCTCGGCCAAGGTCAACGGCCAGGTGTTCATCGTTTACGGCCCGCGCGTGACCCTGGTTGCGGCGCCGACCGCGGAGCGTCAGTTCAGCGCCGACGGCCCGGCCTGGGAGCCCGATCAGCTGAGCTCGACGTTGCATAACTACTTCGCCGGCCGGGATCCGGAACGGAACTTCTCGGCCACCGGCCTGATGACCTAGCCCGGTTGGCCGTCGGTACCGGCTGAGCCAGGGTTTCCATCGAATCCGGCGCTGCCGTTAGGGGTGCCCCCGACGCCGGCCTTACCGGCGGCGCCCGCGGCACCACCGGCTCCACCCGCGCCGGCCGCGCCGCCCGCGCCCCCGGTACCCGGGTTGCCGAAGAATCCTCCGGCCCCGCCGGTGCCGCCCAGGCTTACGGGTGCCCCGCCGTCCCCGCCGTCCCCGCCGTCGCCGCCGTCGCCGCCGATGTTGCCCCCGCCGCCGGCACTGAAACCGGTCATCGACGTGGCGTTGCCGCCCGAACCTGCGGCACCGCCCGCGCCGCCGGCGCCGCCGGCGCCGCCGGCACCGCTGGCACCGCCGCTGCCCCCATTGCCTCCATTGCCTATCAGCATCCCGCCGGACGCTCCGTTACCGCCTGAGCCCCCGACGCCACCGGTGCCGCCCGTGCCCGTGGCGTTGCCGCCGGCGCCGCCGTCGCCACCGCTGCCGGCCACGGCTTCGGCATTGCTGGTGGCGGAAGCGCCGCCGCCTGGGGCTCCCGCGCCTCCAGCGCCCGCGGCGCCGCCCGCACCGCCGACGCCGCCGGCGCCGCCCGCACCGCCGCTGCCACCGTCGCCGATCAGCATTCCGGCGGCGCCGCCGTTGCCGCCCGCACCGCCAATCCCGCCGCCGCCTCCGTCGCCTGTCGCGTCGCCGCCGATACCGCCCTGCCCGCCGTGCCCCGCGAAACCCTGACCGTTGCCTTGGGAGTTCGCGACGCCGCCGATCCCGCCCGCGCCGCCACCGCCACCGCCGGCGGCGGCGCCGCCGATGCCGCCGTTGCCGCCCGCGCCGCCGGTACCCCCGTTGCCGACGAGCAGCCCGCCATGGCCCCCGTCGCCGCCGGTGCCGCCGGCACCTGCATTGCCGCCGGCCAGTCCGCTGAGGTGGCCGTTGCCGCCCGCGCCGCCGTCACCACCATGCGGGTTAGTACTGGTTGCCTCGCCGCCGGCTCCGCCGGCGCCTCCCGCGCCGCCAGCGGCCAGTCCGTTGCCGCCGTTGCCGCCGTGGCCGCCAAAGGCCGGACCAACTGTGGTTGTAGCTGCTCCGCCAGCACCTCCCGGGCCGCCACTCGCGCCGTCTCCACCCGCGCCGCCCGGACCTCCCGCAGCGCCCTGGCTGTTCAGCGACGTGCCGCCGCCGCCGGTTCCGCCAGCACCGCCGGTCTGCGTGGTGCCGCCGTTATCGCCGGGCCCACCATTGCCGCCGATCGCCTGACCAGAGCCCTCAATGGTGAGGCCGTCGCTACCGTTGGCGGCCGTGCCGCTGGGGGTGGGGTTGACACCGTTGGCTCCGGCGAGGCCACTACCGCCTTGCCCGCCGGCACCGCCGGCGCCGAACAGGTAGGCGTTGCCGCCGCTGCCACCGTGCCCACCCTGGCCGGCGTTGACGCCCAGCACGCCGGCCCCACCTAGGCCGCCGGCTCCGCCGTTGCCGAAGAGGAGCCCGCCGGCGCCGCCGGCGCCACCGACGGCACCCGCGCCGCCCGCGCCGCCGGCGCCGCCGTTGCCGAGCAATCCGGCAGCGCCGCCGGCGCCGCCGGCCTGTCTGACCCCGCCGGACCCGCCCGAC
>NZ_LQPW01000171.1 GCF_002116635.1 Mycobacterium szulgai | reverse complement strand
GTCTGCCCGCCGGCCCCGCGGCGGGCGGTGCCGGCGGGCACGGTGGCGACGCGAAGCTCATCGGTGTCGGTGGCAACGGAGGCAACGGTGCGGCCGGCGGTGCGGGCACACCCGTCGGCGCCGGGGGGCCCGGCGGTGCGGGCGGTGCCGGCGGCATCCTTCTGGGCACCAGCGGCGACCCAGGCTTGCCTGGCTGACGACGAAAAGCTCAGCAGCGCAACGCTGTACCGACGCCGTCGGGTGGCGGTACCGACCGCAGGCAGCCGAACGGTTCGACGCCGGCGGGACTCAGCCGGGCCGCCGACTGATGGGCGTAATTCACGCACACCACAGTGCTTTGACCGGAGCGGCACCGATAGTCGCCGAACGACAACGAGTCGCCGTTGGCCAGCTCCAATCCATCGCCGAAAATGAACGGCCCCGGATCGGCGTGTGTTGAGCCGACTTGCAGATTGGTGCCGTCGAAATCGACCCAGCCGGCCTTCCATTCGCCATAGGCCGTCGCGGGCGCAGGCGGCGGATTGGTCAACTTGACCAGACACGCCAGCGGCCCGCCGGTGTGTTTGACGTCCGTCGTGCAGCTCACGGCTCCGCCGGGGACGCTGAAGGCGACGTCGCTGCCGAGTTCGGTCGTGGCGCCGTCGCGCGCCGCGCTGTGGTAGCGCGCGGGGTCAGCGGGGTGACCTGCCTCGATCCAGGCGATGACGGCCGAAATGGGCGCCCCGGCAGCCGGCCCGGCAGCCGGCTGTGGGCTGCTCGGCGGGGGATTCGCGCTGGACGTCGCAGACGGCGCGGCACCGGTCGACGAGTGCCCCGCGTGCTCGCCGGTACCGTGCGAGCATCCGGCGATCAGCAACGACACGGCCACGAGTACGGCGATCCGCATTCCGTCAGGCTAGCCGCCACACGGCGAATTCTGGCTCTGCTGGGGCACTACGTACATAGTGTCGGCTACCGTCGGGTTATGCATGAGCGCACTGTCCGCGCCCGCACCGTTAGCGGCATTGTCGAAGGCTTCACCCGCGACGGAGTGAACCGCTGGCGATCCATCCCTTACGCCCGGCCACCAGTTGGCCCGCTGCGATTCCGGGCGCCGCAGCCCCCGCAACCCTGGTCAGGGGTGCGGCACTGTCACGGGTTCGCCAGCTGTGCACCCCAACAGCGCCGCTACACCATGCTCGGACTCGGCAAGTACCAGCCCATGAGCGAGGATTGCCTCACCCTCAATGTCGTCGCACCAGAAGTGCCGCCGGCCGAGCCGCTGCCGGTCATGGTCTTCATTCACGGCGGCGGGTACATCCTGGGCAGCTCGGCAACGCCCCTTTACGACGGCGCGGCGCTGGCTCGCCGCGGATGTGTATACGTGTCGGTCAACTACCGGTTCGGCGCGCTGGGATGTCTGGATCTTTCGTCGCTGTCCACTGCCGACATCGCCTTCGACAGCAACGTGTACCTACGCGATCTGGTGCTGGCGCTGCGCTGGATTCGGGACAACATCGCCGAATTCGGCGGTGACCCGGACAATGTCACCATCTTCGGCGAGAGTGCGGGCGCGCACATCACCGCGACGCTGCTGGCTGTGCCCGCGACCGAAGGCCTGTTCGCCCGCGCGATTTCGGAAAGCCCGGCGGCCGGCATGGTGCGCTCGAGAGACGTCGCCGCAGAGTTTGCGAGCCGTTTCGCCGGGTTGCTCGGCGCGCGCCCCCATGATGCTGCTGACGCGCTGATGCGTGCCCCGGCTGCCCAACTGGTCGAGATCCAACACCGCCTGATTGACCAGGGCATGCAGAAACGATTGGGCGCCTTCCCAATTGGTCCCGTCTTCGGTGACGATGTACTGCCCATGGACCCGGTTGAGGCGATGCGATGCGGCAAGGCGCACCGAGTGCCCCTGATCGTCGGCACCAACGCTGAAGAGGGACGGTTGTTCACCCGCTTCCTCGGGATGCTGCCGACGAATGAAGCGATGGTCGAGGAGCTGTTCGCCGACGCCGAACCTGGTGCGCGCGAACGCATTACCGCCGCTTACCCGAACTATCCGAAACCGGAGGCATGCATCCAGATCGGAGGCGATTTCGCCTTCGGCGCGGCCGCGTGGCAGATCGCCGAGGCGCACGGCGTCCATGCCCCGACCTATATGTACCGGTACGACTACGCGCCGCGGGCGCTGCGCTGGGCGGGTTTCGGAGCCACCCATGCCACCGAATTGTTGGCCGTCTTCGATGTGTATCGCACCAAGTTCGGCGCACTGCTAACCGCCGGAGCCGACCGCGGCACTGCGCTGCGGGTCAGCAACGAGGTGCAACGACGGTGGCGGTCATTCAGTAAAGCCGGTGTACCCGGAGACGGGTGGCCGGCCTACACCCAGGCCGACCGCGCCGTGTTGGTGATCGACCGCCAGTGCCGGGTCGAGTTCGATCCGCACCAGCACCGCCGGATGGCCTGGGACGGCTTCACCCTGGCACGCTGACGGCCATGGACTGCAACATCGAGCAACCGATCGAAGGCCCAGGCGACCTGACCGCGCCGTGGCTCACCGCGGCGATCGGCAGCGGGGTGGTCACCGATTTCACCGTCGAGCGCATCGGCACCGGCCAGATGAGCGAGTGCTATCGCGTCGCGCTGACCTACGCAGAGCCCGGTGGTCCCGGCTCCGTGGTGCTCAAGGTAGCGGCCACCGATCCGATGAGCCGGCAGACCGGCGCGGCGCTGGGTCTCTACGAGCGCGAAGTCCGCTTCTACCGCGATATCGCGCCACGCCTCGGCGGTCCCGTCGCGCCCTGCTACCACGCTGCGGTCGACGCCGCGACGGGCATCTTCGATCTGCTGCTCGGCGACGCCGGACCGGCTGTCGTCGGTGACGAAATCACTGGCGCGACGATCGAACAGGCCATGTTGGCGGTGACCGAGCTGGGCCGGCTGCACGGCCCGCTACTCGGTGATGCGGCACTGGCCGAAGCGCCGTGGCTCAACCGCGACGCGCCGCTGAGCCAGGCGATGATCAGCGGACTCTACGCGGATTTCGTCGACCGCTACGGCGATCAGATCGCGCCGCAGTCGCGGATGGTATGTGACCGTCTGATCGCCGCATTCGACGGATATCTCGGCGCACAGACCGGAATCCAGGGCCTGGTGCACGGCGACTACCGGCTGGACAACCTGCTTTTCGGCACGGCGGAGGCCGACCGGGCGCTGACCGTGGTCGACTGGCAGACGGTGTCCTGGGGACCGGCATTGACCGACCTGGCCTACTTTCTGGGCTGCGCCCTCGCGACGCGGGATCGGCGCGTCCACTACGACGCGCTGCTGCGGGCATACCATGAGGCGCTGGGTCCAGCAGCACCGATCAGTCTGGATGATGCGGCCGAAGGCGTACGCCGACAAAGCTTTTTCGGTGTGATGATGGCGATCGTCTCGTCAATGCTGGTGCAGCGCACCGAGCGGGGCGACCGGATGTTCATGACGCTGCTGCAGCGGCACTGTGATCACGTTCTGGACGTCGATGCGTTGGCGACGCTGCCGGCCCCGTCTTCGCCGGAACCGTTACGGCCTTTGGAGCCGGACGAACTCGCACATACCGCGACCGGGGAACCGCTGTGGAGTGAGAGCTGGTATGCCGACTTCGCTGATGCGGCACAGGGATTGGGCGGTTGGTTTCGCATCGGCCGGATTCCCAATCAGGACACGGCGTGGTTTCAGGCGCTGCTGTGCGGTCCGGGGCTGCCGACCGTAGCCGTCGTCGACTTTGCGGTCCCGTTGCCGGCAGACCCGTGGGAACTGCGCACCGATGCCATCCAGGCAAACCACTCGGCCAGCGCGCCGCTGCGCACCTATGGCGTCGACATTCGTGCGACAGGCCAGGCGTACGCGGACCCGTCGGCATTGTTGCGCGGGGAGCCGGGAGAACCCGTCGAGATCACCATGCAATTGGTGTGGGCCACCGCGGGTACGCCCTACAAATATCGGCTGACCACGCGCTACGAGATCCCATGCACCGTTTCGGGCAACGTCACCGTGAATGACGCCCGCTACCAATTCGATTCGGTTCCCGGACAGCGTGACCACTCCTGGGGCGTGCGCGACTGGTGGTCCATGGACTGGATGTGGAGCGCACTGCATCTGGACGACGGCACCCACATCCACGCCCTGAATCTGCGCATTCCGAATACCCCGGCGATGGGTCTTGGCTACCTCCAGGACGCGGCCGGTGGGGTCACCGAACTGCAGCAGGTCGACATCCGAGAAGCCTTCGACGACAACGGATTACCGTTGAGTTCATCGTTGACGCTCAACCCGGGCGGGCTTGTCGCCAGCATCGACGCGCGCGGTCATGCGCCGGTGCGGCTGACCGCTACCGACGGACGAGTAAGCCAGTTCGCCCGTGCATGGGTCAGCCTCAGCACCGCCGATGGGCGCAGCGGGGTGGGCTGGATGGAATGGAACCGAAACCTCTAGCGGCTGCGGCGCGCACGCCCATCGTCGTGATGGGCGTGTCCGGTTCGGGCAAAACCACGGTGGGCGAGGTGCTGGCGCGGCGGCTGGGGGTGCCCTTCATCGACGCCGACACCATGCATCCGCCGGCCAATATTGCCAAGATGAGCGGCGGTACGCCGCTCGACGACGACGATCGCCACCCATGGCTGGATCGGGTTGGAGTGTGGTTGGCCGACCACGGCGAGGGCGGGGTGGTGAGTTGCTCGGCGCTCAAACGCAAATACCGCGACCAACTGCGCGCGCACTGCCCGCATGCGCGGTTCCTGCACCTCGACGGCTCGCCGGAACTGATCGGCCGTAGGTTGACCGCCAGATCAGATCACTTCATGCCGGCCGCTCTGTTGCGTTCGCAGTTCGACATCCTTGAACCACTGAACGCCGACGAGCGCGGCACCGTCTTAACCATCGGGGATGACGGCGCCGACGATGCCGAGGCCGTCGCTGAGAAGTTTCTGGCTAGCGCCACCAGCGATTGCGACCATTGACTTGCTCGTCGATCCGGTCGCGTGCGGTGTCCGCCAATCGGCTGCCGCGAGCCGCCGCCTCGTCGGCGAGCTTGCTACTGCGGGCGGCGGCCGTTTCGGCGAGCTGACTGCCGCGGTGACGTGCGGTTTCGGCCAGCTCGACGCCACGCACCCGAGCCGTGCCCGCTAAGCGTTCCCCGCGCTTGCGCGCCGCCTCGGCGTACGGCGCACTTTTCTCGGCCGCCGCGCTGGCCAGTTCGCGTCCGCGTTCGAGCGCGGCCTCGGCGTAGGGCTGGCCCTTTTCAGCGGCCGTAGCGGCCAGTTCGCGTCCGCGTTCGAGTGCGGCCTCGGCGTAGGGCTGGCCCTTTTCAGCGGCGGTAGCGGCTAGTTCTCGGCTGCGTTCGGCGCCGACGTGCAAGCCGTGCGCGATCCGCTCGCCCAGATCGGAATCGAGCAGTGCGTCGGAGGACCCGGGCAGCGCCGACGAGACCCGCTCGGAGAGCCGTTCGGCTGCCCGGCGGCCGCGCCAGCCCAGCGACGGCTTGCCTGCGGTATCGGCCGACGCGATGATCAGCCCACCCAGCAGGCTGACGTCGGTGATGAAGTCACGCCGCTTCTCGGCCTTGCGCTCCGGATCGCTTTCGCTCCAAAACATATGGGCGCCAAGGTTTCCCGGTATTACCGTCAGAGCCAATGCGGCTGAGGCGATGCGCGGCAATCTGCCGGTGGCCAACAGCAAACCACCGCCGATCTGCACCGCGGCGTTGACTTGGGCCAGCGTCTCGGCATCCTGCGGAATGCTCTTGCGGACCGAATCCGGCAAAGACTGCAAGCCGGCCGCGGTGGGTTGCGCGGCTTCGGCCGCAGGTTTGGGGTTGAGCAGCGCCTCCACACCCTGGGCGATGAATACGGCCGACAACATGGGCCGCGCGATTCTGCGGATCAACATGGTCGGTGGGGTTCCCCGGCGAACCGGGGCACAAACCCGCCAGATTCGGTCCCGGTCGATGGTCGCTGCGTATGGTGTACTGCGTGCGAGCGTTGATCATCGTCGACGTGCAGAACGATTTCTGCGCGGGCGGCGCGATCCCGGTGCCCGGCGCCGACGCCCTGGGCCCGGTCATCAACGACTACCTTGCCCAGGATCCGGGCTACCACCACGTCGTGGCCACCAAGGACTTCCACATCGATCCCGGTGAGCATTTCTCCGATCGTCCCGACTATTCGTCATCCTGGCCCCCGCACTGCCGGGCTGGCAGCGCCGGCGCTGAATTCATCGCCGATCTCGACACCAGCACCATCCAGGCGGTCTTCTGCAAGGGCGCCTACGCCGCGGCCTACAGCGGCTTCGAGGGCATCGACGAGAACGGCACTGCGCTGCTGGACTGGTTGCGCCAGCATGACGTCGACGAGGTCGACGTCGTCGGCGTAGCCACCGAACATTGCGTACGTCATACAGCCCAGGACGCGGCCCGGGCCGGCCTGACCACCAGGGTCCTGCTGGACCTGACGGCGGGGGTGTCGCCGGATTCGACCGCGCAGGCGCTCGGCGAGATGCGTTCGGCCAGTATCGAGTTGATAGGAGGGCGTTGATGGTCGCAGCCAACCGGGAGGACCTATTGGCGGCGGTGGAACGGTCCCCGCAGGCGGCCGGCGCGCACGACCGCGCCGGCTGGGTCGGATTGTTCACTCGCGACGGCCGCGTCGAAGATCCGGTGGGGTCACGTCCGCACGTGGGCCACGAAGCGATCGGCCGGTTCTTCGACACGTTCATCGCTCCGCGCGACATCACCTTCCATCGCGACCTGGACATCGTCTTCGGCCGCGTCGTGCTGCGCGACCTCGAACTCGAGGTGGCCATGGGTTCCGCGGTGACGATGTACATTCCGGCATTTCTGCGCTATGACCTTCGAGAAGTCAACGGCGACTGGCAGATTGACCAGCTGCGGGCGTACTGGGAGTTGCCGGCGATGATGCTGCAATTCCTGCGCACCGGAACACGCGCAGCAGCGCCGGCCCTGCAACTGTCCCGGGGCTTGTTGGGTAATCAGGGCGTGGGTGGTACCGCGGGATTCGTGACAGGTTTTCGTCGGGCCGGCGCCCGTCACAAGAAGCTGGTGGAAACCTTCCTGCGCGCGGTGGTTCGGGGCGACAAGGCTGCCGCCATGGGAACGCTTTCCGCCACTGCCGCAATAACTTTGGGTGACGACGACCCGCTGGACATGGCCGAACTCGTCGAGCAGCTCAGTGGCGCCCGCTGGCAAAAAACGATCGGCGCCGGCTCAACCGTCACGGTGTCACTGCTTTCCGACCATGGACGTGGCATCCTGTTCGCCGACGTTGCATGGCGCGGCAACGCAATCACCCGGGTCCGGTACTTCCCTGCCTGATCGCCAGTCAGTGCATCACCATCAGCGCCAGGGATGCGATCGACAGCAACAGGTAGCAGCCTGGAAACGCGATGTTGGAAAAGACGCCGGCCCGCACGTGCGCGATTACGGCGCCGATGAAGTACAGCACCAGCCCCGTCGCCGCGGCGATTCCTATCCCGGACAAGCCCAGCAGCCCCACCACCAGCCCCCCGGCTCCGGCAAGCTTCAACACCGCCAGCGTCGGCAGCCACGAGCGCGGCACGTTCACCCGGGCCGAATTGGCCAGCACGAACTCGGCGGGAATGAGATCGGGCAACGCGATTCCTGCGGTGACGATCGCCGTCGTCACCACGACCGCGAGGTAGGCAGCATTCGATAAGGTCATGGTGCTGGTCTCCTTACAGCAGAATCGTTCGATGGAAGCGGTCATCTTCTTGACGATTTCTGCCCGGGAAAGGTGACCCCATGGACGCAACTGAAGATCTCGCCGTGCTGGCGCAACGCTTTGACGCAGACCGACAGCACCTCAGATCCGTGGCGTTTCAGCTACTCGGCTCGGCCGCCGACGCCGACGATGCGGTGCAATCGGCCTGGCTCAAGGCCAGCGGCTCGGATTTCGCAGTAGTGGAGAACTTGACCGGATGGTTCACCACCATCACCGCGCATGAAGCCGTCGATCAGCTGCGAGCGCGCCAGCGGCGACCCGAACGGCCGCTGCTCGAACCGGCGGATCTTGATCAGCGCGTCGCGGCCGCGGCTGACGAAGAAGCTCTGCTGGCCGATTCGGTCAGCCGGGCGCTGCAGGTTGTCCTCGACCGGCTTTCACCCGCCCAGCGGGTGGCATTCGTCCTGCACGACGTATTCGCCGTCCCGTTCGAGACCGTCGGCGGGCTGTTGGACCGCTCGCCGGTGGCCGCCAAGAAACTCGCCAGCCGGGCGCGTGGGCGCCTGACGCCCGACCCCGCCGTGCGAACCAAACGCACGGCCGAGCACGTCAAGATCGTGGAAGCGTTTCTGGCCGCCTCACGCGGCGGCGACATCGGCGTCCTATTGCAGCTGCTGGCGCCCGATGTGGTGCGCCGGGTTGACCGGTCGCTGGTTCCCGACGATGTGCCCACCGAGGTGCGCGGCGCCAGGGAGGTCGCTGATGAGACCCGCCGCTTCACCCAGCGAGCGGCGTCGGGCGTCGTGCTGCTCATCGACGGCATCCCGGGCATTGTGTTGGCGCCGGCAGGGCGGGTGCAGGCACTGCTGCAGATCAGGATCGGCGACGATGACCGCATACACGAAATCGACATCCTGAGCGATCCGGAACGCCTCGCTAACGCGGTGTTCACCCTGCCGTTTTGGTCATCTCAGGACGGACTCAGCGCCATCGGCTAAGAAGGACGTCATAAGTGGGCGACGGGAGGGGTCGAGATCGTCAAGCGCCATGTTCGATAAGCCGTTCGGGCGCCGCAGCCTGTTGCGCGGCGCCGGCGCACTCACCGCGGCCTCGGCAGCACCGTGGGCTGCCGGCTGTGCGTCCGACGACGACGCTTTAACGTTCTTTTTCGCGGCCAATCCGGACGAAGTTCGGCCCCGCCTGTACATCGTCGAGGAATTTCAGCGCCGGCACCCCGAGATCAAGGTGCGGGCGCTGCTATCGGGACCCGGTGTCATGCAGCAGCTGTCGACGTTCTGTGCCGGCGGTAAATGCCCGGATGTGTTGATGACATGGGAATTGACCTACGCCGAACTGGCGGACCGCGGGGTACTGCTCGACCTCAACAGCTTGCTGGCGCGCGACAAGGCTTTTGCGGCGCAACTGAAATCGCAAAGCATGGGCAGCCTGTACGAGACCTTTACCTACGACGGAGGTCAATACGCGCTGCCCGAGCAATGGTCGGGCTGCTACCTGTATTTCAACAAGCAGTTGTTCGCCGACGCGGGAGTGCCCCCACCACCTGGCAGCTGGGAACAGTCCTCGAAACAGCCCTGGTCTTTCGACGAATTCCTGGACGCAGCGAAGGCGCTCACCAAGCGGGATGCGTCGGGGAGAGTACAACAGTGGGGTTTCGTCAACGCGTGGGTCTCGTTCTACTCGGCCGGGCTGTTCGCCATGAACAACGGCGTGCCGTGGTCCACACCGCGGATGAACCCCACCCACCTCAACTTCGATCAAGAGGCGTTCATCGAAGCGGTGCAGTTTTACGCCGATCTGATCAACAAGCACAAGGTCGCACCCAGCACCGCTGACCAACAATCGATGTCGACGGTGGACTCCTTCGCGGTGAACAAGGCGGCAATGGCGCTCAGTGGACACTGGCGTTATTCGACCTTCGATCGAGCCGCCGGCCTCGACTTCGACGTGGCCCCACTGCCGGTCGGCCCGCGGGGCAAGGCCGCTCGCTCCGCCATCGGAGTCACCGGACTGGCCATCGCATCGACGAGTCGGCGCCAGGAACAGGCCTGGGAATTCGTGAAGTTCGCGACGGGACCCGTCGGGCAGGAATTGATCGGCGAATCCCGGCTTTTCGTGCCGGTGCTCAAGTCCGCGATCACTTCGGACGGCTTCGCCGCGGCACACCGCAGGCTCGATAACCTCGCCGTGCTGACGGAAGGACCGGCTGTCTCCGAGGGCCTGCCGATCACCCCGGCTTGGGAGAAGATCACCGCGCTGATGGAGCGCAACTTTGGACCCGTGCTGCGCGGGGCGAAACCGGCGACATCGCTGAGCCGGTTGTCCAAGGCCGTCGACGAGGTGCTGCGCAGTCCATGACGTCGGGGCAGGTCATGACAGGAACCCGTCCCTGGCGCCGGCGCGCCCGGGCCGGACGCATGTTCGTCGCACCCAACCTGGCCGCGATCGCGGTGTTCATGCTCTTCCCGCTGGGCTTTTCGCTGTACATGAGTTTCACGAAGTGGGACGTCTTCACGCCGCCGAAGTTCGTCGGTCTGCAGAACTTCCAGAACCTCTTCACCTCTGACCCGCTGTTTCTCATCGCCATGCGCAACACCGTGGTCTTCACCATCGGAAGCGTCGTGCCGACCCTGCTGGTCAGCCTTGTCGTTGCCGGCCTGCTCAACCGAAACGTCAAAGGCATCAGCATCTTTCGGACAATCGTCTTCCTGCCGTTGGCCGTTTCCTCGGTGGTGATGGCGGTCGTCTGGCAGTTCGTCTTCAACACCGATGACGGACTGCTCAACATCATGCTCGGCTGGATCGGCATCGGCCCCGTTCCGTGGCTGGTCGAACCGCGGTGGGCCATGGTCTCACTGTGCCTGGTCAGCGTGTGGCGCAGCGTGCCGTTCGCGACGGTGGTGTTGCTGGCCGCGATGCAGGGAATTCCGGAAACCGTCTACGAGGCAGCCAGAATCGACGGTGCCGGCGAGATCCGGCAGTTCTTCTCCATCACCGTGCCGTTGATCCGGGGAGCGATGTCCTTCGTCGTCGTCATCTCGATCATCCATGCGTTCCAGTCGTTCGATCTCGTGTACGTGCTCACCGGGTCCAACGGTGGGCCGGAGACCGCGACGTACGTCTTGGGCATCATGCTTTTCCAGCACGCATTCTCCTTCTTGGAGTTCGGTTATGCGTCCGCGCTGGCCTGGGTGATGTTCGCCATCCTGCTCGCGTTGACCGTGCTGCAGTTCCGGATCACCCGGCGGCGGTCGTGGGAGGCTTCTCGTGGACTCAGCTAAGCCGACGGTCCAGCGGCATGTCTTTCGCGGCATAGCACTCTATGCCGCGCTGACTGCGGTCGCGTGGTGCGCGCTGTTCCCCATCCTGTGGGCGCTGTCCGGCTCGTTGAAAAGAGACGGCGAGGTAAGTCAGTCGCGGCTGTTGCCGATGCATCCGCAGTGGTCCAACTACGCTGCGGTATTCGACCTCATGCCGTTCTGGCGCATGTTCTTCAACACCATGCTGTACGCCGGATGCGTGACGGCGGGCCAGGTCTTCTTCTGCTCGCTGGCCGGATACGCGTTCGCGCGCTTGGAGTTTCGCGGCCGCGACACCTTGTTCCTGTTGTACCTGGGCACGCTGATGGTGCCGTTGACGGTGACCGTTATTCCGCAATTCATCCTGATGCGGACACTGGGCTGGGTGGACACACCGTGGGCGATGATCGTGCCGGGTTTGTTCGGCAGTGCGTTCGGCACCTATCTGATGCGGCAGTTCTTCCGCACTCTGCCCGGCGATCTCGAGGAGGCGGCAATCCTCGACGGCTGTTCACCGTGGCAGATCTACTGGCGGATTCTGCTGCCCCATGCGCGGCCCGCGGTCATGGTGCTGGCTGTGCTCACCTGGGTCAATGTGTGGAACGACTTTTTGTGGCCGCTGCTGATGATTCAGCGCAATAGCCTGTCGACGCTCACGATCGGGCTGGTCCGGCTGCGGGGCGAATACGTTGCCCGGTGGCCGGTGCTGATGGCGACGTCTATGTTGATCCTGGTGCCGCTGATAATCCTCTATGCCGTTGCGCAGCGCTCCTTCGTCCGTGGTATTGCCGTGACGGGGCTGGGAGGGTGATTCCGTGGCATCGGTGAGTTTCGAGCAGGCCACCCGTCAGTATCCGGGTGCGGATCGACCCGCTCTGGATCGGCTGGACCTCGTGGTCGGTGATGGCGAGTTCGTCGTGCTGGTCGGGCCGTCGGGATGCGGTAAGACGACCTCGCTGCGGATGCTGGCCGGACTGGAAACGCTTGACAGCGGCCGGGTGCGAATCGGTGACCGCGATGTCACCAATGTCGAGCCCAAGGACCGCGACGTCGCGATGGTGTTTCAGAACTATGCCCTCTACCCGCACATGACCGTTGCGCAGAACATGGGCTTCGCATTGAAGGTCGCAAAGACCCCGAAGTCCGAGATCCGAGACCGGGTAATGGCCGCAGCGAAAATGCTTGACTTGCAACCTTATCTGGACCGCAAACCCAAGGACCTCTCCGGCGGACAGCGGCAGCGGGTCGCGATGGGCCGCGCGATCGTACGTCGCCCGCAAGTGTTTTTGATGGACGAGCCGTTGTCCAATCTCGACGCCAAGCTGCGCGTGCAAACCCGCAACCAAATCGCGGCATTGCAACGCCAACTCGCTACCACCACGGTGTACGTCACCCATGACCAGGTGGAGGCGATGACCATGGGCGACCGTGTCGCGGTTTTGTGCGACGGGGTGCTGCAGCAATGCGCGGCCCCCCGGGAGCTTTACCGCAACCCGTGCAATGTGTTTGTCGCCGGGTTCATCGGGTCGCCGGCGATGAACCTGTTCACCGTACCGATTGCCGATTCCGCGGTGTCGCTGGGGGATTGGCTCATCCAGGTGCCGCACGAGATCGCGGGCCTGGCATCCGAAGTTGTGGTGGGTGTGCGCCCCGAACATTTCGAGGTGGGCAGTCGCGGCGTCGAGATGGAGGTCGACGTCGTCGAAGAACTCGGTGCCGACGCGTACTTGTATGGCCGAATCACGGGATCCGACAAGGTGATCAGCAAACCCATCGTCGCGCGCACGAGTGGGTATGACCCGCCCGGGAAGGGTAGCCGGGTGCTGCTACAGCCGCAAACCGGCCACGTGCATTTCTTCGGTGTGGACGGGCGACGGATCGGCTCAGGGCCCGTCGCTTAACCGCGGGAAGTCGGCCAGCGTCGCATCGCCGAGCGACCACGTCGCATACTGGTTCAGCGCTGCCTGAGCGTCTTCGCTTGCGACCCTTCGTTCTTCGCCGTCCAGAGCCGATTGGCGTGCTGCAACATAGGCGGCCGCCGCGCCGGCTACCCGGGTCCGGGCTAACTGGTAAGCTGAATTCCATTGCCGGACAGAATCATTGATGCGCTGCAGGGCGTTGACGTAGTCGTTGGAGATCCATTCGCCGAACTTGTTCAGCGTGTCAGCGGGTTGGCCTCCGCCTGGCCACGCCACGCGCAATTGTCCGCCCAGCGTACGTAGGCGCGTCCCGAGCTCTTCGAGCTCTGAAAGCGCCAGCTCGGGCGCAGCTACCTCGTTATCGCCGATCGTGAGCAGCACCGCGCAACTCAACACCTCGTCGGCGTTCCCGGGCATCCAGGTGTCTTGCCGCGCCCAGTTCGGTGAGGCGCGACGAACCACACGGCCGCTGAAATCGACCGGGTGATGGGCTGACGGGGCAACCAGGCCGAGCATGCCTACCGAGGTCCAGCGGGCGACCGCCGTCATGGTCTGTGCGGTGCCGATGAAAATCTCGGCCATCCGCGTCAGTTCGTCGGCCGCGTCGCACGCCGCTTGTCCGAGGGTCGATCGCGCGTGCGTCAGGTGCGCGGCGATCCGCATGGAGAAAGGATCCGGCGCCGGCGACGCCACCGGCAGACGCAGCGGCCTGCCGATCGTCGCAAGCGAATCCGCAACCGACAGCACTTGATTCGAGATCGCACGGACTGCCGACACATCGGGCAACACGGTGTTATGGGACTGGGGGCCGCCGGTCACATCTCACAGACCCATCGTGATCTTCGGCGGTGACTGCGTGAGGTCGGCCGCGCCGGTTACCGCAATTGGCAAGTGCGGCATCGTAAATGTCCGGCCATCGGATCGCTGCACGGTGAGGGTCCCGAAATCCGCCATGCCAAAGAAGTTAATCGTCCCCTGGCGCTCATTGAACCGGTCGACGTGGATTGCGTCGGAATTGACGGGCCCGCTCCATGACGCGGTGCCATCGATGAATCCCTGGGGTGGAACATGCTGCGGACAGTTGGGCGGCGAAAATTGCCGTGACTGGGCGCATTTCGCCAGAGCCGCCTCGATTGCGCGCCGGGCCTCTTCCTTGCCCGTCGTGCTAGCTACGAAATGCGGCATCAGGTTGATTTGGCCCGCCCGGTTGATGCCGTTCAGTAGGGTCTGCTGCTCGATCGACGGCGTGACGTCGACGTACTGGTTCCTCGAGCCGACATCGACCCAGCCCGGAAAGACATAGGCGACACCGGTTCCCGAGATTGGTTGGCCGAAAATCGTGATGCTGTCCAGTAGAGCCGGGGCGGCAACGGAACGGCTGCCCTTACCGGAGGTGAGTGCGATGGCGCCGTGGTCGAGCTTCCAACCATCGCCCGCCTTCGGCGGGACAACCACGATCGTCTCGTCAGATGTCTGATCGCCGAAAGTGGCGATCACGTGCGCTGACACCCGGTTGGACGATTGCAGGATCCGAATGTTGCTGATCGGCGCCTTGGTGATCTGCATCTTGAGTATCTCGTCGGTAAGGAACGTCCGGTCGGCCGGCCGGGTTTTTGCGATTGCCAGCGCACCCCGGGCATCGCCGCGGGCGAGGGCTTCGAGATAGATCCTGACCGCTTCGTCGGCAGACTTTGCGCCGCCATGTCCAGAGCTGCCTGTGAGGACGAGCGCGGCAGCCACCACAACCGCAGCCACTGCGGCGAGTCCGCCGATCACAAGGTACAAGCGGGTGCGCGAAGGTGGCTCTCTTGTCACAACACACCACCGATCAACGTCCCATGACTCCACTGCAGCGCAAACTTCCGCCCAGCGTAGGTCCGCGGACGGCGTCGCATCAGTACTTCAGAGTTTGACGTTTGAACGCTTCGTACTCCTCTTCGGTGGGCGCCTCAGGCAGGAGTTCGAAGACCGACGGCTGTAGAGGTTGTTCTCCGGCTGCGGCCATCAGCTGCTCGCGCAGGCTCAGTCTGCCGCGCGCCGACGCTACCGATGCCACCTTCAAAATCTCTTGTGTCAGGGTGCGTTCCGTCATTTTTCGGACGTCTTCGTGAAGGAATATGCCCCGCACGGCGCCGCCGTGGGCCGCCAGCACGCCAACCGTTCGGCGTTGGTTGAACACTTCGTAGGCGCGTTCCTCGAAGGGCGTCTCTGCGTTGCTCGGATTGGTCATGACGCCTCGTCTACGTCAGCCGCCGGCTCGTCGGCGGTCGTCTCTTGGTACAACCGCGCCACCGCGGCGGCGGCGTCCTCGTTGGCTGCGGCCACCAGTCGTGAGATCTCCTTGGCGATGGCCGCGGCGCTTTTGCGATCCAGCACGCCGGGCTTGAGCCACAGGTCGACCAACTCGCCGTTCATGTCGACCTTGACGGCGATCTCGCGGTCTTCGGACAACCGTTCAGCGGTGTAGGTGCGCATCTCGTCGAGCGACGCCATCAGCCGCTCGCTGACCTGGTCGGCGAAGTCCATGGCCTTTTGGACTTCCGGGTGGACGCTGCTCATACTCCGATGACCTTATCGGGGGACCCGCGCGAGGCCATTCCTGCAGGTACCATGCCATCTATGGACGCGTTCGCGCCCGGGGGAGCACAGCATCCTGTGCAGGGCCAGACAGGCCACAATGACGCCGGCCACGGCCAGGTCGCTTATCCCGGCGGGCCTGCGCCGCTGAATCGGCCACGGTTTCCGTGGTTCCCATGGGCGGTCATCGCCGCAATCTTGATTGCAGGTGCGCTCATAGCTGCAGCGATCTTCTTTAGAGACGCCGGTCAAAGCTCGGACCTCTCGAAGCCATCCATGGCTGCCACGACGACAACGAAGCCAACCAAATCGTCCGGCGGGAGTACGTGCGCGGCATGGATGACAGCACAGATTGACATGGGTCAGGTTACCCGAATGCCGCCCGGATGGGTTTATGGCAATCCGGCGATAGACCAGCTGGCTGATACTCGGGCGGCGCAGATCAACAAGATCCTGAATGTATTCGAGACACAGATCGCCCCAGAACCGGCCGACGTCGCCGCCGCAGCGCATTTGTTCATTGCAAAGCAGCGAGTGGAAGTTCGTAAGCTCACAGCTCGCCAGCCGATTGACGACGGTGACGTAGCCGCCGTAGAAGGGGCAGGCTTAGCGCTTAATCGCACTTGCGGCACAGGATGACTCCGAAACCGAGCACGCCGCATGCTGACCAGATTCTCGGTCCTTACTGGGAATCGTCGATAACCCCTGAAAGTCTGAGCAACTGGTCTTTGCAGCTTGGCAAAGCTGGCGCCGAGTTAGGGTTCATCGCCGGAGATGGCCAGGTGCAGGCGGTGCAGTTGCTCGGCTATGGCCAAGGGGCATTAGCTGAAGCGATTTCGTCAGCCTGGGCCAAATACTTCGTTTATGTGGGCAAGTGCGCCGCGCAATTCGGCGAGGCCTCCGCTTGTGTTGCGGCCTGGGCCGAGTCACTCGGCGCGATGCTCGGCGCAATGGCTGGTGTCGTGGACTGGGCGGAAGCCGCCATCGCGGCTTTTGAGGCGGCAAGAGTCGAGTTGGAACTAGTAGGCCAGAACGTTGATGAGTTGATCCAGACGGTGATCACCGAGGCTCATACGCAGGTCACGGGAATCTCGGGAGCTGCCATTGCTGGGCTTGCGGCATTGCCCGGCTGGGTTACGGCCATTGGCGGCCCGCCGACCGGGCTGCCGCACGGCGCCACGGCACCGGGCAATCCAACCGGAATGTCTTCAGGTGGCGCACCGCCCGGTGCTCCCGCGGTGCCCCAGGGGGGTCTTGCGGGAGGCAATCCGGCCGGGATGTCTTCAGGTGGAGTGCCGCCAGGCGCCGCGGCCATACCGCAAGGTGCACCGGCGACTAGTAATCCGGCAGGAATGTCCGTTGGCGGTGCACCCGCACTTGGCGGGCCGGGACTGCCTGAGGGTGCGCCTCTGTTGCCGAATCCGACCGCAATGTCGCCAGGCGGCGTGCCCACGAATGCTGCCGCGATGCCAGGGGCGCCCTCAGGGGTTCTGGGCACCGGAATGGCTCCTGCGACCGGTTCGTCGGCTGGACTCCCGGCGGCGGGACTTTCCCCCGCATCGGGTGCGCCGGTATCGAGTGTCCCTGGCGCCGGCGCTACGCCTGTGGGAGCTCCGGGCGCACCTGCGCTTGGGTCGCCGGTGACCGGAGCGCCGGCGGTCGCCGGGGCGCCGGCCACTGCTGGGTCTCCCTTGCCGTCGGTTTCGCCGTCCGGTGGGCTCGCAGGGATCGAAACGCAAGCGGGCATAGTAGCGCCGACCGGGACGGTTACTGGTTTGGCAGCGCCGGCCGCCGGATTAGGTCCTGCCGCGGCGGCTGCTGCCACTCCGCTTGCGGGTGCACCGATGAGCGCAGCGCCGCTGGCAGGTACGACGGCCGCTGCTGCGGTCGCTCCGACAAGTTCGCCTATTGCCGCGGTTCCCCCGCTTACACCGGTGGCGCCGACCGCGCCGGCCGTTGCGCCGCCGCCGATGGCGGCTGCTGCACCGGCTCAGTCCGTGATGCATATGCCTGCGTCCGCGTCATCGGGTGCGCCGGCTGCCGTACCCGCCACGCCCGGGCCGCATTCGCCCTCAGGGCAGCATTCGTCGACATCGTCGAGTGTTTCGCCGGGGTCGCACGAGACCCATGGGGCCGCTGACGAGGAAGGGGCAGCGGGCCCCGTGCCGCACTTGGCGCCCGTTGACGACGCCGCAATTGTCCCAGTACCGCTGATATTTCGGGGCGCAGAGGATCCGCAACGGCAGGTGGTCGACATGGATCTGGCGATGGTGCGCACAGTGCTGGAGACCGCCGGCGGAGGATCCACCGTGAGGTGGGCCGCGGGAATGGTTGTGACGGGGGGGCGGCGCCAGGTAGTCGTGACCACCGATCGCGGCCGTAGCTGGTTTCCGCCGAACGTGTTGTTGCCAGAGAATGCCGTATTACCTTGGAAACACGAGGATTCCGCGCGCTGGGAAGGTTTGTTGGATCCGGCTCGAGTGATAGTCGAGTACGCGGCTGCCGCCGCGTCGGGGACGCTCACGGCGCTGGCATCGACGCACAGTAGCGCGCCCGGTGTGGCGGCGGGCGTGCCGTTCGCGTTCGCGGACGCGGTGCAGCGGCCGAGACCGGATTTGTTGGGCGTCCCGACGGCCGGGCGGGAGACGTTTGCAGTGTCGGCCGCCCGGCTGGTAGCGGCCGACGCAATCACAGATCCCCACGACCAGCGGCGGCAGGCGTTGTGGATTGCACACGATGCGGTGGAGAAAGCCGACGACGCGAGCTCGGTCCGACGGTCGATCCTGGCGGCCCTGAATGCGGACCCAAACCTGTTGGAACCTAAAAAGATCGATCGTCTTGGCTGGGTTGCGTTGACGAACGAGAACGAAGTTTTGTGGGAAAGGGACTTTGCTGCGAGAATCGATGTGCGCAATGTCGATATCGGCCGGTTAGATACCGGGGGAGGAGCAAGTCGGCCGTTCTTGGTCCAGTCGTATGCAACCGAGACGGTGTTGGCTTTGCGTAACGCATCACCGCGGCAGGCGTTACTTGACGCCTTGTATTCGTGGTCGATGCTGCTGGAACTTATCGATACCGAAGGGAGGCGGTACCCGCGTGAACCAGCCAATGCATTTTGATATCCCGATGTTTCGAGATTTATCCGGCCAGTTGGCTGAGAACGGGTTTGGGGCGGGCAACTTAGCCGAGGAAGTCACCTTCGGATTTGCGCCAGTGCCGGGCGATAGTCCGTTCGGAGGTGCGCTTGGATCGCTACTGACGGGTCTGCACGGTGGGCTCGCGCTCACGCCCCCACAGCTCACCGGAGGAGCCACTCAGACCGACCAAGACGTCCAAACGGGTTTGTCGAACATCGAGGGTCAGGATCTGACCAACGCCGGGCGAGCTCGCCTCGCCAAGAATCCAGGTGACCCGGAGTCGCTTGAGCAACAGGCCCAGGACAAGGCCAAGCAGGGCGCCGAAAAGCCCGAGCAAATGATGCAGCAGATGTTGCAGCAGATGCTGCAGATGGCTGCTCAAATGGGCGGACAGTTCGGTCAGCAATTTGGTCAGCTCAGTCAGCAGTTCAGCCAGTTGTTCGGTCAGGCCACACAGCAGGTGAGTCAGCTATTCTCACAGGCCGGCAAGGCAGGCGCCAGCGGCATCGAGCCCATGGCAGGGGCCGCTGCGGCGGGGCTAGATGCCGCTGGCGCTGTGGGTGCTGGTGGTGGCGGCCTGGGTGTGACCGTGCCAGCGGGTCTGGACGAGCCGGTCACTCCGATGACAACCTCAAGTGCGTTGGCGCCCAGTGCAATTCCGGCTGCGGCGGCGGGGGCGTCGACGTCCACGGCCGGGGCAAGCCGCGCAGGTATGCCGATGATGCCAATGATGCCGATGGCGCACCGCGGATCCGGTGAGGGCGGCGCATCGGTCAAGCGCGATCCAAAGATCTTTCCGGAGAGCAAGATCTACGATCCGCCGAAAGGCACCGAGCAGAATTTCGGAGCTAACCCCGAAATCGAAGCTGAGGAACCACCTTTCGGTACCGCCAAAGCCTAGGCTGCTTGGCCGCCGTTTTGACAACTGCGAGGACCGGCGAACATTCGGATCAGCTCGTCGTGATAAGACGCGCGCCTTGATCAGCAAGCATGGGTGCAAGTAGGTCGACCACGATCCAGTGCCTGGACTCATCGATGGACGTAATGATGCCGAGGTTGTAGGTAGCCCCGTTGATCTCCACTGTCACGGGAGAGCCACGAACCCACTCTTCAATGGGTTGAGTCTTATCGTCGGCAGCCACGACGGCCCGGCTCACCGACGACGGTATGTCCTTCAGCTCCGGGGTGGATGCCGGGTCGAGCACGCGCCCAGTCGTGACGACCCCGAACGCGTTGCTCCATTGGGCGGCAGCTTTGAGTTGCTCTACTGGCCGTGCCGACTGTGTGATCTCGTTCGTCGGTTGCTGGTCGTTGACCATGAAGCCGACCGGCATCGCCCAGTCAACTCGCCCTGAACTGAACACCGCGAGAGATGAGTTCGGTGCGGTCCATGGTTCACCGGCAATTGCGGGACGAGTGTCGCCAGGAGCGAGGTAAGTTATTTCGCCGATCTTTATTCGCGTCGGGTTCTGTTGGCCGCCTTCGCCTTTCATCACGGCGACTGGTGCGTGCATTCCGCCTTGAGCGCATTGCGCCGCGGTCACAAAGCCAGGTAATCGCTGGCCGGCAAGGTTGGGGTCTGGGTAATCGATGTAAAAGCCAGCTTTGCAAACCGTCGTGGCGGGCCCGTCGCCAACCATGATTGGAGATCCGGGCTGTAGTTTGCTCACCGGGCCTGACACATAGGTGGGTCCAGCGATCGTGGGTGGCAGCGGAGCGAAAGTGAGGACTGCCGAGCTGTGCGAAGTTGCTGTTCCGGTAGCCCTTTCTGAGGCTTTGGATCCGCAGCCTGCGGCGCCGAGAGCGGCGAGGCCAATGACGGCGACAGCAGCTACTGCCGCCAGCGCGCGCTCAGCGGGACGGGGTTGGGCTCGGGCTAGGGGTTGGCGTCGGGGTAGTCGTACCGTCCGGAAAATCAAGTTTGCTTCCCGATAGTTTCGCTCCGCACTGCACCGCGTCATTAATGAGTTTCCTTCGGTCATCTTTCAATTTGTCGCTTTCCACCTGAAGGCGGTCTTCTTCCGCTTGATACTCGGCTGCCTGACGAACCTGCACAGGATCGTTAAGGTCGAAATCACGTTTCTTGCGGTTGTGTTCGATTATCCGGCGGGTGAGGTCCTCGTCCCGGCGATTCCACTCCTCTATCTTGTTCATCAACTTTGCTACGTCTTCAGATTTGCATTCGGGCGGCGGCGTGGTTGTGGTTGTCGTCGTGGTCGTCGGGTCTTGCTTCCAGTGATGGTCGACCAACTGGATGCCGCTGCGCTTCGCCGGGGTGTTTGTGGTCAGCGCCTCGGTGAGTGCGCCGTCAACACGGTTGGCGTCGGCAATGGCGGCGATCAGCTGGGTCTGCAGGCGCAGGGCGGCCGCCATTAGCAACGGGGACCTCGTACCCCCGGGCGGCAATGTGACGTGGTTGAAGACTGGATTGATCATCAGCCCTAACTGGGCTGCGGCGCTGCGCAAATCGGCGACGCGCTGTTTGATCCGGTCAATTTGACCGGCCGCCGTTTCAGTGGCTGCGGCGACGTTAAGTGCTTGCTGGTAGTGCTGCAGCAAGGCGGCTTGGGTCTGGCTGATCGATGTGTGGGCGGCGTCGCGCACGACGCCGTGCCAGCTGAAAAATGCGGGCAGCGCACCCAGGGTGTCGGCGCTGGTTTGAGCGGCCGAAGCGCGGTCGCGTGCTGCGGCCGCGACTTGGCGCACAGCTCCGGACGACCACCGGTCGATCTCCGCGATCGAGCTCACCGCCATGGCTACACCGTGATGGTCGTCAGCGGAACGGCATTCTTGGCGTCGGTGCTCGCATACGCCCGGCCGGTGGCATCCAGTCCCGTCCCATCCGAGGCAAGCCGAGCGCTGAGCATTGCGGCTTCGGCATCCCATCCCTGGATCAGCGCAACGAGCGCGGCGGCCGAAGTGCCAATCCATCCCGATTGCGACGCTTCCATTCGGGCTAAAGCGGACGTGTGTGCGGCGCCAAAGGCGGCCGCCTGATCTCGAACAAGCCCCGCCGAAGCGGTTAGATCCGCCAGATCGACCCTGAGCGGCTTCGTCATGAGCAACCCCCTGCTAACTGCTGTGACCACGAGCTTAGAACCGACCCCAAGCCGGCCGCCATTCACGCCGTCGGCCCCCACCGCGCAGGCCAGCTCGTATCGCAACATAGCTGCGCCCCAGCGTGCGCGCACGATCCCGGCTGCCAGCAAAGGATCGGACAGAGGATTGGTGAGGTATGTCCACAGGTGTCGCCCTCCGCTCGACGTCTTCACGATCGGGCTGCGGCACCTGCGTAACCGCGAGACGCAGCAGGCCCGGGCAGCCTTCGCGCACGCGACCGAGGGCGACCCAACCATGTGCGACGCCTGGCTGGGCCGGATGGCCGCCGGTGAGCAAACCGTGGAGGTCACTGCCGGCGCCTACAACAACCGCGGCAACCTCGGCGCCGCACTTCGGCACGCACAGGTGTGGGTCGGCCAGTTGGGCGTCGAGATCACCCTGACCCCGGGGCACCATCGCCTTGCGGCTGCCACTGGACGGGGATTCGGATCTTGGCAAAGCCGACGCTGCCTGTTGAGCGATCGCCGCGATTTCCATCAGCCCCGGCCAAGCGGAGGAACAATGAAATTCCCTCGCGTCACTGCAAGAAGATCACAGTATGGGGGGATCGAATCGCTATGCCGATGCACCCATAGAGAAGAAAACCTAGAATTCCAGCCAGGAAGGCCACGACGAGTTTGGTGGCCTTAGGCCGGAATCGTCGCGTTCGAAGATACACTAGCGGCGTTCCCGCTATTGCGATCCCTAGACCCAAGAAGAGCCCGGTCGACGGTGCGTAAAACGCTAATCCCGCTACGAACAATACGAAGCCCGACAGGACCCAAACGACAATCGCTGCAATACACCCCAGTGCCGCTGAAATAAGGTACAAGGTTCCAGCCTTAACCATGGCAGATGCGGACTTATCGTCCACCATAGGTCATAAGACCTTTGGCCTCGGCGACGTGTCGCGTGATCCTGTCGATGTAAGGTTGCCACACACCCATTGCTACGCATGTATAACCGGCACGTAGGCCCGGACTGAATATCGGCCAATCTTCTGACCCGGGACCTTGCGTGATGTATCCCCGTATGCCCAGATGGAGTTGTCCACCGCTTTGGTAAAACCTGAAATGGATTGTGCTGTCGGGACCGTCTACGTGGCCGGGAAGTGTGACGAATTCAATGTTGATATCGTTCGCGCTTCGTTGTATTTGAGTCACTCTGACAGGGAAATTTACGGGAAGTTTTTGACCAGCCATTCTGATTTCCAGGGGAAGTTCGTCGCCAACCTTCGGAAGATTCTTGGGCGCGCCGCCCATGGGAAAATTGCAGTTGAAGCATCGGTTGAGTTCGTTCCACACGTCATCAATGGAGGTGACCTTGCCAGCACTTGTTATGCCAGGGTATTTGAAACTCCCCGCTTCGACGTCACTAGTAAAATCGAGGTTGTATTCCCACGGTGACTCCGGAGGGGGGACACGCGGGGACTCGGGTAATTGAGTGTAGTCGACCGCATGAATGTCGCCCTTCCCGAATTTGCTGCCCCGGGCGGTAGGAAGGCCGGCCGTGATGGCGTCAACTTGTCCGGCCAGACTTGCGAACCGGGCTTGGGCGCCTTTGACAACTGCTTGAGCCTCGCTGATTCGCAGTGCGCCCGTGCGAAGGAGGGCGGTCTTGCCGGCGGGCGTGGCGCCGACGGGAGCAAGCGCAGCCTTATCGGCGAGCCATTGGCTATAGATCGCGTCGAGCCGCGATCGCGCCCTGAGCGAGATATCTCTGCCGCCTCGGATGATCGGATCCACTGACGCTGAGGCGGTGGCTAGCACTTGCCGCCGGGCGTCGAGGTCGTCGCTGGCCGAGCGAGCGGCGGTGCTGGCCATACCGGCCCACTCTGCTGGGGGAGGAACTGGACCACCAAACGTGCGCGGCTCGCGGTCAGGAGGCACACCAGAACCCAGCAACGCGCGCAATCGCTGAAGCGTCCCATCGATATCTACTGCAGCCATGGCGACACCGGCTGTTAGATGAGAGTTCTGGCGGCTGCGGCGGCCCGATTACCGGAAACCTGATCGGTACGAAGAAAGCTGGTGAGGGCAGATCGGGTCGTATCGGCAAATTCGTGGTAGGCCCTCGATAGGTCGGTTCCTGCAACAAGCAGAGCGGCATCGAACGCGGCCACAGCATTGGTGAGCGCGGCCCCGACCGGACCGAATGCCGTTGACGTCGCGGAAATCGACGTGGAATCAGGCGTGGCCGCGGCTGCAATCCGCCCAGCTACAGCATCGTGATTTTGCGCGAACGTGGCTACGCCGGCAGGCTCAAATCTCAGGCCCATGCGGACACTCTAGTGGAGTTGTGTGGATCAGTGCGCCACAGTTCCCGCGCCCCGCGCCATTCACGCCGTCGGCCCCCACCGCGGAGGCCAGCTAGTATCGCAACATAGCTGCGCCCCAGCGTGCGCGCACGATCCCGGCTGCCAGCAAAGGATCGGACAGAGGATTGGTGAGGTATGTCCACAGGTGTCGCCCGGCCGCTCGACGTGTTCACGATCGGGCTGCGGCACCTGCGTAACCGTGAGACGCAGCAGGCCCGGGCGGCCTTCGCGCACGCGACCGAGGGCGACCCGACCATGTGCGACGCCTGGCTGGGCCGGATGGCCGCCGGTGAGCAAACCGTGGAGGTCACTGCCGGCGCCTACAACAACCGCGGCAACCTCGGCGCCGCACTTCGGCACGCGCAGATGCGGGTCGACCAGTTGGGCGTCCAGATAACCCTGACCCTGGGCACCATCGCCTTGCGGCTGCCGCTCAACGGGGACTCTGATCTCGCCATTGCCTATGCCGTCGCGCTGGCCGAAAGTAACCCGCCGCGCCTAAGCGCGGCCAACGAGGTCGTCGAGCGTCAGCTGCGCCGCTCTACCTCGACGGCCTTCGAGCTCGACATGCTCGACTACGTGCGCCTGGGTTTGCTTGGTTTGGCGCGGCGCTGGCCGGATGTGCTCAGTTTCGAAAACTCGCAGCAGTGGCGCTCGGATCGCCCGGACCTGGTCAAGTTCCTCAACGCCGGAATGCTGGTCTGGAAGGTCTGGGCGCTGATCGGCATGGGAAATCCGGTGGAGGCGCAGCGCTTTGCCGAAAGCGGTCTCGAATCACAAGGCCTGCCAACGGATATGCACGCCAAACTCCGCCTGGCCCGTGGCTATGCGCTGCGCGCACAAGGTCAGCGCGAAGAGGCGATGACGGCGTTTCGCGAACTCAAAGCCTGGATCGCCTCACCGGAGGTCGACGCCGCCATCGCCGACCCGGACAAGGTGGTCGACCTCGTCACGGCCGAATCATTGGCTACCCGCACCGACATCTGGGACCCCGAGTCCGGCGAAACCGCTGCCGCGCTGGAAACCGCGGAACGTGACCGCAGCCGAGACGCGGTGCGCCAAGAAGCAATGGCATTGCTGGGCAAGCAGATTGGCATGGAAGGCGTCAAGAACCAGATCCGGCGCCTGGAAGCCAAAGTGGCGATGGATCAAAAGCGCGCCGAGATGGGTGTGGGCAGCAAGAAGGAGTTGGCGCTGTCCTACGTCTTCGTCGGGCCGCCGGGCACCGGCAAGACCACGATGGCGCGAGTACTGGCGAAGCTATTCTTCGGGCTCGGCCTGATTGCGAGACCCGACGTCATCGAGGCATCACGCCCGCAGTTCGTCGACGAATACCTGGGTAAGACCGCGCAGAAGACCAACGCCGTCCTCGACAAGGCGCTGGGTGGTTTGTTGTTCATCGATGAGGCGTATTCGCTCTATGCGCGTGGCTATTCCGACGGTGATGCCTATGGCGAGGAGGCGGTCAACACGTTGTTGGCTCGGCTGGAGAACGAGCGCAAGGCCGCCGATCCCAACAAGAAGCTGGCCATCGTGATCGCGGGATACGAACCGGACATCGACCGGCTGCTGTCGATGAACGAAGGTCTTGCGGGCCGGTTCACCACCCGGATCAGGTTCGAGTCCTACAGCCCCGCGGATCTGGTCAAGATCGCCGATTTGATCGCCATCGAAGAAGACGCGCTGTATTCGGCGCCGGCCCAGGATCTGTTGCTGGGCCACCTATCCAAGCTGGCCGAGATCCAAATCGCCGACACCGACTCCGACGGACGGCCCCGGATGGTTCCCGCCCTGGACAAAGCCGGCAATGCCCGCTTCGTCCGCACCATCACCGAAAAGGCCGCCGAATACCGCGACTATCGCCTCAACACGTCCGGGGCGGCGCCCACCAAAGAGGCGCTGGTAACGCTGGAGCCCAGCGACGTCGACGAAGCGTTCCGTGAAGTCTGTGCCACTCAACGGATTTCGTTCGAATGAAGTAATGGGGGTTGGGGGTAATGGCAGAGTTAGCAGGGCCTGAGCACCGGCGGCGCCGGCGCGGATTCCGGATGACAGCGAAGTATCAGGTCTCCGGTCTGCGCTTTCTCTACCGGCGAATGGCGCACGCGCTGGTCCGTCGCGACACCCGAATGATCGACGATCCGCAGCGGGCCCAGGCCGCTCCGCTGATCCTTGGCCTGTTGCTGGCGGTCATCCTGGCCGTCGGAACCATCGTTTGGGGCCTGTTCTCGCCGGCCGGGCTGGTCAGCAACGCGCGCATCGTGGTCGACCGCGACACCGGCGCGATGTATGTCCGTATCGGTCCTCGGCTGGACCCGGTCACCAATCTCACCTCCGCCCGGCTCATCCTGGGTTCTCCCGAAAATCCGGTGCGGGCCAGCGGTGCCGAGATCGCGAAATATCCGCACGGCTCACTGGTTGGCATCGTCGGGGCGCCCACCGACATCCGCGACAGCACCGACCCATCGTCGATCTGGACGGTATGTGACACGACCATGACCGGCGCAGCAGTCCCGTTGGACCCGGTGTCGGGTCTGCCGACGACGGCGATGTCGCCCGTCACCACCACCGCGATCGGTGGGAAGCTCGCCAAAAGCAATGACATCAATAAGCTTTCGGATAACCAGGCCCGATTGGTCAGCTACGACAAGCGAACCTGGCTGATCTATGCGCGCCCCGACGGCGAAGTGGTCCGCTCTACCGTCGAACTCACCAATTCGGTCGTTGCCGACGCGCTCGGGCTGCGGGCGAACGACCTGATCCTGCCGATCTCGCAGGGCTTGTTCAATGCGATCCCGGCCGAGCCACCGTTGGTGGCGCCACCTATCGCCGAAGTCGGCGCCCCGCCCAAGTTCCCGGTCAACCGCGCGCTGACCGTCGGAACCATCCTGAACGTACGTGAATTATCTGGCGGCACAAAGTATTACGTGGCGTTGTCCGACGGTGTGCAGGAAGTCGGGCTGGTGCCCGCAACCATGATCCGGGCCGCCAACACCCAGGTGGGCACCAAGCCGGTGGAAATCGGGCCCGACGAGTTGGCGTCGCTGCCCAAATCTCACCAACTCGAGGTGTCCTACTATCCAGCCGCCCAAGTCCAGTTGGTGTCGGCTGCCCACGAACCGGTGACCTGCTGGTCGTGGTCGCGCATCGGTGAGGAACCGACCGCCCGCACCGAGGTCATGGTGGGCCGGACGCTGCCCTTGACCGACAAACAGAACGCCGCGCTGACGCCGCTGGTCTCGGCGGCCAGTTCGAAAGGGATGACCGCCGATCGGGTCTATATGCCCTCAGGCGGCGGACGATTCGTTCAGATCACCGGTGCGGCAACCGATTCCAAGAATCGGGAAAGTTACTTCTGGGTCGCCGACAATGGGGTGCGGTTCGGCCTGGACACCACCGACTCCAAAAGCGGGGACACGACGCTGTCGGCGCTGAATCTGCGCCACCCGGTGCCTGCGCCGTGGGTGGTGGTCTCGCTGTTCGCTCCGGGGCCGACGCTCTCGCAGCGCGACGCGCGAATCAAACACGACGGCGTGCCCGCAGATCGGGTGGTCTCCAAGATCGATGACAAGGAGATGAAGTAGTGCGCATCAGCTTCTTGCGACCGGCCAACCCGGTGCCGCCGCCCCGGATCATCCGCGATGAAATCGAGGTTCCGCCACCTAAAGAGATCGAGCAGGGCGAGCCGGCCTCGCGAATCCGCACGGTCGGTCTGCCCATTCTGCTGATCGTTCTCATCGTCGGCATGGTCGCGTTGATGATCCGATCGGGGCGCGCCTTCAGCCCGCTGATGATCCTCTTCCCGCTGATGATGCTCGGGGGAGTGGGCGGCATGGCGTTCGGTCAGCGCGGCGGCACCGGCACTTCGCGCGCCCAGGTACTCGAGGACCGCAAGGCCGCCACCCGCGGGCTGGGAATGATCCGGGAGAAGGTATTCGACCGTGGCCTGAGCATGCACGCCGGGCTGCAAAGCTCCTACCCAGACCCGCAGATGCTGGCCAGTCGCATTGGCGGCGAACGGATGTGGGAAGTGGTGCCGACCGGTGACGGGTTCACCGCGCTGCGCTACGGACTGGGCGACGTCGAGTTGGCCGCGCGCATCGTCGCGCCCGAAGCGCCGCCGGGGGAGTTCCTAGAACCGGTCAGCTGGGTGTCCACGGTGCGCTTCCTGCGCCACCACTCCACCGTGTCGTCGATGCCCGTGGTGGTGACGGCGGCCCGCTTTCCGGTTATCGGCTTCACCGGCGACCGCGACACGACGCTGGGCATGGTCCGGTCAATGCTGTTGCAGGCGGCGGTTACGCACGGCCCCGACAACCTGGCCATGGTGGTGCTCACCGACAACCCCGATGCGCCGGAGTGGAGCTGGATGAAGTGGCTGCCCCACACCCAGCATCCCTATGAGCTGGATCGGCTGGGCAGCGCCCGGATGATGTACCGCGACTGGTCCACCCTGCAGGCCAGTCTCGGCGGCGACGACGCCGACCCCGACGACCCCAACAAAGTCATCGACTTCACGATGAACTTCAACCCCGACCCGGAATTCAGCACCGACAACTACCGCCACGTGCTGGTGGTGGTGGATTCTGCCGTCACCGACAAACTCGTCGACTCGGTGATCGCCCCCCGCGCCGGCGTAACCTGGCTGCTCATCGGCCCACCCGAGAACGCCCTCAACGCCGAAGAAGGCATTACATTGCGCTGCGATCCCGACGGCAGCGTGTGGCGCAGCGAGGCGGATCGGCCGCTGGCCACTCCGGTGAAAGTCGCCGTCGCCGACAATGTTTCGTTGATCGACGCGCGGACCGTTGGCCGGCAGTTGGCCCGCTACGAAGTCGCCACCCTGGCCAACATGGGCCGCCAGGCTAAGCAAGCCGAACGCGGCCGGGACTGGCAGACGCTGATGCGGGTACGCGACCCGGGCACCTTGGACCCACTGGACTTGTGGTCGGTCATCAACCGCTACGACGACAAGCGGCGGCTGAAGATCCCGATCGGGTTCCTGCAGAACGGCGACCGTCTCGAACTGGACATCAAGCAGGCCGCCGAAGGCGGCACCGGGCCACACGGACAGCTGTTGGGCACTACTGGTTCGGGAAAGTCGGAATTCCTGCGCAACCTGGTGATCAACGGCTGTGTCACCCATTCTCCGGATGTGCTCAACTGGCTGCTCGTCGACTTCAAGGGCGGCGCCACTTTTAACGGTCTCGATGA
Source organism: Mycobacterium szulgai (assembly GCF_002116635.1). GTDB lineage: Bacteria > Actinomycetota > Actinomycetes > Mycobacteriales > Mycobacteriaceae > Mycobacterium > Mycobacterium szulgai. Next base: position 73,711 of record NZ_LQPW01000171.1, on the reverse strand, counting down.
GCTGCCGCACGTGAGCGCGGTGATCACCAACATGGAGCAGGAGGCTCACCTGGTGTCGCGGATGAAGGAGATGATCAACGGCGAGATCGACCGCCGCTACCGCATCTTCCGCGAGGCCAAGGAACTCAACGCGCGCTACGACGTCAAGGATCTGCGCGACTACGAGAAGCTACGAGAGCGCGGGGTCGACTTGCCCCCGTTGCCATCGCTTTTCATCGTGATCGACGAATGGGCCGAGCTGCTGCAGATGCACCCCGACTACGGAGAGCTGTTCCGGCGCATCGGCCGGGTCGGGCGATCGGTGGCCCTGCACCTGCTCTACGCGTCGCAGAACCTCGACAATTCCGGGCGTGCCAGTGGTCTGGAAACCAACATCGGCTACAAGATCGGACTCAAGACCCAAACCGCGTCGGATTCGCGTGCGCTGCTTGACGGTTCGGATGCGGCCTACCGGCTCTCGGGCAGCCCCGGGCACGGAGTGCTGCGCCCCACCGGCGGGGATCTGATCAGCTTCTACGCCGGCTGGACCGGCGCGGCGTACTTCCCGCCGGTAGTCCCGACGGCGGGCTCAAACGGTCACCGCGGCATCGGTAGCACCACGGACCCCAATCTGGTGGAACCGCGAGCCTTCACCGCCGCCCCCCAGCCGCTGCCCGACGTCGGTCTGGCTGAGCCGGAGTTCGTCGAGCCGGAGCACACCGAAGAGGAAATCGAGAGCGCGCCAACCGTGTTCACTACGATGATCGGCCGCTTGAAGAGCGCCAGCTTCCCGCCGCCGTATCGGATGTGGCTGCCCCCGTTGGAGGCCACCACGCTGGACATCATCGAACCGCGGCTGCGGGATTGGCAGGTTCCGACGAACGAGACGATCGCCAATCTTGTGGTGCCGTTCGGGATGTTCGACAATCCGCTCAGACACGAACAGCCCGAATGGCTGCTGGACGCCGAGAAGAATCTGCTCATTCTCGGCGGCAGCGGCGCAGGCAAGTCCACCGCCGTCAAGTCTCTGGTGTGTTCGCTGGCGCTCGCCAATACTCCGGAGCAGATCCAGATGTACATCGTCGATTACGCCGGTGGCGGCTTGAGTCCGCTCGCCGATCTGCCCCACGTGGGGGCGGTGGTGACGCGCGCCGATCCAGATGCGATCAACCGGATCTTGATGCAGATGGGCACCCTGTTGACGGCCCGCGAGCGGCTGTTCCGGGAGAACCGCATTACGATCGACGAGTATCGGCAGGCGCGCACCGACCCCGATTGCCCGTTCCTGGAACAGGATCCGTACGGCGACGTCTTCGTCATCATCGACGGATGGGATGCCGCGGTCGCCCAGGACCAGGTGTTGCAGTTCCGCGGCGGCGAAGTCGAGGCGCTGATCGTCGGTGCCCGCAACTACGGGCTGCACTTCGTGCTCACCACGGCGCGAGTGGTCGAGATGCGCGGTATCGAGCCGAACCTGAACACCGTCGTCGAGCTGCACAATGAAACGGAGCTGTCCCGGGTGGGTTCTCAGTTGGCCAAGCAGCGCCGCAAAGCCCCCGGCCACGCGATCACCACCGACTCGCAATTGCAGGGCCTGGTCAGTCTGCCGCGGGTGGATTCCATCGCCGAGCCCGCCACCGTCCCGTCCGGGATGACCGCGCTGGTGCAGATGGTCGCCGAGCGGTTCGAGGCCCGCGGAGCCGAACGACTCAAGACTCTGCCGACTTCGCTGACCCGAGATCAGTTGGCCGCCATGGTCGGTGCCGCCGACGAAGCCGCGGCCGCCGACCCGCGCCAGGTTCAGCTGGCCGACAAGCGCCGGCTGCGGATCGCACTGGGCGTGCGGGAGGACACGCTGGGACCCGCATACGCAGAGATGTACCGGGAACCGCACCTGCTGATCCTCGGCGAGGCGAAGAGCGGCAAGAGCGAGCTCATCGGCACCGTCTGCGACAGCATCGGCCGTCGTTTCGCCACCAAGGACGATGCGGTGATCGTCCTGATCGATCCGCGGCGGCGCCACCTGGGCAGGGTCGATATGAAGAACGTGTTCGGCCACGTTCATCGAGAAGAAGACATCCAGGGTGTCAACGAGGCGCTTTATCACGAGCTGAATTTGGCATCCCGCAGCGTGCCCCCGGATTTGGACGCCGAGACCCGCGCCGCGCGCGCCTGGTGGAGCGGGCCGGAGATCTTCTTCGTCGTCGACGACTACCACCTGATCGTGGACCCGCGCGCCATAGAGAAACCCGTCTTGCACGCGATGGCGCCCTGGCTGCAGAACGAGCCGTTGGCCCGGGGCTTCCACTTCGTCATCGCCCGCGGCTCCGAGGAGCTCTACCTGGCGAGCAATCGGGACCCGCTGATCAAACGGATGCTGCAGGATCGCGCGCCCACGGTGTTGCTGTCGGCCGACAAGTTCGACGGCCAGATCGGTGAGACGAAGTTCGAGCGGTTCCCCTTCCCGGGGCGCGCGCGGTATCTCGAGGCGTCGCTAGGGCGCAAGAACCGCATTCAGGCCGCGTGGTCCGGCGTTCGGGAGAGCCGGGACACCGACTTCGAGGACTAGGATTCCGCGAGGCTGTCGTTACCGTGCCGCCCACTCGCACTTTTGCGCGCTAAGTACAGGCTCGCGTTCGTGGCGCGCGGCGGTTATTCAACATGCGTCAGCCGACGCTATTCAACACGCGTTAGCTAAGTTATTCAACATATGTTAGCTAATTGATTTGAGTGGGTTACCGCTCAACCGCAGAGCAACAGCGCTGCGCAGCGAGGTGAGTTGCGGCTGCCAGCATCAAGAAGGCAATATTTACCACCAGGGGTAAAAATCGCCGCTAAGCTGTGTAATAACAGTCGATGCGCTGAGGGGCGAGGGGGTTTGCTGGTGATTACTCAAGTTGAGACAGAGGCTTTGCTGGCTGGGGTCGTAGACGTGGTCAGCAACGCTGCCACCACGGCATCGGTGGTTGCTGGTGCTGCACCGGCCGGCATCGCTCCGGTGCCCGCAGGGGCCGACGAGGCGTCAGCACTGGCGTCGGTGAACACCAGCGTGCACACCGCGGAGTTTCTTGCCACCGCCGCACAAGGCACTTTCCTGCTCGGGCACTATGCGGGCACCTTGGGGATTACCGGCCTCGGCTACGAAGTGGTCGATGACGGCAATGCCGCAATGCTGGCTTAGACCCGCTGATGGTCGCCGCTCCGCCTGAGGTAATCACCGGCCGACTGATGTCGGGCGCCGGCGCCGGCCCCATGCTGGACGCTTCTGCGTCGTTCACCGCCGCTGCGGCGGCCTACGAAGCGGCCGCCGACCGACTCGAGGCACACCTGGCCTGGCTGATGAACGCCTGGCAGTCGCCGACGGCGCTGGCGGTGCTTTCGGCGGTGACGCGCTATGTCGTCTGGCTGCGCGTGGTGCAGGTGCAGCTGGTTGCATCCGCCGCCCGAACTGCCGATCAGGCAGCTGCTTTCGCCACGGCCTACGCCACCATGGCCCAAATGGTTGAGATCGTCGACAACCGGGTCACCACCGCGATCTTGCACGCCACCAATTTCCTTGGCATCAACACGATTCCGATCGGTGTCCGGGAGGGTCAGTACGTCGAGATGACCATTCAGGACATCACCGTGCAGGAGACCTACCTGGCGGCCAGCATGGCTAACACCACATTCGAGGCCTTCGTGCCGGCGGTTCCGATCGTGGTGGGAATGCCCGTCCTCCCGCCGGTGATCGAACAAGCCGTCGTCGCGGCCGAGCGCGCGGGGGACACCCTAATGCTGGCAGCGGCCAAGGCCGAGTCGACCGCGCAGTTGATGGCCCAGACGTTCGGCCAAGGCGCATCGGTAGGCACCGCGGCAGCCCAATGGGCCAGAGGCGCCGCGCAGCAAGCCGATCCCCGCGACGCCCTGGACCGCTACCGCGACGCCCAATCCCGGCAGCAGAACATGGCCGACAAAATGGGCAATCAGCTGATGCAGCAGGTGCCACAGCAGCTTGCCCAGGGGGTGTCGCAGGCGGCGCAGATTCCCCAACAGGCGATGCAACTGGTCACGCAGCCCCTGCAACAGGTCCAGCAGTTCGGCTCCCAAATCGGCAACCTGATGTCGCAGGTGAACCCGGAGCATCGCGTCGATTCTCCCGGCTTCTTCGACACCCAGCCGTCGTCGCCGACACTGGACCGGCTGGCCGGCAGCAACATCGGCGTCCCGGCGATGACGGCCGCGGTGCGGGTCCCCAGCCTCGGCGGTCTCTCGGCCGCCTCGACCGGCTTCCGCTTCCCCAGCGGCTGGGACAGCGCGTTGCCGGCGTCGGCGGTGGGCGAACCGCCGATGACCGGCCGGCCGCTGACTTCCGGCATCGCCCCGCTGCACGCTCTGCACAACCGGGGCGACGACGAGGAGGAGGCGAAGGCGACCCGGCCGACGCCCGAACTCGTTCCGGTGTGGGGCACCGAACCTATTGAACTGCAAACCGTTTCGGCCGGCGAACTGGTCGAACAACGGCAAGAGGCGGTATGACCCGATGATCACACGCTTGCACTCAACGCTATTCGGAGTGCGCCATGCCAGTTGGCACGGAGATAGCAGGAATGGCGATACACCCCTGGAATCACAAGATTGGAGATGCTGATGTCAGCCCCCTTGTCGGTGGATACCGCCAATTACCTCGCTCAGACGAAAGGGCTCATGAGCCTCGTCGAGGAGACCCGCACCAACAACCAGCACCTGCTGACCGCGGCCGGCAACTTCGAGCAAGCCAACCGCGGGCAGATGGGCAGCGTCGCGCAATCGGTGCTCGCCGACTTGTACTCGACGGCAAACCAGAACAACCAGGTCCTCGACAGCATCACCACCGGTCTGACCACCACGCACAGCCAGTTTGACGGCCAGGAAGCGACCAACGCCTCCGCGGTGCTGCACGCCGGCGGCTCGATCTACTCGTAATCACCCCCAAGTCTGAAGGAGCAACACATCATGGCCGATGTTCTGTACAACTACCCCGCGATGCACGCGTGCATTGGCGAGATGAGCCAGATCCACGCCACCGCTATCGCACTGAAGATGGCCGGCATAGGGCACCGCCAGGCGCTGGCCGCAAGCTGGACGGGTACCACGCAGGGTTCATTCGACGACGCATACAACGCGTTTCTCCGGGTCAACGAGAACCTCGAGCACGCCACGCAACGCGTCATCCACGCTCTCACCACGGGCACCATGGACATGCAGAGCACCGAAATCCAGGCCTGCGGGAACTTCTCCGGAGCCTAAGCTGTCCAAAAGCCAAGTCGCGCAGGCCATCTGGACGCGGACCCGACGGTAGGATCCCAACGCATGGCAAAGCGATCGCAGCTGCTGGCGGCGGCGCACCTCAGCGTCGACGGGGCGTTGTTCCTCAAACGGCTGCTGGGCATCGAAAGCCTGCCAGCGGTGCTGGCCCTGCTCGACAACGTCTACTACGCCGCCGATCAGGCCGTGGTCGATGACCAAACGGTCCCGGTGCTAGTCGGCAGCGGACTGTTGTCCATCGACGGCGCGGTGGAGCCCTCGCTACTGAGGTGGCTGCGGGTGCTCGAACGGCCCGACATCGACGTGTCGTTGCGGGCGGTGGACGGCGAACGGATGCGCCGGGCGGTCCTGGCCCGCAGCGGAGAAGACAACGTCCTGGCGTTGCGGCGCAACGACGAAGTGGTCATCCAGGGCGTGTGGTCGCACGGACAGTCGGTAGACGACGTGCTGTGCGCGCCACTATGGGCGGCGATGCGGGTCAGCCAGGAGGAGCTCGCCCCGCCGCCCGCGGACATGGAATCGGTGACGTTGCCCTGGGCGGAGGTGAAAGAACTGGCTGCGGGGGAGCCCGGCAAAAACCTGCGGTGGCTGCGCGACCACGGGGTGGATGCGGCGTCGGCAAAGATCCTCAATGACATGTCGACGTATTCGGGCCAGCGCGCCGAACTCGTCATCCGGCAAGACCGGGGGATCACCTCGTTCCAGGCGCCGGCCGGTGTCGGTGTGGCCGACACGGCTGCGGGCAGGGTCGTATCGGCGGTACGGCGTCAAGGCAGTCAGTTCTATGTGACATTCGGGCCCGGCACGTACGCGCGGTTTCGTGCCGCGATGGCCGATTTAGTTGAATTGACTCCGGCTAAGAATTGGTTCGCTGCGACTTCGAGGTCGAACTGATGAGGGGTATGCTCGCGCAGCTAACAAGGAGGATAAGTCCTGGTGAGTGACGATCTCGAGATTGCGAATGGACGACATCAGCTGGCCAGACCAGATGAGTCCCAGGTGCAGGACGGCCAAGACAGTGCGCCACCGCCGTCGCTGGTCCCGGTCGATCAGCCGGTGCAGCCACCATCACCGCTGCCGGGCCCGCCGCCGGGGCCGCTGACCGCGGCGGCTCCGCCGCCCGGGCAGCGCGAGACGGTGGCCCAGCGAATTCCGCCGCCGCCTCCCGGTGCCTTGTGGGGCAATCCGCAACACCAGCCGTCGCAGTGGGGTCCGCCGTCCGGCCCGATCGCGCAGCACCCCGCACCCCCAAGGAACGCGGCCGTCGACACCCGCATGCAGGTCCCCGCGCCCGGGCCCCGGCCCGATGCCGCGCCCGACAACGATCAATACCGCCGTCCGGCGGCCCCAATTCAGGCCGCTGCCACAGGTATTCGTCAGGAACTCATCCAAGTTGCCACCGAAGAGCGTTCCCCGCGGGCCAACACCGGCGTACGCGGAGCGCTCAACAACCTGGGCTTGACGCTGCCGCCGAGCGCTAAGGAACAGGCGCACCGCGACGTGCTGCGCCGCATCCGGGCCAGCAAGCAGAAGATGTATTCCATTGCGGTCCTGACCCTTAAGGGCGGCGCCGGCAAGACCACGGTGACCTCGGCGCTGGGGCAGGTGTTCGCCTCAGTCCGCGGCGACGGGGTCATGGCCGTCGACGCCGACCCGTCCTCCGGGGATCTGCCGATGCGCACCGCGCCGCACCCCGAGAACCTGTCGATGGTCGATCTGATCCAGGAAGAAGATCTCACCCAGCGCGACTTCGTCATGCGGTTCCTGTCGACCACCGACACCGACCTGCAAGTACTGGCCAACGGCTGGCGCGCCGACGACGACCGGGTACTCGAACCCGAGGACATCCGCGACGTCCACGAAATCGCCTCGCATTACTACAGTTTGCTGCTGTGGGACGGGGACACCAACTTGCACTCGCCGTTGGTGCGCGAGGTGCTGTCTAAGTCGGATGCGGTGGCGCTGCTGGTCCAGGCATCGCCACAGGGGGCGGTGGCCGCCGGCAACGCCATCGACTGGCTGCGCTTCCATGGCTTCGAGGGCCTGCTGGCCCGCACGGTGCTGGTGGTCAACGAGTCCACCGCCAATACGCGGGTCAACATGAATTCGCTGTTGACCGTGCTGCGGCGACAGCAACTCAAGATTCACCGCATTCCGTTCGACAAGCACCTCGACGAGGGTCTGGCCGTGGACCTGGCCAAACTGCGCAAGAAGACACTGCGGGCCTTCGAAGAACTTGCGGCCATGCTGGCCGACGACTTCACCGTCCCGCAACCGCCCGTCTCGGTACCAGCTTGAGCTAATCGGAAGAGGGACAACCGATGTCAGTCGTATTGCCCGCCGCCCCGCTGCCGGCCGAGCCGGCCCCAGACCGCGGCTCTGGGAACGGGCCGGTGGCCGCGGTGCCCGAGCAGCTGCGGCTGTGCATCCATGTCGGGAACTACTTCGTCGACACATCGGTGTCGGCGCACGCGCCGTTGTCGGTAGTGATGGAAGGGCTGGTGCCATTCCTGGTGGAGACACTCCGCAATGAAGGCCTGACAATCGATTTCGATCGCGCGGCGGTCTACTCGCTGGCCGCAGAGGGCGCGACGGCGTTTCCGCGCACGACGACGCTGGCCGACGCCGGTGTGCTCGACGGTGCCCGGCTGATCCTGCGGGAGGTGCACTCCAACGAGGTATTCCGGCCGATCATCGAGGACTCGGCCGATGCCATGGCCGAATTCAACGCGGCCAAGTTCGCGTCGTTCAGCGCCGCCACCGCACGGACACTGGGCCTGGTTGCGTTGATCGCCGGCTCGGTGCTGCTGGCGGTGCTTAGCATCGGGGCGTGGTGGGCGAATTCGAGCATCGTGTGGTGGCTGCCGCCGAGCGCGGCGCTGACTTTGATCACGGTGACGGGCGCGGTCATCGCCGCACGACGTGGGGCGTCCCAGATCAGCTACATGCTGGGGCTGGCCGCGCTGCCGCTGGCGCTGGCCGCGGGTTGGGTGGCCGTGCCCGCCTATGACGGTGTCGCCGGGCACTGGACGGCAGCCAACATTTGCGCCGGCATCTTCACCGTCGGTGGTGTATCGCTGATTGTGTTGTGGTTGACCGGGCTTGGCGTCACCGCCCATACCGCGGTGATCACCCTGTCCGTTGCCGGCGCCATCGCCGCCGCGGTCCGCGTTTACACCGGCTTCGACGGACGCCAGATCGCGGCGGTAGCCGTGCTCGTCGGTGCGGTTCTGATCAGCTGCGCTCAGGCGCTGGCATTGGGTTTGGCGCGGGTGCGGCCTCCGAGCTTGCCGCCGCCGGGGGAGGACATCGACCGCAGCGAACTCGAGGAAGCGGCGCTGGTGGTCGAGGTGTTCGATGACCCCAGCGGGGTCCGATCGGTGGCGCTGGCCGAAAGCGAAGACGCCCAATTGGAGCGGCGCTCAAGGGCTTCCAACAAATACCTGACGGGCCTGTTCATTGCGGCGGTGATCACCACCGCCGTCGGGGCGGTGGCCGCCGTGCACCCGCAAACCCACTACTTCTACGGCGAAGTCGCCCTGGCGATCATCACCACGCTGGTGCTGGGGCTGCGTGGCCGCTCGTTGACCGACCGTCTGCAGGCGGTCACGTTTTTCCTTGGCGCGTTTGCCGTTGCCGCCGGGCTGGCCATCACGGTGGTGCTGGGGACACCCAATCCGGTGGCCCAGCTCAGCGTCGTGGCTGGGACCGCCCTCGCCGTCCTGCTGGCGGCGCTGGCGGCGTTGCGGCTGCCCGGAGCCAAGGTCTCCGAGTTGACCGCGCGCCGCACCGAAAACCTGGAATTCCTCCTCATTTTGGCCGGGCCGCCGTTGGTGGTCTGGATAACCGGCACCTTCGCAGCCCTGCGTAATCTGTTCTGACGCAATGAGAACTCTCACGTTGGCGCGCGGGCTGGCACTGCTGGTCACCGTCGCGGCTCTCGTTGCGGTGACGCCGGCCGGCGTCGCCGTCGCGGTGAACCCACCGAATCCCGATATCGGTGCCGCCCCGCCGGACGGTCCGCCCAGCCCCGACGTGTCCATGCGCAAGAACGGCGCCTGCGTCGTCGGCGGCGTGCTACCCAATTCCGATCTGTCCAAGCCACCGCCGCCGTCGGTGTCGCTGCAGCTGGATAAGGCGCACACGTTCTCCACCGGAGCCGGCGTGGTGGTGGCCGTCATCGATACCGGCGTGCGGCCGCAGCCCCGGCTGCCGGGCATGATCCCCGGCGGCGACTACGTCGACCCAGCCGGCAACGGCTTCGACGACTGCGACGGGCACGGCACCATCGTGGCCGGAATCATCGGCGCCGCACCGGCTTCCACCGACGGACTGGTCGGTGTGGCACCCAACGCACAGATTCTGGCGATCCGGCAGACCTCGGCCGCCTACATTCCCGAAACCGGCTCGGCCAACCCTGACGATCCCACCGCGTCGCGCACCGCCGGCGACATCCGCACGCTGGCGCGCGCGATCGTGCACGCCGCCAACCTCGGTGCGCGGGTGATCAACGTGTCCGTGGTGTCCTGCGTGAAAGCCACCACCCCGATCGATCAGGCAACTTTGGGCGGGGCGCTGAAATACGCCGTCGACGTCAAGGACGCGGTCGTGGTCGCCGCGGCGGGCAACATCAACGGCGTCGACGCCGGGGCCGGTCAACAGAACAACTGCCGCGCCAACCCGGATGTCGATCCCGCCCATCCCGAGGACCCCCGCAATTGGGGTGGTGTGACGTCGATTTCGACGCCGTCGTGGTTCGACGACCAGGTACTCTCGGTGGGATTCGTATCGCCGGACGGAGTGCGGGCGCAGAACTCGATGTCGGGTCCCTGGGTAGACGTGGCGGCACCGGGCTCGGGCATCGTGTCGCTGAGCTCTGCCGGGGAGACCGTCATCAACGGAGTACCCGGCAGCGAAGGGCCGCTGGTGCCCATCGCCGGGACCTCGTTCGCAGCGGCCTACGTGTCGGGCCTGGCCGCCCTGCTGCGGTCGCGCTTCCCGACGCTGACGGCCCACCAGGTCATTACCCGCATCATCACCACCGCCCACGCGCCGGCGCGCGGGGTGGACAACGTGGTCGGGCGCGGAATGATCGACCCGGTAGCGGCTCTGACGTATGAGATGCCGATTGAGGGCCGGCCCGCCGCGACGGTTCAGGCGGCTCAATTGGCCGTGCCGCCGCCACCTCGCCCCCCCGACCTCAAGCCCAAGTACGGCGCGGCCATCGTGATGGGAACCGTTGTGGCGGTGCTCGTTGTCGTTGGCGTGCTGGTCGCGGCGACCGGTGTGCGCCGGCCGGGGCGGCCGCGATGAGCCGGCGCGCCCGGGTGCAGGCGCACCGCACCGGGTGGCTGCGCTTCGGCCTGCCCTCGGCGCTGGTGTTCACCCTCGTGATCTGCGCCCTGGTGCCCACCACGACCGGGCCGCACGGCGACGGGCTACTCGTATGGTCGTCGGCGCTCATCGCGCTGGCAGCGTTCGTGGCATTGTTCGTGCCGATCCGGGGCCGGGTGCTGCTGGTCGAGTGGATCGCGGTGGTGCTGGCGTTCTGGCGGCGCCGCAACCGCCCGCTGGTCGGCGAATTGCCGACAGCCACCGACGTCAATGCCATCGCCGGTAGTGCCGGTGTGCGGTGGGACGGCTACAGCGTGGTGTCGGCTGTGGAGATCGTTCCCGCGCCGGCGCTGACTCACGAAGCCGGCGGCCGCGCGGTCACCGACAGTGCGCTGCCATTGGGTCTGGTGGTGTCGCTGATGCGCCACTACGATCTCAACCTCGATATCGACATCGTGTCGGCGGGACGCCATGTGCCGTCGGGATCGGCCTATCGCACCGTGTACTCCGAAATCGTCGGTCCGCGACCGATAGTCGGGCAGCGACGTACCTGGCTCATCCTGCGCCTGGACGCCAAGGACAACCTGGCTGACATCGTCACCCGCGGGCCCTCGGGTAGTGCAGCACCCAAGGCTTTGGTGTCGGCCACCCATCGCGTGGTGCAGCGCTTGCAGCAGGAACGGATTCGCGCATATGCGCTGTCCGCAACCGAACTCGACGATCTCGGCGCGATTCTGCTCCAACCCATCGGGCCCACGGGCAACCGGGAACGTTGGGGCACAGTGGAATCCGGTCCCAACTACATCAGCAGCTACGTGGGAGACCCGGCCACCCTCAGCGCCGAACAACTGGACCGCTGGTGGTCATGGCGCACCGAAGATGCGGTCGTCATGCTTCGGCTGTCGGGCATGGGCACCGGCACGGTCAAAGTTGGGTCGGTGGTGCGATATGTGACCCACGGTAAGGCCTACCGGCCGCTGGCCGGGTCGAACCTCGCGCTGCCCACCGGTGTGCAACGACTGATGCTGATGGCCCCAATTCCGGCCGGCGACCGCAGTCTCGAAGTCGCGCTGCCTTCAATCAGTGTTTCGCAACCCAGTGAACTCCGTATCCCGGTGGGGCCATCGGGGCAACTCCTGGGCCAATCTGACGACGGCACGATGGTTGCCCTGGCGATGTGGGACCAAAGCGGCCAGCCGCAGCGGCGCCGGATCGACGCGAAGGTCAGCGTCGCGCTGGCACACCAGCTGGTATTGCGGGCGATCGTGACGGGCGCGGTCGTTGGCATTCACACCAATTCGCGTCCGCACTGGGACAACTTGGTGGCCGCGGTGGGGGACACGTCACGGTTGTTCTATGCCACCGCGGGCGCATTCGCTTGTGACATCGCCGTTTTCGACGGACGCCCGGTTACGACCGTTCCGGCGCGCACGGTGATGCGCCTGCTCGAGCCCGCCGCACCGGCAGTCGGTGGCGCCGATGTCACGATGGTCGAGGTCGACGGCCAGGCCTTGCAGATCAGCGTCGGATCCGCTGAGCCCGAGCTGGTGCGCATTATCCGAAGCCGCGAAGAAGACCGCTACCTGGCACACGGTGAGCCCGAAGCCATTCCGCGCCGCTCGGTTTCCACCGAGCCCACCTTGACCCGCACGGCCCGCCAACCGCAACCGCAAACTCCTGAACCGGCGCCGGTCCGCACGCCCGCACCACCGGAGGCAGCCGCGCAGACCGGGGCGCTGGCCGCTGCCGGCGGGCCTTCGCGACAGCGTAATATTGCTGGGCCACAACGTGTTACGCGCGTCCCACGATCCGAGTCGGGTACTCAACCTGAGCAGACCGAGCCACGCCCGCAGCGGCCACGCCGCCAGTTCACGCTGCCGCAGGATCCACCCGCGGCGCCGGCCGACGGGCAGTCCGACACGACACAGGCCAATCCGGAACGCCGGGTTCGATGGCGGGGGCGCGAATAGATGCCGCACAAGTGATGGGGGAATGGGATGCAGGGGAGCCCGAAGACCATGCGGGAGCGAGGTTGTCGGCCATGACTGATGGAGCCGAGCGTTACCGGTTGCACGACGGGTCGCGGGTGGACCCGCCACATCCGGCCACGACGTATTTCGCCCAGCGCTTACAGGAATTGGCCGCGACCACCAACGTTCGCACGCTCGATGCCAGTGCGCGGGTGCGCCGGTTGACCCCCCTGCGTTTGCAGAAGCTGCTCAAAGAACAGGCGCCGGACCTGCCGGTCTCCCAAACGCAGATGTACCGCTACTACCACGGCGAGGCGGCGCCCAGGCTCGACGTGGTCTGGGAGCTTGCCCGGCTGTTCGGGGTCTCACCTCGCGATTTCCTGCCGGAGTAAGGTCCGCTACGTGATTCGCTTTGCCAGCGTTGGCTTTCCGGGACCGGACAGGTCGTCGATCGCCGCCGGCCTACCGGTCATCGCCATGAGGAGGGCCTCGCCCGTGCCGGTCACCTCGGGCCCCTTGCCGTGTGTCCAGTCGATGTCGGTTGCGCGCAGTCGCAATCCCCGTATGCGTCGGCCGGCCCCTAACCGGGGGTTACCCGGTACCACCCCGAGAACGCGTTTGAGTCGTTCGGCGGGGATGGTGCGAGGCTGGCCGAGCGCGCGCCGGATGTCTTGGTGGTGGACCACGCCGTCGACCAATGCGATCGTGCCACCGAAACCCGCGGTGAGGCCGCGGGGTTGGAGATGCTTATCCACGTAATCAAGCAGCTGTTGCGGGCTCAGCCCGGCGAACTCGGCAACGCCGACCTCGTTGGCCCGCACTACGCGTCCTTTCAAAAACCGCATGACCAGCCCTTTGGTGTCCAGCTCTTCATAGCTGAACATGTGGGCGACAACGTCTTTGACACTCCATCCGGCGCAGAGGCTGGGGGCCTCCCACTGCTGCGGAGTCAGGGTCGACAGAAATTCCGCGAGTTCGGCCCGCTCGGTACGGGCCATCTCCATCGTGGTTCCCGGTGTCGAATCTGGCGGGCTCATGGTCGCACCTCGGCGCCGAACAGGTCGGCGTAGCGGCGTAGGTAGAGCGGCCACCCGGCCTGGTTGTCGACACCCTTGGCAACGGACTCCCAGCCCGGGCCGTGCCGGTGGAGATGGCGGTGTTCGAGGTCGAGGCGTGTCGTGTCGGCGGATTCCGCGGTGAAGCGGACTTCGACTTCACTGGTCTTGGATAGATCGGTTTCGGGTTGCCAGGTTGGGCCGATGTCCCAGGTGAACACGACTCGACTCGGTGGTTCATAAACCAGGACGCGTGCCCACCGGCACACGCTGCCGTCCACGCCGCGGTCGTAGATGTACCCCCCGGGGTGGCATTCGAATATCGTCTCGGCGATCGGCGCTGCGAGCAGATTGTGTTCGCGAGGCTTGAAATCGCCGAAGCGAGCTGTGAATACGGCGAAGGCGCGTTCGATGGGGGCGTTGACCACAATGTGGTGCCGGATTGCTTCGGGTTGTAGTTGTGTCATGCGCCGTCTCCTTCTGTATCGATGATCTGTGCGTAGGCGCTCAGCGCTTGTGTCCAGAACCGGTCGAGATCGGCCCGCAATGCCTGAAGGCCCGCCGGGTCAAGCTGGTAGACGCGCCGCGTGCCGGCTGAACGATCGCAGACGAGCCCCGCGGACTTGAGCACCTTCAGATGCTGAGACACTGCGGGTCGGCTGACAGGCAGCTCGCGCGCCAATTCGCCGACCGCCAACGGCCCATGCGCCAAACGTTCCATAATGGCCCGCCGAGTCCCGTCAGCCAGGGCCTGCCACGCCGCACCCGTACCTTGGTAAGTGGGCACGAACCGTAAGTCTAGACTTACGAATGCGCCCGATCAATGCCTAACATCGACGACCGCGTGTGCACCCGAGCGTGTCGAGGCGATCGTGAACACGTTCGATGTCGTCCAGGGCGGGCATTTCCTGCGTCAACCGGCTGATGGCGACCCCGACATCGGCGTTGCCTATCACCCAGCAGCCTTGCGCAATGAGTTGCTCTGTGACACTGACGATTTCGGCGTCGGCCAAGCGGCGCCGGGACAGGGCGACAATGGGCACATAGCCCGTGAGGGGCATGCCGCTGGGGTAGCCGGCTCGAAAGTAGGCGACGATCTTGGACACCCAGTCGGCCAGAGCCATGGGACCACCTCGCTAACGGAGCGCCAAGTATCGGCTGGGGTTCTGGCGCAGGCAAGCAACCTAACAGCGGCGCGAGCACCGGGAGGGCAGCGCCACACAGTGAGCAGCCCGTTGTTGCCGATTCGTTAGCGACTACCGGTGGGGGACGCGTTGGGCGTTGTTGAGGTCGGTGGTAACGACCGCCTGGGCCGCCACGCGGATCGCTGCTGCATGGGTGTGGTAGCGCTGCGCGAGTTGCTCACCGCTCATCTGCAGCTTTGCCAGGTACTGGCTGAGGGCAACGCTGAAGACCGCGCCGGCCGCCCCGTACGCCGGGATCGAGGCCACCAGTGCCGGATCGGGTTCGCATGCTGTCATCACCTCGGCCGCGAGGCTGTCATTTGCATCGCCGAAGGCCGTCACTTTGGCCGGGTCCATGGACATTGCTTGCGTCATATGCCTTCGCGCCCCCTGATTCGCACCATAAACGCTTCCCCAACATTACCTGCCTTGTCGCTGCTGCGGGGCTTGGTTAGGTTGGCAAAGTGGGGACTTCCATCGATGCCGCTCTGGCGGCGTTGAAAGCTTTGCTGGGATCCGGTGATCCGGTGGCTCCGCGCGTCCCTAATCTGCCGGCAGAGCCGCCGCCCTGGCCCCCATGGACCGGCGATCTGTCCGACGCGGCCCAGATCAGCAGCGCCGACCTGGACGGCCAGCGCAAGCGCCTGTACACCCAGCAGGTAAACGCGTTTCCCGTCATCACCGCTGCCGGGCAGACCCTTACCCACGCGCGCAAGCAGCTCGACGCAGTCATTGCGGCCTGGCAGGCCGACAAGTTCAGTCTCAGCGGGCTGGCGAATACACCCGCGGGTCAACAGGCACTGCTGGCCGCCGGCCAGATCAGACTGGGCGAGGCCGGTGGCGTGATCCGCGATGCCATGCACGAATTCGCCCGGGCCGCACAGCAACTCAACGCCATCTCCGATGACTTTCCGCTCACTGCCGGCCAGGGCAAGACGGCGCGCCTGGAGATGCCGCAACTGCCGCCGGACGGCGCAAGTGCCCAAGACGTCGAACACTGGTGGAACTCGTTAACTCAGGAGGACAAGGAACGGCTCATCGCTGCGCACCCGCAAAAGCTGGGGAATCTGAACGGTATTCCGGCGGCCGTGCGCGATCCGGTCAACCGTGCGGTGCTCAACGACGACCTGCACCGGGTGCAGGACCTGGCCAAGCTCCACGGTGTCGACCCCAGCGCCCTCGTCGGTGACCCGGGCAAGTACGGGTTGACCGGAGACGATATCACCAGATACACCAACGCGATTCAAACCAGGAACGGTCTGGAACACGACCGTACCTGGACCGCGGACGGCCAGAACAACGGCGATCGGCCGGTCATGTTGTGGGCCTATGATCCCCTGGCATTTCAGGGCAGCGGCAAGGCCGCCATCGCCATCGGCAACCCCGACTGGGCCCGCAACACGGCGGTGATCGTGCCAGGTACCGGTAGCAGTGTGAAGGCCGGTTGGCTGGCCGGAGGGCGCAACGACGCCGCCGTGCTCTACGACCAATCCCGACTGGCTGACCCGGACAGCATGTCGGTGATCGCCTGGATGGGCTATGAAACACCGGACAGCTTTGGCGACCCCGACATCGGCAACACGACGTTGGCGCGCCAGGGCGGCAACCTATTGGCCGCAGATGTCAACGGTTTGACAGTTACCCACAACGGTCCGGCCAACATCACCGTGATCGGGCACTCGTACGGATCCACCACGGTGGCTGACGCATTCGCCAACAGCGGCATGCACGCCAGCAACGCGATCTTGCTGGGCTGCCCTGGAACCGATCTGGCCCGCAGCGCAGCCGATTTCCACCTTTCCGAAGGCGGACACGTCTACGTGGGTGCAGCCTCCACCGATCCCATCAGCTGGGTGCCCGAGCTGGGCTCGACACTGCAGAACTATCTCAACGACGAGCTCGGCAACCTGGTGGGTGCCTCGGCAGGACTGGGTTCTGACCCGGCGGCAGACAGCTTCGGGTCGATCCGCTTTCACGCCGAAGTTCCTGGCGCCGACGGTCTGAATCCCAGCGACCATTCGTATTACTACACCGTCGGTAGCGAATCGTTGCGCAGCATGACCGAGATCGTCAGCGGGAACCCGGGCCGCCTCATCGAGGACAACCTGATCGCCGAAGGCCGGCACCTGCCGCATCTGACGACGCCAAGCCTGGTCAACATTCCCGGGCTCGGCAGGGTCGAGGTCCCCCACATCGACATTCCGTTGCCGGGTCTTGGCGGTATCGACATCGAGCCGGAAGCGGGCCGCGGTGGTGTCGGCAGCGATCACGAATACGTGCCGAAATAACACCGGCGCAACCATTCTCGATAACAAGACGGCGCGCCGCCACCCTTATCCAGGGAGTCACTTTCTAAACTGCCCGCGTGGACGATCGCTATGGGACCGATGTGCTCGCCGGCGGAACGCGGCGCAAACCCCGCTCGGTCGAGCATCCGGTCGAGATCGGGATGGTCGTCGAAGACGCCCAGACCGGATACGTCGGTGCAGTGGTCCGAGTCGAATACGGCCGTATCGATCTCGAAGACCGGCACGGCCGAACCCGCGGATTCCCGCTTGGCCCTGGGTATTTGCTCGACGGCAAGCCGGTGATCCTCACCGCACCGCGCCGGCGCGCCCCCGCACCCGCAACGCGAACGGCGTCGGGGTCGGTTGCGGTGCCGGGCGTGCGCGCCCGGGTTGCGCGCGCCAGCCGGATCTACGTCGAAGGCCGTCACGACGCCGAACTCATCGCCCAGGTCTGGGGGGAAGACCTGCGCATCGAGGGCGTCGTGGTCGAACATCTCGGCGGCGTAGACGACTTGGCGGGCATCGTGGCGCAATTTCGTCCGGGTCCCCAGTGTCGTCTCGGTGTGCTGGTCGATCACCTCGTCGCGGGTTCCAAGGAATCGCGCATCGCCGACGCAGTCCGCCAGGGCCCGGGTGGCTCGGACACTTTGGTTGTCGGTCACCCCTACGTCGACATCTGGCAGGCCGTCAAGCCACAGCGCCTCGGTCTGACCGCCTGGCCCACTGTGCCGCGCCACATCGAGTGGAAACACGGGATATGCGATGCGCTTGGGTGGCCGCATGCCGACCAGTCCGACATCGCCCAGGCGTGGCGGCGCATCCGCTCGACGGTGCGCGACTGGAATGACTTGGAACCGGAGTTGATCAGCCGGGTCGAAGAACTCATCGACTTCGTCACCGCGCCGGCGGCCTGACCAGCGCCCGTCGACGGGTGCGTCCCCTGAAATGGGGACACAACGGGTCATATCGCCGCGGGATCCGGATTTCAACCCGCCGTTCACTGTTCGGGGGACAGTCGATTCATTCAAATGAGCGCAGGATGGGGCACCGCGGATTCGTGGCAAATCGAATCTCGCTGATCGCAACCCAGTCCGCGAAGGAGGTGACCCCCCTTGTCCCACGAACTTCTGTTCTGCGAGACCGAGACCACGTGCTCAAATGCATTTTTCCGTGCTGAGGACGCTGAATGAGCGCTGAGCCAAATTAGCGCCGCACTGAATACAAACCCGCACATCATCGCTACCTTGACGATGGTGTGCGGGTTTTCGTATAGCGGCCGTTGGCAACATGTTTCGGCGCCCGGCGCCGAAGTCATTCCCGCGACTCGACGGTGCTAAAAACCCGCCCGCCACCGTCGCTTTGTTTCGTTTATGTAAATCAATCGAAGGAGCCGTCACGTTTGCGTACCCGCCGAACACTAACGACGTGAAAGGCCATGAAAGGCCTGAGTAAGACCCACCAACACCTAGCCGTAATGGAACGGAGGAAATTTGATGACCGATGTGCTTGTCATCGATGCGCAGGGACTCGACCGATTGTCGTGTAACGCCAAAGCCGACCCCAGCACGGGCAAGAAGACCCTGAAGGCGAAAACGGTTTGCGAGGCCGGTTTCCGCAACATGACTTATGTGCGCGACCTCGCCCCGATGCTGGTTGGCGAGCCGCCCGCGCTGCTGGGTGACGACTCGGCGCCCAACCCGTCGGAAACCACCCTGGCCGCGTTGGGTTCGTGCATCTCGGTCGGCCTGTTGGCCAACGCCACCCACCGTGGCGTCACCCTCACCAAGATCGAGGTCGAGATGGAGGGCGACATCGACATCTCCGCGGTGTGGGGAGTCGGGGACACCCCGGACGGCAAGGTGCTGGGCTTTACCGCGGTCCGGTGCAACGTCACTTTGGCCGGCGATGCCGACGACAAGACCCTGCAGGAGATTCACGACAACGCGATCGCCTGGTCGCCGGTGGTCAACACCTTCCGCCGCCCGGCAGCAGTCGATTCCACGCTCGCCATCGGCTAGGCATCGGGTCCAACATGCAGCTGGCCGAGACCATCAAGCTCGCGCGGGTGGAAAAGGGTTTGACCTGGACGAAGATCGCGGAGGCAATAGGTAAGGACCGGGTGTGGACGGTGGCTGCGCTGCTGGGCCAGCATCCGCTCTGCGCGCAGGACGCGCAAACCGTTGCCGCGCTGCTCGACCTCGGTGCCGACGCCGTCACCGCGTTGCAGATGGTGCCCTATCGGGGCAGTGATCCGTCACTGGTGTCGGATCCGACCATCTACCGATTTCATGAGGCGCTGTCGGTGTACGGGCCGGCCCTCAAAGAACTGATCAATGAGGAGTTCGGCGACGGGATCATGAGCGCGATCAACTTCCGGATGAGCGTCCAGCGTCGGGCGGATCCACAAGGAGATCGGGTGATTGTCACCTTCGACGGCAAGTTTCTCGACTACACATGGAACAACACGGAACAGGAGGTGTCGCCGTGACCGCGACCATGAATGCCGCGATCGACCTGCTCGATTCGCAGGTGCTGGCAGACATTCGTGCCCACGCCGGCGCATTGGACCGCGGCGAGCACACCACCCGCCGCAGCTTTGCCGCCCTTGGGGCTGCCGGTCTGCTCGGGGTGGGGGCCCCGGGTAACGCCGACGGCAGGTTGCCGCAGATGGCCGAAGTGATCCGGCTGATCTCCGGGGAATGCATGAGCACCGGGTTCTCGGTATGGGCCAGCCGGATGACAATCGAGTACTTGCTCACGGCGGCAACGCCACTGAGCGAGATGACGGCCCGGCCACTGCTGGCCGGGACCGCGTTGGGAGTCACCGGCATGGCCGCGGCGTTCAAGGAGGCCGCCGGTTGCGGCAGCCTTGAGCTGACTGCCGCACGGGTCGTCGGGGGCTACCTGCTGAGCGGCTCCATCAGGTGGGCCAGCAACCTCTACGACGACTCGCTGCTGGTCACCGCGGCACGCACCGAGCGTGGCGACAAACTGATTGTGGCGCTGCCGTTCTTCTTGAACGCCCCGGGCGTCACCGTGGGTGAGCATTTCAAGCTGCTGGCGATGGACAGCACGGCCTCGTCGTACCTGGAGCTCAAGGATGTCTACGTCGCTGACGAGCAGGTGCTGTCCACCGACTTCACCGGCTTCCTGGACGCCGTGCGCCCCACCTTTCTCGTCCTGCAATCGGCCATGTGCATCGGGCTGGCCCGAACCACGTTGACTCAGACCAGGATCGGCCTGACCGGAGTCAACTCGGTGTTCACTCCCGACGTCGACCTGATCGAGGGCAAGCTGGCTTTGGCCGAGACGACGTTGGCCAGTCTGGCCGGGGCCGTCGGTGGGCCGCGCCCGCCCAGCAGGAAGGAGTTGCTGTCATTGCGGCTTACCGCGGCCGAGATCGCCAGTGCCAGTGCGGCTTTGGAGATCCGTACCGCCGGTGGCAAGGGATACGCGAGCAGAACGCCGGCCAGCCGGCGTTATCGGGAGGCGGCGTTCATCCCCGTGCAGTCGCCATCAGAGGCCCAATTGCGTTGGGAACTGGGCGGGTGCCCCTGAGCGACAAGCCGGGTCAACGATGACCCCGCTCGCGGATCCTCCCGAGCCCACAGCCGAGCTGACGGTCGGCGGTATTCCGCTGGCCGGCTTGGTGCGCGATTTCCACCGACCGATGGTGAATTTCGCCTGCACAATGGTCAATTCACCGGCAGCGGCCGAAGAGGTGGTACAGGAGGCCTGGGTGCAAGTGCTCAAGTCATCGGCCACGTTCGAGGGTCGCTCGTCGGTGGCCACCTGGCTGTTCGGGATCGTCAAACACACCGCATCGCGGCATCGGCGCCGCGATGCGCGGATCCGCGAGCACGAGGTGCTGGGCACTTCGGACACCGACGCCGCCGACCCGCTGTCCGGCCGGATGCACCCGGCCGGACATCCCGATGCCGGGCACTGGAGTGTCCCGCCGTCGCGGCGGTTCCTGCCGGAGGACCAAACCGTGGAGCGGGAACTCGTTGGATATGTGCGGGCGGCTCTGGACGCGCTGCCGGTGCGGCAGCGACAGCTGGTCATCCTGCGAGACCTGGTCGGTGTGTCCGCCGAAGAGGCGGCCGAGGTTCTGGAACTCTCCACTGACGCGCAGCGCGCGCTGCTTTATCGCGCACGAGGAAACCTTCGCAACCAATTGGAAAAGCGGTATCAACGATGACCGTCTACGACAACACGATTCCCCCGATCGACTGCGTCGAATTCGTCCGGCTGGTCGACGACCTTGTTGACTCGGATCCCGCGCGCTGGGGTCCGATCGTGGCCAAACACCTCGAAGACTGCCCGCCATGCCTGGTCTACCTACAGCAAATGCTCGACCTCAAGATTCTGCTCAACCGCGTCTTCGACGGAGAAAAGCTCAGCGACGAGCACATTGTCGGGGTTATCGGCACGATCAACACCCTCAGGAAGGGCCGCCATGACTAGTTCTGCGATCAATGCCAGTGCTGACCAACAACCGGACCGCGAGTGGGTCATCGGCGGCCCCGTCGATGCGGTCGCGATGCGCCACGCCATGGGGGCCTTTCCCTCCGGCGTCACCGTCTTGACCACTCGATTGGGTGAGCGCTCGGTAGGCATGACGATCAGCTCGTTCGCCTCGGTGTCAATCCATCCGCCGCTGCTGCTGCAATGCGTGGCGCGCAGCGCGGGCAGCCTGCCCGCATTCCGCATGGGTAGTTCGGTGGCCGTCAACATCCTGGCGCGCGATCAGGCGGACCTTGCCCGCAGGTTTGCCAGCAAGAGCGAAAACCGTTTCGAGGGAATCGAATTCGACACCGATGGCAACGGCTGCCCGGTGCTTGCCGGCGCCGCGGCCTCGGTAAGTGGTTGCATAGACCGGATTTACGATGCCGGCGACCACGTCATCCTGCTCATTCGTGCTTGCGAGGTACGGCGCGACGACACGCTTCCGTTGCTGTACTACTCGGGACGGATGCACGACTGGGTGGACATGGTCAGCGCGTTAGCTTCCTGATGCGCGATCAACTCGCGCTGGCCGTCGATCGAACCATCGAGGATCCGTTCGAACCGCTCAGCGTGCGGGCCATGGTGTGCCGCATAGCCGACATGGCAGTCCAGAAATCGGCCCATCCGTGGGCTTTTCTGATGCGTTCGGTGGTAGGCGGAGCAATGGTCGGGTTCGGGACCCTGCTGTCGTTGGTGGTCAGCACCGGGGTGAGCACGCCTGGCATCGCGAGTCTGCTGATGGGCTTGGCGTTCGGGATGTCCTTCGTGCTCATTCTCGTCTCGGGAATGTCGCTGATCACCGCCGACATGGCCGCCGGATTCCTGGCAGTCCTGCAGGCCCGGATGAATTGGCCAGGCTACCTCAGGCTGCTGGCGATCGGCCTCACCGGCAATCTCGTTGGCGTCCTAATCTTTAGCACGGTGTGCGCCGCCGCGGGCGGTCCGTACCTTGGCGCATTCGCGACACGCGCAGCAATCGTCGGCGCGGACAAGACCGGCCAGCCGTTGGTGACCGCCTTTTTGCTGGCGGTGTTGTGCACGTGGTTCCTGCAGACCGCTATGTGCTTGTACTACAAAGCCCGCAGCGATGTCGCACGGATGGGTTTCGCGTTCTACGGCCCGTCCGCATTCGTCATGGGCGGCACCCAGCACGTCGTGGCCAACGTGGGTTTCCTTGGTCTTCCCATGTTGCTCAGCGCATTTCATGCTTCCGCACCGCACACCGCGATCGGGTTCGGGTTCGGCAGCCATGGATTGCTGACCAACATATGCGTGACCGGTGCCGGCAATCTTGTCGGCGGTACTCTCTTTGTCGCGCTGCCGTTCTACCTGATCGGACGGCTACAGCCACGAGGCATTGCCAGCTAGCCATGGATTCCACCACGGCTTCGACGTTGAGGCTCTTGGTGATAGGCATAATTGGCGGCTGCTGCGCTAGCTTGGGGTTTTCGAAAGATGGGCACTGGGAACGTAACCCCCTCGCGAAGCCGCTCCTAGGGTCATTTGGCCCTGTCGAAAAGCGTCCAAGTCCCATAGCGTGACTTGCATGGCGTTACTGACCACAACGAAACACGGAATCCTGGTAGGCGTCGACGGCTCAGCGGAATCCGACGCAGCCGTGATCTGGGCGGCTCGTGAGGCGGCAATGCGCCGGTTGCCGATTACTTTGATGCATGCCGTCGCGCCCGTGGTGGTCGGTTGGCCGGTGGGCCGACTTTACGACGAGATGCCGCAGTGGCAGAAAGATGCGGCGCAGCAAGCTATCGATCGGGCCCGCAACGCGCTGACCGCCGGCCTCGGTGAGTCCGAAGCCCCCGAGGTTCGTACCGAGATGATTTATGCCGACGTGGTGCCGACGCTCATCGACGCTTCCAAGCACGCTTCGATGATCGTCGCGGGTAGCCAGGGCATGGGCGCGCTCGGCCGCATGTTGATGGGCTCTATGACCACGGCATTGCTTCAACATGCGCATTGTCCAGTCGCGGTTATTCATTCAGATGAGAACGCGGATGTCGAGCCGAATGCTCCTGTGCTAGTGGGCATCGACGGGTCTCCCGCGTCAGATGCTGCGACCGCATTGGCATTTGACGAAGCTTCCCACCGCGGCGTAGAGGTTGTCGCGTTGCATGCGTGGAGTGATGTCGGGGTGTTTCCGATTCTCGGCATGGATTGGCGCGACCGCGAAAGTCAAGGCGAGGAAGTTCTTTCCGAACGTCTGGCGGGCTGGCAGGAGCAGTATCCGGATGTCCGCGTCCAGCGATCGCTGGTTTGCGACAGACCGGCACACTGGCTGCTCGAGGCGTCCGAACGCGCCCAACTGGTGGTGATCGGCAGCCACGGGCGCGGGGGATTTCCCGGTATGTTACTGGGTTCGGTCAGCTCCGCGGTGGCTCACTCGGTGAAGGTGCCGCTGATCGTGGTGCGACCGCCGGAAAAAGGCTAGAAGGGTCTTTGGTCCCTGCCGGTGAGGCCTTTCGGTAGGCGCGCCGGCCGACGCCGCGTTTGTACCTTCATGCCATGACCTACGTCATCGGTAGTGAGTGCGTGGATATCGCCGAGAAGTCTTGTGTCCTGGAGTGTCCCGTCGACTGCATCTACGAAGGTGCCCGCACGATGTACATCAACCCTGAGGAATGTGTTGATTGCGGCGCGTGCAAACCAGCTTGCCGGGTCGAGGCGATTTATTGGGAAGGCGATCTTCCCGATGACCAGATTGCGCATCTGGGCGACAACGCCGCCTTTTTCAGCGAGGTCCTGCCAGGGCGTGACGCTCCGCTTGGTTCTCCGGGCGGTGCCAGCACGGTGGGCCGGGTCGGCGTCGACACGCCTTTCGTCGCGGCACTGCCGATAAACGACGCGTCACCGAAGGAATAGCGCAATGTCCACCCGCGGTAAAACAAACATGAAGCGCCTGGGCGTGGTCGTCGGGGTAGATGGCTCGCCGGCATCCAATGCCGCCGTCTGTTGGGCAGCTCGTGATGCCGCGATGAGAAACGTTCAGTTGACCGTGGTCCACGTGGTGAGCACCGACGTGGCGACGTGGCCGCCGATGCCCTACCCGGAAACGTGGGCCGTTTGGCAGGAGGACGAGGGGCGTAAGGTCGTCGCCGCCGCGATCAAGATCGCCGAAGAGGCCGTCGCCGCGGACCAGAAGCTCGCCATCGAGAGCGAAATAGTGTTCTCCGCGCCGGCACCCGCGATGGTTGAACTGTCCGGCGAGGCCGACCTGATGGTGGTGGGCGGCTCGGGGCGTGGAGCGCTGGCCCGGGCGGTAATCGGCTCAGTCAGTTCGACACTGGTGCGGCGCGCCAGCTGTCCGGTCGCGATCATCCGCGACGAAGATCCGTTGATGCCGCATGCCCAGCGGGCACCCGTGCTGCTGGGAATCGACGGTTCGCCGGCATCGGAGCTCGCGACGGCCGTGGCTTTCGACGAAGCTTCGCGCCGCGGTGTCGAGTTGATCGCCCTGCACGCCTGGAGCGACCTCGAGATTGTCGAGTTGCCGGGGCTGGACTGGTCGAAGGTGAAGGCAGAAGCCGAGCGCAATCTGGCCGAGCGGCTGGCCGGCTGGCAGGAGCGTTACCCCGACGTGACGGTGTGCCGGGTCGTGGTGTGCGACCGTCCGGCGCGGCAGCTCGTCGAAAGGTCGGAATCGGTCCAGTTGGTCGTCGTGGGCACCCATGGCAGGGGCGCGCTCGGCGGGATGCTGCTGGGTTCGGTGAGCAACGCCGTCGTGAATTCCGTCCGGATGCCGGTGATCGTGGCGCGGTCCGCCTGACCTTGTTACCGGCCGCCCGCGTGCAGGCGGTGGATGAGCGTGATTTCGTGATCCAGCCACATGCCTTTGCGCGCTTCGGTGGTCGCCTCGGCGATCGGTTCGCGCACTCCCCGCAGCCGCATGCAGTCATGTCGCGCTGTGATGACACACATCGCCCCAGAAGGGTTGAGCTTGCGCATGATTCCCGCGGCAGCCTGATGTCCGATGCGCTCCTGTACCTGCAGCCGCGCGGCGTAACCGTGCACCAAGCGGGCCAGCTTGGAAAGGCCTACGATGCGCTGGCCGGGATGGGGGCGGTATGCGATGGTGGCCGTCCCGGAGAATGGCAACAGATGGTGCGCACAGGTCGAGGCGAACGAGATCCCGTGCATGACGATGAGTCCAGGGTCGTCCGGAGCGGGAAAGTCGGTGTCGAGATGGTCTTCTGGGACCTCGTTGTAGCCCCAGAGCATCTCGCGCCATGCTCGCGCGACGCGGGCGGGTGTCTGGGCGGTGTGCTCACCTTCATCCACGCCTAGCGCGTCAATGAGGTTTCGCACGGCTTGCTCAACGGCCATATCGGGATTGCTGTCGTACCACGGCATCGGCGTGGCGGCCGGCTCGCCGTAGTGCGGCGGGTAGTCCGAAGCGGGACCCATTTCGTCGTCGCTGATGGCCCAGTCGCCCAACCCAAATGGCGCCACCTGGTTATGGTGTTGCTGCGGTGGCGACGGGACGGCGGCCAAGCCATTCATGTGTAGCCCAGTGCGGTGGCCTGACCCATTCCCACCGTTCAACGTTGGAACCTTCCTTGCGGCGTGGTCTAAGTACGTCCGACACGGGCGTTACTTCTAATACTTAGAAACGATGCCGTCATGTGCCGGTGATGTCTGTCGGGTGATTGGTCACCGATAGGAGGAACGCCGTGTCCCCCGATTGAGGGAGTGTGCGGCGCAAGTGATTGAAATTCAGAAGAGGGGATAACCAGTCGGCATGGCTGAATACCGAGTTCTCAACCCGCGCGGCGAGGTCGTAGCGACCAAAGATATAGCTACCGCCGCAGACGCGCACGCCTGGTTTGTCGATTCTGTGGCCGACAATTCGGAGTTGGGTTGGCGCATGGAGGTCAACGACGACGGGGACTGGTCGTTCTTCGACGACACCGAGGGCGCCCCGAACTGAAACGGGCTACTTCGCGACCGCATTGTCATCGGCGCGGTGTACCCGCAGATGCGCGGTCAACAGCAATTGGTCGAACTCCGATTGCATGCCAAAGGCGGTGCCGGCGGCGCGAAAGTCCGCACAGACCTGCTCGGCCAGCATCCGCAATTTGATATTGGCTTCTTGGGAAAGCCATTTCAGCAAGTTGAACGCCGCATCCTCGTCGATGTCATAGACCAGCATCAACATGCCTTTGGCCTGCTCGATGCCGGCGCGGTTCTCGGCGATTTCGGCAAGCTTTGCCGTGACGAGGTCCTCATGTAGTTGCTCGGGCAACGGAGAGACATCGACGTAAAAACCGTGCGTTCCGATTACCTCACCATGGTCGTCATAAAGACGATCACCCACGACGACGACATGACGCACGGTGCCTTCGGTGTCGATAATCCGGTGCCGGGTGCTGAAGGCCTTTTGATTGTGCAGAATCTCGGCGATGGTGGCCGCGACCTCACCCCGGTCGTCCGGGTGCTTGTGTGAGAGCACCACGTCGGTGGTCGGCGTCATGCTGCCCGGCTCATAGCCGTGCATTCGCTGCACCTGTTCGGACCATTCCCACCGCTGGTCGGCGAAGTAGAAGCGGAACGAGCCCACCCGTTGCGGTGCACCGCCGGCCAATGCTTGTTCAACGGCCGCCGACTGGCCGTCGAGATCCCAGCTCATCGCGGACCATGCCTCCTCGGGTTCTGTGTGGCTCGCAGACGCGGTGGAGCGGTGGCTGCCGGCGCCTTTCGACGGGCACCATTAGCCACCGCGCCGCCGACTACCCATTACGCGTCTATCACCTCCCGCTTGGACTCGTTGTCGTTGATTGCTCTTTGACTGTGTTGTCCATTACCGCGGCCGACGGAAATCTTGCGCGGCTTGGCCTTCTCTGCGACGGGGATATGCAACCTGAGCACACCTTCCTGATAGGAAGCCTCAATCCGGTCCGTGTCGAGATTTTCGCCCAGCACGAGCTGGCGACTGAAGACTCCACGGGGCCGCTCGGTGGCCAGCATCTCCCGGTTGGGGTCGACGGCCGGCCGCTCGGCACGAACCGTCACCACGTTGCGCTCGATGTCGATGTCCAGTGAGTTGGGGTCGATACCCGGCAGGTCGAACTCGACCACGAACTCCTCGCCTTCGCGCCACGCGTCCATCGGCATCACCGCTGGTCGCGCGGCCGTACCTAGCACCTGCTGGGCGAAGCGGTCCAGTTCACGGAACGGGTCGGTACGCATCAGCATGGCGGTCACCTCTTACTCCAATCTGCTGTGTCCGGATGGAATTTTCTATGTCTGGCGACATAGGTTTTTTATAACATTGTCGACAGAGTAATGCAAGTGTGGTAAACAGGTTTTCTATACGAGCAGGCAAGGAAAAGTCCGAATGACCGATCGTCCTGACGACAGCGGTGCGCCCGCCGCCGATCACGGTGTGTATGGCATCTCCGTGGCCGCCGAACTTTCCGGCGTCGCAGTGCAATCACTGCGGCTCTACGAACGGCACGGATTGCTCACCCCGGCACGTAGCGATGGCGGAACGCGGCGCTACAGTGCTGACGACTTAGCCCGGCTGAAGCGGATCAGCGAACTCGTAGACGCCGGCATCAACTTGGCCGGCATCGCGCGCATCCTCAACCTCGAAGACGACAACGCCGCGCTTTCGGCGGCCAACACCGACTTGCAATCGACCAATCGCGAATTGCGTGATGCGACAAAGACGAAGAAGTCCCGCTGACGCCGGGCCACTAGGCCGGGCTACTTTCAGGCGACGACGCGGAAATACTGTGCGCTCGGGTCGGAAGCATCCGGCAGGTTCATGCCCGCGTCCGTGCCGGAGCGCAGGTAGTCGATCACGGCATCGTTGAGGCGCTCACCCGGCACCACCGCCGGAATGCCAGGCGGATAAGGGGTTATCTGCTCTGCTGCGATGCGGCCGGCGGCTGTTGCGGCAGGCACCATTTCGATTGGTCCGAAGAATGCGTCGCGGGGCAGCTGCACGTTGTCCAGTTGCAGTTCAGCCGGATCCGGTAGCTGTATCGGCGGCGGCGGCTCGAATTCACTTGCCGCCTTGCGCCATTGGGCCATCGCGGCCAAGAGGCGGTCAGCGGTTTGCTTGTCGTCGGCGAATGACATCGTCGCCAGGATGCGGCGGTGATCGCTGAGGCCGATGTCCAAGTGGCAGTTCTCCCTGAGCCAATCCGCGGCCTGGTAGCCCGACGTCCCAGTTCTGGACACGTCTATCAGGACCTGTGTCACGTCGAGGTCGCAGGACGCCTGCGTGCCCAGCAGCTCGTCTTTGAGAACCAGGACGTCCGGGATCTCCGCGAGACGCTCGCGCAGGTAGCCGGCGAGGTCGAGTTCGGCGGCCAGCAGCTCGTGTCCCTGCTCGACCATCTGGCGCCGCCAACCGTCAAGCGCCGCATAGACCATTACGTTCGGGCTGGTTGTCATCAATAGGTCGGCGCACGCCGATAGTTGCACGGGATCCACCAAGTCGCCTTGGAGGTGGAATACCGACCCTTGCTCGAACCCCGCTCCCATTTTGTGCACGCTCACCACGCACACATCGGCACCGGCGTCCATTGCCCAGGTCGGCAGGTCCTCGTGGAACGGCAGATGAGCGCCCCATGCTTCGTCGACGATCAGCGGTTTGTTGCGCGCGTGGCAGACGTCGGCAATCGCTTCGATGTCGGCACACGTGCCGTACGGACTCGGGCTGACGATGAGTGCCCCCGCCGCATCGGGATGCCGCTCCCAGCCCTCCAGCACTTGTTCGGGCGAGGGCGGATGAGAGAAGTGGCGTTCGGCATCCCAGCGCGGCGTGAGCCATCTGGGCCGCACCCCGGAAAAGATCAAGCCCGCGACCACCGATTTGTGACTATCGCGTGCCATCAACAGCCCGCCCTCATTGCCGCCGGCGACAGCTAGCATCGCCGCCTTTACCGACAGCGAACTGCCGCAGGTGGAGAAGAACGCCGATTCCGCGCCAACCGCATCGGCCATCAGATCCTCTGCGCGCGGCAGATATTTGCCGCGCGACAACCGGTCGTCGAGACCGGCACTGGCCAGCACGTCGTTGCGAAACGGGTCCTTGCCCAAGACCGCGAGCACCCGGGGGTCGGCTCCGGTTCCTTGACGATGGCCCGGCGGTGTAAAGCCGTAACGGTTGCTGCGGTGATAGTCGAGAAGCGCATCGAGCAGGGGCGCATGCGACTGATCCATGCGCGTCGGGTACCCGCGACGGCGAGACCGAACCGTTCTGGTTTGCCCTGCGCAAGGGCGGGTATGACCAGCGCCATGGTTGACCAGGCGCAAGCACCGCTGCGTGCCATCGGGCTGGTATGCAGCCTCAAACCCAGCCCCGCGGCTTCGAGCAGCGCATTGATCGCCGAGCACGTCTTCGAGGAGCTGCGTAAGGCGGGCGCCGAGTGCGAGCTGATTCGCTGCGCGGATCACGCCATCAAGCCTGGTGTCGAGGACGACATGGGTCCCGGCGATGAATGGCCCGCCATCCGAAGCAAGGTGTTGGACGCCGACATTCTGCTGCTCAGCACGCCCATCTGGCTGGGCCACCCGTCGAGTATCGCCCAACGCGTGCTGGAGCGCCTCGATGCCGAGTTGTCCAACACCGACGACGATGGGATACCGGCGATGGTCGGCAAAGTCGCGATTGTCAGCGTGGTGGGTAACGAGGACGGTGCTCACAAGGTGGTTGCCGACGTGTTTCAGGGACTCAACGACATCGGGTTCAGCATCCCGGCGCAGGGCTGCACATACTGGAACGGCGCCGCGATGGAAAGCACCGACTACGGCGACCTCGATGCGATACCTGACCAGGTCGCCTCGACCACCGCGGCGGCCGCCCGCAATGCCGCACATCTGGCGCGCGCGTTGCAGCACCGGCAATATCCTCCGTACGAGTCGTAACCGGTTGCGCCCGTACGCTTGGCCGGTCGCGGTACCCGGTGGTTTGCAGTGTTGGCGGCCGGGTATGCAGCACCGGTGCGCGCTTTGATACGGCGGGCGTGGCAACGCAGCCGGATATACCGGATGCTCACCCTCAACGGTTACGTGGCGTTCAACCTACCGCGGGCGGTGACCGCCGCGGGCAGTTTGCTGCTTGCCGGTCTGATGGCGGTCCACGTGTACTTCCTGGTGACCGCTCCGACTCCGCCCGGGTACTTCGTGGCCTACTGTGTGGCGTTGATCGCCGGTTGTGTGGGGGCGGTGGCAGCCATGGCATTCGCGGTCAATCCGGCTGTGCCGCAACGGGGCTGGCAGCTCGGCAGCCTAATCAGTGTGGTCTTCCTCGGCCTGTATCTGGTGAGCCGGGCGGCCAGCCTGCCCGGACTGGCGGGCCTCACCGGAAGGTGGGACCTGGCTCCCGGGTCGCTTTCGGCCGCCTGTGCACTGGGATTCATCGGATTGCACATGTCGGTTCTGCTGGGCATCAACGTGGCCTACCCACAACAGCGGCACTGGCATGACTGACAGTCGTTGGGAAGCCCCAAGATGACCACGCTCGACTATCCGCTCTGGTTGCGAATCGACCACTGGCTGAACTTGCTACTTCTCACCTTGATCATGCGCAGCGGCATCGAGATTCTGTCCACCCACCCCAAGCTGTACTGGAACGAGCACAGCACGCCCGGCACCGAATGGGCGAGGTTCACCCGCAAAGTGATGCCGACCGACAAGCTCTACGACACCCTCGATGAAGAAGAGGACTATCACCCACTGATCGCGCTACCGGGCCGCAAGCAACTCGGAATGGGCCGCCATTGGCACTTTTTCGCAGTACTCGGCTGGATTCTGGTCGGACTGTCGTACTACATCCTCTTGTTCGCCACTGGCCAATGGCACCGCTACTGGCCTTACTCGTGGTCGATCTTCTCCGACGCGTGGAACGACATCGTCACCTACTTGACGTTCAATCTGCCGCCGCTGCTGCCCGGCGAACCGCTGGACGCCATTCAGAAATTGACGTATGCGGCGGTGATATTCCTGTTGGCGCCGTTCATGATCCTTACCGGCGCGGCACAGTCGCCGGCGATCGAAGCCCGGTTCCCCTGGTATGTGCGGCTATGGGGTGGCCGTCAATCGGCGCGCAGTTTGCACTTCATCGGGCTGGTCGCGTTCGCGGTGTTCATCGTGATCCATCTCTCGATGGTGTTCTTCTGGGGCTGGGGCCAGCTCACCGCCACGATGATCTTCGGGTCGGTCCGCAATATCGGTTGGGCCACTGTGCTTTCCCTGGTGATCATCGGCGTCGTCGTCGCCGTCCACGTGGCGGCGACGCTGTGGAGCCTGCGCCGGCCGCGTGCGGTTCAACGGGTCCTGGGGGCCGTGGTCAGTGGGACCCGCCACATTCTGTTGCGGCCGTTGGATTCCCGGCAGCACTACCCGCCGGAGAAGTTGTCCCCCGAGCACCGCGTGAACGGCAAGCCGCCGACGTCGACTGCCTACAAGGTCATGGCGGTACACAACTTCGTGGACTGGCGGCTGCGGGTGGGGGGACTCGTCGAACGGCCGGTGACGCTGGATCTGGCAGCGTTGCGCGCACTCGCCGATCCCCAGACCCAGCGGGTGCTGCACAACTGCGTGCAGGGCTGGACCAGCATTGGCGAATGGAGTGGAATTCCGCTTGCCCAACTGGTGGACCTGGTACGGCCGTTGCCGCAGGCCCGCTACATCTGCTTCCTGACCATGCAGAACAACAGCACCGACGAACCCAGCTCGGAGGGCGGCGGGCAGTTCTACGAAGTGATCGATCTTGAACTGGCCTACAAACCGCAGACGCTGCTTGCCTATGAGATGAACGGCAAACCGTTGCCCATCAAACACGGTGCGCCGCTGCGGCTACGGGTCGAAACCCAGGTGGGGTTCAAGATGGCCAAGTGGATCAACCAGATCGAATTCATCGATGACTTTGCCGGCATCGGCAAGGGCAAGGGCGGCTGGCGCGAGGACAACGTCTACTACGACAAGGACGTGGAGATCTGAGATGGCAGACGACGCGATGGTGCGTCCAGAGCTGATCGCGCTGGAACCGGTGGCCCGCGACCGGGTACTGCAGCACATCGCCGCCAAAGGCGGACACTGCGAATCTTGCGGCACAACGGATTTCGACGTCGGAGACGCCCTGTATCTCGGCTTCTTGTTCCTCGACGAGGACAACGACGCCTACATGGTGGCGCTGACTTGCCGCAATGGCGAGTGTGCGCGACCGCGGACCGCGATCATCTTGCACGACAACGAATTCCTTACGCAGTCCGCAGATGACGGCGTGACGGGCTGACCTCTGTTGCCAGCCGCGGCCGGGACAAATTAAATCGATCGATCAGCGTCGAAACTTCGTCGAGTTCCTTGCGCAGTGTGTGAAACCCGACTTCGTCGGCCGCATCGAGCAGTCCCAGCGCGCTGTAGTGCGCCAGCCGCCGCAGCCGCCCCGCCAGTGCCGTGCCCCATCGGATGCTGAAATCGTAGATTTGCTCGTCACTTATCTCGTCGTCGCGCTGCCCGAGTTCGCGCAACGCGGTTATCTGCTCACCGAGTTGCTCCAGATCGTCGTCGACGCCGGTTGCCGTCCAGTGCTCGGATATCGCGTTCATCGGTCCTCCTGTGTCGGTCAACGCAATTGGCCCATGCGTCGTCATAGGTGCGGTTTGGCAACACCGATCACGTACGGCTGGTCTTGCAGGGTGAGGTATACCCGATCTGGCCCAATTGCCATGCCGGACAAGGGTGCTGATCTGACCGGGTCGTCGGGCAGCTGCGTCCGGTAGTTGATGGTCCGTAGCACCGGAATCGACCCCTGCGGATAGCCGGTGAACGATGCCGTCTCGAACACCACCAAGTCCCGGTCGGTGGCCGCATAGACACGGGTGTCATCGGTGCCCAGATAGCGAATCGGGGACGACATCTGGGTGCAGGCCACAATCCCCAACCCTCCGCCGCCGCGGCGAGAGTCCACGGCGTAGAGAACGTTGCGATTGCGGTCGGCTACGTAGGTGCGGCTGACCTTGGTTGCGTCGCCTGCTTCCGCCACCACATCCATGTCGAAGTCGCCGCGCTGCTCCGGAGGCGACGAGGATCCCTTGTAATAGCGGATACCCGCAGTTCCGTACAGGTGGTACTCGATCTGACGCCCGCGATTGGCACCGGCGATAGTGGATGCGGAATCTTCAGTACGTGCCGTGGCAAGTTTGCGGTAACCGTAGAGGTCTACCGGCGTCACCGCGGACCCGTCCCGCGACAGCGCAAGCAGCACCCGCATCCCGGCGTCCGCGGCGAGGTAGGCCGGGGCGGGACCGGCGTCGAAGTCATCGATTTGCTGCAGACTGGCCAGATCGACGACGGCCACCCGTCCCTGTTCGGGTTGCGGCACGAACACGTGTCGCTCGTCGGCGTCGCTGATCTGAATATTGCGGCCCAACGCCATTGGCGTCGAAAGCTTTGTCTGAGCAGTACCGCCACCCACGTGACTCACCGCCGCGAGCCGGTGATCGTCGGTCGGGGCCACGAGGGCGTGTAGCGCATACGACCACACGGGATCGTGCAGCGCTGCGTTGATCCGAGTGACGGTCACCGCCGGTGCGCTTTCCAGGGTCGAGCCCGGTGCCGAGCACGCGGTGACACCGCCGGTCAGCAGGGCCATACACGCGCCGACAATGATGCCGGCAACCCGGCCTGAAGCCCGAGACCTGCGGCGGGCCGCGTGGTTGATCACTACCACCCCTTAGCACCCCTTGGCACCCCTTAGCTGGCGCCCTGTACTCCCGGCGGGATACCCGGGCAAACATCGCGCTACACGCGGCCTGCGGGGATTCGGCGCCGGGATTGCCCAGAGCCCAAACGGGTACCCGCAGACATGACCAAGGACAGCGCTGACGTGGCTGACAGGGCGCGCCGGGAAGCTGACGAATATCGGGGCGACAACCCCAGGCCGCTAGCGGGCTATCTGGGCGTCATGATCGTCTACGGCGTGCTGGTGGGACTCACCACGTTGGTGGCCGCCGCTACCGGACGCAAGCTACCGGAGCGGTGGCACCTGCAGGATCTCGTCATCGTAACGGTAGGCACCCACAAACTGTCGCGAACCGTGAGTAAAGACGCGGTGACCAGTCCGCTGCGCGCCCCCTTCGCCCACTACGCGGGCCCCGGCGGTCCGGCCGAGCTAATGGAGGAATCCCGGCAGGGCGGCCAGTTGCGGCACAGCCTGGGGGAGTTGCTGACGTGTCCGTTCTGCCTGGACATGTGGGTGGCCACGGGGTTTGTCATCGGTCTGATCTTTGCCCCCAGGTTCACCAGGCTGATCGCGGGCACGTTCACGGCCCTGGCCGGCGCGGACTTTCTCCAGCTTGCTTATGCCAGGGCGCAACAATTGGCTCAAGGTCCGCAACACTCTTAAGACGGAGGTGATTCCGTGCCCAAGACGACGAAGAGCGGGGCGCCGAAAAAAGACGAATTGCCCAGCACGCTAAGGCGTTCCAGCGACAAGGCGCAGCGGACTTTCGCCAAAGCCCATGACGCCGCAGCCGAGCAGTACGGCAGTGAAGAGCGCGCGCACCGCGTCGCCTATGCCGCCGTCAAGCACAGTTACGAAAAGGTTGGCGACCGTTGGGAAGCCAAAGAGGAGAAGGGCCCTTCGGACCAGCGCGCCGAACGCGGTGGTCTGAACAACCCGTTGCCGTCGGCGGAAGGCGTCGACGCCAACGCCAGCAAGAACCACCTACTCGAGGTCGCGCGTCGGCTCGATGTGCGTGGCCGGTCTAAGATGACCAAGTCCGAACTCGTCGACGCGATCAAGAAGTACAACCGCCGTGCCCAAAGACGTTGAGACACAATCAGCCGTCGGCGCAGCCCACTATTTGCCCGACGATCGGCAGCTGAATTCTCTGGCGGAAGCCGCGGATACCTGCCGCGGATGTGGACTCTACAAGGACGCTACGCAGACGGTCTTCGGTCACGGCAAGGGTGCCGCGCCAATGATGTTGGTGGGCGAGCAACCGGGGGATCAGGAGGACCAGCAGGGACTTCCGTTTGTCGGTCCGGCCGGAGGGCTGCTCCAACGGGCACTGGGGGATGCCGATGTCGATGTCGGTCTGACCTATCAGACCAATGCCGTCAAGCACTTCAAATTCAGCCGAGCGGGCAAGCGGCGGATACATCAGAAGCCCGGCCGAATCGAAGTCGTCGCATGCCAGCCCTGGCTGATTGCCGAAATCGAGGCCCTGCGACCGAAAGTGATCGTATGTCTCGGAGCAACGGCGGCTCAGTCCTTGCTGGGCAGCACCTTTCGCGTCACCGCCCACCGTGGTGAACACCTACGGCTGCCGGTAACACTCGGCATAACAATGGAATCGGAGCCGCTCGTGACGGCCACCGTGCATCCCTCGGCGCTGTTGCGTGATCGCAGCGAACACCGACGCGAGCACTATGAGATGTTCGTCGACGACCTGCGAAGGGCGGCGGCCTGCCTATAGCGGCTACCGGCCCTTTCCGCCGAGCCGCCGGCGCCCTAGATCGGCAGCCGCGGCGGCGCCGACCAGGGCGGCGCCAGACACCAGCGTGCCGATGTGCCTGGCCGCCCACGACTGGGCACTGTGGGGGTGTGAACGGTCGTCGAACACGCCGTGCGCGCCGAAGTCCTTGCCGTCGGGTCCATCGAGGGGCTCCCACAGGTTGGCCGGCCGCTCAGCGCTGGTCGGCTCATCCGTCTGCTGCGAGTCAAAACCGGTGCGGGCCAGGTAGCGGTCGAGCAATCCCGGTGCCAGCCGTTGCGCCACAATGGTTCCCACGGTGCTGGCTCCCACCCAATAGTGCTTGCGGCGCGGGTGGTCCAGCGCGTACAACACACCGCGGGCGGCGACTTCTGGCTGATATATGGGCGGGACCGGTTGCGGGTGGTTCTTCATCCGGGATCGGACCCAGGAGAACTGCGGGGTATTGACCGCCGGCATCTGCACGACGGTGATCCGCACGTTGCTGTGCTCATGCATCAACTCGGTGCGCACCGATTCGGTGAACCCGTTGATCGCGTGCTTAGCGCCGCAATAGGCGGACTGCAGCGGGATGGCGCGGCAGCCTAGTGCCGAGCCGACTTGCACAATCACTCCGGTATCCCTGGGGCGCATGCGATTTAGCGCGGCCTTGGTGCCATGCACGTACCCCAGATAGGTGACTTCGGTGACCCGGCGGTACTCGTCAGGCTCGATGGCGGTGAAGGGGGCGAATAGCGATGTGAACGCGACGTTGATCCACGCATCGATCGGGCCGAATCGTTCCTCGACCTGTTGCGCCGCGCGCTCCACCGAATCGAAGTCCGCGACATCGGTGGGAATCGGCAGCGCTTCACCACCGGCGGCGCGTACTTCCGCGGCCGCGGCTTCCAAGCCCGCCCGTCCGCGGGCCAGCAGGCCGATTTGCGCACCGCGTTCGGCCAGCAGGCGCACCGTAGCGCGCCCAATGCCGGCGCTGGCGCCGGTGACTACGACAACTTTCGGAAAGTCCGCTTTCGCCCCGTGTGATGACTGGTGGACCCCTGCTTCCGGCGATCCACTGGCGAGACGCCGAAAGGCCCCACCAACCCGTGCAGTGGCGCCGCCGATCTCGTCAAACGCGGACATCAGCTCTCCCGATTGGTTTTTCGAATTCCTGCTAATGCCCGATTACCCCGCCGGTTCGCGGGGGTAAACCTCGCTGGACGTGCCATGTTTCAGGTGGACCGACATGGGTAGTCGGGATTGAGTTGCGCGCGCCGCGGAGGTCTGTGGCGTGATCTCGCTATGAGCTGTGAGTTTTATGAAGGGAGGCGTAATGAGTCTCAGCCAGGAAACCGATCAGTTGGTCCCCGGCGCGAAGGCCCCGTCGCCGGATGCCGGCGCATCCGTCCGCCGCAGTCGTGCAGTGATCAATTGGGTGCTTGCACTACTTACAGTGCCGGCGGCGATATTGGTGATGATATTCGCCGTCGGCGCGGCTATGAGCTTCGCGGCATGCAGCGCGGCGCAATGTCCCCATCTAGGTCCGAGTGGATTGGTTTATGGGATTTTGTTCTACGGTGCGCCAGTGGTTGCAGCCGTAACCATCATCGTTTCGTTCTTTACGGCGTTGCGCCGCTGGGGATTTATCGTCCCGTTGTTCGGTTTGGTACTGCTGCTTGCCGATGTCGCGGTCACGGCGCTGTTGTTCCGAACGTAGCCAATTCCTGCTGCCCCGAATCAATCGTGTTCGCCGGCAGGGATATTGATTCACAAGGTGTGGATAACTCGGTGGATAAGCACAAGCCGGTGATACCGGCAGTATTATTCGATGTTGACGGCACGCTCGTCGACTCCAACTACCTGCATGTCCATGCATGGCAGCGCGCTTTCGCAGAAGTCGGTATCGATGCCGAGACTTGGCGTATCCATCGATCGATCGGAATGGACGGATCAACGCTGGTGCGGTCGTTGTCCGGCGATGCATCCGACGAAACGCGAAAACAACTGAAGGATCTGCATTCTCAGTACTACAAAGAGGCCGCTCCGCTACTGCGTGTGCTGCCCGGGGCGCGTGAACTGCTGCAACGCGTCGCCGACCTGAGCCTGCAGGTGGTACTTGCCACGTCGGCACCCGAAGACGAATTGGCCTTGTTGCGAAAGGTGCTTGACTGTGACGACTTGGTCGCCGAGATCACCTCGGCTGCCGACGTCGACACCGCCAAGCCCAAGCCCGACATCATCCACGTCGCGCTGGAGCGGGCCGGCATCTCGGCCGGCCAGGCCGTCTTCATCGGCGACGCGGTCTGGGATGCTGAAGCATGCGCTCGCGCGGATGTGGCCAGCATCGGGCTGCTCAGCGGCGGAGTGTCGCGCGCAGAGCTCGAAACCGCCGGTGCGGTAGCAGTTTTCGAAAACCCCCGTGAGTTGCTAGCTCACCTCGACGAAACACCGATCGCTCGACTGGCGTCCGTCAGCGCCGAAGCGCGGGGGACAAGCTAACGCGCAAAAGCGAATGGGCCCAGTCCGATTCGGACTGGGCCCATCCTCCTAACAAGCTACTGATTAGCCTTCTGCCGTTCCTCGGCGGCTTCTGCGCCACCGCGAGCGGCTTCTGCTTCGGCTTCCTTCTTGGCAGCGTCACGTTGGGCATCGGCCTTGTCCTGCTGGGCCTGTCCCTCGCGCTTGACGTCATCACGGCCGGCTACGGCGCCAATGACTTCCTTCGCCTTGCCCTTAACACCCTCGACGACGCCCTCGACGGCCTCTTGCGGCCCACTCTTCTCCGCCATGAATACCTCCCGTTGCTTACTCGTTTACATGGCGACCTCGCGCTGTAGTCGATTGCGCTCAGCCAGCAGGGAAACAAACCGGACGCGGTTCCTACACGCCTCAGTGCAAAGAATTCCCCTACAAGATCAAGGGTTTCCGGATCTCCGAAACCTCAAACCTGTGGCCTGTATCACCGGCTATCGGCGGCTGGTTTCCCGGTGCGGCAGGAACTCCTGCGCCTTGATCTTGATGCCCTCCTTGATCAGCCCAAAGGCATCCTCGTCACCGTGCAGCACCGCGCTGGCTGCGGCCTTCATCTGGTCGAAGGTGGCATGCGGTGGGACTGGCGGAATGTTGGGGTCACAGTGCACGTCGAGCACCGTCGGCCGGTCTGCCTGTAACGCCTGATCCCATGCCGAGGGAATCTGCCCGGGATCGGTCAGCTTGACCGAAGCCAGGCCCAGGCTGGCCGCGAACCCCGCGTAGTCGACATCGGGAAGAGTTTGGGACTCAGCGAATTTCGGCGCTCCACCCATGGCCCGCATTTCCCAGGTCACCTGGTTCAGGTCGTTGTTGTGTAGAACCGCGACGATAAGCCGCTGATCGGCCCACTGCTCTCGATAGTGCGCGATCGTGATCAGCTCGGCCAACCCGTTCATCTGCATGGCGCCGTCACCGGCGAACACAATGACCGGCCGGTCGGGGTGGGCGAACTTCGCGCCGATACCGTAGGGGACGCCCGGGCCCATCGTGGCCAGATTGCCCGACAACGAACCACGCATATTGCCGCGGAACTTCAGTTGGCGCGCATACCAATTCGCCGACGAGCCCGAGTCGGCGGTGACGATCGCATTGTCGGGTAGTTTCGGCGACAAGTCGGCGAACAGCCGCATCGGGTTGATGGGCTCGGCTGTCACGTCGGCTTCCATCGCCATGGTTTCCCACCAGCGTGCGACGTTCTTTTCGATCGTCTCGCGCCAGGAGCGGTCGGACTTGCGCTGCAGCAAAGGCAATAGGGCGCGCAGCGTCGCGCCGGCGTCACCGACCAGGTTCACCTCATTCGGGTAGCGCATACCGATGACCGTGGGGTCGATATCGATCTGCACGCCGCGGGCCGAACCGAACGGCGGCAGGAACTGCGTATAAGGGAAACTCGACCCGATGGTGAGCAAGGTGTCGCAGTCCCGCATCAATTCGTAGCTCGGGCGAGTGCCGAGCAAGCCGATGGATCCGGTAACAAACGGCAACTCGTCGGACAGAGCGTCTTTGCCGAGTAGCGCCTTGGCCACTCCCGCGCCCAGCAGATCGGCGATTTCGGCCACTTCTGCGGCGGCGTTACGTGCTCCGGCGCCGATGAGCATCGCGACGCGTTCGCCGGAGTTGAGTACTTCGGCGGCCTGCTGCAGGCCCTCGGGTGAAGCTTCGATCGTGGCCTTCTCGAATCCCAGACTCGACGGCACCATCTTGAATTCGTGAGCCGGAGGTGAGTATTTGAGCTCCTGTACGTCGGCAGGGATGATAAGCGCGGTCGGCGCCCGCCTGGTCAATGCGGTGCGGATGGCGCGATCCAAAACATTGGGTAGCTGTTCGGGCACGGTGACCATCTGGACGTAGTCGCTGGCCACATCCTTGTAAAGGCTCAACAGGTCCACTTCTTGCTGGTACCAGCCGCCCATGGCGCTGCGGTCGGTCTGTCCGACGATGGCCACCACCGGCACCCGGTCGAGCTTCGCGTCGTAGAGGCCATTGAGCAGGTGGATCGCGCCGGGTCCGGAGGTCGCGGCGCAAACACCTAGGCGCCCACTGAATTTCGCGTACCCGACCGCTTCGAACGCAGCCATCTCCTCGTGGCGCGCTTGGACGAACATCGGTTTGTTGTCGGCGCGGCCCCACGCCGCGAGCAGGCCGTTGATGCCGTCGCCGGGATAGGCGAACACATGCGAGACTCCCCAGTCGCGCAGTCGTTCCAAC
This sequence comes from Mycobacterium szulgai, assembly GCF_002116635.1. Lineage (GTDB taxonomy): Bacteria > Actinomycetota > Actinomycetes > Mycobacteriales > Mycobacteriaceae > Mycobacterium > Mycobacterium szulgai. Next base: position 32,919 of record NZ_LQPW01000171.1, on the reverse strand, counting down.
AAAAAGTCGCTGACTTCGCTCGCGGCCATTACGCACCTCTTCCCGTTTTCGGCTTCAGATCCGCCAAACGGGTTACCCATTTGCGCGCTGATTAGACCCGATAAATGCGCGTGCGCGGGGGATTCCCAGGAGGTTGACAGACCGCGCGCTATCACCGTAGAGCTGTTGACCGCCGGTCAACTGGCGCGGTATCGCTGTCGTTCAAGCGAATCGCACTGTGGTGCGTTGGGTTCCCAGATCGATCGCCCCGTCGTCGGTGGCCACCGACGCTTCGACGACGTCACCGTGCTGTAGGTAGTGCGGGTTGGCGGCCTGGCGTTTGAAAAACGCCTTCCACCTGACGGCCGGCGGTAACAGGTTTCCGATCATCTCCACCGGCTTGGAAGGCGCTCTCAGGGCGGTGCCCACCGGGGTTCCGGTAAGGATCAGGTCACCGGGCGCAAGCTCCTGAAACTGGGTGAGCGACTGCAGCGCTTGCAGTGGTCGGTAAATCATGTCGCCGTCGACGACGGCATTCTGGCGCTCGTCGCCGTTGACGCGCAGGCGCAACCGCAGCTCGCCGAAGCGCCGGAGTTCATCGGCATTGAGCAAGACCAGCTTCGGCCCCACCGGGGTAAAGCTCGGGTAGGACTTGGCCTCGTAGAACTGGGTCTGCGGAAGCTGGATATCGCGCGCTGACACATCGTTGGCAACCAGCAGACCGGCAATGACGTCGGCGAGGTTGGAGTCGGAAATGGCTGTCCCAACCGGAATTGCGCGTGCGATCACCAGCCCGATCTCGACTTCGTAGTCGAGCAACTGGACATGTGCGGGTTTGACGATGTCGTCGAACGGTCCGCTGATCGACGCGGACGCCTTGCGGAAGAACGTCAGCGGAATCGATGCCGGATCCATGCCGGCATCCCTGACGTGCGATTCGAAGTTGGTCATCTGCGCGACCACGCGGCAGGGTCGCGTCACCGGTGAGATCAGATCCAGGCTCTCGAGGGTGACGGTGTCGGTATTACCGAGCGCGGCCTCGATCGCGGCCCGGTCGGCCAGCAGCCGTCCGGTGGTGGCTGCCGCGGTGGCAATCCTTGCCGCGCGGCCCGCGGCTTCGACCCACCAGGCGCCGGCGGTACGCAGTACGGAAATGGTCATGAGGCGGGCACTTTCAGCCGGCCGATTATTCGCCGCCGGCCGCCGCGTCGAGGTCGCGGGCCGGATACGCCGAGTGGCAGGTACCGGTTGACCATTACCATCTCCCACGATTCACTGGCGAATCGTTACACAGGTCGGTCAACGGGTCAATAGTTTCTGATGAAATCCTCATAAGTGATGCATACTACTTAGATGGCTTCGGTGAGTGAGGGGTCGCCTGCGGCGGCCAACCGGCTCGAGCGGCGCAAACAGCGCACCCGGGCGGCGCTGGTGCGGGCCGCGCAAAGGTTCATTGCCGAGGGCAGGCTCAGCGTGCCGGTGCTGGAGATCACCCAGGCCGCCGACGTCGGCATGGGCTCCTTCTACAACCACTTCGACAGCAAGGAGCAGTTGTTCGATGCGGCCGTCGCCGATGTGCTCGATACCCATGGGGCGCTGCTGGACCACCTGACCGCGGACTTCGAGGACCCCGCCGAAGTGTTCGCCATCAGCTTCCGGCTCACCGGCCGGCTCTTCCGTCAGCATCCGCAGCACAGCGAGATTTTCCTGGCCAATGGACCGGCACTGCTCTCTCCGGACCGCGGACTGGCTCCGCGCGCCCTGCGGGACATCAAGGCTGCCTTCGCGGCCGGACGGTTTTGTGTCGGCGACCCATGTTTGGCGCTGGCCATGGCCGGTGGTGCGTTGCTGGGCCTGGGCGCACTGCTGCGCCAAGAGCCGCGCCGGGACGGGGCCGCGGCCGCCGACGCGATGGCCGAAAACCTGTTGCAACTCTTCGGGCTTGACGTAGCAGAGGCGCATGCACTCTGCCAACGCCCGCTGCCTGCTTTCGACGCCGCGTAAGGTTCGCACTACGCCGCACCGACCACCGAAAGGTTTGCGATGCCCACGATCACCACCAATGACGGAGTCGAAATCTACTTCAAGGATTGGGGATCCGGGCAGCCGATCGTGTTCAGCCACGGTTGGCCGCTGTCGTCTGACGACTGGGACGCTCAGATGCTCTTCTTCTTGAACCACGGCTACCGCGTCGTCGCCTCCGACCGGCGCGGGCACGGCCGTTCGGCCCAGGTGGCCGATGGCCACGACATGGATCACTACGCCGACGACCTGGCGGCGGTGGTAAACCATCTGGATCTGCACGACGCGGTGCACATCGGCCACTCCACCGGCGGGGGTGAGGTAGTCCGCTATCTGGCGCGTCATGGCGAAAGTCGTGCTGCCAAGGCCGTTCTCATCAGCGCGGTGCCACCGCTGATGGTGCAGACCGAGGCCAATCCGCTCGGTCTGCCCAAAGCCGTTTTCGACGATCTGCAGGCGCAATTGGCCGCCAACCGATCCCAGTTCTACCGGGCGCTGCCATCGGGACCGTTTTACGGGTTCAATCGGCCAGGCGTTCAAGCATCGGAAGCCAGTATCGCCAACTGGTGGCGTCAGGGCATGACGGGTGACGCGAAGGCGCAGTACGAAGGGATCGTTGCGTTCTCCCAGACGGACTTCACCGAAGACCTCAAGAAGATCACTGTGCCGGTCTTGGTGCTGCACAGCAAAGACGATCAGATCGTGCCCTATCAGGCTGCCGGGCCGCGGTCGGCAGAGCTGTTGGCCAACGGCATCCTGAAGTCCTACGACGATTTCCCGCACGGGATGATCACCACGCAAGCCCAAACCGTTAACGCAGACGTGCTGGAGTTCCTTCGTTCGTAGGCGCTTCGCTCAACAGGTCTTGGCCAGTGATCCGCGCGCGACGATGACGGGCACGTGGGTCAACAACACCACGGCGGCACTGACCGAGCCGAAAATCGTTCCGATGAATCCGCCGCTTCCGTGGCCGCCGACCACGACGAGCTGGGCCCACTTGGAACTATCGACGAGTTGAGGCGTCGGATCGTTGCGCGCGACGATGCGATTAACCTCGACGTCGGGATAGCGTTCGCCCCAGCCGGCCAGGCGCTCGGCCATGACTTCGTCTTCCCTTGCTCTCAACGTCTGCCAGCCCGGACCGGGAAAGCTGACGATTTCATCGAACACGCCCACCGGGCGCCAGGTGTGGATCGCCGTCAGGCCCACCTTTCGGCGCGAGGCTTCGTCGAAGGCGATCGCGAGCGCCTGTTCCGACTTGGGTGAGCCGTCGACTCCCACTACCACCGGGGCCTGTGCAAGCTCGGAGTCCAATTCGACATCGTCATGCAGCACCGCGACCGGGCACGCGGCGTGATGGATGAGTCCCGCGCTAACCGAGCCCAGGTGCCGGCCCCGCAACGTCCCCGTGCCGAGGCAGCCCGCCACCACCAAGGTGGCCCGCTTCGACAGCTCGATTAAAGCCGGAAGCGTTTTACCAGAATGCATTTCGCAATCAATTTGCAGAGATTCACCCTGCCTGCTTTCGATTGCCAGCTGCTGCGCTTCGTCGAGGATCTGCTGCCCTTGGGCACGCTTGCCGTCCGTGCGGGCTGCCACCGGAAGAACATGAACCAACGTCAGTGCAACGTTGCGTAACTCGGCGTCGCGAACGGCCCACTGGACCGCGATCTTGGATCCCGGCGAGCCGTCGACGCCGACGACGATCCCCAGATGATTGCGCAGCTTCGACATACGTTCTCCCTATCCCACTGCGATGGAACCTATTCGGTTCAACGTCAGAGGTCAGGGGCCATTGGTCACCAACGCCTGGGCCATCAGCCCTCAGCGTCAGTACGGCGCTGGCGATTGGCTTGTCCGGTGGCTTGGGTGGTGGCCTGTGAAGTGGCCTTGGCGGGCCGGCACGCCATCAATACCAAGCCGACGGCGAAGACAATTGCTGTCCTCCAGGAGAAGCGGCCGTCCGGGGCGAAGCCCCACGCGGAGAGGAACGCCAGCCCATAGCTGGCCAGTGCGGTTCCGATCATCAGGATCGGTTCGGCCCAACGAGCGGTCAGAGGTACCCGAACGGACGGTAGCGGTGCAGCGAAAAGGCATCGTAACCACCACAACAACGCCATCTCGGCCAGCATGACCACGCTCAGCACTGCTTCCCATTCCAGCCGGGCCAGCCACCACGCTGCGGTGCCCTGTTCCGGTTGCGGCAATAGCCCGGCCGGGTAGGCCACGACCGCCACGACCACGACCGGCACCATATGCCACAAGTAAAGAGCCATCACATTGTTGTTGGCCACCGCTACCACGCGTTGGATACGCGGCCAGCGCAGCGCCTTGTTGAGCGCGGGCGCGAGCGCCACCGCGACGCCGGCCTGCGCGCCGCCGAACGCGACCATTGCCAGCGAGGGCGGCGTCGTGTTCTGCAAGTCTTGGCCGGGAACGCCGATCATGCTGATCGGATACGGGCCCAGCCAAATTAGCAGGACCAGAGCGCAGGCGGAGCCGGCCGCGATTAACAGTGATCTGCGACCGGTCAATAGCCCTGCGTGCCAAGCGATTCCAAGCTGGTAGAAAAACCCCCAGCACAGCAGATAGTTGAGCCAGCCGAGGTGGGGGACATGGCCCGCGATCGTGGCCAGGTCTACGACCGCGACGCCCGCGGCCAGCGCGACCGGCACCGCGAGTCCCCACCGGCGGTGTGCGGCCACCGCGACCGGAGTCAGCGATACCACCACCAAGTAGACCGCGAGGAACCACAGGTGCATCGCGATGGCCCAACCGGAATACTCCAGCACAGAGCCCGGCACGCCGAAGCCCTGCATTGCCACCACAATCACTGAAATCAGTCCGACGTAGACCGTGGTGGGACCGAGCACCCGGGCGAGTCGACGCCGAACCCACTCCGGTCGCGACACTCCGCCGGGGACGTAGCGATGGGACCATGACACCGCACCGGCGTACCCGGCCACCAGAAAAAACACCGGAACAGCCTGGAAAGGCCAGGTCAGCCATTGCGTCCAGGGCTGGTCGACCAGTGGGTTCTGCCGACCGAACCGGCCCTCGTGATACGTCACCGACCCGGCCAGCCAATGCCCGAGCACGATGAGGACTACGCCCGACGCGCGGTAGTAGTCGACCGCCAGATTGCGGACTGGCGCAGCGGTGCCTGGCTCGTTCATTTACCGAGAGGGTACTCGGGCCGGTATTACTAGCGCTGTAACACAATCACGGCATGCGACAGGCTCGGCTCGCCAGTCTGCAAGTCGGACGCATCGGTCTGGGTGCGATGGGCATGTCGGTGGCCTACGCCGGTGCCGGCACTGACGACGCTGAATCCATCCGTACCATTCATCGCGCTATCGACCTCGGGGTCACGCTGATCGACACCGCCGATGTGTACGGCCCTTTCATCAACGAGGAGCTACGCCCGCGCATTGCAGGGGCGCCGTGATCGCGCCGTCTTGTCAACGAAGTTCGGACTGATTTCCCATACCGGCCGAAATGGTCTCGACAGCAGTCCCGCCAACATTCGCATTGCCGTCGACGGTTCGTTGCGCAGGCTCGCGACCGATCGCATCGATCTCTACTACCAGCACCGCTTCGATCGCAGGACCCCGATCGAAGACACGGTGGGGACGTTGGCGGACCTGGTTGCCGCCGGAAAGATCCGTCACGTCGGGCTTTCGGAGGTCGGCGCGCAGACCATTCGCCGCGCCCATGCCGTGCACCCGATCACCGCCGTGCAATCCGAATACTCGCTGTGGACCCGCGATCAGGAAGAAGCAATACTGCCGTTGCTGCGTGAGTTGGGAATCGGGTTCGTCGCGTACTCGCCGTAGGGCCGCGGCTTCCTCACCGGCGCGATCCGTTCTACCGCGGGCCTGCCCGATACCGACTACCGCAAGACCAATCCGCGATTCTTTCCCGAGAATTTCCAGCACAACCTCGACAGCGCCGACGAGTTACGCCAGATCAGCGTCGACATCGGCGCCACCCCGGCGCAGGTCGCACTGGCCTGGTTACTGGCCAAAGGACCCGACATCGTTCCCATACCGGGAACCAAACGCGTTGCGCGCCTTGAAGAAAACGCCGCCGCTGACGGCGTGGAACTCACTTCAGAGCACCTCGCCCGGCTCGACGGGCTCACTGCTGCGGTTGGCGGTCACCACGCCGAGGCGCAGATGCCGTGGATTGACCGCTAGTTGACGTTGGCGGAGAACGAATCGACCGCGAGGCCGACGCCACCGTTCCACGGTTCGAAGCCGGCCTGGATGCTGGTGAGGTACCAAGAGTCGGTGATCGGCTCCATGGTTCTGGTGTTGTCGACGAAGTCCATTACATCGAAACTCCACGCTTCGATCGGCGAGGTGGCGACGTAGGACATCACATTGTTCTGGCCGTTGGTACCGTCCCACACCACAAAGGATTTGCCGTTGATGGTGACGTTACCGGTTGGTGAACCGACCGGCTGAATGGTGCCCTGGTGGTTGAACCAGATCATGATCTCCTGCTGGTTGACCCCGGTTGTCTTGGGCGTGGGATCCAGCCAGATGTCGTAAGCGGCATCCCAGGTACCGGTGGCGGGATAGGTGAAATCGATGCTGCTGGTTGCGGTTTGGATACTGCCCAATTGCTTGGGCAGCGTGGTGCCCACCGACCCGGTGCCGTAGTGCCAGCCGGTGAAGATCGAGGGGTAGCTCAGTGGGGCGCCATTGGTCGGTGCCGAGCCGTTGATGGCGGTGATGGTGAAACCCCCGGTGGGGCTGACGTCGATGGTCTGCCCGGCCGGGTTGTTCCATGCGTTGTTCTGCACCACGTAACCACCGGTGGTGGTGGTCGTCCCGAACTGGGCCGAGATCACCGTCCCGCCGGTCGGGGGAGTGCCGGGGCCGGGGTTGCCGGGGTCGGTGGGCGAGCTGATGCTGGTGCCGCCCGGCCCGTCGCTCCCGATGTGGCCGAAGAGCCCGGCCCGCCCGCCGGCGCCTCCCGGACCGGGGTTGCCGCCGTTGACGCCGGCCACAGCCGCCCCGCCGGGACCACCGGAGCCGCCATTGCCCACCAGCAGACCGCCGCTGCCACCGGGCCCGCCGGCCGCGCCGAAACCACCGGCTCCGCCGGCTCCGCCGTTTCCGATCCATCCGGCGTTACCACCCGCTCCGCCGGGCTGGTCGGTCGCCCCCGGGGCGCCATTGCCGCCGTTTCCATAGAGCAGCCCGCCGTCGGCGCCACGGCCGCCGGCGGTCGTCGCGTTGGCCCCGTCGCCGATCAACGGGCGTCCCATCATCGCCATGGTGGGCGCGTTCACCATGTTGAGCGCCTGTTGCGCGATGCTCTGTAGCGGCGAGGCATTGGCCGCCTCGGCGGTCGCATACCAGCCCGCACTGGTCGTCAGGGCCCGGACGAACTCGGCGTGAAACGCCGATGCCTGGGCGCCGAGTGCCTGGTATTCCCGGGCGTGTGCATTGAACAGACCGCTGATGGCTGCGGACACCTCATCGGCGCCGGCCTGCAGAATCCCGGTTGTCTGGGCGGCTGCAGTGGCGTTCGCGGCGCCGAGCGCCGAACCGAGCTCAGCGATATCCGTGGCCGCGGCCGCCAATGCCGGTGGTGCCGAAATCAGGTATGACAATGTCCAACCCTTCGCCGACCCATCACATCCTTATCACGGCGTTATAACGGACTTATCACGATCAATTTCGTGACAGCATAGCCGCGACGGTTATGACCGATTACGAAACTATCACGGTATTTTCGCGCTTGGCTCGCATTTCAGAACTTCCGCAAGGTTCTAGAATTGCGTTCGGATTAGATGTTGCGCAGCAAAGCGGCCGCGCGCACGTCCTTGCCGACGGTGAAGTGAATGCGCACCCCGTCGGCGTTTGCGCTCGAACAAATCGTCACCTGTTCACCGAACTTGATGGGGCTGCGGTATTCGAGCACCGCGCGATAGGGGCGCTTGTCCAGGTCGGGGAACTGGCTCAGAATCTCTTGGATGCCGTGCCAGTAGATGGTGTTGTTGACGTGTTCGAAAGGGTCGATATCGGTGCGGCGCAAGGGAAACGTCGTCTCAGTACCGGATTCCATCGGCTCGGTAAGCCACGGGCGCCATTTGAGCCGGTGGTTGCCGGTGGTGGTGCCGAATCGTGCGATGCAACCGTCGGTGAGACGCGACGGCGTCAGCGTGTCTTTATTGACGCACAGCCAGAAGCCCTCGGTCTCGATGCGCCCGCCGGACGAACCCTCCAGCTGCACCCGCATCGAGCACCATCTGGTGGAAAGCGCTGCGCACCAACGGCGGAAGGTAATGTCGCTGGGCAGCTCGATCGGCTCTATCACGTCGATCACCGTGCGCAGCACGATCCAATGCGGGTGGACCTCGGCAACCCCGGCGTCGGCGAGATGCTCGGCCCCGACTTCCTGGATGTAGCGGGCCACCCCGTCCAGCCTCAGCCGCATGTGCTCATCGATGTCGAATGTGCCTAGCCGCCAACCGGTTTGGTAGACGTAGCCGGAGTCGGGCACGGCGACCAGAGGCGCCGTAACCTCTGCAGCCACGCTCATCGTTGTCCGGCCATGGCCGCGCTGAGTAGGCCCTCCAGCCGTTCGCTCGCGGTGTTCAGCTTCGACTGAAACATCGAGACCACCCGCTCACGTACTCGCGGCTTGTGCGACAACGGTGGAAGCAGCTCGGCCAGCAGATTCAGCCGAGCCGAGCTGAGCCAGTCGGTCAGCTCGGGATCGTCCAGCCAGCGATGGAAATTGCGGAGGTCGGACTGCGTCAGGCGCAACCAGTCCAAGTCGCGATCCGGATGGGGAATCGGTGTGCAGAGCTCGTTTTTCACCGCGTCATCGTCGTAGGCGAATTCTACGTGCGCGGTGAAGGCGGCGCTGAACACCTGCTGGCATCCGCGCACCGCCTGCAGGGTGATGGAGCCGGCGTCGAACACCGGCGTGGCCGGCCGTTGCGGGGCACCGTCGGCCGTGCAGTCGATGTAGAGGGCCGACGGGGAAGCCGGAACCGACCCGTCGTCCAGGACGATGCTGGTCGGCTCGACGCGTTGCACGTGGCCCATCCGGACGATGTCGCGGATACGGCGCAATTGGTGCAACTCGGGTTGCGACACCGTCGCACACCGGTACATAAGCGGACGAATCGAGGGGTCGAGGCGGATCAGGGTGCCGGCCGTCTCCAGCCGGTCGAACAGGTCGTCGGCCGATGCCGCGGCGTCGATCGCCTCCAGGGTGGCGCCGTAGCTGTCCCGGAATTGCTTGATGAACGTCGGCCCCGGCTGCAGCGTGGCCCGATCGATCAGCCACGAATCACGCGGCATGATCCAGGTCAGTTTGTCGGGGGCGATGTCATGGCGCAGCAACCAGAGACAGACGTCCATCCCGGTTTTGCCCGCCCCGATGACGACATAGCGGTCCCGCGCGGCGAACTTCGCCAATTCATTGGGGGCGATGCAGTCAATACCAGGTGCCACGGAGTACGGCGCTGGCCGCATGGACGGCACGATGGCACGCAGATAGGTGGCATCCACTATCCGCTGCCTTACGGTGACGCCGTATTCGGTGCCCGCCAGGGTCCGGAAGCGGGCGTCTCCGAGATACTCGCTCATCGGGAAGTACTCGACCCGTCCGGTGGGCAGAAACTGTTGCTGCATCACGGCATCGAAATATGCGCATACCTCGCCGACCGGCGCCAGCTCGTTGAGTCCCTGGTTCCAGCCCACGCTGTCAATGGTGTTGTTGCCCAAAGCTCTTGAGTTCACTCCGTAGTACGCCGACGGTTGGTGCAGCCGTACGAAGGGGTAGGCGGTGGTCCAATGTCCACCAGGTTGACATGCGCGGTCTACGATGACCACCCGGGCGTCGGATTCGGTGATCAGCGTGTCGGTGAACGCCATGCCCATGGCTCCGGCACCGACTACCAGGTAGTCGGCCTCGATAGTTCTCATGTCCCTCCTCCCGGTCCCTGCGCTGTGCCGGCGCTAAAAGACCGTTGCGACACGATAGCGCCTGGGGCGTCGAATCGCCCGAACCGCAGGGTGGGTATCTTTGCCGAGATGAGCGCTGATCTCACTGTGGAGATCGCCGACGGCGTCGCGGTGCTGACCCTCAACCGCCCCGAGCGGCGCAATGCCTACACCGCGGAGATGGGCGCGCTGCTCAATCGGGCGTACCGACAGTGCGACGACGATGATGCGGTCCGCGCGATCGTCCTCACCGGAGCCGGGGAAGCCTTTTGCGCCGGAGCCGACTTCGCCACTGAGACAAGCCCTTTCGGCGCTGCATCCGGCGACTTCACCGCCGCGCCGACCGATCCGGCGGCGTTCGAGCTGCGCACGCCGGTCATCGCGGCGGTAAACGGGCACGCCATCGGTATCGGCTTGACCATCGCTTTGCAGGCCGACATCCGCATCATGGCCACCGACGCGAAATACGCTGTCGCACAGGTGCGTCGGGGAGTTATACCCGATTGCATGTCACATTGGACGCTGCCGCACCTGGTGGGCGGTGCCGTCGCGGCCGATCTCCTGCTGACCGGACGCACCTTCGACGGTGCCGAGGCGGCCGCTATCGGGATCGCCACCCGGTCGCTGTCCGCAGCCGAGGTACGCGGCCACGCGATGGCGGTGGCACACGACATCGCAGTCAACGTCGCGCCGATGTCGGCCGCGCTGAGCAAGCGCCTGCTGTGGGACACCATGATCAACGGCTACCCGCCGCGTCGGGTCGCCGACCTGGAAACGCAGCTGCATCACCGGGTGATGGGTAGCGCCGATGCACGCGAGGGCGTCGAGGCCTTTCTGCAGCGCCGCGCGCCCCGCTGGACGTCGTCGGTGTCAGGGGAGTGGGAGCAGCTGCCGGGATCGGTACGCCGGTAATCAACCAGAGAGGGTCAAGATGCGCATAGACCTGGTTGCCGACGATCTCGGCTTCACCGAGGGACCGGTGTGGCTGCCTGACGGACGGATTGCCCTCACCTCGATCAGCCGCGGCTGCCTCTACATCGTCGACCCGGCGGGCGGTCCCGTGGAACAGATCGTCACCGGCGGCGGCCCCAACGGACTTGCCCTGGGCCCTGACGGTGCGCTGTACGTCGCTCAGAACGGCGGCGTCTTCGGCGCGAGTGGTCCGGCGCCCGCGGGGGTGCAGATCGTCACCGGCGGATGCGTCGACTACTTGTCCACGGGCATGGATGCACCCAACGACCTGGCGTTCGGCCCGGACGGCCGGTTGTGGGTGACCGACCCGCGCGGTGAAAGTGTTTTCAGCGCAACCGACGACAGTGCGCTGGGCTGGCTGTGGGCCTGTCCGCTTGACGGCGGCGCGCCGCAACGAATCGTCGACAACGGTCCGGTGTTCATCAATGGGCTTGCGTTCACCGGCGAGGGGCCGGTTGGGCGGTCCTTACTGGTCACGGCGACGCTCTCCTCGGGGTTGCTCGCCTATGCCGTAGCCGCGCCGGGGGCGCCGTCTTGGGCGCAGGCGCGGCTGGTGCACACGTTCGACAACGGCTGGCCGGACGGGATGCTGATCAGTCCGTCGGGGCAGGCGTGGGTCGCGCTGACCGGAGCCGACCGGATCGATGTCATCGACCCCGGCGGCGAGTGCAGCGCCGTGCTCGACCTGCCGGCAGGATCGTTTCCCACCAACGTCTGCATCGGCGGCGCGGGCCTTGACGAGCTGTACGTCACTGCGGCAGGCAGTCAGTCTTTGCTGCGGGTGCGGTTCGATCCATCCGATCCGAGCGACCCGTCGCTGCTCTGAAGGGATGCGCCGTTGACAAGCTGGGGAAGCCGGGTGCTGCCGGCAGTGCTTCGCCTCACCGGCAGGACGCGTCCCTATGCCGACGCTCAGAGCGCCCGTGACCACATCGACCAGCGTGCGTTGCGCCCGCTGCCGTACGGCCCGCCTCGCTTACCCGCCGATGTGAGGGTGGTCGTCCAGCGGCAATTCGGCTGGCCGATTTACACGATTGCGCCCACAACCGGAACACCTGAGCGCACTGTTTTCTATCTGCACGGCGGCGCGTGGGTCAATGAAATCACCTCGCAGCATTGGCAATTGGCTGCCCAGATAGCGTCCGGGGCGCAGGCGCGGGTGATCGTGCCGATTTATCCACTGATTCCATTCGCCACCGCCGTCGATGTGGTGCCGGTGATCGTCGAGTTGGTTGCTCAAGCCGCAGCGTCCTGCGACAGCGTGTGCCTGGCCGGTGACTCGGCCGGTGGCCAGCTTGCCCTGTCGGTGGCGTTGCTCCTGCGCGATGACCACGGGACCGTGCTACCGCAAACCGTGCTGATCTCACCGGTACTCGACCTGTCGCTGAGCGACCCGCTGATCGACTCGATCGAGCCAAACGATCCCTGGTTAGGCCGTGCAGCTTTGCTGGTGATGGCCGAGCAGTGGCGTGGCGACTTGCCCGTCGACGATCCGCGGTGTAGTCCACTTGCCGGCGATCTGGCCGGTCTGGGACCGTTGACCGTCTTCAGCGGCACCCGCGACATCCTCAACCCCGATGCTCGAGCGCTGGTGCAGAAGGCCGGCGCCGCGGGTGTGGCGGTGGACTACCACGAGCGGTCGGGTTTGTTGCACGTCTATCCGCTGCTGCCCATCCCGGAAGGCAGTGCTGCGCGAGCCGTTATCGTCGAGCGCCTGCGGGTGCGGGCATGACTGCCGACGACCGGTATTTCGACCTCGGCTCCTATCACCGGCCGGTCGAAACTCCTTCTGCGCCAGCACAAGTCTGGTTCGACCGCGGGCTGGTCTGGGCCTACGCGTTCAACCATGAGGAGGCGATCCGCTGCTTCGAGCGTGCCTTGAAGCACGACCCGGATCTGGCGATCGCGCGGTGGGGAATCGCCTACGCGATCGGGCCCAATTACAACAAGGCGTGGGAGGCGTTCGACCCGGTGGACTTGGGCTCCTCGCTGGCCCGCGCCCGCAGTGAACTCGCGCTGGCCGCCGGTGGTCGGGCCAGCGCGGTGGAGCGAGGTCTCATCGTCGCGCTGCAGGCACGGTTTCCCACCGACGATCCCGGCGAGATCAGCGCTCTGCGGGCGGGCCTTGCCGGCTATGCCGACGCGATGACGGCGCTGGCCGCGGCCCATCCGCACGATATGGACGTACAAGCGCTGGCCGCCGACGCGCTGGTCAATGTGACGGCGTGGGCGCTGTGGGACACCGCCACCGGCCGGCCCGCCGCCGGCTCCCGGGTGATCGAGGCCAAGCGGATCCTCGATGCAGCGCTCGCCGGGCCGGCCGGTCGCGAACATCCGGGGATCCTGCATCTTTACCTGCACACCATGGAGATGTCGGCCACTCCGGAGCTGGCACTACCGGCGGCGGACATGCTGCGCGGCCTAGTGCCCGACGCCGGCCATCTGCAGCACATGCCCAGCCACATCGACGTGCTGTGTGGCGATTATCGCAGCTCGGTGGTCGCCAATCAGGCTGCGGTGCAAGCGGACCGGCACTTCGTTCAGCGCGAGGGGCCGTTGAACTTCTACTCGCTGTACCGCGCCCACGATCTGCACTTCATCGTGTACTCGGCGATGTTCGAAGGTCGATCACAGATCGCCTTGCAGGCGTCAGACGAGCTCGCCGCTCAACTGACTCCCGAGCTGCTGTCCATCGAGTCCCCGCCGATGGCTGACTGGCTCGAGGCGTTCGTGCCGCTGCGCACCCACGTGCTGGTGCGCTTCGGGCGGTGGGACGAGCTGATCGCCCAGCCCTTGCCGCACGACCCGGAGCTGTACTGCAGCACCGCAGCGACCATGCACTACGGGCGAGCGGTGGCATTGGCGGCCACCGGTCAACTCGAGCGGGCACACGCCGAACGCGGCGCGTTCGCCGAAGCCTACGGGCGCGTACCACAGTCGCGGTACCTGTTCAACAACACCAGTAGGGATATCCTCGCGGTGGCCGCTGCCATGGTCGACGGCGAAATCGCCTACCGAGAAAGACATTTCGACGAAGCTTTCGCTCATTTGAGGCGCGCTGTCGAACTCGACGACGCGCTGCCCTACGACGAACCCTGGGGCTGGATGCAGCCCACCCGCCACGCCTACGGAGCTCTGTTGCTCGAGCAGGGCCACGTCGAGGAGGCGACCGCCGTATACGCCGCCGACCTGGGCCTGGACCGCACGCTGGCCCGGCCCTGTCAGCACCCCGGAAATGTGTGGAGCCTGCACGGCTATCACGAATGTCTGCAGCGGCTCGGCCGTGCCGGCGAAGCCGCAATCATCGGCCAGCAGCTGGCGCTGGCCGCCGCGCGCGCCGACGTGCCGATTCGCGCGTCATGTGCGTGCCGGCTCGCGGTCACGTAGTGCTGTGACGAGTGATCTCAACGTGCGATCACCTCTCGCGGCGGCAGTGGTTTGTAGTGCTGGGGCGCGGGAACACACTCGTGGTGTGTTTTTCCAGGACTGCCGATCTGGTGGTCGGTGCCGCACTGGTGCCGTTTGCCGTGGCGGCACTGCGAGAGGTGAGACACTCGCGCGAGGTACCGTTCGCGCTGCTGCCCGCGGTGTTCGCGGTCCACCAATTCGTCGAGGCCGCGATATGGCCGTCGGCGACCAGCGACGCCTTCGCCATTCACCTGGCGGTGCGCACGTATCTCTTCATCGCTATGTCGCTGTTGCCCACCCTGGTGCCACTGTCCGTATTGCTGCTTGAACCGCATGGCTTGCGGCTGCGGGTGGCGCCCTTTGTGATTCTCGGCGGGGTCGTATCGGCCTATCTCGGCTACGTCGTTCTCTGTCGGCCCGTCAAAGTCGTCGTGCATCCCCACACGCTGGAATATCAGCAGTCAGTCCAGCACGGCATTGTCTGGGCGGTTCTCTACATCATTGCCGTCATCGGGCCCGCACTCCTGTCGGGCTACCCCTCGATAGTGGCGTTCGGAGCGCTGAATCTGGTGGGGCTCGTGGTGGTGGCCCTTGTCTATATCCATGCATTCGCATCACTGTGGTGCATCTATGCCGCTGCGGTATCGATGCTCGTGCTGGTGCACATGATTCGCCGTCGGCGACTTCCCGACGCGCACCGCTCGCTGGGAGGGGCGCTGCATTCAGCGGTACGAAGCATCTGACCGCCAAGCTCCGGCTTACCGCTTTTCCGGCGCCTCCGTGGATGGATCCAGTTGTGCCGAGCCTGATCCTGCGACAGCTACGTAGGTCGAACTCATCGCTGGGGTTTGCGACAGCGGGTCCACCGGCCCCGCGTCGATCAGCAGGTTGCGGTTCACGCCGAACGATTGCGTCGCAGATCCCTTGTGCGGGTCGAAGATTCGCGAGCCCCAGCCGTGATCGATGACAATGACGCCAGGTCTGGGCCGGTCGCTGAGTTCGGCTCTGATCTCGACCGCGCCGACTGGTGAATACACCCTTACCAGGTCGCCATCGCTGATGCCGAGTGCGGCAGCGTCGGTGGGATGGATCAGCACGACATTGCCCTTCCCGCCGGGGTGCAGGCCGGGCAACTCGTTGAGGTATGAGTTCATCGAATGGCGGTTGCGGCGGTTGCCGAGCTGGAACGGGTAACCGGGAGGAGCATCGGGGGGCGACGCGGCGAGCAGTTCTCGCGCCCGACCGACAAGTTCGGGTGGCGCGACGTGCACGCGCTTATCGGGGGTGCGCAACGCGGCCGCGAAGTGACCGTACTCTCGCGGCCCGAGCACCATTCCATGCGGATTGGCAAGCAGCTCACGCCATTTCAACTTGTGACCGTTCACCTTGTGTGACGTTGCCACGAGGATTCGGTTGATCCAGTGCGGTGTGAACGCCAGCCCAGGTCGGCGCGTCAGCCGGGCCAGGCGCCGGGTGGCTTTGATGAAGCCGTTGACGCCCCGGATCCCGAACAGCGGAACGTCCATCGCCAGCGCCAGGTCGACGAAGATGCGCCATTCCTCGCGTGCGCTCTGCGGCGGATCGACGGCGTGGATCCCGTATTGCACGTACGGTTCGTCGTGCAGATTGCTGGTGAAGGCGAGCAGGTCGTCACGTTCGAGCCAGTGCACCGCGGGCAGCAGCCAGTGCGCATGGCGATGGCTTTCGCGCTGGACGAAGTCGATGGCCACCAGCAGATCCAGTTGTGCGAGTGCCCCATCCAGGGCCGCACCCTGGGGGCCGGAGACTACCGGGTTGCCGGCGTCGATCACCAAAGCGCGGATCTGCCCGCGGCCCGGAGTGGTGATCTCGGCCGGCAGTTCGCTCAGCGCGTGCGCGCCGGCGACCATCGCGCGACCCGTCAGCCGGCTCTTGTGGTCAGGTGTCCTGGCCGCGGCCGCCAATCGCAGTGCGTCGACATACCCGGCCTCGAACCGGCGACCGCCGGGGCGATCCATTCGCCCGGTGATCACATTGAGCACCTGACCCAGCCATTCGCCGACGGCGCCGGACACATGCAGCGAGATGCCGGTGCGGGTGACCGCCATCGCGGTTTTGGCGGTGGCGAATCCCCTTGCGATGCATTCGATCTGGGCGCGCGGCACATCACAGCGGTACGCCAGGTCGTCAAGTGAGGCCTCGGTCGCCAGCTCTCGCAGTGCCGGCATGCCGATGGTGAGTTGCCGGCAATCGCCGGAGTGCTCGAGGCGTTCATCGAGAATCACTTTGACCATCGCCAGCAACAGCGCCCAATCGTGACCTGGACGCACCGCGACATGGATGTCGGCCTTGTCGGCGGATTCGGTGCGCAATGGGTCGACGACGACGATTTTGGCGCCCTGCCGCTGCCGGGCCAGCGCGCGCTGCCAGCCACCCGGGGCGCTTTCCACCCAATTCCAAGCGCTCACTGCGGGATTGGCGCCGATCAGCAAGAAGTAGTCGCAGTGGTCGATGTCGGAGACGGGCACCATTATCGCCGAACCGTACATAGCCTCGGCCACCACGTGCAGCGCGTTCTGGTCGACCGAGCCCACCGCATACCGGTTATAGCTGCCGATCGCGTCGAGCCAGCCGTTGAGGAAGATCAGGTTGGACAACGAGTATGCGGCCGGATTCCCGTAATAGGCCGCAATGGCGTCAGGCCCGTCGGCGTCGATCAGCGCCGTCATGCGGGCGGCGATATCCGAGATCGCCTCATCCCACGTCGCCTCGACGTAGTGATCGCCAACCCGCCGCATCGGGGCGAGGATCCGGCGTGGATGCTCGACGAGCTGGGCTGCGGTGCGGCCTTTGGCACAGAAATCCTGCCAACTGTGCGGATTCTGCTTGTCGGCCGATATTTTGCGCACCCGATTCGCTTCGACGCTGACCTCGATACCGCATGAGGCCAGGCAATAGCGGCAGAAGGTGAACACCGTCTGGGCGCCTTCTCGGTCCGGCGGGGCTTGGTTGTTGGGTGCCACCACTTGAGGGTGTTGTCCCATCGTCAGAGCGTGACATTCACGCCCCAATTTGTATAGGTCGGTCGTGTCTACCAGGCATTTCACAGCGTGTTGACAGCACTCTCGGGGTATGGCCCGCCTCGGCAGCGGTGCTACCGTGCGGCAATGAGATCCGTTTAGCGGATTAAAAAGATCCGTATAACGGATCAGCAACATTGGGAGAGGAGGTGAGTCCATGTCTTATGAAGTGTTGTTTGCCGAGATAGAGGTCGTATACACGCAGCCGGCGTTCCAGCCCAGCGCCATCGTCGATTGATCAAAAAGGGGGCGGCGGGGGCGAAAGATTGGCAGAAAGAAGTATCTATGTCGCACGGCAGATTTCCTCCCGCCAACCCGACTGTGTCGGTGGTGTGCGATCTGGCGGCGGTGAGCCGAGTACTCGACGATGATCCGGTTGTGACCTGCATGTGTGCCGAACTCGCGGAGAACCCACGTGGCGCCGGCGGCGAACTCTGGACCTGTGGCAGGGTTGACGAATCGCTGTGCTACTCCGGCGCCGCCCTCATCCCCCTGCGTGGCCTGCCCGTCGAGCTGGAGTCCTTTGCCGACAAGGCGTTGCGGGGCTCACGGCGATACACGTGGCTGATGGGGCGTCCCGAGCTGGCAATCCCCATGTGGCAGCGATTGGCGCCCGTCTGGGGCCCAGCGCGATATGTGCGGGCGGATCAGCCAGTGCTGGCCATCGACCGTATGCCCGATTGCGCGGTCGACCCCGCCGTGCGGCAAGTCGAACCCTGTGAGCTGGAGGCTTACCGAGCGGCGACCGCGACAGAGATACGCGACGAATTCGGGGTCGATCCCGACGTCGATGCAGCCGGCCGCAACTATCGCCGCCGGCTGGCCCATATCATCGCGGCCGGCAGGGCTTGGGCCCGGTTCGAGGACGGTGCGGTGGTCTTCAAAGCCGAAGTAGGCGTCCAATCCGCGAGAGCTGCTCTGATTCAGGGGGTTTGGGTACATCCGCAGTGGCGTGGCCGTGGCCTATGCGCACCGGGCACCGCTGCGGTGGTCAGCTCGATTGTCGGCGCCGGACGCATCGCGTGCGGCTACGTAGCACACTCCAACGCGCCGGCCCGCGCCGCTTACGACCGCGTCGGTTTCACCCAGGTCGGCAGCGTCGTCTCGATTTTGCTGGCCTAGGTGTACTGACCACGGACGTTGGTGACGCGGCGTGGCGTGGTGACATGAAGAAGACCTCCGAGTGAAGTGCGAGCTGTCTAGGAACGCATTTCTCACCAGGAGGTCTTCGTGGTCCACCGTAATGCCCCGCTGTCAGAAACCGGCCGATTGCGGCTGGCTCGATGCATCGTTGACGATCACTGGCCGCTGCGGCGGGCCGCTGAGCGACTTCAAGTCTCGGTCACCACAGCGGCGCGTGGGCAGACCGGTATCGCCAAGCAGCGGGCATGGCCGACCGGAGCTCGCGGCCGCATTGCAGTCCCTGCCGCACTCCGACCCGTCGCGAGCGTCGAATCATCAAGGTCCGAGTCATCCGGCGTTGGGGCCCAGCACGAATCGCCTACCTACTAGGTATGCACCCTCGGCGGCCAACCACCCGTCACCCGCGTAACTGACCTGTCAGGTCAGTACACCTAGGTCTACGGCTCTGCCGAACGCGTCGCCGCGCGAGGCGCTGTACACTCGCTCAGCACCGCTGCTAGAGTCCTCCAGCCAGAGCACTGTCGCGGCGGGAGGCCATGGCTGAGTCCATTGAGCAATTTCGGAGTCGGACGCCGACCTGGTTGTCCGGCAATATGCCGCAAATCGAGCCCGTGCAGGCGCTTCTCGACCTCGACGCAGAGGAGTCGTGGCCACATATCACGATGTCGAAACCGGCGCCGGGCCGCCAGATCGCGAGCATAGGTGGCGGTACCACCGTGATGGCGCGCAACGTCATTGGCGAAACACGTGTTGCACTTCCGGCGTGAGTACGCCCCGACCGCGGCGTGCCGTCAATCACGTGGCGCGGAGTAAACGCGAGAAGGGTGGTCCACAATGAGCGACCGACTGCGAGACATTCGCGAGCTGACCAACGACGCCGATGCCTACCGGGACGAACTGTTCCGGCGCTGGACCGGTCTGCTGAGCTACCGCTACATCGGTCGCAAGCACTCGTCGATGGACCTCGGTGAGAGCGATGACACCGTCACCATCCGCCGCGACATGCGCAACGCCGCCGGCGGCATCATGGTTGCGCCGCTGGCTATTTCATCACCGGAGGGATGCCAGACCGACCTTGTGGCGGTACCCAACCCGGTCGTCGCATCGGTCCAGATCATCGACCCCGGCCACGACGTCAGCAGAATCCAGATCGTCGGTTCCGGTGTTGTGCACCAGGGTCGCACCATGGGCTACGGGCGGTGCAAGATCGTCGACGCCGACAACCCCAACCGGGTGATCGCCTTCAATGAGGGACAGGGCGCGATCATCGGTACGCCGCCGGAAGGCCTGGACCGGATGGATGTTTCGGGCACGGAACTGGTTATTGAAGACTCAACCGACCTGCCGCCGCTGTGGCAGGCGTTCGGCGCGACCCGGCGCGACGGCGGCCATTGGGTGTTGCCGGCACTGAGCGCCGAATTCGCCTCGCCGGACGCCGCACTGCACATCGGACCTCAACATGTCGTCCTCGAGACCGCGGCGACCGAGCTTGCCGTCGAGCTCGCGGGGAGCACCAAAGTTCAGGTCATCAGCTGGCATGTGATGTTCATGTCGCGCGGCAAGGTCGGCCCGTTCCGGGTGGAGGGGCAGGCGTGCGCGGGCGGCCCCGGGCGCATCGGCGTACGCATGCTCTTGCACGACGAAGGACACGCGGACAAGGCCATCACCTCGGCCGCGGCGGTGTTCGACGTGGTGAATTGAAACGACAGTCGCCCCGATGGCGTCGCGAGAACCATCTTCGCGGAATCGCATTGGGGTATGTCCAAATGTTCTAGGGTCTGTGATGCCGCGCGGCTCGATTGGCAACCAGTGACCATGCGGGTCACGGCGAGCTGTCGTTGCAGAAGAGTTGACTGATGGAATTTCCGCTCTTGCCGCCCGAAATGAACTCGGCGCGCATGTTTCTCGGAGCGGGGTCAGAGCCGATGTTGGCGGCGGCAGCGGCCTGGGAGGGGCTGGCCGCCGAGTTAAGCACTGCTGCCGACGCATTCCGCTCGGTGACCGCCGGACTGGTGGACTCCGCTTGGCAGGGGCGGGCCGCGGCGGCCATGGTGGCCGCGGCGTCGCCCTACGCGGGCTGGCTGGCCGCAGCAACAGCCCGGGCCGAGACCGCTGCGGGGTATGCCCGAGCGACGGCGACGGCATTCGAAGCCGCACGGGCGGCCACGGTGCATCCGGCTTCGGTGACGGTCAACCGCTCCCAGCTGGTGTCGTTGATACGGTCAAATCTGTTGGGCCTGAATGCCCCTGCGATTGCGGCTGCCGAGGCTGTATATGAGCAGATGTGGGCACAGGATGTCACCGCGATGGTGAGCTACTACAGCCGAGCCTCGGCGGCGGCGGTGCAATTGTCGCCATGGCAGTCGTTGGCAAAGCTCCCTGCGATCGAATTCGGCATCGGCAACAAAGGAAATCTCAACCTGGGCAACGGCAACAACGGACTGGCTAACTTCGGCAACGGAAACCTCGGGAACACAAACCTCGGCAGCGGAAACAACGGCAGCTCCAACCTCGGTAGTGGAAATAACGGCAGCCAGAACCTCGGCAGCGGAAACAACGGCAGCCAAAACGTCGGCATAGCGAACCAGGGCAACGGAAACTTCGGCCCTGCAAACCTCGGCAGCGCCAATTTCGGTTTAGCCAACCTCGGCAGCGGAAACATTGGCGCTACGAATATCGGCAAAGACAATATCGGGTTGGCAAACAGTGGTAGCGCCAACCGGGGCATCGCGAACAGCGGCGACAACAACTTCGGTTTGTGGAACACGGGTAACGGCAACATAGGCATCGGACTCACCGGAGACAACAAGATCGGCTTCGGGGGCTTGAATTCAGGCTCTGGGAATACCGGCCTCTTTTGTTCGGGCACCGGCAACGCGGGTTTCTTCAACTCCGGTGACAGTAACACCGGCGTGTTGAACGCGGGTTCCAAGAATTGGGGACTATTCAACTCGGGCGGCGTCAACACCGGTTTCGGCAATTCAGGCTCATCGAGCACCGGATTTTTCAACTCTGCCACCGCCGACACCGGCTTCGGTAACTCGGCTGAGAGCAATACCGGCTTTCTCAATTCGGGTACCGCCAATACCGGCAGCTTCAACGCCGGTAGTCACAACTGGGGCAGTAACAACGCAGGCAACCTCAACAGCGGCTCCGGCAACTCCGGCGACACCAACACGGGGTTCTGGAACTCCGGAGATCTCAACACCAGCGTCGGCAGCACCATCACGGGGCCCGGTGTCAGCTCCGGGTTCTTCAACACCGGAACCGGCAGTTCCGGCTTCTTCAACGCGGGAAACGACAGCTCGGGTTTCCAGAATGCGGGTGCCGATGCTTCCGGAGTGCGTAACTCGGCACCGTCCTCGGGTTACTTCAACGCAAGCGGGGCGAGCTCGGGCGTATTGAACTCGGGGTTCCTGTTCAATTCGGGATTTCTAACCACCGGCTTCGGCAACTCGGGCGTGTACAACTCGGGCACCTTCCTGTCCGGCTTCGGACGCCGCAATTGAGGCCCAATTGGGCCTCCGATTGAGCCCCCTACCCGGCTAGACCGAGGTCAGCGATTGCTTCTTGGCGGGTTCCTCGGTTGGAGTGGGCCAGGGCGAGGGGACCGGGCGTTGCCGGACGTGTTGTGGCCACCAGAACCACTTGCCCAGCAGCGCGGCGATCGACGGCGTCATTAAGGACCGGACGATCAAGGTGTCGAACAAGAGGCCCAGGCCGATGGTGGTACCCACCTGTCCGATCACGATGAGCTGGCTGACCGCCATCGTCATCATCGTGAAGGCGAACACGAGCCCCGCCGAGGTGACCACCGACCCGGTACCGCCCATGGCCCGGATGATGCCGGTGTTCAGGCCGGCGTGGATTTCCTCTTTGAAACGGGACACCAGCAGCAGGTTGTAGTCGGCACCGACGGCCAGCAGGATGATGACCGACATCGCCAGAACCATCCAGTGCAGTTCGATGCCGATCAGGTGCTGCCAGACGAGCACCGAAAGCCCGAAAGACGCACCCAGAGAAAGCAATACGGTCCCCACGATCACCGCTGATGCCACCACGCTTCGGGTGATGATCAGCATGATGATGAAAATCAGGCACATGGAGGCGATTCCGGCGATCAGCAGGTCGTAGTTGCTGCCGTCCTGCATGTCTTTGAAGGTGGCCGCGGTACCGCCGAGGAGGATCTTGGAGCCCTCCATGGGCGTGCCCTTGAGCGCCTCGTAGGTGGCCTTCTTGATTGCGTCGATATGTGAAATGCCATCTGCGGAAAGGGGATCACCGTCGTGGCTGATGATGAAGCGCATCGCGTGGCCGTCGGGGGAGATGAAGTTCTTCATACCCTTCTTGAACTCGGGGTTGTCGAACGTCTCCGGCGGCAGGTAGAACGAGTCGTCGTTGCGTGACGCATCGAAAGCCTTGCCCATGGCAGACGAGTCGCGCTGCGCGCGTTGCTGCTGTTCCAGCAGACCCTTCTGGGTCGAATACATGGTCAGCATCATGGTTTTCATGTTCTTCATGTTCTGGATCATCTCGGGCATCAGCGCGACCATCTTCGGCATGAGCGTGTCGATGTGATCCATGACAGGGAGCAGGCTCTGGATGTCGTCGGTCATCGTGTCGATGCCATCGAGGGCGTCGAATACCGACCGCAGCGACCAGCACACCGGGATGTCGAAGCAGTGCTTCTCCCAGTAGAAGTAGGACCGGATGGGCCGGAAGAAGTCCTCGAAATCGGCCATGTGGTCGCGCAATTCGGCGACGTCGATGGTCATGGCGTGCATCTTGCCCACCATCACGTGCATGTCGTCGGCCATCTGCTGGGTGATGCTCTGCATCTGAACCATGCTGTCGATGGTCGTCTGCATCTCGTCGGACTGTTTCAGCATGTCGGCGATCTGGTCTTCTTGATACTTCTGCGTCATCTGCTGGGAGACGCCCTGCATGCTGATCTGGAACGGTATGGAGGTGTGCTCGATCGGCTTGCCCTCCGGCCGGGTGATGGCCTGGACCCGACTGATCCCGGGCACCCGGAAGATCGACTTGGCGATCTTGTCGATGACCAGGAAGTCTGCGGAATTCCGCAAATCATGGTCACTTTCGATCATCAGCAGCTCGGGATTCATCCGGGCCTTGGAGAAATGCCGGTCCGCGGCGGCGTAACCGGCGTTCGCCGGTAGGTCCGCGGGCAGGTAGTTGCGATCGTTGTAGTTGGTCCGGTACCCAGGCAAAGTGAGCAGGCCGACGAGTGCGATCCCGATCGTCATCACCAGGATCGGACCAGGCCAGCGCACCACGGCGGCCCCGATCTTGCGCCAGCCGCGAATTCGCTGCGCACGCTTGGGCTCCAGTGTCTGGCGGAAGCGGGAGGCCACCGAAATGACCGCTGGACCAAGTGTGAGTGCCGCGAGCACCACCACGACCATGCCGATGGCAAGGGGGATGCCCAGCGTCTGGAAGTACGGCAGGTTGGTGAAGTGCAGGCAGAACGTGGCGCCGGCGATGGTCATGCCCGATCCGAGCACGACGTGTGCCGTGCCGTGGAACATGGTGTAGTAGGCGTCTTCTCGCGATTCACCGACGGCCCTGGCTTCCTGATAGCGGCCTATGAGGAAGATCGCGTAGTCGGTTGCGGCCGCGATGGCCAAGGTGACCAACAGGTTTGTGGCGAAGGTGGAAAGTCCGATGATTTGGTGATAGCCGAGGAAGGCGACTACGCCGCGCGCGGCGGCCAGTTCGAATACCACCATCGCCAGCGTGAGCAGGACCGTGACGATCGACCGGTAGACAAGCAGCAGCATCGCGATGATCACGATGAAGGTGGCGCCTTCGATGAGCTGCAGGCTGCGGTCACCGGCCAGATGCTGGTCGGCTTCCAGCGCCGAGGGACCGGTGACGTAGGCCTTGACTCCATTCGGCGGCGTGACGCTCTTGACGATGTGCTGCACGGCCTCGACCGAGTCGTTGGCCTTTGCCTCGCCCATGTTTCCGACGAGGTACACCTGGACGTAGGCGGCCTTGCCGTCGTTGCTCTGTGCGCCGGCCCCGGTAAGGGGGTCACTCCAGAAGTCCTGAACGTGCTCGACGTGTGCGGTGTCGGCGTCGAGCTTCTTGACGATCTGGTCGTAGAAAGCGTGTGCGTCGGCCCCGAGCGGGTTTTGACCCTCCAGCACGATCATCACCGAGCTGTTGGACTTGTACTCCTTGAACACCTCTCCGACGCGCTTGGTCGCGATCACCGATTGCGCGTCGTCGGGACTCATCGACACCGAGCGCATCTTGCCGACTTCGTCCAGCTGTGGGACGACGACGTTGAGCACCGCGATCAGCGCGATCCAGCCGATGATGACGGGAACGGCGAACTTGCGAAGGAAGTGTGGAATCGCCGGACGCGCCGCGTGTTTGGGGATGGGAGCGGTGGCCGAGTTGTCTGGGCGGGTGTCTTCGATGGTCGTGCTCATGCTGATTTCACCAGGCAGGAGGTCAGGGCGTGCACGCCGTTGGCAATTTTCTCGTCCTTGATTTCGTCGTCGACGGTGATTCGGCAGCCGAGGTAGTCACCGTCGCTTTGCGCCGAGATGTTCGGGAACACCGACGGTGCGGTCGTGCTGAGGACCAGCGTCCACGGCAACGGCGCGTTGTCGAGGCGCCGCGGTTCTGCGCTCAGATCCAGATAGTTCACGTTGGCGTGGCTCGCCGAGCCGAAGATCTCGTACTTGACGACTTTGGGCTTGAACGGTTTGGAGTCGTCCACCTTCGGGCTCGTCAACGTGTCGGCGTTCTCGGCGGTGAAGAACGACTTGACCCGGTGCACGGTAAATCCCCCGATCGCCAGCACCGCCACGATCAACAGCGGCAACCAGGCATTACGCACCATCTTTGCCATCTGCACCTACGCGATCCCTTCCCGGCTGGGCAATCCCGTTATGGTCTGCTGGTTCGCGTTGCGTTGCGCCACAACGCGTTCGAACGCCAGGTGCGCAGACAGTTCCCGATGCGGAACACGGCCCGGCTCAAGGGGTGCGAACGTCTCGCGTAACCGAGGCGTAGCCGAGTGCCGCCGCCGGACCATGGATACATGATCTGCATACTTTGCAGATTATGCAACTTTATGTGTTTCCGGTCACCGCGTCTTTGGTGAAGATGCTGTTGACCAGGGCCGCAGCTCGTTCGACGTAGGGCATGGGCGTGTCGTCGGCGTCCTCTGGCTCGCAGCTGGTCCAGCGCTCGATGCCAGAGCGCACTGCGGTCAGCGCCAGCGCAGAGATCAGGGCAGGAATCTCGTCGTCGGACCGCATCCCTTGGCGACGGGCCACGATCTCGGCCAATTGTGTTTGGAACCGCTCCAGGTCTGCCAGGAATGCCGCCAACACCGCGGGCGTCGTTTTGGCCAGTTCGAGCATGCATGCGGCCTGGTCGCGTTCCGGCGGTACGTCCCGCAGATGATGCGCGGCAAGGGTGATCAGCTCCGCGAGCACGACGGGGTAGGGAGCGGGCCCGGCGGCGACGAACTCCTCGGCAAGTTCACCGGGGATGTCTGAAGGGCCGTATGCGATAGCGGACTCTTTGTTCGGAAAGTAGTTGAAGAATGTCCGGGTCGAAACGCCGGCTTCCGAGCAGATCTCCTCGATGGTCACCTTGTCGAACCCGCGTTTCTGGATGAGGCGGATGGCGGCGCCGCGGATGTCAGCGCTGGTCTGACGCCGGCGCCGCTCGCGCAGACCCATCTCATTCGCCATGACCCCATCGTTGCACGGGATGCACGTTTTGCGGCCAATCGGCTAAAAGCGGTGTTCACGAGGTTGCAGCGGATACGCTATTCATTCGGTCGCCACGTTGATCGCAAGCAAATAGTAGTGTAGGTAACAGTTGTGTAGTGCAATAGTACGCATGAGTGTGGACCGGCGAGTCGGCGCGGCATGGTAACGCGGCAGGCCTACCATCGCGGCTACCTCACTGCCATGGTCATCGACACCACAGGCAGCGGTGTGTGGATTCCGTTCTCGCTGCTCTTCTTCACCTACGCACGCGGCATGAGGCTGGCCGACGCTGGTGCCGCGCTGACCCTGGGCAGCCTCGTCGCGCTGCTGGGCGGCGGCTTGCTGACCGGAGCCATCGTCGACCGCATCGGGCCGTTTCGCGCGGCGACGCTCAGCTCCGTGATCCGGATGATTGCCTTCCCGTTCTACCTGGCCGACAACACGCTTGCCTCGCTATCGATGATCGTGGTGGCGCTGAGCTTTGCCGGCCGGCTGTTCTGGGTGGCGCACCCGGGCATGGTAAGTGCGCTGGCGCCGTCGGAAGATGCTCGCGTCGGCCTGTTTTCGATGATCAACGCCTCGCGCAGCGTCGGCCTTGGGCTGGGTGGGCTGATCGGGTCGCTCGGAGTCTGGGCCGAGCGTGGCAGTGGGCTGTTCTGGACTTTCATCGTGCTGGCGAACGCGGTCAGCTTCGCGGTTTGCGGCTTGCTGTTCTGGCGGCTGCGCGCCTTCGATCAACAGGCCAAGCAGCGTGACGACACGGGCGTGGGCCGCTACCGCGACGTGCTGACCCAACGCCGGTTCTTGGTGTTCGTGGCCGCGATCTTCGTGGTCGCCCTGGCGAACATCGGGTTCGACTCGATATTGCCGGTGTATCTGCTCTCGCTGGGCTTCCCGATTTGGGCTCCGCCGATCACCTACCTAGTGGTCAGCATGTTGGTTGCGGCCTTCGCGCCGCTGGCGACCAAGTGGGGCCGCCGCCGGTCCGGGCTGCGGCTGTTGGCGCTGGCGGCCGGACTGCTTGGAATCACATTCGCGGCGCTCACCGTAATGGTGACGGTCGATGCCGGTCGGACGGCGCTGCTGGGCGCGTCCGTGATGCTCTTCAGCCTGGCCTCCGCCACTTTCGGCGCCACCGGGCTGAAAGTCATGTTGAGTTTCGCGCCGCCGGGTAGGACGGGTCGCCATTCTGCGGTCTACTCGTGGTCGTGGGGCATAGCCATCGCTGTGGGCCCTGGAATGTTCTCCTCGTTGTTCACCGTGGCCCTCCTGCCGTGGGTGTTCCTCGCGCTAGCGCTGGTTTTCGCGGTCGCCGCATTCCTGGCATCGTCGCGCACCACCGCACAAACGGTTGGCGCAGCCGAGGCCAGAGCGTCATAACGTCAGCATTCAATCCCATTGCGCGACAGCGGTTTGCATGCTGTCATCGGATGCAAGCCGTCGGGCTTCGGCTAACACCTGCTTTGCCGGTTGCCCGAGCGCTTGTGCGGCGGCCACCACGTCTCGCCACTCTGGGTTGACATTGACGGTTTCACCGTCGAGCCGGGCGATCTTGATCCGGATCGGTTGCCCGCCAACATGAACCAGGCTCTCCGTTCTGGCCAGTTTGTGGTGCTTGGGTACCGGCATTTCGCGCAATCCGATCGAGCTGGTCTCCCGAAATATGATGGCGCGCAGATCCGCGGCCCGGTGGCTGGGGGCCAGCACCGAAAGGGTGTGTGCGGGGCGTCCCTTCTTCATGATGATCGGGGTGAGCCAGGCGTCGTAGGCGCCGGCGGCGAGCAGGCGCTCAATGACGTAGGGCCACACCCGCGGGTCGAGGTCGTCCACGTTGGTTTCCAGCTGGACGCTGCCGGCCGGTTGGTCCACCGGCTCGCCGACGACTATGTGAAGCACGTTGGCGAGTTCGGGTGGATTGTCTTGGCCCGCACCGTATCCCACGTGATGTATAACGAGTGGGGGCATCTCGCCCCATTCGGTCACCAGCGTCACCAGCACCGCCGCGCCCACAGCTGTGGGGCATTCCACGGCGGCTGGGCCGGCGGCAACGGGCACGCCCTTGAGCAGTTCCAGGACCGCCGGGTCTGGCATCGCTGTTGTGCTGCCCAGGCTGACTGGCGAACAGTGCAGCGCCTCAAGGCCCAATTGGCGAAACCCGGCCGTTGCGCCAACCGCGTAAGCGAGCGTGCAGCACACGTCGTGAAACTTGAAGTCTCGCAGAGAAACTCGCTTTGCGTGTGACTCGGCTTCGGCCAGCCGGCGAAGGATGGTGCCGGCCGTCGTGCGAACGGGTTCCTCGACTCGGTCGAGCACTTGTTGAATCTCAAGGAGGGTTGCGTCCTCGTCGCCACCAACCTCGACCTTGGTGGCGACGACACAGCCGCGTTCGCATGTCGTCGACGTCAGCGTCACGCCAAGGCCAAGTTGGTCGATCTCCGTCTGCAACAGGCCCAACGGCACCCCCGCGTCGACGAGAGCGCCGAGCAGCATCGCCGCGGTCACCCCGGCTCGGGCGTCGATCCAGCCGATCATTTCCGGTTCAGCGCCAACAGAATTCGGTTGGCCGCACACGCCGCACCGAACCCGTTGTCGATGTTGGTGACCGCGATACCCTGCGCGCAGCTGGTCAGCATCGAGCGAAGCGCGGATTCCCCGTCGGCTGCCACGCCGTAACCGGTCGATGTAGGTACGGCGATAATGGGCTGGCCGGTGAGCCCGCCCATCACCGAGGCGAGCGCGGCGTCCATCCCGGCCACGACGATCACGACGTCGTAGGCGGTGATCTCATCGACTCTTTCCAGCAGGCGCCAGAGCCCGGCAACACCGACGTCGGCGATGAGATTAGTCGTGAAGCCGAGGAACCCAAGTGTCCGATGGGCCTCGGCTGCGACGGTGAGATCCGACGTACCAGCGGTGACAACAGCCACCGTGCCCTCCCGCGCCGGCAGGCAACCATGCATGATCGCGGTTGCCGACTCCGCGTCGTATTCCATCGAGGGCCCGGCGAGGTTACGAACGTCTTGGTACTGGGCGTCGCTCATTCGGGTGAACAGAACCG
This sequence comes from Mycobacterium szulgai, assembly GCF_002116635.1. GTDB lineage: Bacteria > Actinomycetota > Actinomycetes > Mycobacteriales > Mycobacteriaceae > Mycobacterium > Mycobacterium szulgai. Next base: position 3,545 of record NZ_LQPW01000171.1, on the reverse strand, counting down.
GGTTGTCGGGCCGTTCGACCAACTCGGTCACGATGGCGCGCAGCTGCCGCGTCGTCTTGTTCAGACAGAACGTAGCCTCCGGCATCCCGACGCGCGCGAGCCGGGCATAGTCGTAGCGAAGGGTCACGCTAGCAACTTAAGTGCGCGACCGGGACGATATGGTTTGTCGTCCAAAATGACTCGATTCAGCGATGGTTCCACCTTTCGCATCGCCGCGGCCACCCGGTCGATGATCTCATCGGTGACTCGTGCGTGGTCTTCGGCTGTGACTTCGATCAACACGACCTCCTCGCGCAGCCGGCACCGGACGACGTTGATCCCCGTCAGCATCTTTAACAGGTCTTCTCCGATTTCTATCGACCGAAGCCGCGACGGGGTTACGGCGGTATCCGTGTACAGGCGGCTGGCCAGGCATGGCGATGCGGGCAGCTCCGCGAAATCCAGCCCCAGCTCGCGGGCGATGGACCGGATGTCTTCCTTGTCCAGACCCGCTTCGATGTAGGGGTGGCGGACTTCGTTCTCCTCGGCGGCGATCAGACCGGGCCGGTACTCGCCGAGATCGTCAACGTTGGCGCCGCTCAACATTGTTGCGCCGGCACGGCTCGGCAATTCGCCGATCGCGGCGTAGAGGTGGCTCTTGCAGAAGTAGCAGCGGTTACGCGGATTGGCAAGATAGCGCTCGTCGTCGAACTCCGTGGAACGAACCAGCTCAAGTGTCCAGTTCTCGGCCTCGGCCTGCGCGATGACCCGCGCTGTGGCCGCCGCGGGAACGGCCGGTGTGACGGCATGGGCCACTACTGTGGTGTGCGGCGCCGCCCGGTGGGCGACGGTAGCCAAAAGCAGACTGTCTACGCCGCCGCTGCACGCCACGATGCGGGTGGGCGTGGCTGCCAGGGCTTGCTGCAGCCGACTTAATGTCATTGACCGGGGTCTCCGAAATCCATTGTCTCCCTTAAGGTATCGCGCGGTGCGTTCATATCGGCGGCCCTCGGTGGCCAGGCGTGGCGCAGCGGATCTAGGCGGCGGCTGACCCTAGCGTTAGGGTCGGCGGCAGCCGTATCGATATGCGCCTTTGATTTCTGCGGGTTCGAGTGAGCTACTCGGTGCGCAACAAGTATGCATAAAAACTATTGCATTACGCAACCATTTCTTATAAGTCCTATCTGCATTCCCGTCGCCAAGGGTCGCCCTTATGCGGCAAATCTCTTGCATCACTGTAGTCAACTGACTACAGTGATGCAATCAGATGTAGTCGTCTGACTACATCAGGCTTTTAGCTGCTCGTTCGGTTTTGCGCGAGCCGCAATGTAGAACAAGGAGAACCGGAATGAGAACAAAGAAAATTGGGGCAAGCCGGCCTCGGGGAGGAATGGTCGCGGCGGCAGGTCTCATCGCTTTCGCGGGCCTGATGACTGCCGGAGTGGGTAATGCCAATGCCGCCACGATTCAGACCGAGGGCAGTTACCCCAGTCACGCCGCGTGCATGGCCGCGGGGCCGGGCGTTCAGGCCACGACAGCTGGTGGCTGGAATAACTACTGGTGCGTTCCGGACCGCACATCGGCGGGTACCTGGCGCTTGGTATTGAGCAACTGAGCGCGCTCAGCGGCTGAGTATCACATTGAGTAGCTGAGTAAGCCATGCCCGGGCGGCGGCCTGGTCGCTGTCGAGCAGTAGCTGGATGCTTACCCCGTCGTATGCCGCAACGATGGCGCGGGCGGTAAGGGTGACGGTCTTGAGGGACGGGTGAAATTCCAGGCCGCTGGCAATCAACCGTTCTTCGATGACCTTGCGCAATTGAGCGCGGTGCACTTCCCAGCGGTGGGCGAGGTCGGGGTTGCGGGCGGCATGAAGCAGAAAGTCGATCTTGATTAGCAGCCAATCGCGTTCGAACAGCAAGGTGTCCACGATGCGCTCGACCGCTTCGGGCACGTCGGCGACAGGTTCACTGCCTTGCATCGCGGCGCGCACCTGATCGGCGGTGCGCTGGGCCCACTGGTCGTAGAGCAGAAAGAACAGTTCCTCGAGGCTGTCGAATTGGGAATAGAACGCGCCGCGGGTATAGCCGGCCGCCTCGCACACATCCTCGATGGTCACATGTCCGTATCCCTTGTCAGCGAACACTCGAAACGCGGCGTCGATGAGTCGGGCGCGGGTTTCGGCTCGGCGCTTTGTGACCCGCACGGGCTTGTCGGTGGTGGTCGTTGCCGGCATCTGTACTTCACCTCCGAATTCGCGACGTAACGGATACATTGCCACATCGGATACGTCGGAGCCACTTCGGCTTCGTGAGGGTCGGCGCCCCCCGGGTTGAGGCGCTTACCTGGTGATGTGGAAGGGCCCGATGCCGATCAGGTTGTCGCCGTTGAGCGCGATGCCGATGTTGTGGTTGCCGACGTTGAACAACCCCTGGTTGTATGTGCCGTGGTTACCCACGCCCAGGGTTTGCAGCAGGCTTAGCGGTAGCCCGCTGTTGGCGGTGCCGACATTGGCAATGCCGAGGTTGAGGGTGCCGCTGTTGCCCCAGCCGACGTTCATGTTGCCGGTGTTCCAGCCGCCGACGTTTTCGATGCCGTTGTTGGCGAAGCCGAAGCCGCCGAATTGGGTGATCGGGTTAGTGGGGGTGAAGTTGGGGCTGATGTTGTTGACGCCCACGTTGAGGGTGCCGTTGTTGAAGAACCCGATGTTGCCTTGGCCGACGTTGCCGTAGCCGTAGTTGGGCAAGTCGCCGGCGGCGGGGAGTATTGCGGACAGTGCACCGCGGTCGAAGTGCAGTGGGCCGATGCCGACGAGGTTGTCGCCGTTGAGGAAGGCGCCCAGGTTGTGGTTGCCGGTGTTGAAGAAACCCTGGTTGAAGGTGCCGTGGTTGCCCGCGCCCAGCAGTGCCAAGGGGCCTAGGGGTAGGCCGCTGTTGTTGGCGCCGATGTTGGCGATGCCGACGTTGTTGATGCCGTTATTGAAATAGCCCAGGCTGCCGAATTGGGTGATGGGGTTGGTGGGGGTGAAGTGCGGGCTGGTGTTGCCGAAGCCGATGTTGACGCTGCCGGTGTTCCAGCCGCCGACGTTTTCGAGACCGTTGTTGGCGATGCCAACCCCGCCGAACAAGGTGATCGGGTTGGTGGGGGTGAAGTTGGGGCTGGTATTGGAGATGCCGAAGTTCAAGGTGCCGTCGTTGAAGAACCCGACGTTGCCTTGGCCGACGTTGCCGTAGCCGTAGTTGGGCAAGTCGCCGGCGGCGGGGAGTATTGCGGACAGTGCACCGCGGTCGAAGTGCAGTGGGCCGATGCCGACGAGGTTGTCGCCGTTGAGGAAGGCGCCCAGGTTGTGGTTGCCGGTGTTGAAGAAACCCTGGTTGAAGGTGCCGTGGTTGCCCGCGCCCAGCAGTGCCAAGGGGCCTAGGGGTAGGCCGCTGTTGTTGGCGCCGATGTTGGCGATGCCGACGTTGTTGATGCCGTTGTTGAAATAGCCCAGGCTGCCGAATTGGGTGATGGGGTTGGTGGGGGTGAAGTGCGGGCTGGTGTTGCCGAAGCCGATGTTGACGCTGCCG